>JBGTAI010000119.1:0-37590 GCA_041749955.1 Pirellulaceae bacterium | reverse complement strand
GGCTCAAAAAGGTTACTCTGGCTTTCACCCATTGCGTGATCCTCGTTGCGGTTTTGAAGTCGTTGAATAACTCCTTAAACGCAACGAATCACGCGATGGGTCTCTAAAATGCTATCGGTCTTGGTGAATAGTCCGGGCTTAAATGAATCTGCACTCCCGAGCATCATTGCCTTGCCGCACAAAAAGTCGCCGTCGCCGCCGAGCGATGGCGGTCGTTGAGCTGGCTGTATGTATGCCCATTTTGGTGCTGGTGCTTTTCGCCACCATCGAAGCTTGCTCGATGATTCATTTGAAGCAAACGCTCAGGGTCACTGCCTATGAGGGCGTGCGTGTAGGATTGATTCCAAGTAGCACGTCGACGACCGTCGAGGACCAGTGCCAATTGCTGTTGGATGATCGTAACATTCAAAGCTATTCGGTGTCGATGGTTCCGCTCGATCCACAGACAGTCGTCTCTGGCGATTATCTCCAAGTCATCGTTACAGCGAACTACGCGGAAAACTCTTTGCTGGGCGGATGGTTTTACGGCGACAAGTCGCTTACGGAAGCTGTTTCTCTTCGCGCCGATTGAGTCAAGCAAACTATGAATACCAATTCAACTCATCGCTCGATGAATTCACCCAAGCCTAGAATGCATCAACGTCACGGAGCGACGATGACGCTTGTGATGATCTTTTTACCAGTCTTGTTCATTTTGGCTTCGTTCGCAATAAATATCGCCTACATCGAATGCGTCAGTACGGAAGCGCAAATAGCTGCTGATGCTTCCGCGAAGGCGGCGACGCGAACATATATCAGTACGTTGAATCAAGCTGCTGCCCTCGCAGCCGCCCGTGATGCAGCGAGCCGAAATCCTGTGGGTGGAGTTGTAATTCCAATCAATGCGTCGGATTTGGAGTTTGGAATCAGTACACGGGTGTCGATGTCATCGGAGTACTCGTTCACTCCTGCAGCTGTTGGAAATTCCGTGCGGTTGACGACAAAGTCATTGGCCACGAGTGGCAGTCCTTTGGTTCAGCCGATATTCCCATTGTTTGGCAGCCTTGTCGAAATTAGGCCATTGAAGAGCGCGACTTCGACTCAATTGGCAATCGACATCTCGCTTGTTGTGGATAGAAGCGGTTCGATGGCGTTCGCAGCAAACGAGAGTACTCTATCCGGCGGCATGCCTGCTGCGGCATATTCCGGATGGACATTTGGAAACCCCGTGCCACCGAATTCTCGTTGGCTCGATCTTGTTGCCGCAATCAATACGTTTGTTTCCGAATTGTCGTATTCGCCAGATCTCGAGCAAGTCTGTTTAGCGAGTTATAGTAATACCGTGTCCACGGAAACTGCATTGACAAGGAATTACGGAAACATTTTTACCTCGCTCAATGCGATCTCGTCCGGCAACGTGCAAGGAGCGACGGCCGTTGGCGACGGAATGCTTCAGGGCCTCGCTCCGCTGATTGATCCAGCGACAGCACGCCCGTTCGCTTCTAAAGTCATGATTGTGATGACCGATGGAATTCACAACACGGGTACTAGCCCGATCGATGCAGTACCGTTTTTGGTCGCAGAAGGAGTCAAAGTCTTCAGTGTTACCTTTAGCGACGAAGCAAATCAAACTGATATGGAAACCGTCGCTACCATCGGTGGTGGTGAACACTTTCACGCTGTGAACGCCGCGCAATTGCAGGCCGCGTTTCGCACGATCGCTCGCCGTCTGCCAACGTTGCTGACAAAATAGTTTTCTCGTAGAGTTTCACAGCCCCTCTTAGACAAATGTTAAATTTGCTGCCATGATCGATAAACGCCCTCTTCGAATAACACAGGTGAAATCAACTCGCCGTGGAGCAGCGGCTGTTGAATTCGCTGTGACGTTTGCTGCGTTGATTTTGCTCTTGTTCGCGGGCTTCGAATTTTACCGAGCGAGTATGCTGCGTCACGGAGCGGCTCACGCAGCCTATGTCGCCGCTCGGAGTGGCATTGTCCCTGGTGCTAGCGCCTCAAAGGTCGGCTCCGTTGCTCAAACTCACCTCAATGCAGCAGGGATTCGAAATGCGACAGTGTTGATTTCTCCCAATCCGATTCTTGAAGACACCGCGATCGTCGACGTGCAAGTCACCGTTCCTCTTGGCGACAACAGCTGGCTCGTTCCACGCTATTTCTCGCCGTCGATCGTCTCTAGAGCACGTTTAATGACTGAACGAAGCTCAGAGACAAGTCCCTAATTCTTACTACTCGTTGGCTTGGCCTTTGATTGTTCTCTGGGCCACGTCCCAGGCTTGGATTAGGTGCTCGGCATATCCGTCTGGCGAAAGCAATTTTGCGTCCGCGCCAGCACTCGCAACGATCTCGATCATCCAGCCGTCGCCGTACGGATCCGCGTTGATGATCGAGGGGTCACTCAGGGCCTCGTCGTTGATCGCCGATAGTGTTCCCGCGATCGGTGAGAAGAGATCGCTCTCCGCTTTCTTGCTCTCGATGCTTCCGAGCATTTGTCGGTGACCGAGCGATTGGCCAACGGAGACAAGCCAATCGAGAAAATAGACATCTTGGAGTAATCGGACGGCGTACGCGGTCAACCCAAATCGCCAGCCGCCATTGCCGATCGACTTCGCCCACATGTGGTTGGTGACGTACGAGCGATCGCGTGGAAACGTTGCTGAAAACTCACCCATCGCGAAGGTAAATTCGTCGGGCGACGTTTCTGAGGTTCCTTGATTCTCTGATGTTCCTTGATTTAAAGTCGGCCCGTCGTCGATCATGTGTAGCGAATGCCTTGGTGCTCCGGCTCGAAGAATACTGGGAGCATCGAATCGACGCGAAGCAATCCATCGCGAGTCAAGCGGATCGAGTCACCGTCGATGGTCACCAATCCGTCATTCACATGCATCGCCCAGGCCTCTTTCCAATCGTCAAGAATATTGACGCCAAACTTGCTGCGGAAATAGCCAGCGTCCAAGTAGCCTCGCTTGAGCAACAGCACCATCTCACGAATCAATCGTTGGTGCTCGGTCGGTGCAAAACCGCGGCCAAGTGGAAGCGAGCCAGACTCGATCGTCTCGAGATACTGATTCATGTCGGGCAGGTTCTGGTAGTGCACTCCATTGGCGTGACCAAAGCTGGCGATGCCTGTTGCGAGCAAATCCGCACCCGAGAAGAGGTTGTCTCGGTACGAGAAGTTGACCTTCGACGGATCCTTCACGACGGTGTAAGCGCTGCTCACGCTGTAGCCCGCGGCGATGAACTCGTTGAAGGCGTAGTCCACCCAGTCACGTTTGGTCTTCCAGTCAGCGACGGGGTTCTCGACCTTCTTGCCGAGAATGTCTTGGCTGATGACTGTGTTGAACGGCAGTTCCATTTGGTAGATCGTCACACTCTCAGGCGACAACTCCAACGTGCGGCGAATGTTCTCGCGCCAGTTGTCCCAGTCTTCGCCGACCATGCCAGAGATCAAGTCGATGTTGACGTTCGGGAACTTGGCTGCCGTGATCCATTCCCACGCATTGAAGACTTGCTTGCTCAAGTGAGCGCGACCGTTCTCTTCGAGAATCTTGTCGGAGAAGTTTTCGATACCGAGACTCAAACGAGTCACGCCAAGTTCATTGCGAAGCGTGTTGACTTTGGTCTCGCTCAGCGTTCCTGGTTCGCACTCGAAAGTGACTTCCTCGGCTCCGTCCCACGTGATGTGTTCGCGAAGTCGTTCGGCGAGTTTGGTGAGCTGTTTCGGTGACAAGAAACTCGGCGTTCCGCCGCCGAAGTAAACGAATCGAAATGGGCGTTCCCCCATCACGGCCAGCTCGCTGACCATCGAGATTTCGTTGCACAGCGCGTCCACGTATCGCTGGACTTCGGTCGAGTTGACGTCGGTGAAGACTTTGAAGTAGCAGAACTTGCAGCGTTTTCGACAGAACGGAATGTGCAGATACAACCCCAGAGGCGTCGTCGCCTGGGGTGGGCTGTTCAAGGCTTCGTGGACCGCCGGCAGCGAATCACGATTCCATTGGCTGTACGGCGGATAGTTCGAGATGAAGTAGCTGCCGACTTCGGTCTTCTTGTCGCTCGATGCGGTCGTCATACGGCAGATGTCTGCTGGAGGGAGTTGCGGTTGATAGGTTTAGGATACACGGAATTGCCTTCACGTGATGCGGGTTTGATGTCTCAGCTTCTATGGTTTTCGCGGGTCTATTGCCCTTTTTGCCCAAATGCCCGGATCACACCGTTGTCGTCCGCGATAATGAGGCGATTGTGTGCGATCGCGGGAGAGGCCACAAACGCCCCGCTGATTTCGTACTGCCAAGTTTCTTCGCCGGTCGCTTTGGACAACCGTACGAGCCGCCCATCGGTGGCGGCGATCCAAACATCATCGCCAGCGACAACGGGTGATGCGTCGGAGCGACGGCGAAGCGTGTGTCGCCAAACTTGTTGTCCAGTCTCGATCGAGATCGCGTCGACGAACTTGTTTCGGCTGGTGACTATCACAAGTGAGTCCGTTACGGCGGCACTGCCTCGATACTCTTGAGGTCGATCGGGGTCTTCGTAACGCCAGAGTTCTTTGCCCGCTTTCCAATCCAATGCGAGCACGGCACCGTCCATGATCGGAACGAAGGCCTTGTCACCGACGACCGCAGCGGTGCTTCCTGTCGGACCGCCGAGCGGCATCGGTTCGCCGATTACTTTGCCCGTATTCAAGTCGACACGGTGCAAGCTGCCGTCACATCCACCCAAGAACGTCTGGGAACCAGCGATCGTCGGATTGCAACGAATCTGGTCGTCGGTCTGGTACGTCCAAACGGGTGTACCGTCAGTAATCGCGAATGCGTAGAGTTTTCCGTCCTGGCTCGTCACAAGCACTTTGTCGTCAAAGAACGCGGCGGAACCGTTGATTTCACCGTCCGTGGACTGCTTCCAACGCTCGGTACCGGTGGATGGATCGAGCGCATACAAGTTGCCTTCGACATCACCGACGACAACGATCGAGCCGCTTGTTGAATCGGCATTGCTCGAAGCCTCATCGCTCGATGGCAATGCACGCAGCGGCAATTCACGCACGGATGGCGACGCAAGGAAGCCGGTGTCGTAGTCGCGGCTCCAAATTTCTTTGCCGTCGTCAAAGTTAATCGCATAGACCTTGCCCATCACGTCGGCTGCGAATATTCGGCCGTCGGCGATCACTGGAGTGGTTTCGATCGCTTCGTTGGCTTTGAATTCCCAGAGGACGGAAAGATCGCTTGGCAAGGTTTGCGAAATGGCTCCGGAGGACTGTGCATCGCCACGAGCCAGCGGCCAATCGCCGGTTCCCAAGGTGACGGGCGCCCCAGCGACTGGATCCTCAGCCCGCAAAGAACCAACGTTGTTGGCGGTAGCGACGCCAGCCAGCAGCAAAGCGGCGTAAGCGACCAAACGCCATCGGTGGCATCTTTTTGATGACCTTGGTTGACCAGCCGAGAGGGAATTACGAAGTTGCATTACGGTGTTTGGGCTCGTAGTCGGGATTTTGGAAATTCGTCGGATGGCGAACCCCGCTCGCACAGGTGAGTCTGGCTATTATAGGCTGTTGCCGATCCTCCGCGACTCGTACGCTGGGGGGATTGGCATGAAGTTCCTGTGGAATAACAGGACAAGTATCAAGTATACGGGAGCAAAGATTGTTCCCCTCCGTTTTCGCGAAGTAAGAAATTTTCCCACCATGATTTGCGTCAGCCTTGGTCGAACCCGGCACACCCGCATGATTGCGGAGCACCAATATCTCGCTGAACAGGGAGCGAAACTGGTCGAATTGCGTGTGGATTTCATTGGCCGCTCGATCGATTTGAGTCGTTTGCTCACGAATCGGCCGACTCCGGTGGTCGTGACGGCTCGTCGCCAGTCCGATGGTGGTCGGTGGATGAAGAGCGAAGAAGAGCGTTTGATGTTGCTTCGCAGCGTGATTGCTTCGGGTGTCGAGTACGTCGATCTCGAGTCAGATATCGCGGACAAAATCCCTCGCTATGGCAAGACAAAGCGGATCGTCAGTCTACATAACTTTGACGAGACGCCGGAGAACCTCGAGGAACTCCACGCAAACATGTCGAAGCTCGACCCAGACATCGTCAAGATTGCGACGATGGCGACGACGTTCTCGGACAACCTGCGCATGATGAACATGGTCAAGAACGCTAAGGTTCCGACCATTGGGATTTGCATGGGCGAAATTGGTGTCATCACGCGAGTTCTAGCGAATCGTTTGGGGTCCCCCTTCACCTACGCGGCGTTCAGCCAAGACAAGGAAGTCGCGCCAGGCCAAATCAGTTGGAAGGAAATGTCATCGCTTTACAACTACGAGAACATCACCGAGAAGACCAAGATTTTTGGTGTGGTCGCAGATCCGGTCGCACATAGCTACAGCCCGCTGATTCATAACAGGGCATTCCAGCATCTCGGTATTGATGCTTGCTACTTGCCGTTTCGTGTCGCGAAAGATGACTTACATGCGTTCATGGAAAGTTGCGATGAGCTGGGAATCAACGGGCTGAGTATTACGATTCCGCACAAGACCGCATCGATGGACTATTGCACCCAAGCCGAATCAGCTGCCAACGGCATCGGTGCGATCAACACGATGGTGACACAAGACGGCCACCGAGCCGGTTACAACACCGACTATCGTGCTGCGATGGATTGCATCATGGAGGCGTTCAAGCTCGACGCCAGTGCTAAGAACCCGATGCATGGTATTACGGCACTCGTTCTGGGGGCTGGTGGCGTGACTCGTGCGATCGCTTGGGGGCTGAAACAACGAGGGGCGGAAGTCACGATCAGTTCACGCACGGAAGATCGAGCCAAGTCGCTTGCTGGTGAACTCGGTTGTCGTTACGCGTTGTGGGACGACCGCTATGACAGCAGGTACCGATTGCTCGTCAACGGAACACCGGTGGGGATGCATCCAGACGTCGATAGCAGTCCCTACATGGAATCGGCGCTCAACCCGTTGATGGTTGTGTTCGACACCGTCTACAACCCAGAAAACACCTTGCTGGTGAAGTACGCAAAGCGCCAGCAAGCTCGTGTCATCACTGGTGTGGATATGTTTGTTCGCCAAGCCGCGTATCAATTCAAACTGTTTACGGGCCGCGAAGCTCCGGCTGGTTTGATGCGCGAGACGATCAAATTGGCGACCAATCCGGTGAAGATCAACGATTAGTGTCGCCTGTCAAACAACCACATTCCCAACCGAGCGAAAGAGCAAACCGAATTGACTGATGCACCGAAAGCCAATGATTTTGAAACCGTTGAATCCGAGCCTGTCGTAGAAATCCGCCAAGCGCTTCCAAGTGACGCGGCGGCCATTCATGCTTTGATGCGACCGTATGTGTCTCAGCATTTGCTGCTCAGTCGCTCGGAAGCCGAAATCATTGAGCTGACGCGCCACGGCTTTTACGCGGAATCCGACGGCAAGTGCGTTGGGTTTGCGGCAGTCGAAATCTACAGCCCCAAGTTGGCCGAGCTCCAGTGCCTCGCGGTGCATCACAACTTTCGTCGCCACGGGATCGGTCACAAGCTCGTCAAGCACTGCGTCGATCGTGCTCGCGATCTCGGTGTCATGGAGATCCTCGCGATTAGTTCTTCCGAAGACTTCCTTCGTTCGTGCGGTTTCGATTATTCGCTTCCCGACCAGAAAAAAGCGTTGTTTTGTCAGTTGCGTCCCCGCCCGCACGATTGAGTTAAGCGTTACTCGAGTTAAGCGTTACTCACCGCTCTCTATCGCAACACGAGCGACGGCTTCGGCGATGCGTGGTGCGACGGTGCGATCGAGTGCGTCCGGCAGGATTCGATCGGCTGTGGGGGCGTCGATGCACGCAGCCAACGTCTTCGCAGCAGCGACTTTCATTTCTTCGGTAATGCGTTTGGCACCGCTGTCGAGCGCTCCGCGAAAGATGCCTGGAAAAACCAGCACATTGTTAACTTGGTTTGGAAAGTCGCTGCGTCCAGTGCCAATCACCGTGGCGCCTCCGAGACGAGCTTCGTCGGGCATAATTTCTGGAGTCGGGTTCGCCATCGCCAATACGATCGCGTTGGAGTTCATCGTGCGAATGTGTGCTGCCGTGAGCAAATTTCCTTTGCTGACACCAATGAAGACGTCGGCACCCTCCAGCACTTCGTGAACGCTGCCGGTACGGTTTTCGCGGTTGGTGTACCGCAGCAAGTCGCGTTTCTCGGGTGTTAAGTCTTCGCGATTGCGATGGATCGCGCCGCGCGTGTCACAGACGATGACGTCTTGCACGGGAACGCAAACATTCGGGTCGTGACCGACGCATCGAAGCAGTCTCGCGATGGCTGTTCCCGCGGCGCCAGCACCGTTGATGACGATCCGCATCTGAGTCAATTCGCGACCGACGACTTTCGCAGCGTTCATCATGCCGGCGAGCAGCACGATCGCTGTGCCGTGTTGGTCGTCGTGAAAGACGGGGATGCCGAGGTCTTGAAGGGCCTGTTCGATTTCGAAACAACGTGGCGCCGCAATGTCTTCGAGATTGATGCCGCCAAACACCGGGGCGATGCGTCGAACGGTGTCGATGATCTCTTGTGAATCTTGCGTGTTCAAACAAATCGGCCACGCATCAATGTTGGCAAACTCTTTGAACAGAATCGCTTTGCCCTCCATCACAGGAATCGCGGCTTCGGGGCCAATGTTGCCAAGCCCCAGCACCGCTGAACCGTCGCTGACAACCGCGACTGAATTGCGTTTGATCGTCAGGTCGCGAGCACGGCGTGGGTCAGCGGCGATGACTTCGCATGGTCGAGCCACACCCGGGGTGTAAGCGATCGCCAAGTCCTCGCAAGTGTGAATCGGGACTCGGGACACAATGCCAAGCTTGCCGCGAAGTTGTTCGTGAACGATCAGGCTACGTTCGAAAAAATCACTCATTGCGGGCACTCATGGTCGCGATATGTCTGGGATGCGTTAGTTAGGCGTCAACTTACGGAGCGGCTCGACGCGGGGCAACCTCGACCAAGTCCGGCCCTGTGTTTTGCGAGAGTGTACAAAGGTGCATTTCCAGAAGGGATACGCTCTCGCCACACCGGCTACTCAGAATCGACTAGCCTTTAGAGGGGACTGCTTTGGCAGCGAATTACATTTGAAATCTGCTTGTTCAACAACGTGACCGCGAGCCCGTTATGAAAGCTGCTGAATTATTTGTCCGAGCCCTGGAGGCTGAGGGCGTACGTTACATCTTCGGGATACCTGGGGAGGAGAATCTCGACATGCTCGAAGCACTCTCGGACTCCACGATCGAATTGGTGTTGACGCGGCACGAACAGGCGGCGGGGTTCATGGCGGCGACGCTTGGACGCTTAACCGGACAAGTTGGCGTGTGCATGGCAACGCTCGGTCCGGGAGCGACGAACTTCGTGACGGCGGCTGCCTATGCCCAACTTGGCGGTATGCCGATGCTCATGGTGACTGGCCAGAAGCCCGTGAAATCAAGCAAGCAGGGCCAGTTTCAAATCATCGATGTGGTCGACATGATGCGACCGATCACCAAGTACACACGACAACTTGTCAGTGGCGATGCCATCCCATCACGTATCCGCGAAGCGTTTCGATTGGCTCAAGAAGAGAAGCCAGGCGCCGTTCACCTGGAATTCCCAGAAGACATCGCCCGCGAAGAAGTTTCGACAGCGCCGGTCCCAGCAAGCCTGGTTCGGCGACCTACCGCTGAAGAGAAGTCGATTCGAGCAGCCGTCGAGATGATCGAAAAGGCGGAGCATCCGATGCTGCTCGTCGGTGCCGGCGCCAATCGCAAGCTGACTCGCGGAATGCTGCGCCAGTTCATCGACAAGACTCAAATCCCGTTTGTGACGACCCAGATGGGCAAAGGCGTAATTGACGAGAACGATCCGCTGTTCTTGGGTAACACGGCGCTCTCCTCAGGCGACTTTGTGCATCGCAGCGTCGAAGCGGCGGACTTGATTATCAACGTGGGTCACGATGTCGTCGAGAAGCCACCGTTCTTTATGCAGCCCGGTGGTGTGAAAGTCATTCACATCAACTTCAGTTCCGCGTCAGTTGATCCGGTTTACTTCCCACAGCTTGAAGTTGTCGGGGACATCGCCAATGCGATCTGGCAAATTACCCAGCGGATTACACCGAAAGGGCATTGGAATTTCGATCGGTTTATGGAAGTGAAAAAAGTCGGCGACGCGCACCTCACCGAAGGCGCCGACGATGATCGCTATCCGATCTATCCCCAGCGACTTGTGGCTGATGTGCGAAGCGCAATGCCGCAAGACGGTATCATTGCGTTAGATAATGGTGTCTACAAAATTTGGTTCGCGAGAAATTATCGTGCGAGTGCTCCCAACACGGTGCTGCTCGACAACGCGTTAGCGACGATGGGTGCCGGTTTGCCATCAGCGATCGCAGCGAGATTGGTGCACCCGAATCGCAAGGTGATGGCGATTTGTGGTGACGGTGGCTTCATGATGAATTCGCAAGAACTCGAGACCGCAGTACGAATGAAGCTGCAACTCGTTGTGCTGATTCTTCGAGACGACGCGTACGGCATGATCAAGTGGAAGCAATCACACATGAAACTCAAACCGTTTGGCCTCGATTACGGAAATCCAGACTTCGTCAAATATGCGGAGAGCTACGGAGCTCACGGATATCGTGTCGGGAGCGCAGCGGAGTTGTTGTCATTGATCGCGAAGTGTCACGACACGCCGGGCGTTCACGTGATCGAAGTCCCCGTGGACTACTCGGATAATGACCGAATCTTGAATCACGAGATCCAAGAAAAGAGTGCTGCGGTATAAACGCATGTACGTTCTTACGAAACTCTGACAACGATTAGTGATCCATGCTCAAAGAAAATTATCCGTATTACCTCGCGAACGAACCCCAATCGCCCAATAGTGACTTGGCGGTCATCGACAAATACACCGGCGAAGTCGCAACACGTGTGGCGATTGCTGACGCGAAAGCTATCAACGCTGCAATCGGCGCTGCAACCCAGGCGGCTGAGCCGATGCGGCAAATGCCGCCGTATGAACGCCAAAATATTTTGCAGCATTGTGTCGATCGGTTTCGCGAGCGATTCGACGAGTTGGCAATGTCACTTTGCATCGAAGCCGGCAAGCCAATCAAGGACGCGCGGGGCGAAGTCACGCGGCTTATTGATACGTTTCGTATCGCTGCCGAAGAATCGGTGCGACAAACTGGCGAAGTGATGAACTTGGAGATTTCGCCACGTGCTCGCGGTTATCGCGGGATGTGGAAACGTGTCCCGATTGGGCCGTGTTCGTTCATTTCTCCCTTCAATTTCCCGCTCAATTTGGCGGCGCATAAGATCGCACCGGCACTCGCGGTCGGTTGCCCGTTCGTGCTCAAACCCGCCAGCCGCACGCCGATCGGAGCCATTCTGATTGGCGAAATACTTGCGGAGACAAGTCTCCCGCGAGGTGCGTTTTCGGTGTTGCCGTGCCATCGTGATGGTGCGGATTTATTCACGACCGACGAACGACTCAAGCTGCTGAGTTTCACTGGGTCGCCAGACGTCGGCTGGCGACTGAAGGCTCAAGCGGGAAAGAAGAAAGTTGTCTTGGAACTCGGCGGCAACGCAGCCTGTATCGTCGACGCCGACTCCAATCTCGATGATGTGATTGATCGATTGATTGTCGGTGCGTTCTATCAATCCGGACAAAGTTGCATTGGCGTCCAACGGGTGCTGATTCACGAGTCGATTTACGATGAGACTCGGGATCGGTTCGTTGCGGCAACGAAGAAATTGATCGCTGGCGATCCAAAGAACGAAGACACGTTCGTGGGGCCGATGATTAGTGAGGGAGAGGCCCAGCGATTGCACGAATGGATCATCTCTGCGAAAGCTGCGGGCGGTCGCGTGTTGTGCGGCGGCAATCGAGATGGCGCGATGCTCGAAGCCACGTTGCTTGAGAATGTGCCAAGCGGGCAGGATGTCTGTACGAAGGAAGCGTTTGGCCCTGTCGCAGTGCTGAGTTCGTTCAGCTCATTCGACGAGGCATTGCGTCAAGTGAATGACAGCGTGTTTGGGCTGCAAGCAGGCATCTTTACCCGTGATTTGTACAAGATGCAGCAGGCTTGGGATGAGCTAGACGTCGGCGGCGTCGTCATCGGTGACGTGCCGTCGTGGCGTGTCGATAACATGCCTTATGGTGGCGTTAAAGACAGCGGACTTGGCCGCGAAGGCGTCCGGTTCGCGATGGAAGATTTCACAGAAATCCGCAATCTCGTGATCCGAACGCCATCGAAGGTCTAACCAAAAATCGTGTGTGTTTAAGCAGCGACTCGTTCGACGCTTTCAACGCCAGCAACTTCTTGAGCCATGACTTCTTCGGCGAGCGATTGGTAATCGACGGCGCCGTTGCTTTCTGGCGAGTATTGGAAAATAGATTTTCCAAAACTTGGCGCTTCGGCGAGACGAATATTTCGCCTGATGCGTGTGTCAAAGAATTTGGCACCGCGATAAAACTCTCGCGAGCCGTCGTTGCCTTGGAAGAAGTCATCGATGTCCGAGCTGACTTCTGCGGCGAGACGGGTGCCGCTGTCGTACATGCACAGCATCACGCCGGAGAGACGCAGTTTATTGTTGAGTCGTCGCGAGACCACTTCGATTGTGCGAAGCAACTTGCTCAGCCCGTGCAGTGCCAAGAAGTGGGGCTGGAGCGGCAAGAACACTTCGTTCATCGCCACGAGTGCGTTGACTGTGAGTACACCGAGGCTTGGCGGACAGTCAATGATGAGGTAATCAAACAGCTCATCATCATCTTCGAGCTTGTCACGAAGGATCACTTCACGACCTACTTCACCGCACAATTCGAGTTCGGCTGCGGCAAGGTCGAGGTTAGCGGGTACGACGCTCAAGTTATCGTCGACGCGTTGGCGAGCATCCGCGATTGTCGCGTCGCCACAAAGCACTTCATACATGCTGGCTTCGCCGTCGTGTGATGTCACGCCGAGGTGAAGCGATGCGTGTGCTTGGGGATCGAGATCCAAAAGACAGACTCGCCGGCCTGCTTCGGCCAAGGCGGCCGCAAGGTTCACGGAACTGGTGGTCTTACCGACTCCACCCTTCTGGTTGATGACGGCGATTGAACGCATCGTGTCGCTCCTGGAAAGTTGCTGGACGCAATTGGGATATTTTCGAGGCGGCTAAAATCTAGGCCGCGGCTTCGGCGCGAAGCTCTTGATATGCCAATAGCACCTCGAACAGGTCCGCGTCGAGACGAACTGTGTCGTCCGCAAAATCGCTGAGCCAAGCGCGGTTCTGTTCCACGGCATCGAGAAGCAAGGGGACGATAGTCGCCAGCCGTACAGTCACGCTACGCGGCTCCAAAGTGCCAGAAACGCGGTCGATGTCGTGCTTGATCCGTTCGGGAGACGCCCCTTTAACACGTTTGAGATGCGAGGCGCCTTCCGCGAAATTTCCGAGATCTTCGGCATTCTCGTCATGTACATGCGTGCTCGGGCGAGGGAAAATACTCAAACGGGGCTTCTGCATGGAAACAAACTCGCAAAGTGTTTGGGGGAGGTCTCAGTTAGGGTTTTGGGCGTCTCCACCACAAGACCTAACTAAAGCAGCACAGCGGGTTTCCGTCAGCTAATTGAGGCGTCCAGAATACGTCTGTACCGTCACATCCAAGATCGACTGTTCCGGTTAGGCGACTTGAGAGGATTTGGCGGATTTTTCCGCGTCGGTTGACAGCTTTGATGCGCGGCGCTATGTTCGCGATCCACTAGGGTGCCACGTTAGGCGCCGAGTTTCCCGAGTTTCCCGAGCGCCAGCATATTTCGTGCTGGCGGACTGCCTAAACGTGGCAACATTGCCACCGCAGGCCGACCTGGTAAAGCGACCGACTCGTTATGACTGTCGATCTAGAGGCAATTGCCCGACGCGGGCGTTGCGATGTTTCAATGTTGCGTTCCGCATTGCCTCTCATTGAGCAAGGCTATACGCCTCCGTTTCTTGCACGCTACCGCCGCGATGAGTTGGCTGGCGTTGATGAAGCGAGCTTATGGGGGCTGGCGCATGCGTTGCACGCTGAGCGCGCCACAGCTGAACGTCGCGAAGAATTACAGAAAGCCTGGGAACAGACCTCGTTGGCTGACCCCGCTCTTGGTCATGCAATTCGCAAATGCAATTCAAAGCGGATGCTTGATCGCTTGGCGCGGCGTCTGAAGGCCGAGTTGGCTGAGCAGGGCACGCCGAGTGCAAAGCTTGCCGTTCGCGTCATGAATCCGCAGCGCGGCGATGCTGACGATCTGCTCGAGCTCGCCAAGGCGATTGATGGCGTTGAGGATGCTGACGCCGCCGTCGCAGGACTCGATGATGCGATCGCAAGGCGTCTCACCGGTGACCCGCGGATTATGGGTGCGGCTGTCCGCTGGCTTGCGAAAAACGCACGTATTCATATCGCGACGATCTCTGATCCGCATACTTCGGGTGCCGATGACGACGATGATTCATCGGGCGACGATCAAGATGCCCACGGATCGGATGATCACGACACCAGTATGTCGGACGATCCGAATGATGCGTTTGGCGAAATCGAAGGCAGTGCCGTTCCAAAGAGCCAGCCTGCGGTGAGCGAAACGGCTGCGGATGCAAATGTGGCTGTTGCTGAAGAAGCTGTCGTTGCTGAGGAAGCAGCCGTTGCTGCCCAGGAAGAAACCGTTGTCGCGGAAGAAACAGTTGTCGTTGAATCGGCGGGTGAGGCTGAAACAGCGGCGGTAGCTGATGAATCGACACCGACGAGCGAAACTCCGAGTGAGCCCGCTGCATCAGAACCCGTTGCAGTAGACGCAGCTGTAACAGACGTAGCTGTAACCGACCCAGCTCCAGCCAAGTCGACCAAGAGTGCGGGCAAAAAGCCAGCGAAAAAGGCTCCCGCAGTAGCGAAGAAGCCAAAGCGAGTATCGCCTCGTCAACGTCGTCGTCGCTGGTTAATCAGTGTGCTGCAACCGCTGGCCGGAAAACGCATTCCTGCGAGTAAGCTGGGGTCGTTCCAGATCTTGATGTTGAGCCGTGCGCTTCGCAGTCATGTAGCTCAATGTGCGTTCGAATACGACGCGGCGAAGTTGGTTGCCGAAGTGCAACAAGCAGCTTTGGGCTTGAGCCGAACGCATGGCGAACGGTTGTCGCGTATTGTCATTGAACACGAAGCGAATATCCGCGAGGCGGCTGAGGCTGCTTGGTGGGATGAGTTGCAAGAACAAGCTTCAGCAAGACTCGTCACGATCGCTGGTGATCATCTTCGTGATGTGATCAATCGCGGTGGCGTCGAAGCGAAAGTGGTGATGTCGATCGACGCTGTTGGGCCTCGCACAGCGGCGACTTCGATTGTCGCCGCTGACGGTCGGATTCTGCATAGCGAAGACTTGCCGTGTCAGCTGTCGGCGGCGCTCCGTGCGCAAGCCGTCTCGCGAATGGGCGAACTCATTCATGCTCACGGCGTCGACTTGATCGTGATCAGTAACGGTCCCGCTCGTCGTGCATCGATGGTTGCCGTCGGTGACTTGTTGGCTCAATCGCCTGAGAAATCATTGCGTTGGACCTTGGCCGATCGCAGTGGTGCGGACGCGTATGCGGGAAGCAGCACCGCGGATCAAGAAATGCGAACCACGCCTCGCCGTTTTCGAGCTGCGGCATGGTTGGCCTTCTCCGTGCTGGCACCAGGCCAAGCGTTCGCGAAGGTCGATCCGCTGAAGCTCCGTTTGGTTTCTTTCCAACGCGAACTTGCCGAAGAAGCGTTGGCTGAATGCCTTGATGATGTGATGGCCAGTGGAGCGTCTCGTGGTGGTGTGGATGCCAATGCCGTGCCCACGCCGTGGCTTGCTCGCTTGCCCGGTATGAATCGAGAACTTGCCGAGCAACTCGACGCTCGCCGACGAACTGCGTTGTTCAGTTCACGCGAGGACATCGAAACCTCCGTCAACTGGACCAGTCAAGTTGAATCGCGACAAGCACTCGCGTTCTTGCGAGTGTTTGGCAGCAGCGAAACGCTCGATGGAACGTTGATTCACCCAGAGGACTATGCGCTTGCCAAGAAGCTAGCGACCGCTCTCGAAGTCGAATTGCCGCCGAGCACACCGCCTGGCTACCAACCGCCAAACTACACCGTTGAAGAAAAACAGGCTGCGGTTGAATCGGTGGCCGAAGTCGCTGCTGAGCCAACAGACGAAAGCGATGAAAGCGAAACGAGTTCATTCGCTGAGGAATTGCTGAACAACGTCGATGGTGCTACGGCAACTGTTGACGAGGCATCTGTCGATGTGACGGCTGAGCAAGAATCGGTTGTGGCCGAGGATGTTGTAGAGCCAGTTGCGGAAGAAGTTGTCGCTGAGGATGACGCTAGTAGTGTTACAGAACCAGAGGCACCGGCGCCACAACCAGTGGCTGAAGAATCCAAGCCCGTTGAGATCGCTGTGGTTCGACGTCCAAAGCCGGAAAAGGCTTTGGTTGACAAGCGAATCAAAGAGTGGCAAATCGGCCAAAAACGAACGTATCAAATCGTAAACTGTTTGTGCGATCCGTTTGGTGAAGTGGATTTCGGTGGTGCGCCGCCTGCGGTACTGTCGTCGATGCCTTCGTTGACTGCGCTGAAACCAGGTGATCAAGTGATTGGTGTGATCGTTGGGGTGATGCCGTTTGGCGTCTTCGTTGAACTCGCACCTGACTGCAGCGGTTTGATTCACGTCAGCAAGGTTTCTGAGTCGTACGTCGAAGACCTGCACGAAGCCGTTCAAGTGGGTGATGTCATCACAACTTGGGTCAGTCGGATTGACGAAAAACGCCGACGTGTTGCACTGAGTGCGATCTCTCCAGAACGTGAAGCTGAGCTGGAACAACAGCGAAATCACTCACGTGATGACCGAGGACGCGATCGCGCTCCGCGACCGCCACGAAGTGGTGGCGAACGGGCCGGTGGTGAACGGGCTAGCGGCGAACGGGCTGGCGGCGAACGGGCTGGCGGCGAACGGGCTGGTGGCGGTCGAGCTGATTCCCAAGCACGACCCGACACACGTGTCGGTCAGTCTGGTGGTGGCCGTCCAGAGCGAAGCGGCGGTCGACCCGCAGGCGGACAACAGGGTGGTGGTGCAGGTCGCGGCGATAGCCGTGGCGGCGGCCGCAGTGACAGCCGAGGACCACGCTCACGCGATGATCGTGACGGTCGTGGTGGTGGGCGAGGTGGCCGAGCAAAGCAGCCTGAATCGTATCGAGTTGAAAGCACCCAACCAAAGTCAGCGCCGATTTCTGAAGCAATGGAAAAAGGTGCTGAGCCTCTTCGTTCGTTTGGAGACTTGTTGCAGTTCTATAGCAAGAAAGAAACTCCCGAACCCAAGACGGTTAAGCCGAAAGCCGAAGCTGCTACGAAGCAAGTTGAAGCAACGGATCAACCGGTGAGTGATGTGAACGTTGACTCCACACCGGCACCTGATAATGCTTCGGCAGAAAACGCGAGCGTGGTATCCGAGGCAAGCGAAGCGACCACATCGACGGATTCGGCTAGCTGATGAGTGACGACTTTTCATCTCGGCTGGAGTCTGCGATCGCACGTGGAAAGCGGCGAGCGGAGATCAAAGCGAACCAACAGCGGGAACAGCAACTCAGCGAAGAGGAGTTGCGCCGATTGCATACCTCGTATCGGCTGTCGCTTTCGGAGCGGATCGAAATCGCGATCAAGCGAGTCGCCGATCACTTCCCCGGTTTCCGTCAGGAATCCATTTTTGGTGAAGCTGGTTGGGGATCCGCGTGCTATCGAGATGATTTGAGAATCGAAAACGGTCGACGCTCGAATCAATACTCGCGGTTGGAAATGATGATTCGTCCCTACAGCGAATTGCATGTGCTTGACCTCAAGGGCAAGGGCACCGTCGTCAATCGCGAACTCTTTAACCGCAGCCACTATGTCAACGTGGCCGAAGTCGATTCAGACGAGTTTGAGCAGTTGATCGACACATGGGCCATCGAGTATGCCGAAATGTACTCCGCCAAAACGTCCTGATTTACAATTCTTGTGGTGCCGTGTAGGCACGATGGATTCGCGCATAAAAGTTTTGCACCAAAAGGATTTGCAGATTATGGTGCGGCGGGGAGCGATATCAGTTGGTCCAGTTGCCGTGCGATGAATCGCGGCAGGAGCATCAACGCGCGGTCACTCGTGTCGTCGATCACGAGGCGAAAGTTCCTGTCAATTTCGTTTTCAGTGATTAGGTTAAACCGATCAACCAGCCCAGCACGATATTCGCCTAACGGCTCGGTCCAAATCAGTATTGGCAGCCGATCGTAGGTCCCCTCGGTTCCGACCCACCAATGTGATGCGTCGACTTGCCGGACTTGCATGCGAAACGGAGTTAGCATCTTTTTCAGCATGGCCTCGCCAGATTGGCCCGAGTAGGGCATCACGAGTTGTTTCGGTGACAGTCCACGTCGACGAAAGTCATAGCCATTGATGAGACAGGTGGCATCGTTTGTTCTGCCCATTGTTCTCAACACCTCCGCCACCGACTCTGGGGCGCTGAGTTGCTCAAAAGCTTTCAATCCGCTGAGCAACGGCCATTGTCCAGTGGGACTCTCGGTTGCATCTTTCGTTGGCGACATTTTGCCGAGAGCTGCCCATCGCATAAAACGCTCGTCGCTGATTTTTGGATCAATACCTCTCATCCGACGAAGTGACTCCACTGCGAATGCGGCGAGCTGTTTGTCTTCGCGAGATTGAATGCTGGTTAGCTGTGTTTTAGCGTCGGCGTCCCCTGAGAGTCGAAGGAACTCAACGAGCAAGGCTATGGCTGAGCTTTCGCCATCCCCGAAATCCTCAAGTTGCACGATTGGCAATTGAGCCGCTTGGAAAGTCTCGTCGTTGAGTGTTAATACAATCAGCGAGTTTTCGCGACGAGCCTCAGAATGGATGCTTGTGGAGATCGCGTCGAGTAGCTCTGCCGCCGTCTTCCAGCCTTTCGGGATCTCGATTGTTTGATCAATGTTTTGGCCCGCGATGTCGAAACTCGTCCAATCCAGATGAACGGGGACTCCCGTAACCTGGGACATAAACAGTGCAAACTCAGTGAGTGGGTAGCCAGGCGAGTCAAATGTCATTCGAATCGCAAGGGCGTTATTGATTTCGATCGGCTCAGGTGGATTCGCGATCATCATCGGATCAATGAGCTCTTCCGCGGGAGCATTGAGTTGGATGTCGTTAAGCGTTTGGGGCGTCTTTAACGTTGGTTGCAAATCAAAGTTTGAAGCCTCGAGGTTCATGAGAGGCACAAACTCAGCCAAGCCAGGCGGTAACTCCATCATGGTGCCGCGATCATCGCTGTTTGCGACTGGCGTTGTTGCTTCGCCTTCCCGACGGACACCATCTCGACCGGTAACTGGCACAATGTTTTCCGGTGCTGAAGCGGTGCCATCAACGCGCCACGGTTCGATCAGCGACGGCGGGGGCTCCGTTGGAATCTTGTCGGCTGTCTCGATCAGCGTCGTATCTGGGGCACCTTCCGATTGGACGTCCGAGTTCGGCTCCGCCGCATTCGCAATCATCATTTCATCTGGGCCCGAGGGCGATTCCATCGACTCCGTGTTGGCAGGGTCGGCTGTCGGTTCAGACAAAGGTTCGGCGACGGACGCGATATCTGCAACCGGATTTGTTGCCGCAGTTGGCTCGCCTTTGATCCAACTTTTCACGAACCAACTGAAAACGAGTACGGCAATCAGCAGTCCGCAGCCGGAAATTGTTCCGATCAGAGCGAGCTGACGCTTTTTCAGGGTCGATTCGCTTTGCCATTGAGCTGGAGGGGCGCTGGGAAGTGATTCAGCAGGCGGCGGACCTAAGCTTGAGTCGTCAAACCCACCCGGCCCGATTGGCAACGCCGCCTCGTTATCCCAAGGCAAAGCATCTTCCGTAATCGCTTGGCTATCGCTACCCGATCCGGCAACGATTTTGCGTGGTGGATCCGCGAATTCTGGATCCATCGGAGTGATCTGCACCATCGACCCACAGCGCGGGCAATTCGCAATCGTTCCAATCAACGAAGGGTCCTGGACCCGCAGAATGCTGGTACAGCTTGGGCACTCGACGGTAAACGATTGAAAGTTCAAATGACCACTCTCGACGGAAGAGTCTTTATCGATCCTTCAAAGTGGCCGATGTTGCCACTTGATGCAAGCGGCAATCATTTTTTTATCGAGTGGTAAATCTCAGCTCCAAACACCCGCCACGTCATCGGCAAGCAAGCTCAATACGTCATCTTCATCATCCTCGTCGCTATCGGAATAGCCCGACGCGGACGAATTTGATTGAGCGATCGCCGATTGTTGAGCGGCGTTGGCACCAATCTCCGATTCGCCTTCAGTCAATGTCGTGATCGCGCTGTCGCTTAATTCCGCCGATGATAGCGAATTGCTGCTCGGCTTTGGCAACACATCCGAGACGACAGACTCACCCTCCGCAGCCGCACTTAGCGACCGAGAATTCATGTAATTGATAACCATCAAGGCGTCGACGGCGGTGACTTTCTTATCACCGTTGACGTCCAAGAAGAGCGTCGATCTTGGAGTGGTCGCTGCCGGTGCCTCGCCTTCGAATTGGCTGAGGAATTGGCGGTTCATCGCGTTGATGATCGTGAGGGCATCGATTGCGGAAACGCTACCGTCAGCGTTGACGTCTTGGGCAAAGCTCGCATTATGCAGCGGGAATTCACCTTCGGCGCCACCGATCGTGATCTGAATCGAATCGTAGAAGATCTGGGACTTTGGAACTGGATCGTCACGATCGAGCAACAACGTATCCTGGTTCGGGGACGCGTCGGCCGGCGAAGCGGAAATCGTTGTTGTGCCTGGTGCCGTCGCAGTAAAGAACAACGTCGCTAGGACTCGTGGATCTTCTAGTGGCGTGCCAGGCGGAATGGAGTTGCGAATATCTTGAGTTCCGAACTCGTCAATGATTCCTGGGCGAGCTGCGGAGCCAACGCCTGAATTCGGATCAAAGTTCGTTCCAAAGACGACATCGAAATCGTATCGGTCAGTGCTCGACGTGTCGGCGACGCTAATCAGGTTTCTATCGTAAAGAATATCTGCGAACGCAGCGAATACCAACGTGGAACTGAATCCGCCGCGAAGGTCGTCAACAGTAATCTGAACACCGAATCGGTCACCCACATTGATGTTCGGATTGGTGACAACGTTACCATTGGCGTCCGTGATATCAAAGTTAAAACCAACCAAATCGTCCGTGCCTGCATTACCAACGGTCACTGATACTTCGGCAGTGCTTCGTGTGCCATCCTCGGTAACGATGAAGTAGGTAAACGAATCGAGGCCGTTCGCACCAATGTTTGGCGTATAGCTGATGAAGTTGTCACCAGGATTAATTCTCGCGTTGCCTAGCGCAGCACCGGTAAGAATGCCAAATTCAATGATGTCCAGTGGAGCACCAAGAACGAGCGGGTTGAGACTGAGCTCTTGACGGCGAATCAGATCGTTCGCTTGGACGTTAAGAATCGAAGTGGTGGTGCCACTGTTGCTAGTAATCGTATAGACATCGTCAATCGCGGACGTGAAGTTGCTCGAGGCTGGGCCGATAACGAGCTCACTGCGTCCCAGTCGCAACTGGCTTGGTGTCAGACGCAAATCGGAATCGACAACCACAGTATCGCTAGTCAGTTCGTCTGCTGGGTCAGCTTGGAAAATTGCTACACCAGCGGCCGTGGCACGCATCGTGATCGTGAACAATTCACGTGGACCAACGAACTTGACCGGATTCCCTACGTTGGACTGTAAAGCACCAAGGTCGTCGAGCAATCCAGGTGAGAACGTGTCGGATTGTTGGAATGTGTTATTTCCGGGAGTGAACAACTGGCCAAACGTAATGTCGAACGGAATATCGTCGCTCGGATCCGAATCGACCGTGGTGACTAATTCGTCGGTGTAGAGCACATCAAGGAAGGCCGAAGCCACGCCCTTGAGAGATTCTGCGAAATTCGCGCGGACGTCTTCGACAAAGACTCGCAGTTTGAAGGTCTGGCCAGCTTGGATCGACGTGATCGGCGTGTTGTTGAGCGGATCAAGAGTCTGGAATGAGAACGCGACTTGGTCATCCGAAGGAACTGGACCAGGCGACAGATTCACCGTGACCTGTGCAGTGCTCGAATTGCCGTTGCCATCGATGACGCTATACGTGAATTGTTCCGTACCGTTGAACCCAGGAAGCGGGCTATAGCTCAGCGATTGCCCGCCACCAACGATGCGAATCGTTCCACCTTGGTTTCCAGGCGTGATGCTCGCGATAGTCAAGCCACCATTCAAACTTGGAATGTCGTTGTCGAGCACGTTCAGTGCACGGTTCACGCTGCCTTGTGGAACGACAAACGAGTCGTCAATCGCAATCGGTACGTTAGACTGGAACGTAACATTAACCGTCACTTTGCCTCTGACCGGTTGACCATTGCTGTCGACGACGACACCGAATTCATTTCGAACAGTGTACTCGAAACTGTCTTGGCCAATGAATCCAGTTGGCGGTGTGTAGATCACATTGCGTTGATCAGACGCAATCCGAACAGTGCCGAGAGTTCCCGTCACGTTCAGGTTGTTGACCCGAAGTGTGTTGTTTGGATCAAAGTCATTTGCCAATACATCGAACGTCATGGATGAATTGCGAGGTACCGCGAACGTATCGTCATTTACAATCTCAGCCGCAGCGAGAATCGTGAAACGATAATCTTCGACTTCACCCGTATCAGCATCACCACCAGGCGTTAGATCCTGTGTTTGGCTGTAACGGAAACGGGCAAATACGTTGCCTACCTGTGCTGTGGCTGGAACATTGACTGAAACGATCGCCGTGCCAGATCCTAGCTGACGGTTCGAGATTACTTTCTCGCTCGCTTCGAACACGCCGTTGTTGTTGAAGTCCATCCAACCTTGAAGGAACGCAGCTCCGCCCGTTGTATTCACTGTTGTGATTTCGAGATTCGCTGACGCACCTGGGCCGAGCGGGCTGACCAATCGGACGCCGTCTTCGTCATCAACGAGTGCTCCACCGACAGTGAGCAATCCATTGGTATCATCGCCCGTCGCGTCCGTGGTCGGTTGACCATCGATTTCACGATCAACGGCGGTACCAAGAGACAAGCCAGTCGTGATGCCGTGGCTTGGGCCGCCAGCGGATCGAGTGGTGCCGTAGGAATCCGGCGCATCACCATAATCACGTGATGGCAGATTTCCAAAATTGAAGTTATCCGTGAGAACGCTGCCGTTGAAGGTGACGGTGTGTTCGCCACTCGCCGGTGAGGTCTGGATCAGACCCGGCGGTACGACTTCACGAATGGTGTATGTGCCTGGGCCAGGGAAGTTGATTCTGTAGGAACCGTCAGCGCCGCTAACCGCACTTGGCTCACCTAAGTCTGGTCGATTGTCGCCATCAAGGTCTAGATAAACGTAGATGCCACTAATTGGTTGATCCGTGTTGTCTTGGAGACCATTGCCATTGTTGTCGCCAAATACAAATCCAGTCACGTCGGATTGGACGCGAGCAAAACCGAAATCAATACCCGTCGTCGATCCACCGAGCGTTGCCGATGCTGTGCGACTTGTCGCTGTTGTTGCAACGGAATTCACTGGTGGTGTTGCAATAACAGTGAATGTTCCGCCAGCCACAGCAAGCGTGTAAGTTCCGTCTGCGCCAGTCACTGCTTTGGGCTCTGCAGAATCGGCGACGCCGTTGCCATTCAAGTCTGCAAACACGGAAACGCCAGCGAAACCGGTATCGCCAGTGCCATTGCCATTGCGATTTGCATCAAGGAACACACGCCCTGAGATTCCGCCACCAGCGGTTCCCGTTCTCAGTGTTTGTGAAAGTCCCAGCGGTACGAAGTTGATGCCATTGATTCCTTCGTTTGCAAAGATGTCCGTCGCAAAGTCAACTGGAACGTCATCTACCGTGCCGAAGATGCCGTCAATACCGACGCCAAGCGCTTGGTCAAAACGCCCACCGGAGTCCATGATGGATGGGACAATACTTGCATTGTCTTGGTGACGGGCGCCAAACGAGTGGCCTGCCTCATGCGTCACAAGCAACGCAAGAAACTTTGCGGTGGCATCCAAAACGGATTTCGTATTTGAAGATGGAACCGATGTAACACCGGCAACGACTGAATCGAGCAGGGCGATAACGATATCGTCCATGCTAAAGTTGCCAACATCGAGAGTTGACGAGATTCCAATCGTATTGATTTCGGAATCCGTAACGGTTCCACCAATCACCACACGTGTTACTAGCGGGTTATTTCCCGGGTCAGCATGATCGCGACTATTTAAAACGGTGATACCGAATTCACCTGGGATTCCCGACGACGCATAGTTCCCATTGTTTCCGTTGCCGATTCCGTTACCAGCAAGCGTGCTGAATTGGAGCTTGGTCTCGGCAATGATATCGTCAATCAATCGATTGTACGAAGCATCGTCAATCTGCTGGATTCCAAGCAGCGGCAACCCGGAACGCAAGCTCGGCAGTCGAATCACGCCTGGCGCTGGAACGCCTGTGGTGTTAAATACATTTCGTGAGTAGATCGCGCCATCGAAATCAACGAATACAATTTGCTGTGTTCCAATTGGCAAACTTTCCACAACAGGCCGGTAGACTCGAAGTCCGACGGTGTAAGATCCGCTCGTGGTAATCGGCGAAACCGTCAAGTAATAGCGACCGTCCTCAGGAACCACTTGAGCTACGGCAGCATTTCCGACTGTCTGTAACGGCGAATCCGGAGGATAGGATGTTGTTCCAGCAAGGATTTCGGTATTCAACCAGCTCGTGCCGTCGGCGAACTGGAGGTCAATTGTCCCAGCAGCGCCGAGGACCGAGATGTCAAGGATGTCACCCGCACGGAGGTCGAACGCAAAGGTGTCAATATCACTGATGAAATTTGGAACAATGGTGCCGCTCGTATTCACGAACGGCAACGAACCGGTGATATCGATCGTGGCTTGTTTTCCAGCGGTCGTCCCCAGAGGCACTAAGTCCGCATTTTGGAAAAAGTCATTCTTGCCAAATACACCCGTTGTTTCGGATTCAGTAAACGAAAAAGCCTGAACGGTTCCAACGTTACGTGGACCACTAAAAGTGGGGACGGATATGTTTGATGGCAAGGTCGGAACAACACCAGCAGCCATGAGTTGGCGTTGCTCGAGACCTTCGAGCGTGAGGCGGCGTTGTCGCTTGCTCCTGCGAGCTGCTTGACGACTTTTGTCCGACTGAAGTTTCGATTCGCGTCGTTTGAACATCGAGGGTCTCTACCATACAGTCCGATTTGCGCCTGATGCGTCGTCGCAAGGCGATAAATCCGACAGGGTCGCTGGGAGTGGGTAGTTGTGTCTGCTTCGACACAGACAAGTCATCAATCAAATAATAGTCGCAGCCTAACTCGTTTGCTCGAATCGTTTTCGCGCAATTCTACGCCGGACGCTGGAGCACTCTTGCGTCAATCCAAAGGTTCAGGGAGGTGAACCTGCCGTTTCCCGAAGGTTGGTGCCAACGAGAATACGTTTTGACATGTTCGTTTACATCGGCCGATACGACTGCGTAACCTTGAGGTTTTGAGTCGAGCCGTCCTTTTCCGTAAACTAGGAACATTGGGAAATCTGAAACGAGTGGATAAGTCGCGACTGCGATTCTAGTTGCACCCCTTGCAGTGTCAACGAATCGCATGACGTCCGACGCCAGTTGTAGGCTAAAGTTCCCTATCAAAATCGGGAGAATCAGTCGAATTGGAAAGGTTTTGATGCGTGTCGAAGCGTTTTACTGGCAATTCGTGCTCAAGCTTCACGAAAAAACCCGGCCAGAAGTTTCCTTCCGCCGGGTTTTGGCTTTTCGACTGGCGGCAAATCGCTTTACCAGATGTACTCAACGCCACCGGTAACCCCTTGGAGGGTGACCGTGTCAAAGGAGAACGAGCGTTGGCTCGTCGCTGCTCCTGCATTGATCGAGGTTCGGATGAAATCGCCGTTCAATGCGGGAGTCGCAATGTCTTGGATGCCGAGCAGGTAATATCCGCCGCGTACCGACCAAGAGTGCGTCAGGCGATAGACCATGGTGGCCTCGATTTCGGCCGCCAAAGTTGAATCATGATCGTCACGTGTTTCAGTAAACGTTCCTGGTGTTGCACCCGGCCCGATTGAGTTGGCGAAGTAGCGGGATTCACCGCGGATGTTGTTGTTGAGCCACAATCCCTTGGCTGCGAATCCAAGGTTGATTCCTGGCATTACATTCCACCAGAAGTCACCACCGATTTGTCCGCCGAGCATCGAGTTCTTGACATTCTCGCTGCCGTTAAAGAAACGCAGGGAGCTGTTAAGTGCGTTCGTGTTGTCGCCAACGATGTTCAAGCCAAGGCCATTGTCATATCGAAGGTATCGAAGGCCAACCAACCATGAGCCTTGGAAGCGACGATAGGGACCAACCGTTCGGCGTCGATAGTTGATTTCGCCACTATGGAATTCAGCGAAGCTTGACGCGGTTTGGGATGTTGACCGGTCGGTATCATCGAACCCGCCTGCGAAGCCGCCACCTGCTGGCGGATTGGTGCCGAAGTCGGTAATGAACGAGAACAGGTCGGCTGGTCCGGTGACCGTCTTGGAGTCATTCCATTCTTGCCCGCCCAAGTAAGTCGCTTCAATATTTCCGCCTGGGCCAAGAATCATGGCGATGGAGGCTCGAACGCCGCCCTCGAGATCATTTGTGAAGATGTCACCGGCCGAGATAACGGGCACGCCCGTTCCGCCTTGGCCACGCTGAGTGATGACATTGAGTCCTGCTGGACTCGAAGAACGCGATAGGAAAACACCTTCAAGCGACAAGTCATACCAACGCTGGGCACCGATCCCGGCGTCTTGGTAAGGCAGAAGGAATCCTAGCGATGCAAGTGCAGCAGCCGGATTGAATTGTGATTGGCAAACACCGCATCCAGCACCACGACAGAAGAGACAGAAGTCGCTGCCGTTCAGTTCACCGTTATGGAGCTTTCCAAGAACGCCGCCTTGAGGGCCGCCTCCTTGAAAGAGACCGCAACCGCCGCCACAGCATCCATTGCAACCGCCCATGCCGTCGCAACCGCCCATGCTATCGCAGCCACCTTCGTAGTATTGAAAGCCATCGCCCATCATGCCCATCGGAGCCGAGTCGCAATGGCCATCACATGCTGGGTTGCCGCAACCATGAACGCTTTGTGACATCGCAACTTGCGAAATACCGCCATAGCCTCCGTCGAGTCCTGGGACGCTCGAGCTCATCAGCGGATTACCCATCATGGATGGGTGATTCGCCATGGCAGGATTGCCTGACATGGGTGGGGCACCAGAGTACATCGCTGGCGCGACCATACCGGCTGGGGTGACGTAGCCGCTGGCGGCATAGTCAATATTTGCGTTCATGACACGTGCCGGTTGGGCCTGTGCCGTGGCAACTAGCACCGCCAGTGCCGCAATCGTGCTCACGGGCCGAGCGAGCCTATAAAGCATGCTCGACAAGTGGCTGTGCCCCCAACGTGTTCGCTGGGTAACTGTTTTTCTTTGACTCATTCGGTGCATCGCTAAAGTCTCCGCGGCCGTTGTGCCGCCTCGCTGTGGGCCGGTCGTCAGTCCCCGTCAATCGAATCCGCTACGATCCGACCGCGCGGAAATATCGCTCCAGACGGACTTATCGGCATCTTCGGTCTCAAAGATTTGGTTATTCCGGACGATCCGCGTAGGAAAACTTTGCCGGTCGTAGCCATTGGTGCCGGTTTGAGCAATGAAAACGTCGGATTGGGCCGTTAAACTAGCGTCTTCAAGGTTCTAACTGGCATCGAAGATGTTTCATGACTGACAAACATTCGTCTGAACAGTTTCACGACGGCGCTCCTGGACTCGGCTGGGCTGTAGGTGATTCTGAGTCCTTGCGAGATCTCATTCGCCGCCTTGGTCCTCCGCCAGACGACGTCATTGAATGCTGGCGTGCTTCACATCCTGGTGGCCTTCCCGAAGATCTCAAGCAGTGGGACCTGGACGGACTCGGCATCTCTTCCTCAGCGACACTCGTTCGACTGGATGCTCGACGCCTTGATGTTCGACCCCACGGCGTCGAAAGCACTCCGGCAGTCCATAACGATCTTGTTCAAGCGGACGGTGTGAACAACGAGTCCGAAGCTGAAGATGATGTAACGCTGAAGATGGACGTTCAGTCGCACATTTTGCTGGCCAAGCCAAACGAGAATTTCTCGCCTGATTCACCAGCGAACTCTGCACGAACTGTCGCGACAAAAAGCAACGCCCGTGGGAACAAAAAAGCTTGGTTGCTGCTCGGACTCGTGGCTGCAATTGTCTTGGTTGTGTTCTGGGCTGTTCGGCCTGGCGAGGAACCTCTCGTTGCGTCGTCAGGCAACACGTCACCAAGCGCCGCGTCTCAAGACCCAGCCCCGTCAGCGCGATCCAATATCTTCTCACCGGATCGCTCCCGCTTCTCTCCGGGCCTCAGTGAATCGAAGTCGCGTCCGACGACTGAACCAGTGGAAGCGTTGAGCCTGATCGAGAGCACCGACGATATCGCGATGCCCGAATTGTCGACGGTAAATGCTGGCACAGTTTCGCTGGATCCGGCCGCGTTCGCATTGAATAGCTTGATTCCACCAGTTCAAGGCGAAACCAAGCCAGATGCTGATGCAGACGTTAACCCGTTACTAAATCCAATATTGAATCCACTGCTTGCTCCGCCTCAAAGCGATGCGGCGGCGACTTCGTCCACTGCTGCGCCCGCGCCAGCAAGCATGGATGAAGTACTCGCAACCGGTGACGATGATCCTCCAAATGAAATGCCGCAACCGATTCGTGCGGAAGTCGCTGGTAACGCATCCACAGAGTCCCCATTGACGATACAAGCCGATCCGCTTCCGCTCAGCATGAACGTGTCGGACCAGCAACCGACATGGAAACTCAACCAACCGATCCCAGGCTCAGGCGTCCGATTGGTCATTGCGTTTGACTTGCCTGATGGTGTCAACGAAGGCTGGATTGAGCCGCTTGATGAAACATCACCTCGTCGAACTCGTGGCGTCGCAATCGTTACGCCGGAAGACGAGGAGTCGGTCGCGATCGGAATTCGTATGGACGTGCGGTGCAACGCAAAATTATCGATACGAATGCGATTTGCGGCGCGACTTGACCCGACATTGCCTTGGCAAATAATCTCGCGAGATACATTGCTCAAGTCGATCGACTATGTCGGATCCCAGTCCCTACTGGCAAGCTCTCAATTAACTCAAATCGAGTCCGTTTATTCCAAAGCAGACACTTACGAGCGGCGTGCGATTCGTGACCAACGCGATATGGCGAAAGCACGAGTCGAGCAGTACAAATTGTTGCTCAAACGCCTTGGCGAATTGCGTGAACTTGCGGATAAACTGGAGTCCGAAGGTAAGTTGATGGTCAAACTTACCACCGAACTTCCCGGCGGAACTCAAACACTCTTGGAAACCGTCGCCAAAGCTCCGGAAACACAACCGGAGTCCGAACCAGACAAAGCGGACCAGTCCAAGTAGGAATTGCCCCACGGAAATTCATTCGAGACAATTTCACACCAATGTGATTTGCTTTCGCTTAAGAAGTTGTTTATCGGCTTCCGAGCAACTCGACAGCGAGAATACTCACGTCATCTTTTGGCCCGTTGATTCGGCACCACTGATCCACCGCAGCCTTGAGCATTGCGACGGCCTCATCAATGGTCTTACCGCGTGACTGATTGATGATGTCGAGCATCCTTTCATCGCCGAACTCGTCAAGATTTTCGTTCATTGCTTCGGGCACACCATCACTGAAGATGAACAAGCGATCTCCCGGTTGAAGAACCGCTTTCTCTTCTTCGGTCTCCATGTCTTCCATCCAACCGATTGCGAAACCTTCTGCAGGCAGCAGCCTTGCGGGTTCGCCAGACACAGGCAGCACCGCGGCTGGCGGATGGCCTGCCGATACGTAACGCAAATCCCCAGTCTCGACATTCAAGATGCCGTAGAACATCGTGAAGTAAAGGTTGCCCTGGTCCTCCATCGGGAAACGACGATTCAATTCGTTCGCTACTTCCGCTGGTGTCGCGATGGTCATGCGTCCTTCTTCGTCGACTCTTGCAACAATACTCGATGTAGTTGCTTGGCGTGTGAGCGATCGAGCCACCGTCACGCTCAGTAGCGACGACGAGACACCGTGACCGCTGACATCGACCACGTAGAACGCCATCCACTGGTCATCGACCGGAAAGAAGTTCAAAAAGTCGCCCGCAAGTTCGTCACAGGGGATGTAACGCCAAGCCACTTCGACGCCATCGGTTTCAATGTCACCTGCGGGAAGCAGCGAATGTTGGATTTTCGCAGCGGCATCCAAATCCCGTGTCATGCGTGCGTTGTTTTCTTCAAGTTGAGCATTCAGCTCTTGCAGCATATCGTTTTGCTTGGCGAGTTTATCTTTGCTGTGCGAAAGCTCTTGGTTGACCCGAATCAGCTCTGAGTTTTTCTCAACGGCATTTTCGAAGGTGCTAATCAGCAAGTTGAGAACTTGTTGCCGACCGGACTCGACGATGTATCGCTTGCCTTTGAGGGTGACCTCGAGTTTCTGGCTGCTGTCGGTCGCGTCCTCGTCCGTAATCGGCGTCTGGAGCAGCGACGAAACTCGCGACAACAGGTACTCCGTTTCGTACGGCTTGGTGACGTAGTTGTCGGCTCGCGACTGGAGCCCCTCGATGATGTCTTGGGGGTCCGAAAGCGTGCTGAGCAGAATCAACGGAATGCGTCGGAGCACGGCATCGCTCTTAACCGTACGGCACAACTCGTAGCCGTTCATGTGAGGCATTTCGATGTCGCTGATGATTAAATCCGGCGGATCCGAGCGAATCAACTCGAGGGCCTCACGCCCATCTGCTCCCCAACGCACCGCGTAACCAGCGGTCGTGAGTCGTTTTTCGAGTACTTTCGCTTGGATGCGGCTATCTTCCGCGATGACGATTCGGATAGGCGGGGTGTTATTCACCGGCAATAATCGCGATCAAGAGGAGTCATTCAAATATTCGTCGCTACCTCGTATGAGGTTACACAACTAGTATTGTCCTGTCAGCCTCTGGCGCGAAGAGTCAAACCATGTCCGGACCGCGACGACGGCCTGGCGACGAGCATTATCGGTACGATGTTTCCACATGCACCGGTGGAAACGCGTCTACGGAAGATTCGGAAACCAACTGTTTCTGTCTCGATCGAGCCAGCTCTTCTTTGCTGGCGACGTGGATTGTTGACTTTTTCGGCGAGATGCTTGCCTGGGGAGCCAAGTCAATCAACTCCACCGGCATCGGGCCAGCCGAATTGGGCACCCAGAAATCACTCACGCCTTCGCCGCCGAGCATCTCGAGATCCATCGAACCGCCATTAATCCGTGGTCGCGGAACGTGGTACGGACAGTAGGGGTCTTTACAATAAGGTGTTTGAGGACAGTGGTCTGCATATGGGATCGCATCCAACGCCGTATTTGCAACGCAAGCCGCTCGCTCTTCACGCGGCTTGTTGGGTCCGTAGGCGTCAACCATCTCGGGTTTGAGGAATACGATCAGCTCGCTTTCCTTGACCTCTGTATTGTGGCTGCGAAAAAGCGCACCGATATACTTGCGATCTTTCAGCCAGGGAACTCCGTTGACAGTCTCGGAGATCGATTTTTGACGAAGTCCTCCGAGTGCGAAAGTGGTTCCGTCATTAACGCGAACTGTCGTTTCTGCCGTACGGCTGTCAATGATCGGGTTGCCGTTTGTTTCTCCGACCTTAACGCTGAATTCCGGATGGACGTTCATCTCGATTGTTCCATCACGGCTGATGCGAGGGGTTACACGCAAAATCACACCCGCGTCGACGAACTCCACTTGCTGGAAAACGGCATTCGATCCTGCAACTGGGGTGGCCGCAATAATGGGCAAGCGTTGCACAATCTGCATCGACGCTTCGTGTCGATCGCTAACCGTGATCGATGGATTGGCAAGCAATTTTGCTTCGCGGTTCTGGTCAAGTGCTTGCAACAGCATCGCGGCATCAAAGTTGTCGGACAACGACCGCAGCGCAAGGCTCGTCGCCCCATCGGGAGAGAGAGAGTCAAACGTGGCTGTTGCAGTAAAAGTTTGGACTGCGGTCTCAGCGTCAACCGCTGGCCGAATATTGCGTGACCAGTTGACGCCTAGCCGCTCAAGTTCGGTGAGACTTACATCATAAATGAGTGCTGTGATTCGAACTTGTTGACGAGGAATATCGAGTTGCGATATGGCGTCCGTGGCAATCCGTATCTCGTCTGGCGTTCCCTTGACCATCAATCGGTTTTCCTCAGGATAGACTCCGATGATGGTTGTTGTGGACAGTGCCTCTTTGAGCGGAGCCGAAAGCAATTCGGCATCGGTGTACTGCATCGTAAAATAGGCGATGTCGGTTTGGATGATCCCGCCAATTCCGCTGCCGATATTGGTTGTGCCGCTTTGAGCGTTACTTTGATTGTTCAATTGATCAAGTGGTAGAACGACGAGGCTGTCACCGACTTGGCGATATCCAAACCCAGAAGCGGCGAGTGTCGATGACAGGACGTCTCGCAGGGGAGCGTCATGAAAGACACCGCTGACTTCGCCACCCACAGCATCACCGGCTACGATATTGATTTTCCACAAGTCGCTGAGCAGAAACACAACTTCGGAGATCGGTGCCTTGCGAAAACTTATGCTCCCGCGTTTTTCGAGGACGCTCTCAATTGCCTCGCTCGACGTAACGACTTCACCCGCTTGGAATGATGTCGAATTGGAATCTGAGGGGATCGCTTGTGAGTGAGCGTGACTGCTAAGAATGCAGCAGCTTGCCAATACAACACTCAGGTATCCCTGGATGAGGCGGTGCGACGACAGCAACACGCCGAAAAAACGGCATGGGCATCGGTAAGGAGTGAAGTTTGCTGCGCCATCCATGGCTTGGCATCTCCATTCGCGTTGGCGAACGATTGATAGGATCGATGTTAATTAGTACTTGTCGTGCGATGGACTCATTCGCATCGCGAACTCGTCTGTCGAGTTTTCTGGTTTGAGCTCCAAGCCGTACGCGTTCAATCGAATTTCGAGTGTAACGTCCGTGCTCTTATCTTCCGCCGGAACGATCGCCAATGCCGTTGTCGATATGAGCCATCCTTGACTCGCTATCTCACGGACAATCTTGTTGATTGCTTCAATGGGACCAGCAGCTTTCAGCTCAATTGCCACCGTCGTTAAAATGAAGTTGGATTCTTGCCCAAAGTCTGGCGACGTCGATTTGTGAACGTCGTCATCGCTGATGCCCCACGGCCTTTTCATGCCCATGTGTGCATCGATATGCCGCAATCTTGCTCCTGATTTTCTGACTACCTCCGTCAAAACATCTCTTACGTTTGCCACCTCGGAATCTTCGATTGATCGTGCCTGCATGTTCTCCAGGCTTGTGACCAATTGTGTCGCAATTTGACTGAGTCGTTGGTCGCGAAGTGTGGATTGCTCCAACTCTTCTTTGAGCGTGACTAGTTCTTTGACGTCTCTTCGGCGCTGCAGGTATTCATCGACCCATGGCACCCCTACGGCGACAATTGCCACGAAACTTCCGATGCCTATGGTTGCTCGGATTAGCCGATTGTGCGACTTGTTCATGGAATGACCTTGTTGAGGGATATCCGGCGACTAAGAACCAATGTTATTCGGCTCGATGACGCCCGGCCGTAGTCAAATGGACGATAAAGCGAATGCCTTCGGACTGACTCTCTGGCATGGTGCCTTGCAGGGCAACTTGACGTACTTCGGGCAAACGGCGGAAGTTGTCAACGACATCATAAACATTCGTTTCGTCAACCGTCGCGCCATCAATACGAACCATCCCCTCCGCATCAACACGGAACTCGTTGATTCGAACGGTGTCAGGCAGGCATTGAGTCACTCGAGCAATCAAGACATCCCAGCGTGTTTCACGTGTTTGCTTTTCTATGCTCTCAAGTTGCAAAAGTAACTCTTTTTGGCCAGTTAGCTCCACCATCCGTACTTGCGTCAACCGCATTTGATTCTGGATCTGCTCGCGGCTGTCATGGATGGTTTGTTCGCGTTTTCGTTCTGTTGACACCAACCCGTAGGCGATCATCAGAAACAGAACCGCAGCGACTGCCGGCAAAATCGCTAGCGTCATTTGCACTGCCCAGGGCCGATCCGGCGCGCGACGAACAGGGCCCAGCATATCCGGAATCAACTCAGTCGGGATATTCGTCAGCAACGGCATGATTGCTGCAACCGCTGGCACATAGCGAGACGCTCGGAAGCGTTCTTCGATACGATAGACGTCGTCAATCTGTGGTACTTCCAGAATTGCAACGTCAATTTGGTTTCTATCGCCAAGGGTCGCTAGCGTTCGAGATACCTTTTCGTTCTCACCATAGATCGTAAGCCGCTTTAATTCGCTTGAGGTGATGCCACGATGCCGATGGCAAAATCGCCTCAGTCGTGAGATGTGTCCGTCCAGGGCCTCGCTCAACGCATCTTCGTTGGATGCACCCGCCGGTCGATAATCCAGGAGCAATTGTCCTTGATAGGCAATGCCGATATCCCATTGAGAGCCACTGCCGTCGGCGATCAGAATGGGTTCTTTCGAAAGGCCCGCGACACCAAGTAATCTCGCGACACTTACCAATGAAGGCTCAACCCAACAAACTTTTGCTTCCGCGGCGCAAATCGCGTCGTAGATCGTCTGGAGGGAATGCAGATTCACGACACCTGTGACCACGTGCTCGACACCGGGAGCTAACTTGGTGCGGCAAAATCCGTTGATTTTTTCCCCCGGACCCAACTGCAAGTAGCGTGGGATGCGTGATCGCAACATTTCAAGTTCGCGATCGACGACTTCGGGGCTGCCCATTGCCACGCGAGTCACGCAAAAGTCGGCATCCAGCGAAACTGCGAGTGACTCACGACGCACTTGATTGCGATCAAGTAGCTCGGACATCCGTTGTTCAAGTTGGCCGCGATTCTTTTCGTGTAACCATCCTGACAAATCGCTACAAACGACTTCGTCAATGATGATTGTGTAAATGCCATCTGCACCGAGTGTTGCGATCAACAATTGCAATCGATTAAGCTCGACTCGCAATGCGAAGTATCGCTTCCCCGTCGGAATCTTGCGTGCGGCGGCAATAGGCGGATTGGATGTGGACATTGGCTGGCTGAGTGCGCGGACGTGACCAAGAAGCGTAGCTCATGATTTGTGGTGTGGTTGGGTCCATGTGTTCGTGTTTTCGGCGTTTCTTGGTGTCGGCACCGTGTGATCGGCAAATCCGGAATTGGTAGTCAAGTTTCCTCAATCAACTCGTGCTAAACTCTTGGAAATGAGATTGATTCGCTTTTCACTTTCGATCCTGCTTTTTGCCGCGTGGCTCGTGTTGAACTTATCCAACGCGATTGCTGACTCGTCGAAATTCATGAAGTATGAAGGGAAGCACATCCGTCTCCAAACGAATGTGGGGAGCAAGCAAGATGCTGAGGACTACGTAAAGGCCTTCGATGCCGCAACGCAGCAATGGGTTGTGTACTGGGGCTTGTCACCTGAAACCGTTGCCGACTGGTCGGTTGACGCGATTGTCATGAGTGACCGTCAATCAGCGACCATTGCGGGGCTCATGTTGCCGCGAATCCCCGACTTTAAATTTGGATATGCGGCTGGAAACACGATCTATGTTATTGGCCAGTCCAGTGCTTATTACACTGAGCATTTACTGTTGCATGAAGGCGTTCATGCTCTCGCCCTGCACGCGTTTGGCGGACGTGGCCCCACGTGGTTCATGGAAGGGATGGCTGAGTTGCTTTCGACACATCGCGGTCGTGGCTCGTTAGTCGAAATCAACCGAATCCCGACGTCCCGCGAAGAGTCTCCTTTTTGGGGACGACTGAAATTGATTCGCGAGCAACGCGACAATGCCGCCATCCCTACGGTCGAGGCGATCATGAAAGTTCAACCACGACTCGATGGGGACGTCTCGGACTATAGCTGGAGTTGGGCCGTCTGCATGCTGCTCACTGAATACCCCGAGTATAACGAGACATTCAAATCAATGACGGTTGCTGGGCACGATTCATCAATCGAATTGACTCGCCAACTATATCAGCGACTCGTAACGCAATGGCCAGTGTTGGTCGCCCGCTTTCGGTTGATGAGTCATTCGCTGGACTATGGTTTCGATTGGCAGCGAGAACGGGTTGCAATATCAATCCGTGATCCCGCATGGAAACGCGAGCCACTTGAATTGGCCATTGATGCGAACAAAGGTTGGCAGTCGGCTGGCGTCCTATTTCCAGCTGGCGCTCGGGTCAATGTCCAAGCTACAGGTGTTTGTGTGCTTGCGAACGAACCCAAGCCTTGGCGTAGCGAGCCAGATGGTGTCACCCTTCGTTACCACGATGGCATACCGCTGGGCCGGCTTTTAGCCTGTGTATTGCCCATCGAATACGATCGTGCTGCGAAAACACTGCACCCCTTACACACGGAGTCAATCGGTTCGAGCGGCGTGATTGAAATCAACCAGCCGAGTTGGCTCGTGTTTCGAATCAACGACTACGTCGGCGAACTAGACGATAACTCGGGTGCATACAGCGTTCAGCTAAGTGATATGAACAATCGCTAATCACTCCTTTGATTTGTGTTCAGTGTGGCGGGGAATTCGCATTCTACTTAAATCGTGAACATAAGTTGAGTTTGCTCCATCGATGATTCCGCATCAATCGAACTCGCAAAGTTCGGATCTTAACGGTCATTCCAATCTTGTTGCCCGTTGAAATGTGCTGTTGCGCTATTAACAGCAGTTTTAGAAGAATTTGCTTTATTTGATGCACTTTATTCCAGCAGCGTCCTAATCTTTTCCTGATTGCGCTTTGGCACAATCGAAAAGCGATTAACTCAGGGCTGGGGGAGTCGTTGTGAACGAGTGTTTCGTTCCGACCGCAGCTGAGTGTTAGGATCTTTTTGGCGGGGCATTTACATGGCGGCTGAACACTCATTGCCAGACGTCCTGTGGATGTTGATCTGTGCGGCACTCGTCATGCTGATGCAAGGAGGCTTTTGCTGTTTAGAAACGGGCATGGCTCGCTCCAAAAACAGCATCAACGTTGCGATCAAGAATATCGTCGACTTCTGCATCGCTGCTGCGATCTTTTGGGTCTTTGGTTTTGGCCTGATGTTCGGCGCTTCCTACAGTGGCCTGATTGGTTCATCTCATTTCCTACTGGGCCGGGACGTGGGGCCTTGGCTTTTGAGCTTCTTCCTTTTTCAGATGGTCTTCTGTGGAACGGCGACCACGATTATTTCGGGCGCGGTTGCCGAACGGATGCGTTTTCGTTCCTATCTTGTGATTAGCTTTCTTGTAACCGTTCACGGCCTGCGGCCTTGAACAGCTACCATTCATAATCTTAATCGGTCGGTCAATGATGCGATTGTCAACGTTGCCCCCAGTCAATTGTTGCTCAGTGGCTCATGTAGAGATTTGCAGTGACCGTTGTCCA
>JBGTAI010000118.1:0-8502 GCA_041749955.1 Pirellulaceae bacterium | reverse complement strand
GAACTACGCCGACTTTCAGGCAGCGATTGACACCTGCCTCGACGAACTCAGTACCACTCATAAACCTGCGATCGCGTCCTTGCTGACCCTCAATTTCCAGACATTCCAGAATGTGCCATTGCTATCCGAGTGAGGTATAGTAGAGAAATAGGAAGCATAGTCCACAGGTCCAAGGCATTGGCAGGCCGCTTAGAAATTTCGCGTTCCCGCACAATATCGTTTGGCAACACGACAGATCTTAGCTCACTGAGATGTTTAGGTCAGTGGTGAGCCTGAGTCCGCACTGGGCATTTGTGTGTGAGTCCTATTACGGAAATCTGCTCGAAGTAATTTGGTGCAACTCGACCGCCGCTAGGCAAGCCAAGAGACACACCCCCCCTGATTGCCCATTTATGAGAGTGCACATGGTCGCAGTCACAAAGTTGGCTTAATCATCGCGGCAGTGGAGTTACACTTTCGTCTCGGGTTTCTCACGTTGTCACCTCGCGTCCCAGCTGCAGTCTCCGCACGTGCACAATGTCGAACCGTCCTGTGTCACGGACGCCGTAACCTGCTCCGGTTTTATCGACCGGTGCACCAAGGAAAAATGCTATTCACGTAGATTAAAAACACGACGGGAATTTTTGCCTTCAACGGACGCTTGGACACAGTTCAACCAATTTACGAGTCTGCTCACACTCACCTGTGAACTGGCGAAGTGATGCAGATGCGAACTCGTGTGATGTTCACGCCGGGTCAGCGTAACTCAAAACGAAGGTCAACTAAGCGCACTTCAAATGCTTCGGCCAGGCCGCTGGGATGTTGTTTCAGCCGACGTCACGCTGAAGCCTACGCAATCGTCGTCCGGTAGCGAAATGAACGTCGGTTCCGGCAAGTCATGGCAGGTGTGCGTCACGGTCTCTGCGTAGACCGAATGTAGTCAGATGATGAATTTCAGTTGCGCATCCAATTCGAGCAATCTCGCAAGCCAGGACGTCGCAGTGTCGGCACTGTCATCGTGATCTGCACCAATCAGCTTATGCAGATCAGCATTGGATGCAAATTGATCGCTTACGTCTGCCGGAAGGAGGGCGAACAACGCAGCAGCAGATTTGGATGAACGATGATGTGAGTCGGCTTGCCCCTGCGAACTGTGATGTTTCATGCGAGAATAGATCGAGTATTCTGGGTCGTTAGACAATGGGCAAAGATCGGTAAGACGCGAGACAGCACTGCCGACGAAAGTGGGGTCACACCTGGAGAGAATGCTCGCGATTTGAGGAGTAACCCAACTACCGGAATCGAGTGCAGCCCACAATTGACTTATCGCATCGTTGGTCGGGGCGTAATGGGTGGCGATGACGCCAACAAGTTGCGGACGCCAGTTGACGTCTCGAAGCAAGGACAACTTGCAAGAGGCGGAATTTGGTTTTGAAACCGCGTCGCGAATCGCACGCACGACAACAAGTGAATGCTGGTCGTGAAGATGAAGCAGTGAAAGATATGGCGTCGTGTCATTGTTTATGGGCTCGAACACTACAGCAAACGGACCAAACGCTGCGAGTATCTCCTGGCGGGAATCGTAATTTGACAAATGGCTGAACCCGATCATAAAACGCACCCTTCTCACTGATCGCCAGCATAAACGCCGGCGATCAACGAAAAGTGTCGCATAAAGGTTATATAATGCTCGCCTCAAAGCGAAGCGGTTTACGACGAACTGTGGACAATTGTACCGAAAAGAAGCTACGTAAAAACAGAGCTTAAAGACGTGCAGGCCATATCACTTTATCAAACTGGATACGGGATGCACGAAATCCAGCACGACTCAAAACTTGATTTGCCCTCTAATGGAGGTTTTTGCGCTGCGATTCGCGAACGGTTACAACATACTTTCCAAATCCGCCAATGCAGAAGATCACGGAGCCTCACCACACCGGAGCCTCACCACACCGGAGTTCAGTCACGCAACCAGTGTCGATTTTGGATCAATTCCCAAAAACTTTCGCAACAGTTGTGACAAATGCAGTTTTTGACCCTAATCTCCGAAACAGCTTGATCTTCGGACGATGGCGGAATGAATGCTTAAGGAAACGATTGAACGCATTCGAGGCGGTGACCTTGATGCCTATGAGGCGGTGGTGCGGCAGTATCAGGGGATACTGCTCGGATATGCTGCGCATCGACTGACCGATTTAGACGCCGCGCAAGACATTGTTCAGCTGACGTTCATTCGCGCTTATGAGCAGCTGAACGAGTATCGTAGCGAGCGGGATTTCGGTGTCTGGCTGTGTGTGATCTGCAAGCATTTTATTCTCACCGAGCTCGAGCGTCAGCGACGGGAGTACCGAAATCTCGATAATTTCGGGCATGTTCTGAGGCTTCGGATCGGTGAGGCGATGGCGGGCGTCAAAGACGGAGAAGCCGCAGTCGATCTGTCGGCTCTTCGAGAGTGCATGAAAGTGTTGCAACCACAGTCAGCAAGTGTTGTGCGACTGCGATATGAAGAGCGGAGAACGTGTCAGGACATCGCGGATTCGATGCAGCGAAGCCTGACATGGGTCACAAGTGCGCTGAGCCGGGCGCGCAAGGCTCTTCGCCAATGCATCGAAAGTCGCCTCAGTGACGAGGCCGCAATATGAACGAGTCTCGTCAAGAACGTTTGCTGGAGAAGCTCCAGCACAATCAGCTCAGCGACGAAGAATGCCGCGAACTCATGCAGTGGTTCGACATGGATGAATCTCGAATCGCAGCATTCGCGGATGAACTCCGAATGAGCAATTCACTGGCGGCGCTCTACGTCTTAGATTCCGATAGCATTGCTCCCGCAGTGATCGACAGCCTGTCGCGTGCTGGAGTGGCAGCGGATGTTTCAAAAGGTGTCCGTCGACAGCTCGAGATGAGTCTTACTCAAACACACAGCCCAGTGAAACATCTTCAGCGATCATCGCTCAAGTGGGCTGGTGTATTGATCGCGTCGGCTGCGGCTGTGTTGCTATGCCTTGGTTGGTTTTTTCGGCCAGTTCATGACAGCAGCGCCGTGATCGCTCATGTGACTCATCGGGTGGATGCGATTTGGATCAACGATTTTGTCACCGACGATGACGGCACCAAGGCTGGTCTGCTTGATTTGAAATCAGGGTTCGTCCGCTTGGACTTTGACAACGGAGCATCCGTGACGTTGCAAGGGCCGGCGAGATATGAAATCTCTGGTCCCATGGAGACTCGATTGCACTATGGGATCTTAACAGCACGGATCCCAGAGTCAGCGATTGGATTCACCGTGGAAACGTCCGCGATGGATGTCGTTGACTTGGGAACTGCGTTTGGTGTCTCGGTGAATGCGGATGGCATCACAGATGTCAGTGTCTTTGAAGGAAGCGTCGAAGTCAGACCGCCGGGCAGTAGGTCCGACCTCTTACTCGAAGGTGAGGCTGCTCGTGGTGGCGAAAATGGAAAGCAGATTGCCAACGTGCAGTTTGACTCCAGTGCCTTTGATCGCGTGTGGCCAGTCGCGTTGGGAGTTTCACGGACGACTGGTTCTGTTCGGTTTGTTCATCCGGGGCCGCCGTGGGATTTAACGGAGCATCGTGACGACAATGACATTATCGTGTTTCCCGAAGCGGAGCGAATTCAGCTGAGGGAGCCTGTTGGTGTGGATTCCGTCGAACCAGGCGAGCTTCTTCGCGAGCAAACGACCGCAGGCTATTCGGTAGCGTCCGATACGACCGTTCGCTCCTACCTATTGCAGTTCAATCCCGCGACCAGGAATCCGAACGAGAAAACGGTCCTGACGGGTGCGATTACATTCAGTCATCCAATCGCAGGCGTAATTTGGGACGCCAATCGTCTTGCCCAAACCGACTCGGTCTTCGGAGCAGAGGCATCTCAGTACGACTTCCCAGGACGCGGAATTGAAACACCGCGATTCGTCAGGCCTGCAGGTGTTGGCCGAGACCGAATCTTTCTTTCCGAAGATCGCCTCACTCTCAGCCTGCGACTCAATTGCAGCGTGCATCTGGATCAGATTCGCGTTTTGGTGGAAGCAGACTGAGATTGACACCGTGAGATTGATACCCATTCGCCCCTTTAAGAGAACGTCAACATGCAGAACTACCCTACTGACCGTCGTCGATTCCTACAGGGGACAGGCATCTCGCTCGCGTTGCCATTTCTGGAGAGCCAATTCCACTTTTCAGCCCGTGCGTCAGACAGGAAAGTCACCAATCCACGTCGCTTGATCTGTATCGGCAATCACCTTGGTTTTTGGCCTGGTGGTTTCTTTCCAACCGCAGAAGGAAACGACGCCGCGCTTAGCAAGACGTTGGCTCCGCTACAGGATTATCGTTCGGACGTCACAGTCTTCTCGCATCTCGATCACGACGCGAAGGGTGGGCATGGCGCGGTCCATTCGTTTCTGACAGGCGTGAAGAAAGAGGAATCGGCTGGGTTTCCGGAGAAGAACATTTCGATCGACCAGGTGGCTGCTGAGCATGTTGGCGCCGCGACGCGGTATCCGTCGATCACTGCGGGGTTAGGCGAAGGAACAGACATGTGCTGGAACCGAGCCGGGGTGCGTCTTCCGCCAGTAAACAATCCCGCACGTTTATTCGAGGCATTGTTCATTGAGTCCAGTGCGAAGGAAAAGCTTTTGGAGCACCAGCGTCTGTCGCACCGGGCGAGTGTGCTCGATGCGTTACGCGAGTCAGCGAAGCAGTTGGGCAGCAGTCTCGATGCGGCTGACCGTGGCAAGCTCGATCAGTACCTGACGTCAGTGCGGGACGTGGAGCGGCGGTTGCAGATGTCGGAGGCGTGGCTGGACAAGCCGAAGCCCAAGTCGCCCATCGATGCGATCAAGGACGAAGAGCGACTGCAGATCGAAGAGATTCCGTTGTTCATGGACCTGATGACGCTGGCCCTACAGACGGATTCGACACGAGTGGCGACTTTTGAAATCCCACTTGGCTTCCACACCAACGACCTCGACGTCGGCAGCTATCACGGACTGTCGCATCACAGCAAACAAGAGGGCCTGCTGACTCAATTGCAGGTCGTCGAGAACTATTTGATGACTCAGTTCGCTCACTTGCTTGGCAGGTTAAAAGAAGCGGGATTGATGGACAGCACGCTTGTCGTGATCGGCAGCGGTATGGGCAATGCCTCGAACCATTCGAATCGTGATTTGCCGGTGTTGCTCGCCGGGGGTGGAATCAAACACAGAGGCCATCTCGTTTGCCCAGCGGAGGAGCACAAACGCGTTGAGTTGTGCAATTTGTGGTTGTCCGTGCTCCAGTGGTTTGGCGTCCAGCGCGAACGATTCGGACGAAGCAAGGGAACATTCTCGCCGATGGAGATCGCATGATGAGACTGAACCGATTTGTCATAAGTTATCTGTCATTAGTCATTTGTCAGAGTTTTGGCCCATCGACGCTGCACGCCGCGGACCAATCAATCTTCGTCAAGCAATATTGCATCAAGTGTCACGGGGCTGAGGAACACGAAGGCGATCGGCGTTTCGATGCGCTGACCTCGACGATCACCACCCCAGACGATGCGATGCTGTGGCAAGAGGTTCTCGATCAACTCAATCAAGGTGCGATGCCGCCGGAGGATGAGATGCAGCCCGACAAAACGGAATTGCTTGCGGTCATCGATGCGATCACCGAGTCGGTGGCTGAAGCGGCACAGCGTTTCAAAGGCACGGGTGCCCATACAGTGCTGCGCCGACTCAATAGCGTTGAATACCGTCACACGATTAGCGACTTGTTGCAATTGCAAGTCGAGGGATGGAATCCGGCAGCAAACTTTCCGCCTGAGGCTCGTGTCGATGGCTTTGACAATAATGGCGCGGCACAGGTGACTTCGGGCATCTTGCTCGATCAATATTTGTCAGCCTCCGAAGAAGCGATCAAGCGCGCTACCGCTTTTGGTCCCAAACCCGATAGCAAGCGTTACGTTCAGAAGTCGCCCTTCTACTTCGAAGGGAAGGCATCACGTGACCTGCCAAAACTTTTTCAGACCGACCGTTACCGTTGGATTTCGGATACGGGGTACGACGATCTCGTTGCGAGGCATTATCGCGGCGGGCACATTGGCTTTGAACCGCTCGCTCGTGGCGGTGCTCCGCAGAGCGGACGTTACACCATCCGCGTCCAGGTTGCGGCGATTGATCGCACGCATCCTTACGACTTTATTCAGGACTTTCGCAACGGTGATCCGATCGTGCTGGAACTCGCCGCTGTGAATCGCGAAGGAAGCGTCGAGAGTACCGGTAACATTACGACCGAGCGCACGCTTGCATTGGTGGAACTGACCAGCGATCAGCCGCAGTGGTTGGAGTGGACAGTCGATCTCGAACGGGGCGAAGAGCCTGAGATTCGCTTCCGGAACGGCGCGGGCAAGGCCAAGAATATTCAGTTCAAGATGAGCAAGAGAGGAAATGGACATCCCGAACTAGAAGCCCTTGCGAAGATTAAGGACAACGGCACACGTTCCATCGCGATGCTCAAGGCTTATCGCGGTCCAAAACTCCGTATTTGGGAAATGCAAGTCGAAGGACCGATGCTTGAACAATGGCCGACGCCTGGGCATCAGGTACTGTACGGTGAACTTGAGCCGGATCAGATCGATGCCACCACGATCCGCGAACGACTCAAAGTATTCGCGGAGACAGCGTACCGACGTCCTTTGCGTGGGGGTGAGCTCGCGCCGATTGGAAAACTGATCGACGACAAGCTTCAGTCCGGGATGAAGCCGCTCGACACGCTACAGCTCGGCTTTCAAGCCATCCTTTGCTCTCCCGCCTTCCTTCACTTGCACGAAGGCACTGGCGGGCTGAATGACGTCGCGTTGGCGTCGCGGCTGTCGTATTTCCTTTGGTCATCGATGCCGGATCAGAAACTGCTTCAGCTCGCCGCGGCTGGTAAGTTGCACGAGCCCGCGACGCTGAGTGCCCAGGTGGATCGCATGTTGGCAGATCCCAAATCCCAGCGGTTCGTGGAGAACTTCATCCGCCTTTGGCTGAACCTTGACCACATCGGTGAGATGCCGGTTTCGACCGACTTCGTCAGCTTCTACCGAGACAATATTGATGCCGCGATGCGTGCCGAAACTGCGATGTTTTTCCGTCACATCTTGGACAACAATTTGCCACCGCAAGAATTTCTCTCTGCTGAATACACTTTCCTGAATCGCGAGCTCGCGTTGCACTACGGACTGCCGCCACGGGAAGGCGTTGAGCTGCGTCAGGTATTACTGCCCAAAGGCGAGCGTGGTGGTCTGCTCGGGCACGCGAGCTTCCTGACCGCTTCTGCTAACGGTGTGGACACCTCGCCCGTCGTCCGCGGCGTCTATGTGCAGGAGAAACTGCTCGGCTATACGCCACCGCCACCGCCGCCAGATGTTCCTTTGATCGAACCAGATGCCAGCGGGGCCACCACGATCCGCGAGCAGCTGGCGATGCACCGCGCGAACGCAACCTGTGCATCGTGCCATCAAAAGATCGACCCTTACGGTTTCGCGCTGGAGAACTTCGACGCAATCGGCGGATGGCGCAAGAACTACTCGCAGGATCTCAAGATTGATTCCAGCGGTGCGCTCCCCACGGGTGAGAAGTTCACGGGCATCACTGATTTTCGTAAGCTTCTCATCGAACGCCACAAGCAATTCACGCGATCGTTGACCGAGAAGTTGATGACATACGCGGTTGGTCGAACGAGCGAGCTGGCCGACCTCGCTGCGATCGATGGCATCATGAATGACCTATCCTCTCGAAACGGTGGATTCAAGGATCTCGTCCGGGCGGTAGTGCTCAGCGAGTCTTTCGCGAAGAACTGAATTCCGTCTCCGACCGTTTGTCACCTGCAATCATGAACATCGCCCGCCGCTTCTTCTTGAAGCTATGCCCACTACCAGCTTATCGCGGTTCCTCCGTTCTACCTGGCGAATCCCCAACTGCGCCCATCTTCCTCGGTCAGGGGATGATGTCTGGCGAGGTCACCGTGGGGGTAACGCCAAGTCGATTTGCAACTATTGCAAAACTCAACCTTTGGGCTTAGTCGGATTGACATCCTTGCGAATTGGTCAGCGTGCACACGTGGGCGCGTCCTTAGTCAGAAATGGACTGAGACGGCGGGTAGGGAAGCTGCCCCGGCGGCCGACACCGGATTTTCAAGTTCGAGCTACCGGTCGATGAAGCCGGAGCGTGCTACGGTGTTTGTAGCACAGGACGGTTCGACCTTACGCACGAACGGAAACCGCTGCTGAGCTATTGTCAAATGTTGTGTTTTGATTTCCTGAATTAGGCGGCGATTTCATCCTGCATAATTCCGTCTTTGAAGGAACGTCCTTCGATGACGAATGCGATTTTCTCGTGGCAGTTCAGGCGTCTCCATTTCTTCGAAGCTGATTGTGCGAGCTTGAACATCATCGCCAAGCTCGCGCGGCGGGTTCCATTTCCTTTGGTCTTTCGATGACGCAAGCGGATTGTCGCGAACGTCGATTCGATCGGGTTACTTGTTCGCA
>JBGTAI010000117.1:0-2466 GCA_041749955.1 Pirellulaceae bacterium | reverse complement strand
CGGCGGGTTTCCTGTTAGCAAAGCGTACAGCGTTGCTCCCAGTCCGTACTGATCACATCGCTCGTTGACATTGACGGAATCAAGAAGCAGTTCAGGTGCCATGTAGGACAGTTCACCGAGCACGTCGCCAGGACGAGTCAGTGCCGGGGCGTCGGTGTACTCCAATGCCCTCGCAAAGATCAAATCGGTTAGCAAGAACGATCGATCATGGTTGCGACGCAGGATGTTTGATGGAGTTACGTTGCGGTGAATGATGCGACGCTTACTGGCCTCATCGAGTGCTCTCGCGATATGCACGGCAACACGCCAGACCTCCTGCCACGGCAACATACCGCCGATGCCGATGTTCTCGATTAGCTTCATGACGCTGACGCCATCGACCCACTCGAGTGCCGCCCAACAATACGGGCCCTTGCGTCCGGCCTTTCGTGTGCGAACGATATTGGGATGATCGATCGGTAACATTGTTCGCATCGCACGAATGAAGCGATCTCGCTGCGTATCGGTGGAAGCGACTTGCGGCTTCAATATCTTAACCGCGATGATGCGATCGCGCTTCGTGTCATAGCCTTTGAAGATGAGACTGTTTCGGCCTGTCGAGACCAATCGATCAAGTCGGAATCGAAGAAACGTCTCGCCTTCGAGTTCGTGAATCGGACGAAATCCTTCGGTGGCAAACGGGGCTTTCGAAAGATCGGGCTGCAAACCTAGGGATAGTTCAGGTGCGACCGTTGGTGCATCGATTTGGCTCTCCACATCGATTCGCAAGACGGAATCGCCGATTCGGAATTCACTGCCATGTGTGAGGTTCTGCGGCGTGTCAATTCGCAGCCCACGCACAAACGTTCCTGAGGAACTGTCTCGATCGACAAGTACGATGCGGTGATCCGTGATTTCCACACTGCAGTGAATACGGCTAAGGGCGGGATCACGGATCTTGGTGTCGCTATCGCTGCCCCGACCAATCATCAGCGGTTGGTTATCGGTCAGCGTGAAATCTCGGCCCCGGTCGGGGCCATCGATTACAGATACTTTCAACTTAGCCGTCATGGAGCATTACTGGGGCGAGAGTGCGAGGTTTCAATATCGTTGGGCTGGTCTTCAGTGAGCCCGAAGATGTTTCGCTGCGTTGGGCTCATCGGGTGGGTGATTCGTTGGCTGGCTTGTTCCAATAACCTTGTGACTTGGTCGAGATCCGTAACGTCGTTGGTAAGCTCTGTTTGGCTAGGGTCGTTGGCGGAGGTGGCGTCTTTTTCGGGCAAGACTTGTTGCAGCATGTCTTTAGGTAATGGAAGTGAATTCAGTTGCGCGAACCGGATTGCCTCAACGGCAAGCTCAATCGCCAAATCATTTTTGCCTGCGGCGAGCATAAGGTTGGACGCCGTGGTGATTCGGTTGAGTTCGAGCTGTGAAATTTCCGATTCTTCGAGGGAACCTGCACCATGTTTGGCTAGGAAACGGCTAAGCGTGACTCGTTCGCTCGCGACCTGCTGCTGAGCAATCGCCAGGTCGTCTTCGAGGTCCAAGATTCGGGAATGTGCACGGAGGTACGACCAAGTCACTATTAGAGTTAGCAACACGAGCGCAAGCACCACCGATCCAGAGACGCTGGCCCACATCACGTGGCGACGTATCAAGTACGTGAGCTTGCGGGCGAACCCAGGCGGTTTAGCGAGAATTGGCTCGCCTCGCAGATAACGCTGGAGGTCATCAACGAGCAAGTTCGCGTCTGCATAGCGATCACGTATCGATTTGCTAAGGCACTTTAGTGTGATCACTTCGAGGTCCGTTGGAACGCTCGCATTAAGTGCCGATAGTGGCACCGGATCTTGGGTCAAGACTTGCGAAATGACTTCTATGGGCGTAGCGGCCTGAAAGGGTGGCCGTCCAGTCAACATGGCATAAAGAATTGCACCGATCGAATAGACATCGGCGGTTGGTCCAATTTCATCGCTGCGTCCACCGGCTTGCTCGGGCGGCATGTAGTGTGGCGTACCGACGACTTCGCCGCTGCTCGTCAGATCACAGTCCGCTTCGAGCGTTTTACTTACACCGAAGTCAGTGACGTGAGAGACGCCATCGGCATCAATGAGAATGTTCGCGGGCTTCAAGTCTCGGTGGATGATACGATGTTGGTGTGCGTGTGCCGCAGCACGAGCGACTTGTTCGGCGATACTCGCACTTCGCGTGGCATCTAGCGGCCCGGTAGCGAGCAGCGATGCCAGACTATCACCCTCTATATATGCCATCGTGAAGTAGGGAAATCCTTCACAGCTACCCACATCGTAAACAGGAACGATTCCCGGGTGATCCAGGGATGCAGCAGCCTGGGCCTCGTTCATGAAACGTCTTCGCGACAGTTCCGTCTGGCTACCCGAGTCCAAGATCATCTTCAGTGCAACTGTTCGATCGAGGCCAGCGTGCCTCGCCCGGTAAACCACACCCATCGAGCCACGGGCGATCTCG
>JBGTAI010000116.1:0-3297 GCA_041749955.1 Pirellulaceae bacterium | reverse complement strand
CACTGGGAGTCGACGGAACTCTTCACGGCTACGGATTTCCTTGAGAATTTGGATTCCGTTGATCTCCGGCATGTTGATATCGAGCAACAACACATCCGGCTTGGTTGAGCAGATCAAACTGACGGCTGTTGACGAGTCCGTCGTCGTCTCAAAGGATCGATAACCGGCTCGCTCGAGGTGCTTCTTTGCGACGAGTACGTTTGCAATCTCGTCGTCCACAATCATGATCCGGCCAGGCTTACCGGACACAAGGCGAGCATCTCCGACAACCACAGAGGCGGACGTGGAAAATTCCGCAAGCGGTGAAATGACAGGCGATGTAGGATTCATAGCTACAGAACTTCGTTAGAAAAATGTATGCAGCCAAATCTTTGCTCATTCAACGCAGACGAGTCGTCCCAGAACACGTAACTGAGTCGTAAACTAGACGATTGGCGAGGAATCGATTGGTCGTTATGGTTTTGAGGATTGGAGCGGCAGTTCGCTCAAAATGAGTTTGGAATGCGTAAACTATTTTCGGTAAGCTGGGGAACAACGAGACGACGGCGGATGGATTCAAGCTCCGAGAGGTAAGCATCGCTCTGTTCAAATTTGGACTCACGAGCAGCGATAACGAGCGCATTGCCCGGCTCGGTGAAGGCGGAGTACCCAACCGTGCCTCCGGCGCCCTTGAGCCAATGCGCTTCGTCAGCAAGTTGCGAGAAATCCTGTCGGTTGAGCATGTTGCGCATCTCAACAAGTCGATCATCAAGACGCTCGACAAAGTTGATGATGATCGCACAGAACTCTTCGTCATCCAGCGGCAGCGTCGAATAAATCGGTGCTGCCGCCGTTTCACTTTCTTGTTCGGAATGAACGTTAGGAATTCGTTCCGCCTGTTTCCGCGTCGTTGTGTTGATCGAATCGGAACCAAGTGCCGGGATGACGATTCGACGTCTCAAGCAACGGATGTCACGGAGAATGCGTTTCGAAACTTCGAGCGAATTATCTTTTGCAGCAATAAACAGATTCGCTGCAGGCTCGGTTAGCTCGGGCAGACCGACAGTGCCGCCAGCCCCCTTCAGCCAATGCGCTTCGGACTGGACAAAATCGAAGTTCGCAAGTTCGAGCGCGCCTTGGATTTGGTCCAAGCGATCGTCGAGTCGATCGAGGAAGTCAGATGTGATACTGCGGAATTCTGGGTCGTCCATCGGCAGCGTCGGATAGATCGGTTGTGTCGAGTCGTCCGTGTTTGCACTACTCGCTTCGTTGACGAGTCGGGATATTGGCAGCACCGGCGCCGCGATTGTATCAATTGAATGTTCGTCGGTCCCTACGTAGCCCGCTACAACGGAAAGCAATTTGTCGAGGTTGATCGGCTTTGTGAGAAAATCATCACATCCAGCAGCGAAACACTTCTCTCGATCGCCTTTCATGGCGTTGCCCGTGAGCGCGATGATTGTCGTTTTCAGCCCACTTTGGCGGATTCGACGCGTGGCCTCATAACCATCCATCACCGGCATCTGCATATCCATCAGCACGAGTGAGAAGGTTTTCTCACTCATCAACTTGGTAGCTTCGAGGCCATTCTCAGCGGTCGTGACCACCGCCCCGGCGCGGTTCAGTATCAGGTTAATCAATCGTCGGTTCGCTTCTCCATCGTCGACGACAAGAATCTCTACCTTGGGCAAGTGAATTATGCTATTCATCGCGGCGGTCGATGCCGAATGACTCCTACGATTTGCGATTTCTTCTGCTGTAATCAAGTTTTCCAAACTTTCCGGCGTCACGGGCAATTCAATGCGAAATGTGCTGCCGACTCCCGCTTCACTGGAGACGGTCAAGGTTCCACCCATCGCTTCGGTCAATCGGCGACTGATTGAAAGCCCCAGCCCGGTACCACCGAACCGACGTGTCGTTGTATTGTCAGCTTGAACGAATGCCTCGAAAATCTTGGATTGTTGTTCCGGTGTCATACCAATCCCAGTATCGATAATGCTGATGCACAATTTGCGTGGGCCGGAACTTTCGGGGGAAGATAATTCTGTGACAATGCGTACGGTTCCGTGTTCCGTAAACTTGATCGCGTTGCCGACTAAGTTCGTAATGACTTGTCGCAATCGAGTCGGATCATTCTGTATTGTGCGCGGGATCGCAGACTTGAATTCGATATCCAGAGCAAGGTCATTTTCGCGAGCTTTGACACTGAGAACCGCAGCCACGTCGGTTACGATTTCATCCACATTTGTATCGATGGACTCGGCCTGTAGCTGACCGGCTTCGATTTTCGACAAATCGAGAATGTCATTGATTAATCTCATTAGATGCGAGCCGCTGCTATGGATCATATTTAAATGATCGACGGCCTCGTTCGAATCAGTCACCAAACCACGGCGTAGTACGTCTGTGAACCCGAGCACTGCATTAAGCGGAGTACGAATTTCGTGGCTCATGTTAGCCAGAAATTGGCTTTTCGCTTCGTTCGCGCTTTGAGCGGCGTCGCGAGCCTCGGCCAACGCGACCTTGTTTTCTTCGATCAGCGTGATGTCGTCGAATGTCGCCATATAGCCTTGCCCCGTGATCGGTGTGCAATTGACGCTAAAGGTCAAGCGACGTCCATCAACCTCGAACTGCAAGATACAATCGTTAACGGAATGTCCAGTATTCTTGGCGACATCCCAGGGCAAGACTTCGTCTTCACCACTGGGATGAATCCACGCCATGTCCGAACTGCGCTTTCCCACAAGAGCTTTTGGTTCGAGTCCTAGCAGATCTGTGAGCCGATGATTTGCGAATAAGATCCTGTCGCGAGAATTCAGCAGCACCAATCCAACCGTAAACGTATCCAACGCGTTTTCGACATGCGTCGGGACGGCTCCGGACGCGTCAAGGCTTTCGAGCGTCTTACGTAGAAAGAAGGAGAATTGGATCAAACAGGCAGGGACCAAAACGATCAATAGCCATGCCGGGGCCCAATAGTTCAAACCCATTACGCCGCCAGTTTCGACAAACGTGACTTGGAGTTCACCCCACAAATGTCCGTAACGGAACACGGGGACCTGCATTTGCGTCATGCCGTTGTCGCCATTGGCAACCCAGACGTCTTGGTGCGGTCCTACTGATGCGATCAGCGTTCCTTCGTCGCTGATCAATCCGATCGACCGAACATTCTTGTCACGATGGAGGACGGAATCGAGTACGACCTGGAACGCGTCGATTTGACCACCGGAAACCATTGCTGTGCCGCTAATGGCTAGCGTTTCGCACATTTTGGCGCGGCCGCGGAGAATCTCCTTTTGTTCGTTGGGAAAGAACCCA
>JBGTAI010000115.1:0-5819 GCA_041749955.1 Pirellulaceae bacterium | reverse complement strand
TGAACGAAAATCGAATTTGGGGAGGGGGCCGTTCTGCGCTGACGGCCGCAATGACGCATCAAAACTAAATTCAAGCCACTATTTACGCGGCTAACTCGAAAAACTCCACCCGTTACGTTCGTGGTGAATAACTCGGGCTCAGACAGCGAAATAGCGGAGGCAATTCGCGGCGAGAAGATTCAAGACTCGCTCGCACGATCGTTTCGCAACGACCCGATTGTGTTCCGCCACGTTAACGCGATCACGACGAATGTCAGTGACGGCACTGCGGCACTCACTTGCAGAGCCGATCGCTTGCGCACCAAGAACCGTGCAGAGCGATTGTCTGGTGACGTCGTCGGCGTGCACCGTATCGTCAACGAAATCAATGTCGAGTACATCGACAAAGACACCTCGCAACGAATGAACTCACAAAGACAGCGATTCGTCGTCGTTGGTCGAGTCACTGATCAAGTCGTTGATTTGATCGAACAGTTTGTCGAATTCAATCGGTTTGGGGTGAAAAGCATCGCATCCAGCCGCCTTCGCGCGAGCCTCGTCGCCGGCCAGCGCATAGGCGGTGAACGCGATCACCGGAATTCGGTTTGCGGGATCAGCGGCGCGGATTTGCTTCGTCGCCTCGAAACCGTCAAGGTCGGGCATGTTGACGTCCATCAGGATCAGTGCGGGCACGGATTGGGCGGCAGCCAAGACGGCTGCGGTCCCATTGCCAACCGCCACCACGGTAAAACCGCGCTTTTGTAATTGGTGTGTCATCATCTCGCGGATGTCGTCGTTATCGTCAACAAGAAGAATGGTGGCCATGATTTCCAAGATCGTTATTGGAATCGTGTGAAAGCCGCGTGCCTCCGCCAGCGGTGATTTGGGTACTCACAGTCGTTTAAGAACGAAGAGGATAAGTATAAAAACGAGAATAGTGCCGAGGATGCCGCCGCCGATGTACATGGATTCGATCCAGTTCGATATGGTGATCGAGTTCGCGGATTGCAAACTACGCTCGATGGAGTGGAGCACATGGTGTGCCAGGCCGCCGGCTGGTCAGAACGCCATCGTTGCAGGGACTTGCGCCCTATCAGAGTGGAGGGGTAATTCTTGATGCGATCCGCTACGGGTGGCACCGCGGCGAATCATAAGAACGTGCCTCCAATGAATTTCGTATCGGAACTCGTTGCCCCTTAAGTTGATATCAGATAGCCTGAACGACAATGAGCAATGATCTCGCCACTGGCCCGATCGATATCGACAACGAACAGCGAAAAAAAACATTTTCTGTCGTTGGTGTGGGTGCATCGGCCGGTGGGTTGGAATCGTTCACACAACTGCTGACGCACCTGGACGACGATACCGGGATGGCGTTTGTACTGATTCAGCACCTGGATCCGTTACACGAAAGCAAGCTAACGGATCTGCTGGTCAAGGCAACATCGATGCCCGTGGTCGAAGTCACTGAGGGCATGACGGTTTGTCCCAATCATGTCTACGTGATTCCTAAGAACACGAACTTGGCAATCGATGGAGATGTGCTCCGGCTCACTCCCCGTGACCTAAACCATCTGCATCTACCAATCGACCACTTCTTTCGCGCCTTGGCGTCTGGTCGGCTGAGCGATGACAGGCGGCAAGAAGATGATCGGAGCGAAGAAGGGCTCAAAGACAAACAGCCGCGTGAAGACCGTCCGGGACAGGCGATCGGAATTGTCCTCTCGGGCACCGGATCAGACGGCACGCTGGGGATCCAGCAGATCAGGGCAAGTGGCGGGATCACATTCGCGCAAGACGCATCATCGGCCAAGTCGCCCGGCATGCCCCAGAGCGCGATCGCGAGTGGCAGCGTCGACTATGTTCTGTCGCCGGAAGATATCGCCGCCGAGTTGGCCCGCATCGCGCAGTATTTGAGGTCGCGCCCCGCGCTCAGCCTGAATTCTGGCAGCCTGAATTCTGGCAGCCTCAACTCTGGCGAATCGAATCGAGTCGCTCCGAACTCCGTCGAACCGGTTGGCGATCAGCCGGCCGTTTTGGCTGACGATGACGAGGCACTCTTTCGCAAAGTCATTGCGATGTTGCGAAAAAGCTCCGGCGTCGATTTTACGCATTACCGAGACAGCACGATTAAGCGGCGGCTCATGCGGCGAATGGCACTGCATAACCGACACTCGCTCGCCGACTACGTGAGGCTGCTTGAGTCCGATCCTGGCGAAGTTCAGACGTTGTTCCATGAGATTCTGATCAACGTCACCAGCTTCTTTCGCGATCCTGAGATATTCGAGACGCTCAAGGCCGACGTCTTTCCTCGCATCATTCAGAACAAATCGATTGATAGGCCGATCCGCATTTGGTCAGCCGGTTGTTCCACCGGCCAGGAAGCGTACTCCTTGGCGATGGCGCTGTTGGAGTTTTTGGATGACAAGCCGGTGCGTCCGCCGATTCAAGTATTCGCCACTGACCTGAGCCATGACGTTTCATTGCGTGCGGCCCGCGCTGGCGTTTATCCACAGAGCATCGAGGCCGAAGTTTCGCCCGAGCGACTACTGCGTTTTTTCTCCAAAGAAGATGGGAAATATCGGATCAATAAATCGATTCGTGACCTGTGCGTGTTTGCCGAACAGAATATCGTGGCGGACCCACCGTTTTCTCGAGTCGATTTGATCAGTTGCCGCAACGTGCTGATCTATTTGTCGTCCACGTTGCAGAATCGGGTCATCCCGACGTTTCACTACGCCTTGAATCCGAACGGCGTGCTGATGCTGGGAAATGCGGAATCCGTCGGCAGCTTCACCGATCTCTTTGAAGCGCTTGATAAATCGCACCGCATCTATTCCAAAAAGACAAGTGCATTTCGCAAGTATCCACACTTTCAAACCGACGACCATGTCATGACAAACGACCGAGACGACAAGTCCGTCGTCATGAAGGACGCCAATCCGGCTGATTTCCAGCGTGAAGCAGACCGCATCGTACTGGGCCAATACGCTCCGCCGGGTGTGCTGGTCAACGAGTCGTTGGAGATATTGCAGTTCCGTGGCCGAACCAGTCCCTATCTGGAACCAGCGGCGGGGGCGGCCAGTCTGAATTTGCTGAAGATGGCTCGCGACGGGCTGTTCCTGGAAATCAAACAGGCACTGGCCGAAGCAAAACAGGAAAACACTCCGGTCGAGCGAACGGGCGTGCAACTTCGCGACGGCGAAAACACACGTGACATCACCCTGCGAGTCAGCCCCGTACAGCTTTCTGGACAACCTTCTACACAACGCGAACGCTGTTATCTCGTGCTGTTTGAAGAGAACGACACTCGCACTCACACTCGATCACGCTCCGCCAGACAATCCAGTACTAAGTCTTCCGGTGGAGTGATGGCTTCCTTAGCTGCTTTGCTTCGCCGACCAAAACTCTTGACGAGTTCCACGATCCTACAAACCGACGAGCGCGAGCGGAACGAACTTCAGCGCGAGCTGGCGGCAACGCGTGAACAATCCCGAGCGGTGGCTGAACAGCACGATGCCGCGATCGAGGAATTGAAATCGGCAAATGAAGAAATCCTCTCTTCCAATGAGGAGCTGCAGAGTACGAACGAAGAAATGGAAACGGCCAAGGAGGAACTGCAATCGATCAACGAAGAACTCACGACCGTCAACGACCAATTGCAGACGCGGAACCTTGAACTGAACCTGTTGACCAGCGACCTCACCAATTTGCTCGCCAGTGCGGGTATTCCGCTGGTCGTACTGAGCAGCGATTTGCGAGTTCGACGGTTCAGCCCAGCGGCGGGCAAGGTACTCAAGCTGACTGATGACACCGTGGGCCGCCCAATCGGCGAAGTCAAGCTGGGAATCGAAATCGCCAACTTCGAGTCGCTACTGGACGAGGTTCAGACGACGGCTCAGGTGATCGAGCGAGAAATTCAAGACCGCGATGGCCACTGGTATGACGTTCGCCTGCATCCCTACCGAACTGCCGATCACAAAATCGACGGTGCGGTGCTGGTGTTCTTGGACATCAACGCGGTCAAGACGTCTCAGTTGCGATTGCAAGTTGCCAGTGATTTCACCGACGCGATTATCCAGACGCTTCGCGAGCCGTTTCTGGTCCTGACAAGCGACTTGCGAGTTAAATCCGCCAATCATGCGTTCTTTCAAACATTTCATGTCACGCCTCCAGAAACCGAGCAGCGGCTGATTTACGAACTGGGCAGCGGGCAATGGGATCAACCGTCCCTGCGAAAGCTGCTCGCTGAAGTGCTGACGACGCAAGCCGCGTTTGATGACTACGAAGTCAAGTTTGACTTCCCCGATATCGGCACGCGAGTGATGTTGCTCAATGCCCGTCACTTAATACAGGCCGATGGAGTCACCGAACTGATTCTGATGATGCTGCAAGACATCACCGACCGCGTGAATCGCCAGGACGACCTGATTGAAATCAGCCGGAACAAAGACAACTTTTTGGCCATGCTTGGTCATGAACTGCGAAATCCGTTGTCGTCGGTCGTCAGCGGTCTTGAGGCTTTGAGTACAAACGAACTTGAGGAGTCCGAAGAGCGGGAACTGTTCGACGTGATCGGTCGTCAAGCGAAGTTGATGACGCGGCTCGTCGACGATTTGCTGGATCTGTCGCGGATCTCGGCCGGGAAAATCAAACTGCGGAAAAAGCGATTCGATCTCGTCAAGTTGGTCAGCCAATTGATCGGCGATCATCGACATCATATCGAGTCGAATCAATTGTCCTTGACGAGCGAGTTGCCACCCTCGCCGCTGTGGATCGTCGGTGACGACGCGCGTCTTTCGCAAGTCATTAAGAACCTGCTCAATAACGCAACGAAGTTTTCCGATCCAGGCGGTTTGATCCAGGTCACGCTGGAGTCTCGCGAGGACGAATCTCACCAAAACCAAGCCACGATCCGAGTTCAAGATACCGGCATCGGCATGGATCCGGAAACGCTGGAGACGATGTTTCAGGAATTTCGTCAAGCCGATTCGAGCATCGCACGCAGCCGAGGTGGATTAGGTTTGGGCATGGCCCTGAGTCGGCGATTCGTGGAGATGCACGGTGGGAAAATCAGCGCATCCAGTGATGGTTTGGGCTACGGTTCTTGCTTCACACTTGAGCTGCCTATAGGTAAAGATCAAGCCACTGCACCGGAGGCTACCAAGCCATCGGAAACGGTGGAGTTGAAGTCGCATCGCATCTTGATCGTCGACGACCAACGTGCGCTGCGATTGCCGATGAAACACTTGCTCAAGTCACTTGGCCAAGAAGTTGTGGAGGCATCCGACGGAACGACGGCGTTGGAAACTGCCGAGCAATTTCGCCCCGAGATCATCTTGTGCGACATTGGCCTGCCCGACATCGACGGATACGCGGTGGCCCGCGCGCTCCGCGCCAATTCAGAATTTTCCGGCGTTTTGCTGGTAGCTGTGACGGGCTACGGCCAGGATGCAGACCGAGAACTCGCCCGTGAGGCCGGATTTGATCGACACATCACCAAACCCATCAGTATCGAAGCGCTGCGAGACGTCATCCAACAGGCCAATACGGGATCTCGTCAAGAGTTTCCGGCAGGCCCGTAGCGAGACTTGTCACAAGTTTCGGACTCACCTACTTCATTCCTAGTTTTCACGAATCAACGCGATGATCCTTTGGGGATGTGGCAGCCGATGAGCAACCACTTCCAAGTCGTCTTATTGTAACCGTTCACGGCCTGCGGCCTTGAACAGCTACCATTCATAATCTTAATCGGTCGGTCAATGATGCGATTGTCAACGTTGCCCCCAGTCAATTGTTGCTCAGTGGCTCATGTAGAGATTTGCAGTGACCGTTGTCCA
>JBGTAI010000114.1:0-4973 GCA_041749955.1 Pirellulaceae bacterium | reverse complement strand
AGTGGTTGCCGCGAGATCAGTTCTCGCCAAGTCTGCCGCAAGGCAGGGTCCGGTTGTCGCGCCATGGTGGTCTCCGTAAAGGCGGGTCAAAACCCGCCAACCTAAACCGGTCGTCAAGATGGAACCCACGTGCGCTTACGGCTGGCAAGCAGATTGCTGAGCACAAAGCACCCGGGGAAATCACTGTTCATTGCTTAGAAGGAAAGATTCGATTCACGTCTCAGGAAAAGCCCAAAGAACTGGTGGCAGGGGATTTGCTTCACCTCAATGCTGCCGATCCGCATTCGCTCGAAGCAATCGAAGACTCAACCGTTCTGGTCACAATTCAGCTTGGGAATTCGGCTGTGAACGAGACCGACTGATCCATTGTACCAAGCATTGCAGTGGGATCATTCTAGCCCATCCAACTGCCATGTTTAATGTCACACATGCGCCTAAGCATCGTACAAGCGTGCGGTTTTGACCGACGGTGGGGACAAACGCACGCTTGAGATTATTGCGATGGCGTGTCGAATCCCTTGTAATGCATGGTTGGTCAAGCAAACCATGAAATACTGGCACAGCAATTGCTGTTCAGTCTTATCGCTTTACAGGCGATGTTCGCACAACGGAAAGAAAAATCGTGAAAAAGATTGCAATGATTGCTCTCGTAGTCGCTCTTGTAGGTCTAGCAATCTATTGGTTTGCGCTCCGTTCTCCAGTAGCGGATGCTAATCTTATTCAGGTGTCCGGCAACATCGAAGTCACCGACGCGGAAGTCAGTTTCAAGATGGCTGGTCGCGTAGATTCTCGTTCGGTAGATGAGGGTGAGTTCGTTCAAAAAGAGGCTACGGTCGCAGTGCTGGATGCCGCTGAATTGGAATCTGAGTTAGCGCTCAGAAACGCCGAGATGCATGCTGCGGAAGCTGCGTTGGCCGAGCTGATTGCTGGTACTAGAAGTGAAGAAATCGCAGCTGCTAAAGCGGCCATGGAAGGTGCTCAAGCGTTTGTCAATGAACTTGTCTCCGGGGCACGCCCCCAGGAAATCAAAGCCGCCAAGGCTAAATTGGAAGCCAACAACCTCGACGTTGTCCATGTGAAAAGCGATTTCGATCGAGCCCAGGCGCTGAGTCGCTCCAATTCAATTTCTCAACAGGAATACGATGAGAAAATGGCGATTTACGAAATCGCCATTACACAACAAGTCGCGTCGCAGGAGGGTCTCAAGTTGATCGAGGAAGGCCCACGTGCCGAACAAGTTGAGCGAGCTCGCGCAACATTGTCCCAAACCAAAACGCAGTACGATTTGGCTAAAGCTGGACCGCGAGAAGAAACCATCCAGCAAGCGCGCGCCCGAATTGAGCAAGTCAAAGCTTCGGTCGGATTAGCCGAAATCAGGATCGCCTACGCCACGCTAAAATCACCGCTGACCGGAATCGTACTTTCAAAGAACGTCGAACCGGGCGAGTTCGTGGCCGCTGGTACGCCCGTCGTTACGGTTGGCGATCTCGAAAACGTCTGGTTGCGTGCATACATCAATGAGACAGATCTTGGTCGCGTAAAGGTCGGCCAGCTTGCTCGCGTAAAAACCGACACTTATCCCGACCGTCAATACGAGGGTAGAGTTTCCTTCATCTCGTCTGAAGCCGAGTTCACACCCAAAAATGTTCAGACGTCGCAGGAACGCGTCAAGCTGGTGTACCGCATCAAGGTCGATATCGCCAACATCAAAATGGAACTCAAGCCCGGGATGCCTGCCGATGCGACCATTGAATTGCAGGCGAAATAATGGACGTCATTAGAATTGAAAAGCTGACCAAGACGTTTGGCGAAAACAATGCCGTCGATAACCTCACATTGAATGTTGTCAAAGGTGAAATCTTTGGTCTCGTTGGACCCGACGGTGCGGGCAAAACGACCACCATGCGAATGCTAACCGCTATTATGGACCCAACTTCTGGTGACGCCTGGGTAGCCGGACATCACATCGTTAAGGAGGCCGAACCGATCAAGGAAGAAATTGGATACATGAGCCAGCGCTTCGGATTGTATCCCGACCTGACCGTCATGGAGAACGTAAATTTTTATGCGGATATCTATGAAGTCCAGCGTAAAGGACGGAGCGAGCGAATCGACGAACTGTTGGCATTTAGCAACCTACAGCCTTTCAAAAAGCGGATGGCGGGTAAGCTTTCTGGCGGAATGAAACAGAAGCTGGGGCTAGTGTGCGCGTTAATCCACACCCCTAAGGTTCTGTTTCTCGACGAGCCAACCAACGGAGTTGATCCTGTCTCGCGACGTGACTTCTGGCGAATTCTTTATCAACTGCTGCGGCAGGACGTCACGATCTTCGTCTCGACTGCGTACCTCGACGAAGCAGAACGTTGCAATCGTGTGGGGTTGCTCAATAAAGGCAAGCTGCTTGCTTGTGGAACGCCCAGCGAAGTCAAACAACTGATGCGAGGCACCATCTATGAAATACGCGCCTCAGAACCGCGCAAAGCGTCTTTATTACTGCGAGAGAAGCTGGATGGCGATTCCGTTGGCTTGTTTGGCGATCGAGTGCATGTTGTAACGAATCGTCCGGACAGAGTTGAGCAAGTTGCGAAAAACGTCCTTGCAGAGGCCAATGTATTGCTCAACAACATTCGCGTGATTGCACCCTCTCTGGAGGACGTTTTCGTTTCGGTATTGGACAGTGAAAGCATCGAGGCGGACATTGATCAAGTCTAAGTACCTAGAAAACGACTTGCCAGCGTCGGCAACCGAAAGCAGGCCTACGGACAACAAGCCAACCCCAGCCGTCACCGTCCATGATCTTGAAAAGCGGTTTGGAGACTTCATCGCCGTTAGCAAAGTTAACTTCGACGTATCTCGCGGGGAGATATTTGGCTTCCTCGGTTCCAATGGAGCTGGGAAGTCCACCGTCATCCGCATGTTAGTTGGATTGCTCGCTCCAAGCAGTGGCAGTGGCACTGTTGCTGGCTACGACGTTCGTACGGAGGCCGAGGAGATCAAGAAGCACATTGGCTACATGAGCCAGAAATTTTCGCTCTACGATGATTTGACCGTTGAAGAAAACATCAACTTCTATAGTGGGATCTATCGAATCAACAAATCCAAGAAACGCCAACGCAAAGAATGGGTGATCGAGATGGCAGGCCTGCAAGATCATCGTGGCTCGCGGACAACGATTCTGTCGGGCGGTTGGAAACAACGACTTGCCTTGGGCTGCGCAGTTCTACACGAACCCGACATCATTTTCCTTGACGAACCGACATCGGGCGTCGATCCGATCAGTCGCCGAAAGTTCTGGGATTTGATCAACGAACTCGCGGGCAAAGGCGTGACGGTGTTCGTGACGACGCACTACATGGACGAAGCCGAATACTGCGATCGTCTGGGGTTGATGGATCGCGGTGAGTTAATTGCAATCGGCACTCCGGAATCGGTCAAGAGAGACTTGATGCGGGAAGACATTCTTGAGGTGTTGTGTGAGCGGCCACAGGATGCGATTGCCGAACTTGAAAAACTTCCCACGGTTACGGGAGTCGCTCTGTTTGGTCGCGGCTTGCATGTCGTTGCGGAAGACGGTGACGCCGCAGCGATCGAAGTTCGCCAATGGTTGGAGACGCAGTCCTACGCCATCGAACGGATCGAAGCGATCTCACCGTCGCTCGAAGACGTATTTGTGTCGCTGATCGAAGCCCGCGACAGGGCTGAGGCTCGAAAGACGGCAAGCTAGTCCCATGATGAAACCGATGCGAGTTTGGGCAATTGCGCGTAAGGAATCCGTTCACGTCCTACGCGACCCGCGCTCGTTAGCAATGGCAATCGCCATTCCTATGTTGCTGCTGTTCTTGTTTGGCTACGCTTTGACGCTAGATGTCGACAACGTGCCTATCGTCGTATGGGATCAAAACCAGTCGCGAACCAGTCGGGAACTGATTAGCCGCTTCGATGGCTCTCGCTATTTTTCTATTCGCGAATTTGTTCATGACTACGACGGAGTCGAACGGGCGATTGACTCGGGCCGAGCATTGGCAGCGATCATTATTCCTACGAATTTTGGCAGCGATATCGAATCGGGACATGCCGCACCGATTCAGTTGATCGTAGATGGCAGCGACTCGAACACGGCCACGATTGCTATGGGTTATGCAGACTTCGTGACACTGAGCTATTCACAGGACGTGGCAATTAATGAGATTCAGCGAATCGGCGGCCAAAAACTACATCCGCCTCTCGATATGCGGCCTCGTGTTTGGTTCAATGCCGAGCTGGTTTCAAAAAACTACATTATCCCTGGATTGATCGCCGTCATCATGATGGTAATCGCCGCACTCTTGACTTCGTTGACCGTCGCCCGTGAATGGGAACGGGGCACAATGGAGCAATTGATTGCCACGCCGGTAAAGGGTTCGGAGTTAATTCTCGGCAAACTGATTCCCTATTTTGTTTTGGGAATGCTTGACGTGCTGCTAGCGGTGTTGATGGGCGAATTCGTGTTTGAGGTTCCGTTGCGCGGCAGCATTCCACTGCTATTTGGCATGTCGGCCGTTTTTCTGGTCGGTGCGTTGTCGTTGGGAATGTTCATCAGCATCATGACCCGCGGGCAGTTGCTGGCCAGTCAGTTGGCAATGGTGCTGACTTTCCTGCCGTCCTTTCTGCTTTCGGGTTTCATGTATGCGATCGAGAACATGCCGTTGCCTATTCAAGCCATGACGCATCTGATCCCGGCACGGTACTTTGTCGTATTACTCAAAGGGATTTACCTAAAAGGCGTGGGGCTAGAAATTCTCGGCGTGGATGCTGCACTGTTGACTCTGTTTGCGATCGTGATGGTTGGATTGGCGTAACCGTTCACGGCCTGCGGCCTTGAACAGCTACCATTCATAATCTTAATCGGTCGGTCAATGATGCGATTGTCAACGTTGCCCCCAGTCAATTGTTGCTCAGTGGCTCATGTAGAGATTTGCAGTGACCGTTGTCCA
>JBGTAI010000113.1:0-4317 GCA_041749955.1 Pirellulaceae bacterium | reverse complement strand
TATGATCAGCTGCCTCAGCAAGCTGGTGGAACATGGCGAACTCCGATCACCTTGGCTGCGTCGAACGGATCTGCCGTTCCTGGATCCAACATTCGGCGACTGAGTTTCTTGGTTGCGTTGACTCCGTTCATCGAACAACAGGCGTTGTGGGAGCAGATCAGTAATCCGCTGGACTCCGACGGCAATCCCGCCACGACGAATGATGTCTTCCAGGCGATGGGCCCCAATCCGTCGCGGACCTTGGCTCAAGAAGCTGCGCAACCCTATGCGCCATGGATGACCAACGTGCCTACATTGCGATGCCCAAGTGACCCTGGCACTGGTTTGCCAAGCCAAGGCAGAACAAATTACGGTGCTTGCATGGGCGACTCAACGCATCGCACTCATCAAGGTGACGCGGATGCGGACGGTGGAACGAACTCGACGTGGTCACAAGAGACCCAGGCTGCGTGCCGAGGCGTCTTTGTACCTTCCAAGTCGGCTAAGTTCCGAGATATTTTGGATGGTCTTTCCAATACGATCTGTGCTGGTGAATTGGTGACCGATCTAGGTGATCAAGACGTGCGTGCACATCCAGCTCGAATCGTAACGGCGAATAACGGCGGTATCCCCCAAGCATACGAAGCGGGCGGCGCAATTTTCTGTGACCAATGGCGAGACACGGCACGTCCAAATTTTTGGCGAACGGGTGGCGGCGTGCAATTGCATGGAGGTGCGGAAGAACGTCGTGGATTCAAGTGGGCTCATGGCCGACCAGTCTTTACTGGGGTGACCACTATCTTGCCTCCGAACGGTGTGGTTTGCATGCGTTGGCATGTCCACGAAGACGGTGTCGTTCCGCCGAGCAGTCGTCACCAAGGTGGTTGCCACGTTTTGATGACTGACGGTGCAGTGAAATTCATTACGGAATCAATTGAAGCGGGTAACCAACAAAGCGCAATGGTCTCAGTCCACGGCACTACTCTTTCCCCCGGCACGCCTAGTCCGTTTGGTTTGTGGGGATCACTTGGGACACGTGGCTCGTCTGAGACCGTCCAAGGTTTTTAGATCATTGCCAAATAGAACGTTTCTCGGCCCAGGCGACGTTGCCTTGGCCGCATGTCAATCCAGTAACTACGAACAGGCGTTTAAAGCTCGTGATTAGCAAACATTTCCTACTGAGCCTTTCATTGCTGTTGCCCTTCACAATGGGCTGTGGCGGTTCGGCAACCGACACAGAGCTCGTTGCTGACCAGAATGAAGTCTCCAAGTATCTTGCTGAGCACGGCGACCAGTCCGTTGAGGACGCAGAGGAGCTGGCGAACTCAAAGTAGGTCGCCCCAGCACTCGTCAATAATGTGGCTCCTTGTAGCCACCACAAGTCTTAAACATCTGCGTCTGTATTTTGCATTCAGACGACGTTTGATTGAACATCGTGAGGGACGTATATCCACACGATGTTTTTTTATTGGCGAAGAGTGTCGCCAGATTCAAAAAAATACATCCGCATTAAAATAAAGGCAAAACCAGACATTGGACGAAAACACGAAAAACATTGGCTCGAATCTACTCGCGTTGAAGGCTAACTCGACTCGGCGAGAATTCCTCGTCGCGGCATCCGCTTCGGTACTTGCTTCAACCATGGCGCAAGGTGTTTGGGCGCAAGAAGCTGGCACGAAGCCGTTCACGCTTGGATTCGCTCCACACCCCGGCATGTTCAAGTCGCTCGGCGGCGATGACGTGCTGGATCAAATTCGATTTGCGCACGATCAAGGCTTCACGGCTTGGGAACACAATCCGATGCCGACTGAAGAACCGGCGATGCAAGAAAAGATCGGCGAACTGCTTCGCGATTTAAAAATGCGTATGGGAGTGTTCGTTGGCTACAGCGACTTTGAACGCCCCACCTTCTCCGTGAAGAAAGCGGAGTACCGAGAAGAAGTTCTCAACAAGATCAAGGAATCAGTTCAGGTGGCTGGGCGTTGCGGCGCAACTCACTTTACCGTTGTGCCAGGAACCGTCGACCAACAGTCGATACACGATGAACAATGGAACAAGTACGGCGGACCACGGCTTTCCGAAGGTTATCAACTTGCCAATGTGATCGACTTGCTACGCGAATGCACAACGATTCTGGAACCGCACAAGTTGACGATGGTGTTGGAACCGCTGAACTGGCATGCCAACCACGGCGGCGTCTTCTTGCAGCAGTCGGATCAAGCGTTTGCAATTTGTCGCGCGGTGAACAGTCCTTCGTGCAAGATTCTGTTTGACATTTATCACCAGCAGATCACGGAAGGCAACCTGATCCCCAACATCGATCTTTGCTGGGACGAAATCGGCTACTTCCAAACCGGCGACAATCCCGGACGCAAAGAACCTGGAACGGGCGAGATCAACTACACCAAAGTCATGCAGCACATCGCCCAGCGAAGCGAGAAGGAGAGCAAGTCCTTTGTCTTTGGCATGGAGCACGGAAACTCGATGCGTGGCAAAGATGGCGAGCAAGCCGTCATCGATGCCTATCGAGCCATCGATCCCTCTTAACGCAGGCTACCAGCTACGTACCCCAGGCTGCCAGCCTGCATACTTTTCAAACCACTTACAGGCTAGCAGCCTGTGCAACGTTTAATCCCCCCTAAGCGAGATTTACCCATGAAAAAAACGATCACACGTCGCGCTGCGATTCAGGCAACTGCTGCTGCATTAACGGCCCCCATGTTCATTCCCGCCAGCGCGTTGGGGAGAGATGGTGCGGTGGCACCTAGCGAGCGCATTAACGTTGGGTTGATCGGGCTCGGGGCTCGCTGTCGACGGATCGCGGGCGACACGCTCAAGAATATTCCTTCGATTCATATTGCCGCGGTAAGCGATTGTTTGCCATCGCGATTGGACACGTTCACGGCGGCCGTCAACCCCGACGCGAAATGGAATCGCTACACCGAATTTCGCGAGATGATCGAGAAAGAAAAACTGGATGCCGTCATGATCGAAACAGCAACGCACCAACGCGCGTGGATCGCTTGCAACGCAATGGCCGCTGGGATGGATGCCTATATCGAAAAGCCGATGTCGCTGACCATCGCCGAAGGCCGCGAGATGGTCAACTGTGCTCGCAAACACAATCGTGTCACGCAAGTCGGTACCCAACAACGGTCCATGGCCATGACGAATTGGGCTTGCAAGCTGATTCAGGACGGCAAGATCGGGACGGTCAAGCGCGTCAAGACAATGAACTTCGTTGGTCCAGTCTCGATTGGCGACATGGCCAAGCATCCGATGCCTGAAGGTTCTGATGGTACGAAGTGGTGGGATACTTGGACCAATCAAGCCGAGTTCCATGAATACAACGCGAACCTGTTTTACAACTGGATCAACTACCTCGACTACGACGGCGGCGGTCGCAGCTTCGGCGTGACCGGCTGGGGGGCTCACGCGTACGACCAAATTCAAAACGGACTTGGCACCAGCCTCACGGGTCCAGTGAGTATCACGTTGATGGAGGACGTGCATGATTTGGATACAGGCATGAGCGACTTCCATCGTCCAACCGATGACGAACCGGCGGCGCAACTGGCTGATTCGCCCAAAGAGATCTCCGGTCCTGCCGGTCGCTGTGTCATGCGTTACGAAAACGGAACGGAGATCGACTTTGCGCTGCGAAACGAACAAGGACCTTCGTTCGGTGCCGTGTTTGAAGGCACCGCAGGCAAGATCGAGATCAACCGGAACAAGGTGGCTTCGAACCCGAAAGAGCTGACGGATAATCCCGACAACCCCGGTCCCAACAAAGGCTCGGAAAACAATCCACACCTTCAGAATTTTGCGGATTGCGTCAAGAGTCGCGAAACAGCCAACGCGGATATCGAGATCGGCCACCGCAGCACCACGATTTGTTACTTGCTGAATATCGCCCGCGCCGTCGGCAAGGTTGGCGAGGAGCTGAAATGGGACCCGCAAGCGGAGCGATTCACGAATTGCGAGGAAGGCAATAAGTTGCTTTCGCGCGAGCGTCGCAAGGGATGGGAACTTCCGTCGTAACGCCGTAGTGCAGGCTGCCAGCCTGCAACGAACAAACGCATTCGCTCTGTTCGCTTCTGCCATCGCGCATGCACTGCGTGCGCATGGCGTTTCAACCCGCACGTAACCGGAAAGCCCACTCGCAAATGAATATGCTACGTGCCTTAAGCATCACTGGGGCGCGGTGCCGTTTTACGGACGTTTTGGCTAGCAATGGATGCTGTCGGAGGGCGAGTTTCCGAGCGGGTGACAGTGGGTAGAATCATCAACTTTGATGGATTGATTCTAACCTCTCGGCAAGGACGCTGGTGTTATCGT
>JBGTAI010000112.1:0-23925 GCA_041749955.1 Pirellulaceae bacterium | reverse complement strand
GGGCTCAAAAAGGTTACTCTGGCTTTCACCCATTGCGTGATCCTCGTTGCGGTTTTGAAGTCGTTGAATAACTCCTTAAACGCAACGAATCACGCGATGGGTCTCTAAAATGCTATCGGTCTTGGTGAATAGTCCGGGTTGAGTATCGATTTGGACGATGCGAGAGCGAGACTGGCAACGTTACCAACAACGGCAAAGGGAAACACTGGTTTCGATTCGCAAGGAATACTTGTGCATGACTTGGCCGCGCAACGATTGCATTTTTCTGTAGGTAAATATGGAAGAGTAGCCAACTCAATCACAAACATGGCTCGCCCCATTCGACCTGCATTGCAACACACTGGTCAGCGTCTAGTAACAATCGATATTCGATGCTGCCAACCATCGTTACTTGGTCAGTTAGTGTTATCCGCTGCAAGACGCAACACGCGACACTCAGAACAAGACGAGGGAAGAACAACGGACACAACCATATATGATTCTCAAAAACAGCCTCAGAACCACCCGTTAGAGCCAGGTGTTTTAGAGCCGGGTGATGTGGTTGCGAATCCATGCGAGCCTGCAAATTTGCAGTCTGGCGGACACGCTGCAAATTTGCAGACCCTCGGTGGTTCCGACTGCCTGCGTAACTACAGCGAATTGACTCAGAGCGGCGAACTTTACGATTACATGTTGGATCGGCTGGACGGCATGAGCCGTGATGAACTGAAGCAGCGTTTGCTCGCCGACGTGTTCGCGAAAAGGAAAGCGAACCGATTTGGTGCGGAATACCCGAGTCCTGTTGAGGATTGTTTTAGGGAATTGTTTCCGGAAGTTTACCGATTCATCCGCATGGTCAACAAAGATGGTTTCGAGCACTGCAACCTAATTCGAGAACTTCAACGAGCGGAGTCCGATTTGGTTATCGGACAAGTGTGTGAGAGTCTGCGAGTGCGTTACCCATTAATGTTCGTGATTACGCTTCACGATGCGATCTATACGACCGAAAAGAACATCCCATTGGTTGTTCAAGAGTTTGAACGAGCGTTTGACGTGAATGGTTTTTCTATGGCGTTGAAGATCGGTGAATGATGGTTCGGCGCATACATTTTTGACAATCGTTCTATTGACGACTCGTGGTCGTCCGATACTGTTCCATTGCCACGGCTAGGACCGATCATCCGAAAACCAGTGTCACCCACTGGCCCGCCGTTGGTTTCTTCCCTGGGTGAATTGCACGAGGTGATGTAATGGCAAAGCTGTACAAAAGATCGAAAGTGACCGGGGCGCCGTGGTATGCGTCCTATACGGAAACGCTTCCAAACGGAAAGACTCGAAAGCGTCGAATCTCAACTGGCACGCCTGACAAAGCGACTGCTCAACAGATACTTGCCAAGCTGCAATCCGATGCTGCTGTTCGCCAGCACGGTATCGTTGACCCTCAGGCCGATGCAGTGGCGAGAGAATCCACACGCCCGATCGAGGAGCATCTAGTCGACTATGAGAACAAATTAGTCACTGCTGCACGGTCGGAGAACTATATCTCCGACACGTTGATGCACATTCGCGAGTACGTCGATCACTCTGGAGCCGTATCGGCTGGCGACTTCACAGCCGCAACAGCCAACGCCTGGGCGGCGTCGCACAAGAAAAAGGGTATGGCAGCGAGAACAATTCAAAAGCGGCTAACGTCGATAAAGGGCCTGTCGAATTGGCTAACCGGCGAGGCAAAGCTGATTCGCGACCCTTTCCTGAGTGTCAGCAAGCCAGATCCCAAAGGTGACCGAAGGCGTGAACGTCGAATGCTCCTGCCGACCGAGTGGCCCTGGCTGGTGAAAGCAATGCACGCCAACGTCGATCGGTACGGCATCACGCCAGGGGAACGGTTACTCGTATACCGCTTGGCAATTCAAACCGGCTACCGATCCGGTGAAGTTAGCAAGCTTGGTCGCGGCAATTTCCACTTGGACGGCAAAACCCCGTTTGTGCGGCTTGCATCATCGAACACCAAGAACAAGCAAACCGCGAATCAGCATATCGACACTGGCTTGGCCGCTGACATGCGAGTCCACTTGGCGACCAAGACTCCAGGAGCGAGCGCCTTTGCACTGCCTGAGCGTCGAGAAATGGTCAAGATGCTTCAAGAGGATTTGGCCGTTGCTCGTGATTTATGGCTGAAAGATGCCAAGACGCCAGACGAAAGGGCACAGCGAGAGCACGAACTGTTTTTGTGCATCAAGAACGAGTCTGGCGAGGAACTCGTGTTCCATTCGTTGCGACACACGACCGGTGCATGGTTGGCGATGCGAGGTGTCGAAGCCAAGGTGATTCAATCCGTGATGCGTCACTGCAACATCAATCTGACTTTCGACACCTACGGGCACTTAATCGATGGTGCTAAGTTCGCTGCGATCCAAGCCAATGCTGACATGGTTGCTGCACCAGCGGTTATCGCTGCAACGGGAACAGATGCCTGTGTCCCATTTGTGTCCAAACCGGATGCGAAACCATGCGTGGAGGCTGCTGGAGCTTGCGAACATGCAGACGACGAACGACAGACAAAAACCGCCGCATTCAAGTCGCAAAAGGCTGCAAAAAACAAGAGAAATGCGACACCTTGCGAGAGTCCGCAAGACGTTACCAGCAGTGCCCAGGGCGGGGATCGAACCCGCACAGAGGTTTCCCCCCGCAGGATTTTAAGTCCTGTGTGTCTGCCAATTCCACCACCTGGGCTTGAAGAGGTTGCTAGATTGTAGCGTGATCACGTTGTTTGAGTAGAACGCTTTACGGCAACAAGGTTCACACGGGACTAGGGTACTGCCAGCTTGGTGAAACCGACCGGTGCCAGGGCATAAAAAAAGGGCATCCCAGCGGAACGCCCTCGTTTTTTCTTATCATCAACCTGACTTGGTGACTACTCAGCAGCCACTTTCTTGAAGCCCTTTTCGAAAGCTTTGTCGTTGAAAACAAGGTTTGCTTGCTTGGCTTCCTCAGCACTCTCAACCTTGCTCTTGCAGTTGTTGCAGCAGAAAGCGACCTTCTGGCCAGCTACAGTGATCGCGGTTTCAGGATTCAAGTCGCCGCCACTGAATGGACAAGCCTTTTGCTCATACTGCTTGGTCGAGACGAGTTGAGCGTTGGCCTTCTCGGTAAATTTGGTCGGCTCGGCGGCAAACTTGCCGGCGCAATTGCCACAACAAAAGTAGACTTTGCCTTCTTTGTAATCAGCTGAGTTACTCGCTTTCGCATCTTTTGGTGCGACGATGCATTTCACGCCTTCGAGGCTGACATCGCCACCGATGACGGTCGCACAGGCAACTAATAGAACCGCTACACTGCCAGCTAGCTTCTTAATCATTTCAATCATTCTCCCGTTTGAGATTACATGGTTTCGCAATTTTGCCTTCAAAAGCATAGGCAAAATTTGACGCTCGCGTCAAGTTTTCGAATGGGAGCCAGCATTTAGCAGCAAGTTTAAGTAGCTCTTGGACTCCATTCGGCTCAATCCAAGCCGATTTGAGACATCGACGATCCGATTGCGGGCACTTTCTATCTCGTTTTGGTGTGAAACAACCAGTTCCACTTCCGAGAATTGTCCAACGCCTTCGACGCTGTCGATGGTAATCGAAAGATCACCGCCGAGTTGCTCGCAGCGAAACACGCGACGCGACTTGTGCACAACGGCGACCGAACGGAATCCGAGTGCTGTCCATAACTGGGCCGTCAGCTTTCCATCGTGATCACCAGGACTCAAGCACCACTCCATCTCCATCCGTGCTTTGACAACACCAGGTAGCTTGGTGCCTTTGTAGGTGATGTGAGCAACTTGGTTGACTCGTCGGATGCGAAGCGCTTCTTTGGTCTCCGCAAAGTCTCGCGACGGATGATTGAAATACTCATCCGCGTGCTGTTGCGTGGGGCCTTCGACGGCTCCGAGGGAATGCAAGCGAGCCTCCAGAGTTTCGAGATTATCCACCCAGAACTTTTGCTCAACTTCAAACATAGAATTGACGCATCTTTCACCTTAGGGTCCAACATCGGTTACTACGTGACTCATTCGAGCAGGCTTGCCTTCGCTCGTGACATGGACTTGGTGGGCCGCGTCCACCGCGAGTGCTTCGATTTGTTTCAGTCGTGGCATGGCAAAGTGTCTTGGCAGGGAACTGAGTTGTTGATCGATCGGTTGGGTTCGTTCGGAACATTTAAAACAGAACAGATCGAAGTAGGAGCCAACCCAAATGTCGCCGCTCTGTGGATCGATATCCATGGCCGTCACCATGGGTAAAGCGAGTGTCTTGCTTCGCGAGATGGTGGCCTGGGCATGCACGACCGGTTCCGTTTCCCGTTGCGGTAGCGGCATCCGATACACGCCAGCAAGCGGCAAGACGTTCTTGCCAAGCAAGATCAACTCACGGCGTTTCGTGTCCACCGCAACTGCCTCGCAGTTCTGGGGACCGTCGGAGTAATGCAGTTCTAGCTTCGTGAATCGATCGATCTGTGTGACGGAATCTGGATCCGGTTCGTCAAACAAATAGAGGAAAATCGACTTGCGTTTGGCGTCGTTGTCTCCACAGTCAGCGACAATGAGTCTTGCGGTTCCCTGGTCGACATAGGATGCCATGTCTTCCCAGTCGACCGACGTGGCTTGCGGAAGTCGGCATTGTCCGGTCTTGCGGCCTTTGGCATCAAACGCAAACAGTCGCGGCCCGTCCCCGGAATCATTGTGCGTCCAATAGCGATCGTTCTTTCGCTGCGAGATCGCCAGTCCGCTGCTCTCGACGATTTCGTTGTCGGTCAACTCGATGATGGGCTCTTCAGACTTTTCCTTGTTTTTGCTGTCCTTTGCGGCGGACGTAGAACAGGAAATCACCATTAGTGATAGAGCGAACCCCAAAACCAGAGAGGCAATATACTTGAGTGACGCTGGGAGTATGCTCATGTTGGGTCCTCGCGAATGCAAAGTCGTCTCGCTCGTTCAGTTGCGATGGTCTCAAGATTCAGTTGTTTTGGCGTCCCAAAGCCCCATTCAGGATACCGATCCCGTGTCGTCTGACATACCAACCTCCGTCGGTTTGGTCGATCAAACTCGAGAGGACCAAGTTCTAGACAACGCTAGGAAGCGAGATTGGACCTTCCCCATCATCGGCTTGTTGGTGTTGTTTGTTGCTTTGGCACTGAATTTTTTGACGCCCCCGCGAATTGGAACTGGCGCAGTCGGCGTGGGTGAGCCCGCGCCGGACATTGAATTGGTTCGATTGTCCTTTGAAGGAGACTTGCAATTCCAAACACAACTCGATCCCGATTGTGTGAGTCTGGTTCATCTGTGGGGAACTTGGTGTGGACCGTGCCGTCAAGAATACCCCGAGTTAGATGCGATGGTTCGGGACCGACGGCAATTTGGTGCACTGAGTTTCTTGTCGGTCTCCTGTGAGTCTGGAAACGAAACGATGGCTGGGCTGACCACTAAAACTCAGGACTTTCTTCGTTCGATCAAGGCGGAAACTACAGCGTATGCCGATTCTAACGGCACGACGCGTCGAAGTCTGATGAAACGTTTGCGGCAAGAGAATATCTTTTACCCAACGACCGTTGTCATTGACCAGCAAGGTGTGATTCGAGGCGTCTGGCAGGGTTACGACCCAGACGATGTCAACCAAATGCGAGCGACCATCAACAGCCTTTGGGCTGGTCAATGAGTCGAACGAATCGTTTCACCTCGTCACGCTTGCTGCTTGAACATTGCTTCCGCAAACTTTGCAATCGGCTCGACGTTCGATCTCGAACGTGCGAAAGGTCATGTTAGCGAGATCTTGGCACAACATCCGTCCGGCAAGCGGTTTTCCGATACCCGCGAGGACCTTGACGGCTTCCATCGCAGCCAACGACGCGACAGAGCCTGAGACGGCGCCGAACACCGGGAATTGGCGCTTCCATGTTGGTGGTGCTTCTGGGACGAGGCACCGCAAGCATGGAGTTCGACCAGGGATCATCGTCGTTAACTGTGTCTCGAGTTGGTACATCGCACACTCGACAATCGGCTTCCCCTGTGCAAACGCTTCTCGATTCATCGCAAATCGTTCTGCAAACAATGGAGCACAGTCAACGACAATGTCGCATTGCTCGACTAGTCCTTGGGCATTGTCATCGTTGACGTTTTCATTCGTTGCGACGATCTCTAGGCGAGGGTTGAGTTCGAGCAGTCTTCGCCGCGCAGATTCGATTCGTGGGTGGCCAATCCAATCGTGCGTCATGAGCAGTTGTCGGTTCAAATCGCTCGGTTTGACGTTCCCCGCGTGGGCCAGGATGAGCTTGCCGACGCCGGCGGCTGCTAACTCGTAAGCCACGACACTACCAACGCCGCCGACGCGTGAGATCATCACTGACGCGTTTTTGAGTTTTGTCTGTCCTTCTTCGCCAAAACCTTTGACCCACATTTGCCATTCATACGTTTGGCGTTCCTCGTCGCCGAGTGGGTTGAGACCGTCGCCTTTGGTGGCGTGAAAGTGGGATGACATGGCCAAAATCTCTCAGGTAAGGAAGCACCTTTCAACCCAAGAGCCTATCTAATGCGACTGAAGCTGGCGAGCCTTAGGACGCCGCCACGTTCCACGCGAGATTCGATTTCATCATTGCGGCAAGATCAACAAGATGTTTGAGATTGTCACAGTGGGCGGTGTAACGAAGGCGAGGTCGGATCACGTCGTCGAGACCGCGGCCACCGACAAGCAAAGGCACATTCTCACCGAGACGATCAGCAAACTCATTGACTTGCGAAACAAACTCTATCGGGTCCGCTACGGTTGAAACGCTCAACCAAACCAGTCGCGGCGAACAGTCATGCGTCGCTTGCCGGAAACTCTCGATCGGGACGTTACTCCCCAGGCTTGTTGCCTGCCAACCGACTTGTCGAAGAGCGAGCTCAACGAGTGCCGTTGGTAACTGGTAGGGATCGCCCTCCGGCGAACCTCCAATCGCGACAGGAGCGTTGGGAGCGAGTCGCGGAAGCGACGCTCGCAATTCATTCACGAGCCTTAAAGCGATGTCGCATCCTCGTCGCTCTTGATAAACATCCAATTGGCCGCACTTCCAGGCCTCGCCGATACTGCACATCGCATCAGTAATCAAATTCTCTGCCGCTTCCGTCGGCGTCCATCCGCAGGCAATTCGCTCCTGCAAAATGTGACGGCATGTCGCCTCTTGTCCTAAACACAATGCTTCGCGGAACGCCGCATACACGGAATCGTCGTTGCCCGGAACGTACCGCCGGCTCAGGCGTGGAAAGCTCGGCAAGCCCAGGACTTCCGGATTCGAAAGCTCGCGACCGGTTTGATTGAGAAACTGATTTAGTCCGTCCAAAGTTACCCGGCGATGACCGCCTAGGGTGCGAACGGTCGGAACCGCACCACGGTCGCACCATCGCTTTACAGACGATTCACTCACGCAAAGTGCTTCGGCGACCTGCTTGGGTGAGTATTGAGGTTGAGGTGAGGCCACCAGCTTTCCGATCTGAAATGAACGATTTGGATGTTTTCGACTGCAAATCATTCTAAACTAAGAGCAAGCAATTCCAATGGTGATTGGGTTTGGAAGGCCAGAAATGCACGCAAATTCCCGAAAAAGAAACGCATTGTCCTCGTTTTGCATGTTGCCTGGCAGAAAAAGGGTGGGTATAACGGGGTGTCGGATGAACGTTTTTCAGCAAAGAAACGTTCACCTTTCCGCGGTACGCCATCTGCACTGGGTGGCAGACTTGCCTGCTAAATCGATTCGAGACCACTGAATCACGAGAAAAATTATGCCTCTCTCCAAGACACGCGCTCCTAAGTCTTCCTCAACCGAGAAGTCTCGTTCGAAAGTGCAGGTCGATGGATCGATTGCTTTGAGCGATTCCACCGCGTCAACAACCCCAGCTCGTGCCGCCGCGTGGATGCGAAGTCCGGAACTGGAAGCTCCCCAAATCGAGGTTGAGGCCCAACTCCGATCACTCAAAGGCCTGGCGTCAGACGAATTGCGTGCTTTGACCAAGTCCCGGTTGAAGACTCCAATTGATTTCATCTCAAACCCGAATTTTTCCTTGCCCGGAGCGGGTGCGGATTGTTTTCGAGAAACTCTTGATTTAGCGCCGCGTAAAACCGAGCTTGGTCTGGCTGCCATTCGACGCAGTGGTATTGATTTACCAATCCACCTGAGTCGGCTGTGCGAAGCAACGCTGCTGAAGCCCGAACAGGAGACGCTTCTGTTTCGGCGGATGAACTTTCTGCTCCATCAAGCGGAGTTGCACCGTGGATTACTCAACATATCGCGTCCTTCACGGAGCCGCCTCGAACTGATTGATCGCCTTGTTGCGTTGGCTGAATGGCACCGTGATCGGATCGTTGAGGCCAACTTGCGGCTTGTTTTTTCGATCGTCAAGAAGTTCGTTAATCCCAACAACATTTTTGATGATTTGTTGAGTGACGGGATTGTGGCGTTGATCCGCGCCGTTGAGAAATTTGACTTTGATCGCGGTTTCCGATTCAGCACCTATGCGACTCAGGTTGTTCGTCGCGGCTCATACCGAACCGTTGTGACCAACCAAGAAGATCGCCAAAAGGTCTATTGTGGCCTGCAAGATTTGGATTTCGAAGTCAGCGAAGTCGATCGATCAGGAACGATTAGCGAAACGCGATGGCACGCGTTGAGAAGTCGACTCGGCGTGATGCTCGGTGATTTGGACCGACGCGAGAAGTTCATTATTCGTGCTCGGTTTTCTCTCGGTTCGCACCGCAAGGTGCACACGCTGCAAGCATTGGCCGATAGACTGGGCGTTTCGAAAGAACGGGTACGTCAACTCGAGCGTCGTGCGATGGAAAAGCTTCGTGCGATGGCGGGTGAACTTCAACTGGCTGATCTTGATACATGATTCAACCTGAGCGTTATAGTGCGAAAGTCCAGTTGCCTGTTCCCGTTGACTCGGCATTCGCCTACCACGCTCGCGTCGGAGCATTGCAGCGACTGATTCCACCTTGGGAATCAGCCAAAATTGAATCGACGGACAACTCGATTGCTGTCGGTAGCGAAGTAACACTCAAAGCTTCTGTCGCGGGGATCCCTGTTCGTTGGCTTGCCAGACATACGGAGCTTGATCCGCCCAATTTGTTCGCGGACACTCAGGTCTCGGGTCCGTTTGCGTCGTGGGATCACCGGCATATGTTTGCCTCGCTCGGAGATGCTGGTTCGGAACTTTACGACCAGATCGATTATCGCCTTCCTGTTGGCAAGCTCGGCCAGTTCTTTGGTGGATGGAAGGCGCGTGCCACGATCGAGTCGATGTTTGCCTACCGTCATCGACTCACGCATGATGATCTTCGGCTTCAACACGACCATCCGAGTCCTCCGCTGAATGTTGCTGTATCCGGCAGTAGTGGATTGGTTGGATCCCAGCTCTGTCCGTTGCTTTCGGTTCTCGGGCATCGCGTCGTGCGGCTGGTGCGTTCGTCTAGTGATGCCGCGGATGAACTCGCCCCATGGAAAAGTGATGAGGATGCATCGCAGCTTAATGAAGTTGACGCCGTTGTTCATCTCGCTGGCAAGTCGATCGCCGATTCGCGGTGGACAGAGAAAGTCAAGAAAGAGATTCGCGACTCACGAGTGATGAAAACTCGGGAGCTTTGTGAAAAGTTGGCCGGACTGAATCGCAAGCCATCGGTTCTTGTTTGTGCGTCCGCGATCGGAATCTATGGTGATCGTGGCGAAGAGCGTCTCGATGAAGCAAGTCCAATCGGGAATGATTTCTTGGCTGAGGTGGCAAACGAGTGGGAGCAAGCGTGCCAACCTGCTGTAGATGCTGGGATCCGTGTCGTGAATGCGCGTTTTGGGATCATCCTTTCCGCTCGCAGTGGCGCACTTCAAAAGATGTTGCTGCCCGCAAAGTTTGCCGGAGGGTATCTTGGATCGGGTAAGCAATGGTGGAGTTGGATCGCGCTCGACGACGCACTGGGGGCGATCTATCACTCGCTGACAACACCGTCGGTGGCTGGACCGGTGAATGTTGTTGCTCCCGAGCCAACGCGAAATCGCGAATTTGCTAACACACTCGGACGCGTCCTGGGCCGCCCGGCCATCTTTCCTGCGCCCGCTTTCGGACTTCGTCTCATGCTCGGCGAAATGGCCGACGGGTTACTGCTTTCCAGCACGCGAGTCGCACCGAAAGCATTGCTGGACAGCGGCTACCAATTTCGGTTCACCGACCTTCATGAAACGCTTCGCTATTCACTTGGTTACGATCGAAAACCGTCGGATTCATTGCTGAAATAGCCTTCCCAGCGACTCCACGAATTGCTCGTGTGGAGTCCTTCCGTTTGTCGGTTCGAAAAATTCTCTGATTTTTCTGTTTGCGTTGACCAGACGTGTCCTGGGGCTCTGCAATCTTTATCCCTGAACCCGCGGGTCGGATTGAATGTCCGGTTCGTAATCAGCATCACCTAGGGACGGAGATTCTCAGTATGGTCCAAATCGCGTCACAGCGCATTCATCGCCGAATTCGCATCGAGCATGACGAATCCCTTCAAAAACTCGGAAAAAATACCAAGCATTCACTCGACGCTTTGATCTCGGAACTCTCCGTCGAGCCGCGTTCTTACCAGCAACGCATTATCGGTTCAGCCGTGAAGATGTTTGCAGGCACTTGGCTGGGCCGCGATCGCAATCAAGCTCCGGCCGCCGCGAGTGTGTTGATCGAAAGCCCGACGGGCAGTGGCAAAACTGTGATGGGTTTATCGACTGCGGCGCTGCTGCAGCGAGCAACCGGTTGTCGAGTTGGCTGGGTCGCCATGCGACGCAACCTACTCAGCCAAGCGGCGGAAGAGAATCGTCGACGTGGCTTCAATGTCGAAATGGAAATGATCAGCATGTTTGATCGCAATCCGCCGCAGGTTGATTTGCTGGTGGTCGATGAAGCTCAACACGATGCTGCGACGAGCATGGCGAACTTGCATTCCCAAGTCCAGCCGCGATGGACGCTCGGCCTGTCAGCAACACCGTATCGAAGCGATCGCATTAAGTTGTGTTTCGATCAAGTGATCCGAGATGCGGGAATCTCACAACTCATCGCCGACGGATACTTGTCGTCCTATCGGCACTTCACTATCTCCGAGTACACACCCGAGATCGTAGCCAGAATGCTGGTTGATGAGCCCGAGAAATGGGGCCAGTCACTCGTGTTCTTTCACACCCGAGAGCAATGTGCCCAATGCGAATCGATACTCCGTCAACACAATGTTCCTTGTGATGTTGTGACGGCAAGCACCAATCGTGAAGCCCAGCTTGACGCGTTCGAACGTGGAGAGACAAGTGTACTGATCAACATGGCCATCTTGACCGAAGGCTTCGATTGTCCGGCGCTCAAAACCGTCTTTTGTCGACCGAGCGGCAAGGGGTGCACGATTCAAATGGCCGGACGGGTACTGCGTAAGTGCGCCGGAATGCCAATGAAACAAATCGTACAGTGTCGTCGAACTCCGCACCCGATGCTCAAGACTGCGATGGCCGCCGAGCAGTTCCTTTGGACTCCGGATGGCTGGCGTTCGATCAAGGCGAATGAGCAACTCGACGCGTTGACTCATGCCGCGCGACAAACCATCGCACAAACGAACGTCCAAATTCCAAAGCTCGTTTCGATGCATCGCTCACGATCACCACGTTGGTTACGACGCGGTGAAGACGGCATTTAAACTCGCTCGAATCTCAGGTTCGCCGCGCTCATTCGAGCGTGGTTTTCAATTGCAACAAAATCTCAGTCACCCGTTTTTTGGAGCCTTTCGTAATGGTCGCAATCGTCAATACAGTCAATGAAACTTCCATTAGCTCAACAAGCCAATCGGTCAACCGTGAGCCCGAATTCGAATACGGATTCGCGCGTGTCAGCGAACTGAAATTGCATTCCGTCAAGCGGACTCAAGGAGGTCGTATTGTTTTGTCCGATATGGAAATTCGCGGACAGCACGTGACGCCCACCAAGCGGTTCTGGCGGTCATTCTTCGCACGCTTCGGTGTCAGCGAGAATATGTTTCGCTACTTCTCGCCCGAAGAAATCTTTATGCGAGTGAGCGAAAAGAATGCTGATGACTCGTTTCGATACTGTGTTGCCGACTCAGGGAACAAGGTCGAGTTGCTCGCCGCGACAAGCTCGAATCGTCCAGTCATTCGATATGGTGAGATCTGTGATTTGGTGGCACGTTACGGTGGCCAAGACGTGACCTATAACGAAGGCGTTGTCACAAGCATTCACGAACCACGCGGTGGTGCTCGCCAGTTTGCGATTGGCGGCGACGAGTTCCGCGATCGCTTTGTGATGGAGACGCCTGTGGATGGATACGGACATCCTCGATTGTTCCTGTCGCTGTTGCGATTGGTCTGCAGCAACGGTGCGATTGGCTATTCACGAGCCTTTCGCAGCGACATTTCTGTCGGCAAGCACATGGATCACTGCATCGGTCGTGCGCTGGAAAGCTTCGACAACGGCGATGGCTATGCCGCACTACGCCAGCGATTCGAATCATCCCAATCGTCTTGGGCCTCCGTCCGCGAAGTGCTGACGCTCGGTCAAGCCGTCGAGAAATTGACGACTGGCCACAAGTTGAAAGTTCCTGGACTATTTGGCCGTTTACGAAATATGTCTGGCGACATGTCCGAGATGTATGGTCTGGCGAACTTGGACGCACTCAGTGACAAACGCAAGCGAGTGTTACCATCGCGCTGTCGCGTCTACGACTTGATCAATTTTGCGAGCGAAGTCGCGACGCATCATGCCAGTGCTGACGGTGCCAACCGGATGCAAGCCTATATCGGTTCACTGATCAGCGACGAGTATGACCTCGAAGGCACCGCAACCAAGGCCACAGAATTTGATGCATTCTTTATGCCACCAAGTGCCAACGAGTCTCACCTCAAGAACTGAGTGTTCAGCGGACCTTCATCGCGGGAGTCAGAGCAGCAGGTGGCCGAATCGCACGGAAACCAGCTCCCCGCGACGTCGGTCATTTACGAACCAACCCTGATGAGAGATAATGCCACTCCAGCCCCATGCCCCCGTAGCTCAGCTGGATAGAGCAGCTCATTCCTAACGAGCAGGTCGCAGGTTCGAATCCCGCCGGGGGTACTAGGCTCTTCATAGAACGCGGGAAATACAGTGTTTTCCGCACTTCGTGTCTTGGCGTGACCCTCTGTGGACGCCACTGAATCGCACTGAGTGTCCCGCTTTTTTTGGCGCATCGTTTTGTCGGATGCGCCTGGAAATTCATTTATGGTTGGGTCGGCTTGCTCTCGTTCTCGTGTGGCGAAATTCCCCTTTTGCGTGCTTCACTCCGACAGCGGTCGCTGCAAAAGCGAACCTGCTCCCATACCATTTCCCACTTCTTTCGCCATGTAAACGGCCTTTGGCAAACAACGCAGATTTTCGTCGGCAAATTTGCTTTCTTGTGTGTCATTGACGATGCAGACCGTTCATTAGTTCTTCGGATTGCGAGTAAACCTGATGGCCGAACTTTGTGTTGGCCGGCCACTATCGAGTCCGCGAGCGGCTGTGTCCTTCTGAGATCGATTGGTTCAAGAGATTGCGCAAGTCGTTTGCGATTTCTGGGTGAACGGCGGCTACGTTCTCCTTTTCGCCTGGGTCTTTCTCTAAGTCGTACAACTGGCCTGGCGCGTCGGGTGCAGTGTCGGGAAGGTAGTATTCTTTTAACATCGCATGCGTTTCGTAGTTGTTGCCGCCGGAACCTTTGTGTGCCATGTATTTCCATTTTCCGCGACGTATGGCAAGGCTCTTTCCGCCCATGAATCCTTGTTGCAATAGATAAGGTCGAATCGGTTCTCGGTCGACCGTTTCTAGCATTGCTGGCAAGAGATTGAAGCTGTCTTCGGCAGCGTCATCGGGTAACTCGAAACCGAGAATGTTCGCCACGGTTGCCATGACATCGGTTAATGAAGTCAATTCGTTGGAAATGGTTCCTGCGGGAATTTTGCCTGGCCAGCGAACGAGAAACGGAACACGATGACCGCCCTCCCAATTGTCTCGCTTGACGCCACGCCATGGACTGGCCCCGTCGTGCTGGTGGTCGTGTCGCATGTGATAGATCGTAGGGACTTCGGGGCCGTTGTCGCTCGTGAAAATTACCAGTGTGTTGTTTGCAAGCTCAAGTGTCTCCAGCGTCTTCATCAGTTCGCCGACGATGAAATCAAGTTCAAAAATAAAGTCCCCATGCGGTCCGGACTGTGTCTTACCTTTGAACTGATTTCCTGGAAACGAAGGTAAGTGAACTGCTTGCGTTGAATGGAACAGGAAAAAAGGTTTGTCTGGTGTTTTCTTTGCATGTTCTTGCAGGAATTTTTGGCTCTTTTCCAGAAACCGCATGTCGACGTCTTCCAAATCGAAGTCTGTGGCTTGCATTCCGCGGCGGTTGTCTTGCGAGTACGCGTGGTTTGGCAACGTCGACTTATCGAGTAAGTCGGTGGGCGGGTTTGGAATTCGTTTTCCGTCAATGTACGCGTAAAGCCAGTCTGTCGTGGGACAACATGCGGTTCCAAAGAACTGGTCAAAACCACAATCGATGGGACCACCATCGATCGGTCGTGAATAGTCAATTCGACGCACTGAATCGAGGTCGCCTTGGTGGATAGGTTTTCCGTCGCGGTCATAAAACGTCAAACCGACGTGCCACTTGCCAAAACACGCAGTTGCATAGCCACGATCTCTCAACATCTTGGGCAACGTGAGACGGTCATCAGCGATCAGCGATGGTCCGCCTGCGCCTGAGAAGACTCGACCACCATTGGGAACACGAAACGCCATTTGTCCCGTCATCAAGCTGTAACGTGTTGGCGTGCAAACCGTACATGGGCTGTGCGCGTCGGTGAACCGCATCCCTTGTTTTGCCAAACGATCCAAGTTGGGTGTGGGGATGTTTGAAGCTGGGTTGTAGCATCCGACGTCACCAAATCCCAAGTCATCTGCCAAAATGACGATGATGTTCGGTCGATCACTGCTGGCTGGTTCGACGGCAATCGCAGCAACGTGGGATACGCCCAACGCAAACAGAACGAAGCTGCATATGCCGATGTCTTTGGTGTTCTTCATGGCTGCTCAATCGATCAAGTTGGTATTTTGTGGCATCAATTCAAGACGGCTAGGCATCAGGTTGTTCTGGCACTTGTTGAACGTCCACTTCTGGCTCGGTCAACACTGGTGGAATAACATCTTCAGGTCTCAGACTCAATCGCTCCGCAACGGGTAGCCAAAGTCGAAAGCCGCCGACAAACGCATAGGCGTTACTCCCCAAGCGGCAACCCGGCGGAAGCTCTTTTAACTTCTTAGCATTACCACCACCAAGTACAACATCATTGGGAATGAACGCATCAATAAACCGGCGCAGGACCAAGTCCACGTGCCGTCGCCACTTCTTCTTGCCGAGACGCTCGATCCCGCGCAGTCCGATGTAGTCTTCGAAGGTTGCGTTGCGATAAGAAAGGTGCGCGAGTTCCATTGGCACAACGACTCCATCGGCAACCAGTGCGGAACCGAGTCCAGTTCCAAGCCCCAAGAATAGCAAGAGACCACCTTCGTAACTTCCGAGGGCTTGCATCGCCGCATCATTGATTAGCTTGACCGGACAGCCGAACGCGGACGCGAAGTCAAACTCCCTCCAACCGTACCCGAGGTTATGGGGTTCGTTCGCGATCTTGTCATTGGAGATGACTCCGGGATAGCCAATCGAGATTGCCTCATATGTCCAACCGGCGGCCAGTTCCTTCACTCCAGCAACCATCTCAGACGGAGTTAACGTGGGGCCGGATGGAAACTTTCGAGACTCTGTTTCACCAGTGGCAAGAATTTTGACGCCGGTGCCTCCGATATCAATCGTGAGAACATTCATAATGGGGCCTTTTGTGTTTGGCTTGGATGAAGACTGAGACGTGAGGCGGTTGGGGGGCAAATGATGCCTGTTCAATTTTGAGTTTGTAGGTGATTTTCACGTAGGCGTGTATGGCTGGGCAATTAACGTGAGTTTTGCGACGGATACTCCGCCTCACGGATCCACGTCAGGTCTTTCCAATAGCCAGTGTCGTTCGGTTGTGGCGCACCAGGCGTCGTTCGACCAAGAATCACAATCTCAGTCAGTTGCTGTTCTAGCGAAGCGGCGATTCTTGGATGCGAATCGATAACGTTGTTTTCCTCGCCGGGATCACGGGACAGATCGTAAAGTTCTCGCTTGTGTTTCTTGTGTGGCAAGACCAGTTTCCATGTTCCCTTGGTGATCGCGAACCGACCATCGATTGCGTGGTTAACTAATGGGTGTCGTTCGTGAGTTGCATTCGGTTCAAACAGGATTTTTGCGAAGCTTTGACTGTCCTCTCCGGCGTTCTCAGGCAGCTTGGCTCCGATGATGTCAGCGAATGTTGCAAGTAGGTCAACTTGTCCAACAAGCGAGTCGGACATGCGTCCTGGTTGCTTGATTCCGCCTGGCCAACGCGCGAAGAACGGTACGCGGTGCCCTCCCTCTTCGATGTCTCGCTTGCCTCCTTTATAGATGCCACTGCTGTCGTGATCGAATTGCTCGATGCGCTGTTTCCAAGACGACTCGGGGCCGTTGTCGCTTGAAAATACAATCAACGTGTTGTCATCGAGTCCTGATGTCTTGAGGAAGTCGAGAATTCGTCCGAGGTGAAAGTCGGTCTCAATCACAAACTCGCCATAGCCACCAGCGTTTCCCTTTCCGAAGAACTCTGGCAAAGGGCAAACTGGATAGTGAGGCGAGGTGTACGGCAGGTAGACAAAGAAAGGCTTCCCGCTCGTCGCAGTGTCCGTTTTCGATCGCATCCACTCGATCGCTTGATCGGTGAATCGAGTGAGGCATTGGTTGTCGATGAAGTCAGGAGCAACCTCCATACCCTTGGTTCCCAAGACTTCATTCGTGGCTTCGGGCGAGTCTTGGTAGGGAGGCATGATGCGATAATCGACGTGCCGCTCGTTTGGTTTCTTGTTGGTAAAGACCGTGGGCGGCGTCTTGGCGTGTCGCCCTTCGAACCAAGCGAGCACACCATAATTCAGCGACGCGGGGACGCCGTAGAAGTAATCAAACCCTTTATCGAGGGGCATGTTCTGGGTGGGCAAGGACCAATCGCGATTTTTGTGGGTGTCACCGGGAAAGTCCATCCCCAGGTGCCATTTGCCGACCATCGCAGTGTCATAACCGTTGTCTCGCAAGAGGGACGCCAATGTTATGCGGTCATCCGTGATCAAACATTTTCCCTCCGCACCCATCACCCCAGTTTTCTGGACCGTTCGCCAGCAATAGCGACCTGTTAACAACGCGTATCTTGATGGTGTGCAAACCGTATCCGCGCTATGACCGTTGGTGAACGCGACACCTTCGGAGGCAAGACGATCCATGTTGGGCGTTTGGAACTTTGCTTTTGGATTCAAGCAACTGGCATCACCGAAACCCTGGTCGTCGGTGTAGATGAGGATGATGTTTGGTTTGATGTTTGGTTCATCAGCGGCACTTGATGTGACCATATTCGCTGTAATGGGGGAGCTCAACACGAGAAGTGCGAACGCAAAACGAGAACTCGCGAACCAACGGATACACACCTTTGGTTTAGCAACATCGAAAATCGTGTGGTTAACGCACATGGATCATTTCATTCGTGTTCAGCCAAACGCGGCACAGGGCGATCAGACTGTTGGTGTTGTGGATCTCGCGACATGTGTCGATCTCGTCTGTCAGCGAAGACACAGTCTAGCTGGTCGGACAACACGCTGCGCGGCGGGAGGGCGAAGACCCATTCATGCCAGAGAGGCACGCAGTTTGACGCTATCGACTATGGAAAACGTTGGTGGCGAGGTGCGATTGTGCAGGGGTATGATTTTATATTTTGTCTCCTGGCTTCAGGATCGTAAGTCGACGGCCTGGAAACGCTGGTTGCTGTTCCTTCGGGTCGGAAGCATTATCGAAGCACGCCATGAGTTTGTCGCCTTGTTCGAACCAAAAGATAGGCTCAGCCAAGATCGTCCCATCGGTCGCAAGAATCGGTTCTTGGTGAATTTCGAATCGTTGCCACAGCTCAGTTAACCAATCTCGATGTTCGATGCCGATGGTGTCCAGAATGTCATTCAGGTCATCTTGGGCACTCGTGGAAGCTTCAACGTTTGGCGTCGAGTTCATCGCCGCGACACAATCGTTGATTGTTTGGCAAAGTTGGCGAGAAGCGGTTGATCCATGGACGAGACCATAGATCGCAAGCAACGATCTCGCTCGCGTCATCGCGACGTACAAGTTATTCGCGAGAATCTTGCCATCACCCGTCACGAACTGATCGACGCAAGGGATCATAACGACTTCCGACTCGTATCCTTTGTACGAATGTGACGTGGTAACGACTAACGTATTGTCGCGTCGCTCGTAGGGCCGATTGGTCTGGACCGATAACTCGACACCGATCTCAGCCATCATCGGACCGAGCCTTGTTTCAAGTAATTGAACAATTGATTTGCTGTTATAGATCAAGCAAATGTCGCTCGGGGAAATGTCCTCGCGTTGGATGAGATGCTTCAAGTGATTGGCGATCGCATCTAGCTCTGCAGTACGATTTTGAAATGAGTGGAAGATAGGTTTTGGGCCTTGGATTTGGTTGAAGCGGACTCGCAACCATTCGATGCCATTTCGTTCTTCCTTCTCGATCAGCCCCATCTTCATCAGTTCGTTTTGGTCTTGTCGCTCATCGGGCGGCGTCAATCGATGCAGCACATTAACAGCAAGTTCGGTAATCGGAATTGTCGAACGAAAGCTTTCTCGCATGATGGATGAGCGGCCTCGCATGTCGAGACCGAACTGTGGCCACTTCGGTGTCTTTCTGCCGTAGATGTTCTGAGCGTTGTCATAGAAAATGTGTGCTGAGCGACTGTTTGGGTCTTCCGGGTCAGTCTGCTCCACAAGCGAAAGCAGTAACTTGAGTGTGGATGGCCCCATGTCCTGGGCTTCGTCAATGAATAGAGCTGAGCATCTTGGCAAGAGTTCCGTGGCGTCTTGGCGATTCAAAAACTCTTCGGCAGCCCGGTCGTAGTCAAACTCGAACGAGTCGATCGACAACGAGACACTTGGCATGATGCCTGCGAGTACGTCCTTCACATGCAGCAGTGAGACGTTCTCCCAAGGGAATTCGGGTTGTTCGAAGAGTTGGTCTGTGAATAAATTTCTCCACGCCGATTCGACTGATTCTCGCAGCAGTTGGTGCAATGATCGGTTTGCATAGACAGCCCAAACGCGGAAGTCCTTGTTGCCTTGGAGTCGCTTCACGGTCTTGGCGAGCCAGTTGCAGAGGACGATTGATTTACCGCTTCCCGCAACGCCTCGCACGAGCCGAGGCTTGCCGTCGAGTTTCAAATTTGTGAGTCGTTGTTGTTCCTGTGAGAGAACAGGCGTCATCGCTTTTCGCTGGGCCACTTGGTGACCCATGCCGCTGCGTGGTTCGCTAGAACTGTTGTAAGTTGCTGGTTTTTCAGCGACTTGATTGGGGCTGGAGGATGGATGAAAACGATCGCCGACAGCATCCAATTTTTGCCAGCGGAAACGCTCGCCGTCGGGGACTAGGACGCTTGGAGTGAGTCGTTGTATCAGCGGCTTGAGGTAAGGTTCCTGCATCTCGCTTTGACTGGCCAATACGATGATCGCTTCTCGTGCTCGACTCAGTGCGACGTTGACTAAGCGTTTCCACTCGTCGAAAGGCCAGTTGTAACTGCCCGCGTTCACGGTGTCGAAGATCACGATATCGGCTTCCGTCCCCTGTTGGCTGTGGACGGTTGAGGCTTGCCACTTGGTGAGTCTCAATTGCGAAAAAAATTTCGAAACTGCTTGAGCTTGAGCCTTGTACGGTGAAACGAAGAGTCCTTCCGAGTTCTGGAGATCGGGATCGGAAAGCAGTTTTTGGAGAACGGATGGAGTGACGGATCGCACCCAGCTTTTATTGCCGGGGCCTCGTTCGGCGCGAATCGATGCAAGGTCGCTGCCCTCTTCGTCGAGGACATACCAGATGGCTCTCGAGTGCGACGTGATCCATTGCGGTGCGACGGACTCGCGGTTCTTTGTCTCGTTGGCTGTCGTAAGGAGTCCGCCGTACTGGAATTCAGAGACGACTTGGCAGACATCTGGGTGCATCCGGTATTGCTGAGACAGAACGTGCACTGCGTCCGGAGTGTCTTCGAATGCATCGAGATGGCTTAAGCCGCTACTAGCCAACCAGTTCTGTTGGCGTGCAGGAAGGATGCGCGAAATTCGGCTGATTGGCGCCAGCTGTTTCGAGTCACCGACGAGCACAACTCGCCTCGCCGCCAGAAGCGATAAGGCCGCAATCGCGGTTCGCGAAATCAATCCCGCTTCGTCGATGAAAATCGTTGTGAATGGGGCGTCACCGTCTTGGAGCATCCTGTTGACGTGATTTTGTCGAAGCGAACTCATGGCATTGAATGCGGTACAAACAGCAACTCGCACATCGGGATCAACAAAGTTGTGATTGGCCTTACCCGATCGGTTCGTTCTAAGCTCGGCGATCTGTTTGCGCGTGAGAGCTTTCTCTTCCCAGGTGTCAAACAGTCGAAGCTGGCCAGCAAGTTCGTCAATCTTAATGAGCACTTCCGATTCTGTTCCACGCAGCATCGATTCCAAGCCAGCTTGCTTGAACTGGTGAAGCGACGCACCCTTTCCGATACGCAAGAGTCGCCCTTCGTCCAGCTCGGGCAACGATCGTTCGCGGACAGCATGACCAATCGACAGGGCGACTGCGTCCGTTGCACGGTTCGTGGTCGAGACAACGAGAATACGTTCGGTCGGATCCTCGATGACGGCCGCAATCTGCTGGCCGGTCGTCCATGTCTTACCCGTTCCCGGTGGCCCCCAAAGCACGCTCCAGGAATGTCGCCACCAAGCTTGCAACTGCGACAATCCCAGATGACTTTGGCTCAGATGAGTTTGAGTTGTGATCACAGGGTGGATGCCGCCTTGTGTCGCCGCTAAGCGATGAGGGAGTTCATCGCGAACGCATTCAAATTCAGATTCGTTGTAGACCGAATCCAGCACCGACAGGAACTCGAACGGACGAACGAAAAAAGAACCCGTCGTCGGCATTGCCTCAGGGTTATCCAAGCTGATGAATAGGCAACCATTTCGTTCATCCACTTCGACAACTTCGCCTTTCCAAACGAGTTCGTCTTCGAATGCAGCGTCCTCGTAAGTAAGATTCGAGACCGCTGGGTTGTCGTCGAGCGACTTGGGACGAAAGGCGACGGCACCTTCCCAAGTCCAGTCAAATTCGACTGAGCTACCGACATGGATGACAACGATGGTACCTCGGTCTCGCTCAGCAAAGAGGCTCACCCTGCGGCAGCGCAGCCGTTTCCATCGCGAACATTCGCGGTATTCTTGGCGAATTGCGGCGGCGGCGTCTTTGAGTAATTGAAGATCGCCCACCGGAAGTCCGAGATCGGAATGAAAACGAGCTGGCTCGAAATCATTTGATGCGGGGATAGCCTCGTTTTCGACTTCGTTGTTCCAGTTATCGTCCATCTTGAGCAGGCATCACCGAAAAGGGGACTTAATATCTTGGAACCCGCCTTTCTGATTCGCTTTTTAGAAATCAAGTCCTGAACGCCGAGTGGTAGTTTCCACGATCCGCGGCTAGGGTGGAAGCCGACCGCCGAAGAGTTGTAGTGTACCTGTACTGTGTTTTTGCACGGATTGAACAGGCTGATTCCGTGGTCTAAAACGTCGATCAGAACCACATCAACAAGGACGATACGCATCCATGGCCAAACCACAAAGTGGCAAGCAGCAGAATAAACCCGTTGAGTCGACCGATTCGGTTGCCGAGACACAGCCAAGCAATGACACGACCACGGCAGTCGCCAGCACGGTGGTAGCCAGCACTCCCGCCGCTAGTTCGACGAAGAAAGATGCGGCCCGCTCCAAGAAACAATCAGGTCCGACAAAAAACGGATCGCTACTGCCGTCCGCGTATAAGCTCGAGCAATTGAAAGCTGCTGTAGCAGCGGCTGGCAACATAGAAAATCTGCTGTTGATTTTGAACCATGTCGAAGAGGCCGGCGGGAAGTCCGAAGTGACCGAAAGCATCGAAGCCTATCGTGTGCTCAAGACTGTTTTAGAGGAATAGGTGGCAGTGAGCATGCGGCGGTTACGTGCCAGTTTTTGCTTGCCTTGCATAGGAGTCATCCCGTGTCGTCTTGTACCTCACGGGTCGACAAACGACACAGCCCGTAACCGCTTTGACACAGCATCTTGCCCGTGGCTTACAGAGAGTTTTCATTTTCCTCTCGCTCATTCTGTCTTTTAAGAGCAGCGTTAAGGCTGAATGCGGCCGACTCTTTTAACTCCAAAAGCTGATTCCGCATATCCTCGTCGATGGCCTCAAGAGCAAGTGTGCGATTGACGATTTCGCTTAGGCTTTCCAACTGTTCAACAGATCCATTCATTTCACGCGGTTCACCTGTGTGCTGGAACATGAATCCATGGTGAACACCGCATTGACGCGGTGCGATCAGATCCGCTCGGGCAAGCAGTCGTTGAATAATCCAGTGCGGTGGTGAGGTTCGTTCGATGGAATCGAGTAGCTCCGCCAAGCTTGGCACGACTTCGTAGCGATCGGTTGCTCGTGGTGGCGGGTCCCACGCGGCAGGCAAGTCCTTCGCCGTCCCCTGCGACATCAAGCCAATCGCTTCGTCAATGCGATCCGATTGAAGAAGCTGATCGATTCGTGCGGCCATGATCAATGCCGGTTGAAAAAATATCATCGCCACACCAAAACCGATTGATGCGAGCAAGGGAACACCCCACAACGCCCGGGCCAGCGGATCGCTTGTCGGAGTCGACCGGTGCTGCCATGTCTTCCGGCGTCCGATGATGATCGCAACTACTGCCAAGATGACTACTGGAACGAACGCAGTGGAAATGGTCGAAAGCACACCTTCCTGAAAGTTCTTCATGATCTCCTGAGTTTGCGTCAACCGAACGCCGCCCATGACCCCAACCAAATCCAACATGGCGGAAAACATTCCAACGAACGCGACCGCCATGCACGGAACCAAGAGGCTGCACAACGAAACGAGATAACTGATGCGAAATTGAATCGAGACGACTCGGGCGAACAAGAGAACTCGCCAAACAGAAACGATCGACAGCAACGTGAGGTTGAATCGCATCGCTGTGATCTCGTCGGCGAATTCTTCGATCGGGATCGCATACAACCATGCCAACGGAGCCGTCAACCAATAACCCGTCAAGAACACAACAAACGCGCGTCCCAGTCGCCTCACGTGGATCCGCATTGCACCAACGGTCGCCAACATCCACAGGAACAATCCGCTCGCCAACACAATCGATGCGGCAAATGGGGCGAGTAAATCCCCTGGCTCGTGCCACAGACTCACCGCGTCGTACTCGCGTGCCATCGCAGCCGTTGCGACGAGTGCCGCTCCCAACCAAATAGCGTGACGCGCGTGAATCAGCCGCCAAATACTGCCGCGATGTCCGAACATGAATCGGGGAAGATCCAATAAAGAAACTCGAGTCGTTGGCAAGTTCATGGATAGCGTCGACGATTTCGGCGAATCGTTCTTGAGATACGGTTGCGGCGTTGCTGTTGATTGATGCAAAAAACGCGACCGATCAATTCGCGAAACGCTCGCGTGAGCTGGACGACGGACATCGCATCGGGTTGGTAGGTCACATCAAACAACGTGTGCCGCGAAAAGTCGCTGTGGAGTAAACCCGAGTTATTCACCACGAACGTAACGGGTGGAGTTTTTCGAGTTAGCCGCGTAAATAGTGGCTTGAATTTAGTTTTGATGCGTCATTGCGGCCGTCAGCGCAGAACGGCCCCCTCCCCAAATTCGATTTTCGTTCA
>JBGTAI010000111.1:0-56871 GCA_041749955.1 Pirellulaceae bacterium | reverse complement strand
GTTTTACCCCCGGTTTCCGCCAGTGCAACGATTAATTCATACCACCTCAGGTGGTGTGAATAGCATTTTAACAGTGGGTGAGGTGCTGTGAAAAGCACATTATCGGCAGGTGACCCGCCCATAATACCGCTCGCCACCCGTCGGGTGCAGTGTACAGCATTTTCATTGTTTTTTGGATTATTTTTTCAAAAAATGATTGAAACGAGATTTCCGTGCACGTAGAACGGGCGTTCCGTACATGGTCGGGCTTACACCACTCCTGTTGAAGGGACGCTGAAATGTCTTTGGAAGTTTTCGCCTATCGTCTGAATCGAGTCCAAGTTCACCCAAACGATCGCAAGTGGATGCCGCGGTGGATCGATGAGTATGCCACGCGTGCTCAAAAAGACGACGAAGGAAGTTTTGTCGTTACGTACGATTCGACGTTGACGTTTTTGCAGGGACTGCGTGACCGGGGTGCCCCGGCATGGCAACGTTTACAGGCCGCACGTTCGTTGGAGTGGTACCAAACTTTAGTGCTGAAGTCGTGTGATGTTGATTTCAGTGCGTTCAAGAAAACGCTGGGGGAGCTTGCTGCAAAGGATAAACGTGTTCGCGATGGCATCGAGGACGGTCGAGCGGGCCGCCAGACGCAAACTCGCAACCAAGAGTCAGTTGGCGAAGGCTTGGATAACGAGGTTGAGAGTTGTACTGGCGAAGGTGACGCAGGAATTATCGATCCGAGCGAGCCGAAACCGGTTCAAGAGTTGAGGGCTTTTATTCGTCATGTGCACCAACCGTACTCGACGGAGGAAACGTACGTTGGCTATTTGAAGCAATTCATTCGTCACCTGGATGCGGAGGACTTAGAAAACTATGGAGAGCCAGAGATTGGCGGTTTCTTGACGGAGATGGCGGTTACGGGTGAAGTGGCGGCGAGCACACAGAATGTCGCGCTATCAGCATTGCTCTATTACTATGAGCACATTGTTGGTCGCGACATGAAGTTCATTCAGCGTATACGGGCAAAGGCAAGCACGTATTTGCCTGTCGTCTTGAGCAAAGAGGAGGTGGGTGAGTTGCTCGGCGTGATGCGCGGCGTCAATAGGACGATGTTCGAGTTGATGTATGGCAGCGGCATTCGGCATCGGGAGTGCCGGACGTTGAGAATCAAGGATGTTTGTTTTGATACGGGCCAGATTGTGGTGCGCAACGGCAAAGGCTTGAAGGATCGAATCACGGTGTTGCCGGAATCCATTATGGAGGCGCTGCGGTATCAGATCACGATGGCGATTTCAATTCATCGTGATGACGTGAATGACGGTGGCGGTCGCGTTTATTTGCCGTACGCGCTTCATCGCAAGTACCCAAATGCCGATCGCGAAGTGGGGTGGCAATACATATTCCCGTCACGGCAGTTATCGCGTGATCCGCGTAGTGGAGTCCTGCGGCGTCATCACGTTCACGAAAAAACGTTTGCGGATGCGATGAAGCGAGGTCGCAGCAAAACGTCCATTGTGAAGCATGCGACTCCACATACATTGAGACATAGTTTTGCCACGCACATGCTTGACGACGGCGCGGATATTCGCACGGTGCAGGAATTGTTGGGACACAAGGATGTGAAGACGACCATGATTTATACTCATGTGATGAATCGTCCTGGGTTGGCCGTAACCAGTCCGCTGGATCGGCTCAACGGCTTTTCGGGTGCTCGAAGATCCATGGCGTACCGTTCATAGTCGCGAGCTTGGTGATGGCTTCGGTTCAGCGGTCAGGTGGGGAGGGGAGTTGGGGGAGGTTGAAACGCGGAGGGGCGCGGAGGTTTGGGAAGGTCTGGTGGCGGTGAAACCCTTTCAGGGTTTTGGCGATGGTGGGTTGGGTTTCCCAGGGTGCGCTGCGCGACCCTAGCCTTTGGAGTTGAACGGCGTTGCCGTTGATCGACGGTTTGAGTGATGGCGATGCGGTTGCGGGTTAAGGACATTGATTTTGCGCATCGACAGATTGAGATGCGGGATTCCAAGGGTGGGAAGAGCCGGGTAGTTCCGATGCCGGAAAACTTGGTCGAGCCACTGGAGCGTTGGGTCGCATCACGGGAGGTGTTGCATCGACATGATTTGCACAAGGACACGTTCCCAAAACGGCTGCGTCATGCGGTGGATGCCGCAGGTCTCAATAAACGCGTGACGAGCCACACGTTTCGACATTGTTTTGCGACTCATCATTTATGGCAGGGAACGAATATCCGCGAGATCCAGCAGTGGCTAGTGGCTAGTGGCTAGGAAGATGGCTAAGAATCGATAGGGCTTTGGGAATGTTTGAGGAGGTTGCCGGGGCGGTAGATCGGCCTCTCTGGCGTGAGAGGGTGGGGCTTGAATCAGGCTGGAAAGCCTGACGTACGGTTGGGTGTGTTGGGTTGGGAGGGGAATTGCAAAATGCAAAATGAAAAATGCAAAATGAAATATGTGGTGGGGAGGTTGGAACGCGGAGGGGCGGAGGGGCCGCGGAGTTTCGGGAGGGACGACCCAAGGTGCGCTGCGTGACTTTGGGCTGTGGGATCGAACTGCGTCGCTTTTGTTCTGCTCAGCGATGCTCTGCGCATCCGCGTTTTAATTCGACACTTCTCACTGATCGCCAGCACCGGTGACCAACAACTTTGCATTCTGTCATTAAATAGCAAGCAAGATTGAGCCTGAGACGCTAGCCGATCTTAAAAATCGTTCGGTGGAAAATCGGCTAGCGCCTCAGGCTCATTGCTCATCGATTAAAAACATTGATTCTCTCGGGATTGCCAGCATGATTGTCGGCGATCAGCGAGTGCGCCGTGGGACGGTTGCTGGTTTATTGCAAATTGCAAATTGAACAATGCAAATTGAACAATGCAAATTGAACAATGGTGAATGAGTAGGGGATTTTGAAACGCGGAGTGGCGGAGGAGCGGAGGGCCGCGGAGTTTAGGGTGAGACGACCCAAGGTGCGCTGCGTGACTTTGGACTGTGGGATTGAACTGCGTCGCCGTTGCTTTGCTCAGTGATGCTCTGCGCCTCCGCGTTTTAATTCGACACTTCTCACTGATCGCCAGCACCGGTGACCAACACCATTGCATTCTGTCATTGAATAGCAATCAGAATTGAGCCTGAGGCGCTAGCCGATCTTAAAAATCGTTCAGTGGGAAATCGGCTAGCGCCTCAGGCTCATTGTTCCTCGATTATTCGACGCCGAACTGGCAACTGAAGTTCTGAGCAAAAGACCGGAGTTTCGCGAACCGTTACGACGTTTTGAAGCATGTCGCTGGATCTTGGTAAGCCAGCTTGTTTTTCAATGCTCTAGGCTGGGTCGGGTAGAACCTTTCTGGTTCGGTCGTCGACTCTGTGCATGCGAGGTTCTTGTCCAGTCACGCCATCGGCTGGTTTGAATGAGACTAGCCAATAGGGATCGTCCGGCACATTCGCAGCCACCATCGCACGAAGAATCTCGCGATCATGCACACCGTTCTCGCTGTACAGCTTCGCGAAAAACTCTTTCTCTCGCTGAATTCTATGCGTATCAAAAAACACAGCCGAACATTTTTGACCTGGCTGAATATCGCCAAAGTGATCAATCACAATCATGATCGCGGTTTTAGGATCTAGTTCTCGGTTTGTCACTCGATCTCTCGATTGTGGGATCCAACGGAAGAGCGTTGTGTTGTTTTGCGGTATAACATTATTGCGGAAACATCACAGCGGAAACATCACGGCGGGAACATCACGGCGGAGCGTGATGAGTACTTTCTTTGGAACTGTCTTGAAATAACTTCCCGACTTGCTTTTAAGCGACAGGGCGCAAGCTTGGGCCGCTAAAAGTTTGGGGATGCGGCAATTTTGTTTGTTCAAGTTTAGTTCCGTGTCAATTTCGTCGTTCTTAGACCGGAGGGCGACAGATCGCTGCCGGTGGCGTTAGCAACCGTTGTTACGTGCGAGACAAGCGGATTAGTGTTGATTAGTGTTCCCAAATTTTACTTTCAGCGATTATTGGGGACGTGGAGATCGTCGATGACAAAGCGTTTACACTGCAGTTCACCTTTCTTTCCAAAGTTGATGAGATAGCCAACACGTTTGCGGGCGATTCGCATGTAATTGAACAGTTGTGCCTCATGATCCGAGCACAGGTCCTTCAACGCCTTCAACTCGACCACAATTTCACCAAATACCAGTAGGTCAGGTCGGTACTTTGCATTGAGAAGATGCCCCTTGAAGTAGATATCGAGTTCCGCCTGAGCCACAATTGAGGGGCGAGTTTGAGGAACACTAATCTTCGCTAATTGAACACTAATTTTCCAGGATGCCGTGTAACGTTGAGGCGTATGGGGGCATCGGCTGCCGGCCCATTCAACGGAAACAATACAATGACCTTTCAAATGCGGGTCAATAACAACTCTTTAGCAGCCCAGCGCGAGCCCTGCGGTTTCACGGCACCGAGCGGCTAGCGCATTTCCACTTAATCCGAATGTTATTTCGGGACAATTTCTTTGCTGCTTGACATCACGGCGGAGCGTGATGTGTACTTTCGAAAGGCTTCGCGGGTTATGGTGTTGGCTCGTCAGGCGATTTGGATGTGTGATCGTGCACAATTCTCCAGCCTTCGGCAAGACGTTGGAACACGAGCGTGAATCGGCCGCCGATCGGTTGGTCTCGCTTAAGGTTCCATACACCGAGGACTTGCATCGCTGAGCCACCAAGCGGCAAGAACTCGAGATGGGTGAAGGTGAGTTGGCCCATCGCTTCGGGTGTTGGATAACGTTCTTTGTAACGAGCCAAAGTCGCGTCGAATCCTCGTGTGACTTCGCCGCCCGACGAGAACGTGAGCTGGTCACTTTTCCAATAGACCTTCATAAACGCGTCGATGTCACCGGCGTTCCAGTCGCGAGCTTGTTGTTGTACGAGCGCTGTGATCTCGGCCTGATTCGAGCTTGCTTCGATTTCCGCTGGCGCTCCGCCGTTCTCGAGCGTGAGGTGCGTTTCGAAACGTCCCGTGCTATCGGCCGCGCCACAACTCATGCCGGGTGTGTTGTGCTGCATCACCATCTCGCCCTGTTGAGAAACGGCGATCAGCCCACCGATTCCTGGTTGCAGGCGTTTCGTCATGATTTCGGTTACGGACGACTCGAGCGACTTGCCGGCGTATCGCATTTGCGCCGCAATGTCATACGCGACACTGTTTCGAATGTACTCTTCGCCGACACCGGTTCCGGAAACAGCACAGAGTCCATTCGCGGCGTAAGTGCCAGCTCCGACGAGCGGTGAATCGCCGACTCGACCAGGCAACTTATTCGCAGTCCCACCAGTGCTCGTTCCGGCAGCGAGATTTCCGTGCGAGTCAAGCACGACGCAGCCGACGGTGCCGTAATGTGGATGTTCCAAATCTTGCGATGCGGAAACGATGCCTGAAGTGTTTGCGCCGTCGCGCTGGGTGATGAAGTAGTCGGGTTCGACAAGTGGAACTTGTTGCGACTCCGCGAACAGATCCGCTCCGGGTCCGACGAGAAGCACATGTTTGGTGTTGGTCATGACTCGACGGGCTAGCGAGATCGGATTCTTGACCTTGGTGACGCCAGCAACGGCACCGCATCCGAGGGTCTTTCCGTCCATGATTGACGAATCCAACTCAGCCTTGCCATTCTCCGTCAGCACCGCGCCTCGACCTGCGTTGAACATCGGATCGTCTTCCATGATCCGAATCACTGCTTCGACGGTATCCATGGCTGTTGAGCCGGCTGCCAGCAAGTCGCGACCGGTCTGCAACGCGTTTTGCAATCCGTCAGTGCGTTTTTTGCTGGACGCTTCACCCAGCTGCGATGGCGAGCTTCCTGCACCACCGTGAATGACGATTGCCCAGGTCGGTTTCGCGGTGGGGGTCGGTTTCGCGGTGGGTTCGTCACAGTAGCTCGAACGAACGTCAGCCCACGTCATTGCGGCGACGACAACGAGGACGATTGAATTGAACTTCATACCACGGACCTGTTGCGTCACCGACGCGTCGTTGTACACACAGATGAATTTAAGCAAAGACGTTATCAAAGCGTTTGGTGGCTTCAAAGCCATTTGAGTTTATTCTGTCGGCGAGTGGCTATGTTGGCATCGTTTTGGCGCCGCGACGTCGCGAGACTATCGTTGCGACTGTCGAAGCAGCTGAGACGGGGAATAGTACGACAGACGCAATGAGTGCGGCGTTCACCAGGACACATTGCCAGCCGAGCAGATTCCAGAGCGACATCATGTAGCTGGACCGATCGTAGAACATCGACGGATCAATCGGCCGATCGAGCCCGATGAAGAATGGTGACGGCGGACAAGTGACCATCAAGGCTACCGACGTCGAGACCACGGTCGCCATTCGCCACAGAGCCCGCGGGCGTTTGTTCCACGCCGATCGAAGTGTCACGATCACGGGCATCAAGACGAGGTAGGGAATGACAACAAACGGTCCTGCCGCCAAGAACACATAGCGAATCGGATGGTAACGACCATCAGGTGGCTCTCGGCGGTTACTCATTTGGGCTGCTTTGAAGGGTTACCTTCGGCTCCAGAAGCCCCTCTTGGGGGCTGTTCGGATTCGTTAACGACGGCATTCTTGAATTTTGGGCCGATTTGTCTAACTGTAGCGATTGTGCCGGTCGATACCATTAATCAGGCAGTTCAGGTTCGCGGTGGGACATGTTTCTTTCGCGGCACCTCTGTTCACGATCTTGACGACCGTAATCGCCGCACCTAGACTTGCGAACTGTTAAGTTGAATGCGGCAAAGGGTTTACAACGATCGAACGGCACCGCAAGGTGAGTTGCTAGGGAGTCATGAGTGACGAAGAAAGACATCGTGCGAACGATTTCCGAAGAAGTCGGACTGACTCAACAGCAGACAAAAGAAATTGTCCAGAAGACCTTTGACGCCATCGTGGAGTCCTTGGTAAGAGAGCGACGGATCGAATTGCGTAACTTTGGTGTTTTCGAAGTAAAACCCCGAGCGGCACGCAAGGCGAGAAACCCGCGAACTGGGCAGCAAGTGGAAGTGCCTCGTAAATTCGTGGTCACTTTCAAACCGGGCAAGACGATGGAAGCCCGGATGAACGAACTGGACGAGTCTGAACTCAACGAACCGGTTTCTGGCAATCTGAATGCTGGCAACACTATTGGTTCTGAGGGGTCAGCGGGTCCTAAACCAGGTGGCATGCCACCAACCGAGCCACGACGGCTCGACACCGAACAAGATCGGATGCCTCCATCGCCACCGCGACCAAGCGGACGTTGGGACACCGAATAACCGCCAAGTTTGACTGACGCAAGGTTCACGGAGGAACGCACGATGCGACGCCTATTGCAATTCGCCTTTCTCGCCGTTTGTTTGACAACAACGGTTGGATGTTTTGTGCCCATCTACTCCACACGGCCTGAACGCCGCGTACAACAATTGCTCTACACCTCGGAAGACATGCGATCGCTCGTCGACGAGTGGGAGCGATTCTGGTTCCTTGACTCGCCAAGTCACATGACTCCAATCCGTACCCACGGCGGAATCATGTAGGGTCCTCGGACTCCTGCAACAATCTTCCAAACGCACGGTGGGCCAGATCGCTTTGTCGCTGGTCCACGGCCCATCATTCGATGTGATCACGCGATTCAGTTCGCGTCTCGCTCGGCCATAGCATCGCCATCTTTCGTGGTTGTCCACGCGGCGTAGACTTTCTTGCCGACCTTGCCCAGCCACAGCGTTACGGGCCGATCGCCACAATCACGAAACGTACGTGTCACTTTCACTGGGTCGCGATCCACGCCACGTACTTTCACAACGGCGGGATACACGCCTCGCGAACGCATCTCTTTCTTCAGCCTTCGTTCATCGCACGATCCTGACCACTCGACTCGTGCAACGATCGCCATTCCAAGGCCGATCGCGTTGACGCCGACCGCTCCCAGACCGCCGATGCCGGAGGCTATGGTCAGAAAACCGCTCGGTGCGCCGATCACTCGCAATCCGTTGGCGTTGGCGAATGCATCGGTCAACCCCGCAGCTCGAATGGCTGCGTCGGGATCGATCATCCAGTCGCCCGGTTCGCTTGCGATCATCGCTCGGCGTTCGACTGCGGTTTGTGATTCGACGCTGAACCGTTGTGATGAACCATCGCCTCGAATCGCGATCGCAGACCGTGAATCCTCCGGAAGCTCCGCCCGCGAAATCGCATCGCCAGCCAAGAGCGATTGTTCACGAACGCTTCCGCGAAGCGAGATCCATGTGCGATGCGAAGGGCGATCAAGGGTCGAGCAATCAACGTCCGCAGCCGGCGCTAGTTTGATAACCGCAGCCGGAGCTTTGTTAACGACCCTTGCGACATCTGACCATGCAGGCACGTAGTAATCGGGCGTGCTCGTGCGTTTGGCGCCAGCTCGCCGATCGGGATCGATATGCACAGCCCCGTTCCAATCCTTCGCGAACGAGATCGCGTCAGCACGTACGAACGTAGCCTGTTCAACAAACGTTGCGCAGCGGCAGTTGGCTTCGGCGAGCCGCACCATCATCGAGTCCACGTCGACAGCGACGACTGGTCCTCGCTGTGCCAACCAAAACGTGTCACCGCCGATGCCGCAACACAAGTCTGCGACTGGGCAATCGCCGAACCAGGTCGCTTTCAGCCGCGCGACCTGCCACGGTGTCGATTGTTGGAGCGCCCGCTCGGTCACCCACCAAACACCCGCGTCGTTATTTCCGTGAGACGCTGTGCCCGCAATGTCACCAGTCATCTCGCCGAATTTGTCTTGTGCTTTACGCTGGAGGGATTCGGAGTCCGCGATGACGGCTTCTGCTTGGCTGCCGAACTGGCTTCTTAGCGACTGGCGAAAATTTTCTTCGACGTTCAACGTGATCCTCAAACCCGGCCAACAGCACTGACACTCGACAAACCGGCACACAGCCTATCCAATGCGTCCCCGATCCTAAACCCAACCAGAAGAAATACGTATTGTCCATGACGTCTGAACCGTCACTTCCGCCGCTTCCGAGCGAGCAACTGCTCATCGACGCCCTCGAAGCGAATCTATTTGGGACCTGCGAATTTGATCGTTGCCTCGTCGTTTCGCCTGGCCGGGGTCAAGCTGGATGGCACGCCAAGACCCTGTGTCCGACCGGGAATGTGACGCTCTGGTTTGTCGACGCGTTTCGTGCCGCCCAGGCTCAAGCCGCCACGACGGAGGCTGCGACGGAAGTCACGGTGACTTGCGCAGCCGACCTGCCCGAGGAGAAGATCCAGCTCGCACTAGTCGCGGTGCTGAGGCGCGGTGAAGCTGAGATGACGCGAGACGTTTTGCAGCAAGCCCACGATCGACTCGATATCGGCGGCCGACTGATCGCTGCGGTGAACAACCCCAAAGATCATTGGCTGCAAGAACAGTTGCAACTTCTATTCGACAAGGTCAGTTGTCGAGAAACAGACATCGGATGGGTTTACAGCGCCACGAAAACGCGACCGCTCAAGAAGCTTCGCAACTTTGACGCCGAGTTCATGTTTCGCGACGACGAGCGACTGGTGCGCATCGTGACTCGCCCCAGTGTCTTTTCGCATCGATCACTCGACGTTGCTGCGCGGTTGTTGGTCTCACACAGCAATGTGCAGGCTGGCGACATCGTGCTCGATTTCGGTTGCGGCAGCGGAGCCGTTGGCATCGCGACCGCCATTCGCTTGCGTGAGTTGAATCCGGAGGCGGGGCACGTTTACTGCGTCGACTGCAACGCGCGAGCTGTGCAATGTGCGGAGCGCGGCGCGGCGCTCAATGGTCTCAGCAACGTCACTGCGATTTTGAATCACGACGGCGTGATGCCTGGGGTGGAACCTTGCGACCTCGCGTTATTGAATCCACCTTACTACGGAAGCTTCACGATTGCCGAGCACTTCATCAACAGCGCCGCGAGCGTCTTGAAAGACGGTGGACGAGCCATCGTGGTGACGAAGCAATTCGACGAATACCACATTCGCAAATGGCCAAAGATGTGGTGGGAAGGCGACGCCGAAGCTAGCGGATACCAGCTGCTAACGTATCGCAAACGCAATTTTGCATAGAGCGTTCTGGGGGCAGTCAATTTCTGGTTGCGTTGGACTTTGTCGGTTCCAGTTCTTCGGATTCCCAATCGCCGTCGCGGTCTTGATCCAACTCAGCAAATCGACGCGTGAGAACAGGCACGGTCGGTCCAGTTCGACCGGCCAAGAATTCAGCCAACGTGACGCGGCCGTCTTTATTCACGTCGCGTCGCGTGAAAAGGTCCCTCGTTGTCACCTTCGCCTCAGTCTTTGAACGCGAAGGCGTCTTCTTGGCTGGCATTGCCTTCTCTGCTTCATCACGTTTGCCGTCGATGTACCAGTCGTAGTAGTCACCGTCGACTTTGCTTCGTCCGTCGGATGCCAACGCGCCGATGCCGGGTGCTAGAAGCGTATCAGCCCACTTGGCGAGCGCATCATGCAAACTTGCCGCGACATCAGGATGCTTCGCGACAACGTTGGTGGTCTCTTCCAGATCCGTCTCCAAGTCAAACAGGTACTTTCGATCATCCAGTTCGATGTACTTCCATTTTCCTTGACGAATCGCAGACTGGTTCAACCATCGCCAATACAACGATTCGTGTGGCGCACCGGTTACCGCGCCATTCAAATACGGCACAAGATTCACTCCAGCGAGCGCAGGATCCGGTTCGAGACCTGCGATGGCTGTGGCGGTTGCAGCAACATCGAGCGAGATCACGGGATGCGTATAGACTTGTCCGCCAGGGATCGTGTCTTTCCAATGCACGACGAACGGGACATGCACACCGCCCTCCGTGAGCATGCCTTTTTCGCCATTGAGTGGATCGTTAAGCGACCCGTCCCAGCCAGGTCCACCACCGGGTTCATCGGCTTTCGTTTTCTTCAGCGGAGCACCATTGTCGCTGATCACGAGCAACAATGTGTTTTCTTCGAGCCCGTGTTCGCGTAACGTTTGCACGATTCGACCAACACCATCGTCGACCGCAGAAATCATGGCGAGGGCTTGGCGTCTTCGCTCGGGCATTTCACCCGGGAATCGTTCCAAGTACTTCGGCGGTGCATCGAGTGGCACGTGAGGCGCTCGACAAGCGAGATAGAAGAAGAACGGTTGCTTCTGGTAACGCTCGATGAAGGCGCATGCGAAATCGGAAATCAGATCGATGTGATAGCCACCGCCATTTTGCTGAGTCGGCTCGATCGATTGCCCATCGAGATTCATGTTCCAGAATCCCGGCGCGTTGCTGTGCTTAAAGAACGCTTGATCGAAACCGTGATCAGTAATTTGGTGGTCCGGTCCAAGATGCCACTTCCCAGCCATGCCGGTCGTATAGCCCGCCTTTCTCAAACGCTCGGGGAGTGTTGTCACCGCATCAAAACGCTTCATCACACTAGCGTCTTGAAGATCCGGATTCGATTCGAGCCCGAAGCGATTTTGGTACTGGCCACTCAGCAGCCCACCGCGTGACGGGACGCATTGCGGCGCGGTGCAGTACCCGTTGGCCATCCGCACGCCGCCAGCCGCCAAGGCATCAATATGTGGTGTTTTAACATCGTCAAACACACCTTGGCATCCCAAGTCCGAATAGCCATGGTCATCGGTATAGACGACAATGACATTCGGAGGCCGCACGCTTTGTGCATTGCCGACAGTGTTGCAAAGAAAGTTAACACAAAGCACGGCGACAACCACAAGTAAATCGGTCGCTGAGACGCTGCGTAATGTTAGAAAAGCGTATCGCACTTGGTACATGATCGATTCGATGAAAAGCAGGAGAAAATCTGGCCCGTCGTTGGCGCAAGGATGCTGAGGGGCAAGTGTAGTCAAATCATATCAAGATAACGAATGCATCCGTTTTTGGCACAGATATTCAAGCCAATAACGGAAACGCTAACGTCGAGACTTTTCCTGAGTTCGAAACGCCGATCACTGATGCGTTGTCCAACTCGTTCCATGGTTCGTCTGATAGCCGCTCGGATGCCAACACAACCGAATGGCGATCGGTGGCGGTGTCAGCGTCGAATTTCCGAGCCAACCAAAATAGCGGATGCCCAAGGCAAGACGCCAACATCACGCGGCCATTCGTCAATACGACGGTCAGTTTTGTTGTCTTTGGCTGATCAGGTGAGTTCTGTGCATTCGCGTCCATCACCGCGATCTCGGCGAGTGAATGGGCGAGCACCTCGAGCATCATGGACAAACTCACACAACGATCGTGGCGAATGGTCTTTGCGCGACGCAATCGATTGAGCAACCACAGAAACAAGACTTCGCTATCTGTTTCTCCTTCGATTGCATGGGCCATCGCCTTTGGTAGCTCATCAACAAGCGACTGGCGAATCACCTCAATTGCGTTGACGGTTCCGTTATGTGCGAAGCTCCAATTCCCAAAAACGAAGGGATGGCAATTCTCGGGTTTGCGATTTCCTTTGGAGGCTAAACGGATATGTGCGATCACACAGCGAGACTTTGCACGGTGTGATGCCATCGCAAAACCATCGCCCATAAAGGCTGGTTCGGTGCTTCGGACTCGATGAACGAGGCCACTGGGATATGTGACCAAGCCCCAACCATCCGGGTGCGTTCGTTTCAATGCATCGCATCGACTCTGGCACAGCAACGAGTTGCTGCTTTCAAGCAGATCAACTTGAACACCCATCGAGTGCGAAGCGAGCATCGCATAAAGTCGACACATAAAAGCACAAACTCCCTGGCTCAAAATCGCCAGTACGACTCAGCACTCAATTAAACAAACGTGTCTTCCCATGGGCCAGTGATGGCAAAGGTGATGCCCGGAGTTTGGATGTTAATGAACAGCCACTTTCCATCGGGGCTGAAGGTTGCCCCAGCCCACTCCTTGGTGCGGAAGTCGCCGGCGAGTTGGTTGCGTTCGCCTTGGAGAATAACGTTATTCTCTGCGAACTTTGCGAGTCGGCCGTCTTGGGTCAACGCAAAAACTCGCTGCGGAAACTCGTTCGCGCCGTAGTCATTGTCTTCGCAAAGCAACAACCCGCCACGAGGGCTGACGCAGAGATTGTCGGGCATATTCAACACGGGCTTGTCCGGCGATTCAAACAACAGCGACACCGTGTCGGCCTTGGGATCGTATTGCCAGATCTGGCCGGCTTCCTTTGCACCGCCGCTTGTTGCATCAAAGTAAATCAGCCCGTTTCCGTACCAGCAGCCTTCGAGTCGCGAGAAGGTTGATCCGCCCAGATGCTTGCCTTGAGTGAAGACGCCTAGCTCATCCGGTTTCTTTTGCCCTGGAGTGTGCGCGAGCATCGGGTCAGGGATCGTGTGCCAGCGTACGTCAAAGGTGCTTCCGTTTTTGAAGCCGCCGCGCAAGTCTGGCTGTCCAACGAGCTCAGCAATTTGCAATGTACCGCCCGCCGCCAACTTGCCAGGCTGGTTCGGTAGGAAGCGATAGAAGCCAGACGTTCCGCGGTCTTCGGTTTCGTAAACGATGCCGGTCTCACGATCGATCGCGACAGCTTCGTGGACGAAACGGCCCATCGCAGTGAGCGGCTCGGGGCTTCCGTTTCCGTCCGCGGGGACTTCAAAGATCCAACCGTGCTCTTTCTTGAAATCACGGGGGGCGTCGTTTTTGTACGTGTCGATCGAATGAGGCCCAAGAACCGTCTCTTCGCAAGTCAACCATGTTCCCCAGGGCGTCACACCACCGGCACAGTTTCGTGATGTTCCCGACATACTGATTCGGCTATCGAGCCATTCACCTTTGACGGCGTCAAAGCGGAGCGTTGAGCAGCCACCTTCGGCCATCGTGTCATAAGGCGTTCCGCCGCTGATGGGCAAGCACGGACCGTCTTCGCTCAGTTCATGGTTCCGACAGATCGACAAGATATCGCCGTCGGCGCGAATCACTGACATGCCATCGTGGAACCCAGGCGTCGCAGTTCCATCGGTCATCACATCGCCCGTCCAGCCGAACGATCGATACCGAAAGCCTTCGGGCAATCTCAGCAACGGCAAACCTGTGACTTCGTCCTTGATCGGAGATAGCCACTCTCGTTTTGTCGCTGAATCTCCATAAGCGTATCGCTGTCCGAGTGCCGAGAACGCGGCTCCGATTCCGAATGCGGATACTGCCGAGAAACTGTCACTCAAGAATTGACGACGACTTGGTTGTGCCATGTTGGATTTGAAACGGGTGATGGAACTGGAGATTTCAGCTAACGTTAGCGAGGAGCATATCCGCAAAAAGCAGCGGCGCTAACGAGCCATTTACCCACAAATCGCAAGGTTTTGGCGGGTTCGCGGCCTCGAACCCGAATGTGCCACCGTGACACATTCCTGGACTCCGAAAGCCGATTATTCCTCGGCCAACATCGCCTGTAACTTCGCGACGGTGTTCCAATTCCGTGCGGTGGCGGCAACACCGAGACAACGTTCTGCCTTTGCGGCAAGTTTCGACCGGCCAATTCCGTCAGGCGTAAATAAGTAAAATACGTTGCCAACGAGATGAAATTTCTCGGACGGAGTTTTGATGCTTTCCAGCGTCGTTAGGTCTGGAGACTTCGGAGTCGACTGAAGGAAGAATACATGAAGTTGCTTGCCATCGAGTTGCTTGCCATCGATATAGCGGTACGGACAGTCTTCGATGACACGAAGGAAGTCTGCTGCGTCGATCAAAAGCACATGTGGTGTGAAGCCGTGGCTTGCTTGGATTGATGCACTGAGTCGGCTAGCGAGAGTCTTTGCGGAGCCTTGCTTAATGCGGAGTACGACGTTGCCACTTTGGATGTAGGTGCGAACGTTCACGCAGCCGAGTTCCGCCAACGAAGCGACCAAGTCTTTCATCGGCAGGATGCCTTTCCCGCCGACGTTGATGCCTCGAAGCAAAGCGATGAAAGTCTTCATCTTACGTACCTTAGTGTCGCAAGTATCCTAGAACCGTGTCGCGACGTCTTGTTCGCGACGGTTTGAGCGAACGGTGTCCGTCAGTTGGCTGAAGAACCAGTCGTTGCCCTTGTCGCCGTCGGAATCGTCTTCGGCTCCGTCAGCTTGGATCGCGGCACTCAAATCGACAATCAAATTCGCAATCCGATCCGCTGCCGTCGCACTGGAGTTCGACCAGCGAGCAAGCAAGGTGTCAGCGTTAAGCGAAACGACATCGGAAATGAGCAAGTCGTCTTCGTCGCCACCACCCAGTCGATCCGCACCCAAGCCGCCAACCAAGACATCCAAGCCACCTTGTCCGAGCAGCCGGTCTTCACCCGCTCCGCCGTCGAGGAAGTCGTTGCCTTTACCGCCACGAAGTTTGTCGTTGCCAGCGCCACCGTACAAGCGAACTGGGATGGTTAGTCGAACATCCGTTGTCAGACTATCGTCGCCGTAGCCACCATACACATCAATACGGCTGATGTTATCGTAGACGACTTTTGTCCAATCGCTTTCGTTTGTGCTCAGACGCACTTCCACGGCGTTCGGACGCAAACGGTCTTCGTTCAAGCGAATGTAATCATCGATGCCGGTACCGCCGATGACCAAGATCGAGAGTCCTGGGTGATCAGGGTCAGGAATGAGTCGGCTAGCCGTGGCCGTTACACTTGTGCTCGATGTTCCTTGACCATTCGCATCGTCGAGGCCCGTGACATTTACGGTATACGTGCCAGCCACAATAGGAATGAACTCGAACGTCTCACCGGCACCAACAGCGATAACCGCACCGTCACTGTTGAGAACTTCCCACAGCAAGCGAGCGATCGCGCCGCCGGGAAGGTCTGTAATTGCTCCGGAGAGCCGCAACGGTTGGCCAGTTACGCCAGTCGTGTCGCCGGTAATGGTGACAGTTCGAGGATCTGGTGGTGCCGGCGTATCTGGATCGCCCGTTCCAGGATCAACGGGCGTTGCGTTTGTGCCCGAGCCTGTCCAACCAGCCGGCGTTTCGGCTCCGGCGGCTGCATCGAGCCACAATTGCTCTGTCGTCGACGTCATCGTTGCAAACCGTTGGGCTCCCAATGCTTCTCCCAGGTCGAGGTCAACGTAGTCGCCGCCGTCGGCACGTACTTGATTCGTTCCAGCTCCTCCGCGAAGAATGTCACGTCCGTTTCCGCCAAGTATGGTGTCGTTTCCAGCCATGCCATCGATGGTGTCAACGCCCTGGCTTCCCATCAATACGTCATTGCCATCACCGCCATCAATTTCGTCGCCTTGCAATTCAACGGCAACCTTTTTGAGAGCTGGCGTGTCCAAGAACTCACGCATTGAATCATCACAGAAGGCGACGACGTAAGCGGATCGCCGTAGAGAGACGTAGTGATTTGGATTGTCGATCATTAACGGCGAGACAAACGACCCGTTGTCACCAAGCACGGTGTCGTTGCCATCGTTGCCATTAATCGTGTCTTCACCGATCCTCCAGAACCCATCGATCTCGTTGTGTCGTGACGCCGGCGACATTGCGTCTGTCGTCGATCCAGCTAGCGCCACGTGACCGACATGCCGTTCAAAGCTAGTCACTGCATCGGAACGATCTCGATTGGTGGTTTGATCCAGCAGCAGTTCAACTTGACGATCGAGTTCGCGTTTCTCGAGTTCGGTCGTCGGCGTAACAAGCACGAGTGGTGTTGCGATGACCGCTTGATCGCCGAGCACAATATCGTTGCCGATTCCTGCATCGATCGTATCGTTGTCGAGCTCGCGATCGAACGATGGAACGATGGAAATATCGCTCAGCGGTGCACGGTGTGAAAGCTCGAACGCAATCTGTAACGAGCGTGCATCTCGACGCTCCGACAATCGAATAGCTTCCGCGGTTGCCTGGGTTCTCAGCGTCGTTTCGAGTTCTGGAAGCGTCTCGGCTGTCACCCCGGAAGCAAGCACGGAATCCGGCAGGTCCGCGGGTGTTCCGGTCACAAGCGGTGCAATCAACAGTGCATCGCCGCCAACGATCGTGTCATCGCCGTCGTTGCCATTGATGGTGTCTTCACCGATCACAAGTTTACGGTACTCGGTAAACCTGACGTTCGAGGCTGTTGTCACGCTGCTCGCGAGCAACTGGTCAATGATGCCTAGTTCCGCGGTAGAAACGAGTTGCATGGCGTCGTCCGCGATCGTTTCTAGATCGGCAAGGTGAGCCTGGAGTTCCGCTGCGTTTTCGGCCGTGGTTCCACCACCAGGAACAGAATGGTTCGCGGGCAGCTCATAAACGCCATTGTCACCGACGATCGTGTCGTTGCCAATTCCGCCATTGAGGATGTCACTTGCGATACGAATCGTGTGCTCGTTGTTCGCAGCATTTTCGATCTCAAAACGCACCGCATCACGGTCAAGTGCCAGACCCTCAAGTGCGTACATAACACCTGTCACTGCGGCTTTGGCTCGCATGATGGCTTCGCCGATTGCCAAGATCCCAGTTTCCAGCTCGCTGGTAACAAGCATCTTATCGCCGAATAGCAAATCGTCGCCGTCATCGCCGTTGATCATGTCATTTCCGTCGAGCACGCTCGTATGTCCAGCGAATTGTGGCGTCACCGAAATCATCGGGGCGAGTCGTGTATCGTCGTCAGTGACGATCGCGTCATCGTTCGCAATCGACGCGAGTTGAGCATTGACGTTCGAGACTCGATCCCAACGTGGTCGTTCGGTAACAAGTTTGCCAGGTTCTGCAACCATTTCGGGCACAATCACGTGTCCGAAGCCGGGCAACACCAAATCGATGCCAGAAAGAACGTTAGCTCCAACGTTAACACCGATCAATCGAATCGAGTCGACCATTTGCGGCAAGTCAGTTTCCATCGGTGCAGTGTTGATACCGTGATCGCCAATCAGCGTATCGTCCCCAGCACCACCTCGGATCGTGTCGTCGCCACGTTGACCGAGAATCACATCGTTGCCGTCGCCACCGTCGACCGTATCGTCGTCTGCATCGACAAGATCGATCAAGATCGCAACCGTTTGTGATTGGCCACTTTCGGGGTTGGTGCTCTTGGCCCCCGAAGGCAATTCGACGCTCGCAAACACGACACGATCTGCGTTGAGCAAACGATCCGCCAGATCGGCTGGTGGCGTTCCAAGGCCTGTCGGATCCATCGGGATGATGTCCGTCACGCGACCGATTTCCTCCGTGAGCAAATCACGATGCCATGTTCCATCGCTGTTCAGTTGTGGCGTGCCGTCGGAGTTGAAGTCACGTAGGATCTGGCCAGCATCCGCGAGAATAAAGTCTTGCCCAGCATCGCCGTAGAGATCATCGCTCCCAAGTCCGCCGATAATTTCGTCGCTGTCGTCGCCGCCGCGAATCTCATCATCGCCGCGTTGGCCACGAAGTATGTCTTGGCCGGCACCGCCTTGAATCGTGTCGTTTCCAGCGACCAGATCTCGATCATCGAACGGTTGGACTTCGCGGATCACAATCAAATCGAACGGAGCGAGATAGTTCTCCCACGAGCCAAGTTCGGTACTCAGAAGCGTTCGCGTGATGATGCCATTATCACCGAGGATTACATCGGCATCGTTGCCACCGTCAATGTTGTCATCGCCATCCGCACCAAAAGGCACGTTGTGTCCACCGACGAGGTCGTCTTGGCCGTCACCGCCACGAATCGTGTCGTTTCCTTGGCCGCCGAAGATAAAGTCGTCGCCTTCGTTACCGTCAATGATGTCATCGCCGCCTCCGTCTGTTCCACCAATAAAGCGGCTGATCACTCGCTTATCCACAGGCCGTCGGAAATCCACTTCGGCGTGATCGCCAAACAGGATGTCGTGACCATCGCCACCGGCCAGCGTGTCGGAGCCAGTCCCACCGATGATGATGTCGTTGTCTTCTTCGCCGTCGATTACATCCGCTCCGCCGATCGTCGGATCCGTCGTGATGATCTGGTCAAGTGTCGACAAGTCCGCGTCGAGCGTGTAGTCGATGCTTCCGTTATCGCCCATCAGCGTATCGAGGCCTGTGCCACCGAGAATCGTATCGTCCGCGGCGCCACCGAGTACAACATCATTGCCCGCACCCGAATGGACAATATCGTTGCCGCCGATCGCCGTATCGGTGGTCTCAATGAAAATCAACTCACCGAGCGTGTTGAACGTCGCTTGCCCGTTATCGCCAAGGATCACATCGCGAGCGTCACCGCCCGTGATGCTGTCACCACCGGCACCACCGATCAAAACATTCGATGCATTTCCAGCCGTGATGACATCGTTACCACCTTGATCGGGATCCTTGGTTTGCACGCTTACAATGAGTCCAGTGACTGGGTCAAAGTTCGCCACGCCTTCGTCGCCAAGGATCAGATCCGACGTAGCATCGGAACCCGCCAGCAACTGATCGCCACCAGCTCCACCGAGAATGATTTTTCGCCCGTCACCAGCAGTGATAAAGTCAGTGTTTCCGTCTTGATAAGCGATCGACTCAGCGATCTGCAGCACGCCGCGACCATCACCACTGGCCACTCCACCGGTATGGAAGAACGTTAATTGTCCATTGTCGCCCACGAGGATATCGTCACCGGCTTCTGGCGTCAGTGGATTCGCACTGCGATCGTAGTTGATGTAGTCCGTGCCGAAACCGCCGAAGATACGATCGTTTCCATCGTCGCCGGTGATGTAGTCGCTGCCGCCAACGTCCGTCGCTTCACTGGCCGCCAAAGCAACTCCGCGTCCCGTAAACAGGAGCAAGGCGTACTTCGCGGGCGTATCATCGCTCAAATCACCCGGCGTGCCGTTGTCGTCTTCGAGCACGACCTTGGCCATCGTGATGCTGCCGTGATCACCAAAGATCAAGTCGTCGCCTTCGTTGCCGAACAAGTCGTCATCGCCGCCAGTGATCGAGTCATAGTTTTCGGCGAAGTCGCTTATCGTTCCAATCGCCGCCTTTTCATCGGCGGTCAGGATCGTTGGCGTATGAACGATCGTGAGGATTCGTGCCGCCAAATCCATGCGAGTCGACAGGTCAGCGTTCAGGCCAGAATCCCCGAGGATGGTGTCGTTGCCAACACGCCCGTTGATGACGTCATTGCCACCACCACCGAGCAGCAGATCGTCGCCGGAACCACCGTTGATGATATCGTTGCCTAAACCACCATAGACCGTCACGCCGAACGTGGATGTGATGTTAAAGACATCGTTCCCAAAGTCGTCATAGGCAATCGCGTTACCCGAACCTGCGCCAGCTTGTCCAGAGTATCGAATTCCGTTTTGGAACGTATCACCGAGCAAGATCAGCGGAGCGTCGACGTCGTTTTCGATCTCCAAGTCACCGTCAACGCCGCCGTCAGTGACATTGAATGTATCGCCGCCCATCACGCCAGGCGAAACTTCGGTGTTTCCGCCGCCGTGGATCACAGTCATGGTGCCTGGAGCGGTTCCGTTGACATTGATGATGTCGTTTCCACTACCCAGCAAGATTTCAACGACTTCCAAATCGTAGTAGTTAATTCCGGCGGGGATCGTAATGACGTTATTGAAATCGTCTGTGTAAGTCACGCCTGTCGTGCCCATGTTGATGCCCGACAGATTCGTTGGAGTGACCGTCAGTACCGACTCAGGAGTAATCGACGCCTCGGTATTGCTGGCGTCGTTGAACACAACGAGCGTGTCGGTTTGGACTGCTTCGTTGGTGAAATCGCTCAGTGGATCTGGAGCCGCTGGAGTCTCGGTTGGGAGCATCACCGCAATCACAAGGTCCCGTGATTCACCCGAGACACCGCCTCGCACAACTATCGGACCTTGGAACATCGATGTTTGGTGCGACGAGGCCGTGAACGTTTTCGTTGGCTGGGACGAGCTGGCAGAGAAATTCGGGTCGGCTTTGACAATCACCGTTTGTGGTGTCATCCAGTTCGCGGTGCTGAACACCAACGATGGCGGATTCGCTTTGTCAAAGAACGTCGCCCCACCATCGACACTGACGAGAGTCTGGCCGTCCGTGTAAACCGGCACAGAAACAGTCGCCGTCGGCGCTTTGGTCAATCGGAGCGTGTACGAATCCGTGCTATTGGCATCGTTACGATTCACGATGGTCGAGCCATCGCTTTCGACAATCAACGCTGACGCGGTGTCGTCGTCCAGTACCGTCACATTGACCGTGCCTTCGTAGCCCGTGTTTCCACTGTCAAACGCGAGATCCGAACTCGCTAGTGTCAATGTTATTCCACGGCTCATGAAGTCTTCTGGGATCGAGTCATCAACCGCCGTGACAGTCACCGTTTGAGGCACGTTCCAGTTAGCAGATGTGAAGGTCAATGTCGCCGCACCAGTCGCGATTTGTCCATCGTGATCAAGGGTCACAACCACATCAGCCGTCGGTTGGCTTGTCAATTGAACGGTGTAGCTATCGGTGAATCCATTCGCGCCTTCGAGAACCTCGGTTTTGTCACCGGATTCGCGAATGATCAATCCACCCTTGTCGTCATCGTAGACCGTAACGCGAAGGTCGCTGATGGGGAACGAGTGCAGTCGCTCGGCGCGATCAATGACATTCGGGTCAACGCTTGTTGTCTCGGTGATGAGCGTGTGATTGATTGTCGCGAGCAATTCACCTTCCTCGACATTGTCGCTGATTCCTCGAACGCGAACCGTTCTTGGGTCGCTCCAAGTCGCATCGCTGGACGCATCGAACACGACCACCACACTTGGAAGCCACGTCAAGCCGCCGTCGATCGAAACCTCGATCGAACCAGCTGGATTGTTTTCATCACCAAGCGTCTTGGACGATGCCGCAGCCGATACGGTCATGTAGGCTTTGGTACCGTCGTATTGGGATCGGTCAACCGCCATCGCGAGAGTATACGTGTCATAGGCACCAATCGATTCGTTGTCAGCGTCATTCTCAGCCGCCGTCTTGCCCGCGTCGAAAACAATCGCAACGTCTTCGATGACCGCCGTGAAACCGTTGGACTGGGTGATCGTTACAATTCCAGCGGCACCGGCCTCCACACCGCCGCTGATCGTTACGCCAACACCGGGGATCGGTTTGTTGTCGAAACTGTCGTCGGCGCTGATGGAGCCATGATTGACCACCGATGATGTCCCGTCGGTTCCACCGCTGACGATTGTTTGCGTGACGTCGCCACCGATGCTGATAAAGTCACTTCCCAAACCGCCGATGATGGTATAAACCACGTTCGCCGCGGTGCTGAGCACGAAGAATGAATCGTTGCCTTCGAGCCCGTCGATTTCGATCGCTTCTTCGACACCATCAATCGCGATATTCAGTCCGGCACCAAAAATTCCGTTCGCGGTGATGACGAACGAATCATCAGCTTCGCTTCCGACAGCCACAACGCGGTCTTGTCCGTCGCCACCGTTAATGCTCACGGGTGCGTTGATGTTGTACTCGACAACGTCGTCCCCATCACCGCCTTCGACAACCGTCTCCGCTTCAATAATGAATGCACGAACCAGGAACGTATCGTTACCGGCTTCACCTTCCATCCGCAAAGTCGCTTTGTTGCTATAGACGGTGAACGTGTCGCTGCCTTCGCCGCCGTAAATCACCATTGGCTTGGAGATGCCGTGTGAAAGATAGCCACGTGTGATTGCTGTGGTCGCAATCTCGTCACCCACCATTACTCCGCTGAAGTATTGATCGGGCGTATTGGGGTCGGAGTCGTGGTCGGTTGCGGTACCGACCGGGTTTGGATCCGCTCCGAAAACTTGACCGATCTGGAACGAGTCCTGGCCCTCGCCGCCATCGATTGTCGTTGCGACGGAATTGTCATCAACAAAGAACCGGTCATTCCCCGCATACGCGTTGATTCTCATGCGGCCGTTGAGTGTTTCGTCATAGTCAATACGTTCGTAGTCGCTGGTAATATCTCCCGCCATATCGGTCTGCAGAAGCGCAAGGAAGTATTGTCGCACGAGGAACGTGTCGTTTTCACTCGTTCCATGAACCGTCAATACGTCGGCCCCGTCATCGGGATTGCCCGTGTCAGTGACACTAACACGCTCAGTGCCCATATGGTCGAGCAAAATATCGATCTCGTCGGTTCCGCCACGCATATCAACGAAATACCGACCCGCCGACAGATTCTTGAGCCAAACAAAGTCTTCATCGCCTTGGCCAAGTAGATAAACCTCGGGTGCATCGATATCGTGTCGAATGTCGATTGTGGCACCAAGGCCCGGATCAGCGTCGCCAAAGTCAGCTTCGATGGTCACGGTTGTCGTGGCCGAGACAGTCGCATTCTCAGTGATCTCAACGTCATCACCAACACGCAACAGAATTTCACCGTCCTCATTCACCAGCGACGATGAGATGTCAATCAGTATTGATTCTGTTCCAACGAGCGTGTCCGGCAAGGTCAGTCGAATACGTCCAGTGTCGGTGGAATTCACTGTACCAATAACAAGATGCCCGCTCACCTCGGTGATATCGATTGTGTTGGGCGCGATCGCGGTCAGGCGTCCGGACGGGACATCATCGTTCGTGTTGGTGTCCACTTCCAAATCGTTCGTCGGTGTTCCAATCGTTCCGCTGGTTTGACCGTGACCGGCACGCAGCTCAATATTTCGGCCGACGACATCCGCCAATTGGTCGTTAGCCGCATCAAGTAAATTGGCGACACCGAAGAGAGTGACGTCGCCAATTCCGCTTCCGATTCGTCCGATCAACAAGTCACCGACGGTTTCAGAAATCCAGATTGACAAGTCCGCGTCTGCAGTAACTGAGCCTGCTCCGCCGGTCGAAGTATCGATCTCGAGTGGATTCAGTGCTGTGCCGATCGTCGAACGGTTTCCGGCGGTTGACGTTGCATCGATGATGAGCGTGCGAGTCTCGATGTTTGCGAGTCCATCGGGTTCGCCGTCCGTCGTTGTCTCGCGTCCGTCGAGCACATCATCCGAGGTGGTGAGCGTCGTCGTGGCTCCAGTCGCGATCAGTCGCCCGATCGATAACGCACCCGCGACGTCGATCTCCACGAGCGTTCCCAATGCCGTTAGATTGTCTAGCACGAGCGATAAGTCGCTGCGCAAGAACACGTTATCCCCAGCGGTAACGTTGAGTGGTCCACTCACTCGCAAATCGATCGCATTGCTTCCGGTGCCAACGCTGCCAGTGCTCGCAACCAGTGTGGCTGAAGGTGCAAGCAGATTCCATTCGTCAGGCGACGCTGGGTCTCCACCATCGAGAATCGATCCAGACGCTGTGAGCATGATCGCTGTGCCGGCTTCGAGCTTCCCGATCCATAAATCGCCACTGGTGACTTCAACATCAATCGTATCTCCTGCGTAAGCACGCGACACCAAAAGGTCGCTGAACGATCGCAGCACGCCGTTGACGGTTTGGTCTGTGTCACCTTGGATCACGGTAAAGTTGCCTGCGGAGGAACCGCTGAGCGAACCGCCTGTGCCAACAAGAACACGAAGTGCCGTGTCTGTTACTGAGCCACGAACGACTTGACCGTCAAGGTTCACATCGCCAAGCGCGATGATCGCAGCATCACCCGACGCCGTATCAAGCAATTGGCCCGTGGACGCCAAACGCACTCCACCGCTCGTGACGACCGACTCGACACGCAAGTCATCGATCGCATGGATCGCAACATCGCCTTCCGCAACGACGATTAACTCACCAGTGCTTGTGATTTGGATGTTGACGTCGTCCACGATTTGGATCGTGAGTCGTCCGAGTGTTGTTGTATTCGCAACAAATTCACCCGTGTTCAGGACTGCGGTCAGCTCATCTCCAGGGAGAGTGCCAGGCGGATCGAGTGTGTCAACGGTCTTGTGTGGCGTCGTGATCTTCGACCAGCGACTCGCATTGGAGTAGTCCTCGGTCGCGAAAGTCACGGTTGGGTCTGTGCCGAGGTATTCGTACCAGCCGTAGCTCACGGAATCATATTCGACGAGAACTGTCTCGCCAGTCGTGATCGCGATGGGGCCAATGTCATCGGTCGTGTTGTAGTTCGGCTCGACGCGTTCCCAAACATTCGTGTCGGTGAAGTCCGCCGTTTGGAAATCGTACGCCGAATCGTTCGCACCGAGATAGCGATACGTGACGTAACGCAGACCGATGATGTCCTCGACGGAGGAGTCGGCGAGGAACGCTTTTTCGTCTTCAGTCAGCCCGTCGAAACCGTTCTCCATGACGAGCGTATTGATTCCTGAGAGTGAACCAACGCGACCTGTCGGCGGGTTCACGTTATCGTCCGTGTCACCAACCGTGAGTGTGATGCCTGCGGCAAGAATATTGAGTATTTCGTTTCCACCAGCACCTGGATCGACGCTTCCGAGGCCCTCGGTTTCAGGGAACAAGTAGCGACGCAGCGTTCCGGAGATCGGATTGGCAAGCTCGGTCGCTTCACGCACTCGTTCAGCGATCCGTGCGTCCTTTTCGCCTTGCGTGAAGGCAAAGATGTAATCGGGGTTGTACGGATTGTCGGTGAGATCCGCTGCAAGTCCCATCGTGTCATCAGCAATGTCTTTTGCGTCGCTGGTGTAGGCGTATCGCTCGAATCGCGTATTCGCGGCAAGGAAGTCGACACCTTCGACGAGATCAAGCACACGACCGCTTGGATCAATTGCCGCATCGAAACGGCTCGGCGAAAGCTTGAACTCCGTCGCGCTCACGCGAACGACGAAGTAAACGAAATTGTCACTGAGTCCGATTTGGTCGCTATCCAATCGGACCTCAGCACCACTTTGCAAGTTGTGAGCAACGCTGGTGGTGATCGTATCGGTAGCGAAATCGATTGACGATGCAACCAGCGTAGTGGTTGGTATGCTGTCGGCGACTGAGTTGCGAACGTTTCGCCAATAGTTGTGATAGTTGACGGTGGCGATATTCTCGTCATTGAGGATTGCCAACTCGGCGGCGGCTTGGGCTTCGGCCCCGTAGATCGCGAGCTTCGTATTGAGCGCGGCGATTTCCTCCGCCGTCGGCGCGACACGAACTTCGGCGATCCCGTCGACAATGTCACCGTTGATCGTGGTCAGAAAGACTTGCCCCGTCAACGAGCGGACCGCGATACCATCAAAACCAGTCTCAGCCTCGTTTTGTGCGCTGCTGTAGTACGTTGGAGACGTCAAAACGAGATCGCCATCAATCTCGACGACATAAATATCACCACTTGCGTAGGCCGCCAGTCCACCGACGTTATTGACATGGCTGTCGACGCGGATTGGCAAGTCGCTCGCACCGATGCTGCCACGCTTCGTACGAAGATCGACCTGTTGTCCACGCACGAGGGAGTTTGCATTGAGTGCAATAATGCCTTCGGCGGCGTTAATGAAAACATCGCCGTCAGCGTCAATGAAGTCGATCGTGATCACACCGTCGCTCGACAACGTGGTCCCCGATCCGTCGGCAAGCATCGCATACGGCTGGAACGCAAATCCCATGTCCGGATCCGAACTGTTATCAAAGAAGGAGGAGAACGCAGAGAACATGGAAAATTGCGATGAAGCGGCTTGAATCACCGCAGGCGTAATGCCGTCGATTCGCACCGTACCGCCAGCGGTCACCTTAATTGGCTCGTTACCGGTTTCAACGTTCACATCAACGTTACCGCCAACGACGATCTCGGGGCTAGCTCCGTAGAACCCAACCGTGCTCGCACCGAGAACGCTTCCGAGCGTCGATGTGAACTTCACCGTGCTGCCTGCGGGAACATCAACGTCGCCTTGCAGCACGATGTCGCGGGCACTCTTGATGTCGATGCTGGATTGCGTGCTACCGCCGACGAAACCAATCTCAATCGGATAGTCCGCGCGAAGCGTGTGCGTGTAGTAGTCCGTCAAACCGGTGGTTGTTGTAACTTTGGTGTGACGTGTCTTCTTTCGAAGCCATCCACCACCAGTCGACCAGCGTTCTGTTTCCTGGCCTTGGTTAATGAAGTCGCTGTTCACGAGATTCGATGCGTTCGGGTTCGCCGGGGCTGATGTTGGCACCCACGGAGCCGCACCGTAGTTTTGTGCTGAGAGGCTGATGTCAACTGTCGTCGAACCGTTGTAGCGATAGTATGCACCGACAGTTCCGCCAGCATTGTGGCCTGCGATGACTTTCACAATGTCGCCTGGATCGATGTCAACCGTTCCGTCGATCGCTTGCGAGTATTCGATCGTGTAGGATTTTCCATCGGCATAGGCCAGCGGGTCGCTTGGGGTCAGCCGCACGAGGGCTTCGGATTCGAGCAGCGGTTGGGCGTCGCGAAAGTTAGTCGTTTGCCACTTGAAGCTACTATCGGTGACTAGCAAATCACCAAACGCGTTGTCGCCGAATAGATTGAAACTACGCTTCTCGAACTTTTGGACAACGATTCGAGTCTTTTCCTGGCCTTCGACCCAGACGTATTGCAGGTCGCCGTTGCCCGCGATGTCGGAGTATTGGTCAGCAACACCTGGATAGTACGACGTTGTGGAGACGTTGCTCGTGACAGCCGGCCCCGAAAGCACATACGTGATCCCAGACACTTCGCCGCGTGTTGTCGCGGTGGCCGACGGCGCTGTGCCGGTGTAATTCTCTTCCGTAATTCCGTTCGCATCGCGTCGGAAGACGGTCTTGGTCAGCATCGACGAATCGATCAGAATGATTTCTCCAACACGATTGGTCGTTGTGTCGACTTCGCTCAGGATCAGCTTGTATTGGCTTTGGTTATCAATGTCGACGTTCGCGTAACCGTACGCCGAAACGAGTCGACCGTTTCCGGTCGAGAACAATTCCCCGGCAAGCGTGATGCGTCCGCCCGTTGGATTGATCGGGTTGATGACAATCGCACCTTGGGCCGCGTCAAAGTAGCCATTCACGGGAATCGGTGTCGCACCAACCGTCGTGCCGAAATCGATTCCCGTCAGCGGCGTGCCGTCGGATTTGAGCAACGAGGAAGTTGTCGAGTTCTGTTGGAAGTTCGCACCCACATTGACTGTGATGGTGTCGACGCCGCTTTGAATCAGACCATTGACGTTCAAGTAACGCGCGGTCACGGTGATCGCGCCCTGGGCAACGATCTTGGATTCGTCTTGATCAATGGATGATTGTAGAGAGAGGTTGCTCGCAGCAATCGGCAAACGGAACGTTCGACCAAAGATCCGAATCGTCCGGTACTGGGGGACGGTAACGGAGTTCGCATCCGCAAACACGCGAGTGACGGTGTTTCCAGGCACGTTGAACACGCTTGCGCGAAGTGGTTGATAGTTGATGTATTGGCGGGGATCTCGGTTCGTGTGCAGCCAATCTTGTGTGTTGAGATTGAAGTCGCGGCCAGAGTTGATCAAAACGCTGCTGCCGCGAACATCGCCACTGACATTGATGCTGCCCGCCGGATTGCTGATCGTCACGACTCCGTTTTCGTTGACGACATCGCCGAGCATGTAGAGGTCTTGCGGCGCACTGCTTGGGTTTGCCGAAAGACCGTATTGTGCAAACTGGCTTGGCGGCAGCGGGCTGTTCGTGATCGAGATCACGCCAGTTCCGAAGCCGTCGCCAGTGACTTCAGTCACGCCAGTGGGGATTTGCCAGTTGACGAAGATATTGCCCGGCGTGAGTTGAGTCAGCTCGTCATCGATGACTACGACGCGACGGTTGTCTCGGACGATGGCATCGGCAACGATCGGAATGAACGGCGTGTTGTTTGCAATCGTGATGCTCGATCCCGACCTTGCAACAATCTCGCCGGCTCGTGTGTTCGTACGACTTTCGATAAAGACACTGCCGGGTGCCGCGTAGACATCGGGCATATCAATGAACATCGCGTCAAGTTCACGGCGAATGACGGTAATCGGAACGGTGACGCCGTTTCGGATCGTGTCGACGGTTTCGATCAGACCAAGATCGGCCAACGTGCGGTCGATTTGCTCCAGTTGGACTTGGTATCTCGCTAGGGCTTCTGGGTTGTTCGAGTGCGACGCCATGTACGCCAGCGTCTCTTCACGCTGGGCGACGAGCAAGTTGCCAACGTTGCGATACGACAATGTCGGACTCGCGATGTCGGGGTTCTTGATCATGTAGAACTTGCCGTTCAAGTCGTCGGCAAAGTTCTTGCCAATGTCACTGTCATAGATTCCAACGTCGGACGCATCGAAGACACTTTGTCCATTCGGCGGAGCTGATGGAGCGTAACCGTCTGGATCGGCAAGGTACGCGTCCACTTCGCTTATTTGATAAGCAGTCAGCAACGCCCAACGCGATGTGTTCGAGTAGTCTTCGGTGTCCAGTACGATTTCATTGGAATCCACCGTGTCGGGCACGAAGCGGTAATAGGCTCCCGGCGTTCCGCCCGCGATCGCGCCGGAAACCGCGATCACAACCGTGCCAGTTGAGACACCGAGTTTGACGGAGTCGAGATTGAGCGGCGAGAAGTGATACGCGATCTCGGGATCCAGCGTGAGCCCGTTTGCGTCAGCCCATGTATAGTCGTTGGCGTCGAACAATCCAGGATCCTGCGCCGTGCCCGCAAGATTCGGATCGGAGAGCGCCAGCCGTGCGGGGTCAAGTGCATCGATTACGGTACTTCGCACAGCGAGTACCGACTTGTTGTACAAACCCGCCGTGATCTCCGAGCCAGTGGCGACGTTGACATTCGAGGTCGGGTTGATATCCACGTTGCTGCCGACGCTATAGCCGTACGGAACCGCGGACAAGGACATCACCATGCCGTCGGTCGTCGCCATCACAGGAATGTCGAGACTTCGCTCAGCGATCAAGTTGACGTCTTTGAAGCCTTCGACGACGGAGTTTCCGACGACGTTGACGGTGTTGCCCCAAGTCACATTCGCATCCGGCGTTCCTACCGCAATCGATGGGCCGAGCGAGACGGTGGTCAGCTCGATGTTGCTGCTGTTGTCGATCAGGTTCGGAACTTGGAAGCTATCACGGCCAGCTTGCAGTCGGACTTCGCCGCCGCGAATGTGGGCACCGGACAAGTTGATCGTGTTACCGATCGTCGAGTTCGCGTTGGCGTCGGCTCCGCCTGCGACGTTGGCACCAGCGGCAAACAGATTGCTGCTCGGACGAAGTGCGCTGTCGGTTTGCGTCGCAAGAATGACATCACCGCGGCGATTGATCAGCGAAGCTCCCGTCACATTGATTGCCGCATCGGTGTAGGAATCGAGATTGCTAATTCCAGTTGTCACGCCAAACCCAGAAACGGATTCGATCCGCACGATATCGTACGCTCGCACTCGCGTCTTTGCGTCGATCTTCAAAATGCCCGGGTTTGCGTTGTCGCCACCGTTAATGTCAATCATCGCGCCCGGCTGGATGTCAACCGTCGCTGTTAAGTGATCACCGGACGTGCCGATATCGGTACTGCTTGTGAGCACGGTGACACTTGCGAGGCCCGCTGAGCCGCTTCGCAAGTTCGAGCTGCCGACGTCACCGTCTTTCACGACCTCGTTGTTCGCTCCGATGATGAGATTCGTAGCGAAAATCTGAGCCCCGCCAGCGATCTCAACTCGGGCGTCGCCGGTGAGCGTGTTGCTTGTCCCACCACCAGCCCCAGTGCCAAGTCCGACGGCATAAGCATCTGCCGAAGAATCCGCTGCTTGTGTGCTTGAAGAGACGATGCCGACGGCGCCAGAGTTGACGACTGCGTTGGCTCCGATACGTGCGAGTGTTTCTTGGTCGCTCGTGACGGAGGAGTCCGCGGCACTGGCACTGACAACGCCGCCCCCAGCCGCAATTGTCTTGGCCAGAAGGTCGTCGGAGGTTTGAGCTTGGATTGAAACACGCCCGGCGTTGACCACAGAGTTATCGCCGATCTGTGCAATCACCTCCTTGACGTTTCCGCCACGGCCTTGGGTAATGTCGGCAGTCATTGCACCGACGGCGATTGCACCAAAGGCACCACCGTTGGCGACAGCGCGAGCGTGATTGTTTGCCGTTGCGGCGATGGTCAACAACTCAGTGGCGTTGAGTGTGGAGCCATCGGCCGTTGCAGTGACCGCAGTGGAGATCTCGGCGTCCGAGTTATTGCCTTGCGCGCCGACGAGCGACGCAGACACTCCGACGGAAGTCGTTTTCTCAATCGTGGCGTCGCTGTTGGCGGCGATCGAGATCTCGTTTCCGGTTAAGCTTGAATTGGTCACCGTGGAGCTGATCGTGCTCGAGATTGTGTTCTCGACGAGTGCTACGCCGAGCGCCGCACCGAGACTGATTGCGACCGTCACTCCCGCAGCGTCGGCGCTGAGTGTTGCTTCTTCGTTCGCACTGACGTCAACCAATCCATTTGCTGTGACTTCGATGCCACCGGTAATTGCCGCGGCAACCGTGTTGTTGATCAGGTTCGTCAAATGCAAACCACCACCGCTGGCAGTGAATCCACCTGCCGACACGGACGCAGAAACTCCCGTGACTTGTTCGACATCCGCTTTCTCGACATCGGCGAGTACATGCAGGTCGTTGCCAGCGACAATCGCATGGGTAGAGTCTCCGTCGATCCAAGCTTGGACATCGTTGTTGATGGTGTTGTCGATGAGTGTCACGTTGACGGTGACAGCGGCTGGAGCCGCGGCGAGTGCGGCGCCGTATGCTTCCGCTTTCTCAATGGTTGTGTTTGCGATTGCATGGATGTCGATGTCGTTGCCGGCGACAAGACTGGAGTTCTCGACCCAAGCGTGTGTATCGCTTGCCAATGTTGCACTGCTCGTGGCGCCGCTACCGGCTGCGGCTCCACCGATGCCTGCGGCGATTGCGACACTTCCGGCGGAGGACAGCGTGTTCAACGTCTCTGTCGATCGCGCGAGTGTTTGCACATCGGTGTTGGCGACAACCATCGAGTCAACTATTGATGAATACACGCCGCTTCGGTCGGTACCGGTTGCTTGCTGGTCACCGATCATGATCTCAGCGATCGAAACACCGATGGAACCAGCACCAGCGAAAGTGCCACCCGCGACGGCTGCGGAAATCGCCACCACAGTTGAATCAATTTCCGAGTCGTTTGTCGATGTCACCGACACGCTAGCCGGAGCGATTCCGGCAAGCGTTCCAAGGTTGTCGTAAACGTAGACGCCATCCGCAACAATTTCGCTGGAATCGATTGATGATGTAACTCGGTTTCCAATGACGTTTCGGGCTTTGGCACCAGCACCCGAGAACGCGCCGGACGCGCCACCGCTGAATGCAAGCGAAACCGCCGCAGCAGCTGAGAGCGAACTCACGGTCGCATCCTCGGTCGCGCTGACCGAAATATCTCCGCCACGCTCGTTCGTGATTCCTGGGACATCGATGACTTGTGATGTTGGGTTGTTATTTTCGTCAACGCCATCAATCGTGATCTGTTGGATCAACAGGTCCGCGAGCCCAGTCGTGACGATGCCGCCGTCCACTCCGTTGATTGACGCGTCAATTGCATTGTCAATCGTGTTCTCAGCAATCGAGACGCCGATCGCAATCCCAAGAGCACCACCCGACGCGAACGCTGCGGCGACTGAGACCGCTGAGGCTTTCGAATCAATCGTGGACGTGTCGTCGGCAGAAACGTTCACGGCTTGGGTATGGATCGTTGGCACCGTTGATCCGGTGAAATTAACCAGTGCAGTGTTCGTGAGATCACGGATGTAATCGTCATCGACGCCGAGATAAGGGACGACGGCCGGCGATGGTCCGTTGCCGTTGATCTGGGCCGCGACATCCATGGCGATCTTGTTGGTTACGCCGAGACCCGCCCCTGCTAAACCGACAGCACCGCCGCCAGAACCAGAGATCGCGACACTCGCCGAAATGACGAGAGCTTCGATCTCGCTCGCGGCAACTGCGTTCACGTCAAGCGTCCCGGCAGCGATGATGGATGAGTCTTGCACGCCCGCGTACGTCTCCGCGCGATCGAGCGCCAAATCGACTCGTTGCCATTTGGATGGGTCGTTGAAGTCGATGTGCACGACCCAGTTGTCGGCGCCAGCGTCACCAGCGTCCGGATCACTGAGGGCGACGGCCCCTAAATACTCGTAGATGTCTCCAGCGCCAGGCCCTTCGGCGATCTGAACTCGATCTCCCGTCGCGATCGTGATACTGCGTGGCGATGCCGTCGTGAAGTTTGCCGCGACGGCTGGATCGTTTCCGTACCCGATCAAGTTCCGTGCAATCGAAACGCCGACAGCTGCGCCAACCGCACCGCTGCCGCCACCAGCAATCGCAACAGCCACCGCAGCAACCGTGGAGTCGATGGTCGCATCGCTCGTTGCGTGAACGTTCACATCTCCAGCCGCGTTGATTGTCGAATTGTTAATTGTGGCCAAAGTATCCGCAGTGATCTGGTTGGTTGCCTCGGCCCCAGCACCCGAAATCGCACCACCGCCAGTCGCTCCGAAGCCCACTGCGACGCTCGCCGCAAACGCGATTGAATCGATCGATCCATTCGACGTCGCATCGACAGTGACCGAGTCAACCGCGCGATCACGGAAATCGAACGTCTCGTCATGCTCAGGCACAGTCTCCGTTTCAGGAACGGTTACCGTTGCCGATGAAATTTGCTCGAAGGACGCGTTGTCGATCGTCGCGACTGTTTGCGTATCAATGGTGTTCTTCGCCAAGCCAACACTCACCGCCACGGCGCCGCCGAGGTTGCCCCCCGCAGCAATCCCAAGCGAAGCGGCGCCGGCCAGTGACTTAATCGACGCGTTGTCTCGCGCGACAACCGAGACATCATTGGCGGTGAAGTCTTCGGAAGTGAAGTTCTCTAATTCCGCCGTCGCATCAGCGGCAATCTTGTTGGTTGCTGAGGCACCCGCTCCAGCCAATCCGACACTATTGCTGGTCGCACCACTAATGGCGACTGAAGCCGCGAAGACCACCGACGTGATTTCCTGGCTACCGATCGCTTGCACATCAACGTTGCCGCTTGCATCAACAGATCCGCCGTTCATGCTCGCAGTCGTGGACGCTGCATCGCGAGTCGACCCGTTGTATCCGATGTAGTTTTCAGCAAGTGCGACACCGATCGACATTGCACCGGCATTGCCACCTCCAAACGCACCTGAGGCCGCGACACCGACGACCGTCGATACGATTCCCGACGTGTTCGTTGCGATGACTTCGACATCATTCGCCGTAAAATCAGTGTTGAGCGAGCCAGCGTCCACCTTGCTCGTGGTGGTGTTGTTCGTCCAAGCACCGCCGCCTGCGAGTGCAACGCCTGTGCCTGTGCTCCCGCCCAATGCAAGTGACGCGGCGATCGCGAGCGACGAAATGGAGGTGTTATAGACGACGAGGTTCTCACCATCCTTGACGATGATGTACGCACGACCGCTTCGGCCATCGACCATCATCCACGATTTGCCAACTTGGATTGTCTCGCCAGGATTCAGAGGATCGGCGACGGTCTCGCTCGACAAACGAGACAACTCGATCGGTGGCTCAAAGTTTGCTGCGACGGCAGTAGAATCCACCAATCGCCGATAGAGCTTTTGCAGCACAAGGCGATCACCGCTCACGTCATCGTTGTATTCGTTGATTCCTGTGGTGGACTCCAAATCACTGTCTTCTTGCGAAGCATCATCCAGCTCGGCTGCGGTGATCGTCGTTGAATCGGACGGCGTCATCGTGAGCCGTTCTCTTCCGAACGAATTGGTGTGGACGCGAACATCGCCAGTCGCCGTGACAGTGCTCGCGTCGACTCGCGATTTAACATCGCCCGAAATGAAATTCTCGGAGATCGATACACCCACCGCACCTGCGACAGCCGTCCCGCCAGTACCTCCCGCGGCCGAGAGGGCTGCACCGATTGTCGTTGACCGAATCAGTGCTTGATCGTTGGACTCCACTTCAACGTCGCCGCCTGCACTAACGACTGAGCCATTCAGAATCGCGGCGATCAGTTCACGATCGATATCGTTGAACGATCCACTACCGCCAGCCGCAACACCGACCGCGCTGCCACCGGTTGTTGTCGCGAGCGCCGCAGCCACAGCGACTGCAATGGCGAGAATCTTTGCTTCGTCATCGGCCTTTGCGGACACGTCGCCCGTCGCGGAAACCATTGCATGGTCGTAGTACGCCTTCGTCATCTTGACGATTTTATTCCACGAGAACGCACCGGCGAGTGAGACCGCGACGCCAGTTCCAGCGGCAGTGGTTGTTGCTTTGGAACCCGTGACTCCAGCGTTGATTGCGAGAATCTCGCCATCGCTTATTGCGTCCAATGCGACGTTGGCTGCCGACGTGAGGGTTGCCTTTTCGATAAACGCGAGCGTCGTCATCGTCACGTCGTTGAAGCTGAACGCCCCCGCCAGCCCCACGGCGACCTTCTCAGTATTGGCAGCGGCGATTGCACCCGAGATCGCCAGCAAACTGGCTTCGTCAGCGACGGTAACAGTAACGTCATTGCCACCCAGGTCGATGCTTCCCGTCGAATGGATGTAAGCCTCCGTCGTGCTCGCCACTTCGTTGATCGATACGGAACCAGCGAGCGCCGCGCCGCTGCGTTTTGAAGTCGACGCCGCACCTTTTGTCGGCGATTTCGACGTCGCATCACCGGCTTTGGTGTTCGACGCGAGTGAACCAGCGACACTGAATGCCCAAAGTTTTCCGCCAGTCGTCGCCGACACGACAATATCGCCGTTGGCAGTAATCGACAGTGGCGAGCTATCGTCGACAGCGAGCAACGTACCGGCCGAGTCAAACTTTCGATTGCCGAGAATCGCGAGTGTCTCACGGTTCACATTTTGAACGCCAACCGACGCGCCAATCGAGAACGTTTTGGCTTTCTGGATCGCGCCCACGAACGAGACGTGATGGACATCATTGTTCGAAATGATCTCAATTCCGCCACCAATGACCGTCACACCGTCTTCGACCTGTGCGATGGTGCTGCTGTCGTGTTCCACGAGCGAGACACTGCCACTGATTCCGACCTTCCCCGAAGCTCCGCCAGTGTTCACCAACTCGATCGATAAGATCGTTTCATCCGCATTGACCGTGAGTCCATCACTGTTACCGGTGTTGATGGATGCACCCTTCTCGATTGTCGCCAAAGTCACGTTGCTAATGGTTTGCACGAGCACGGATCCACCGACACCGAGCGTTCCTGCGCGATTACCGATTGGCGAAAGCGCGTTCCCTAAGTCGCGGTCCTTCACGGCTTGCTTCAGAAACTTCGGATCCATCTGCACCGTCATCACGCCAGCTACACTGACTTGCTGCATCTCCGTGGTCGCTTCGACGGATACGGATTGATTCGCTGGGTGCGAGTTGAAGATTTGGTTGAGCTGTGCGCCTTCGCGAATCACTGCTTCGCTGTGGTTGTCAAAGTCAACAATCGCGATCGAACCGGTGACAGTGTATTTGGCGGCACCTTGGGTACCGTCTTTCAACCCGTCGCCGTTCGCTTGGCTCGACGCCCACACGTTGACAATCGCGTTGACACCAAGGTCCGTACCGAGCAGCTTGGTCAACTCTTCGATAGGATCGTAGGATGAAATGTTAGTCGGCTCTGGCGACTCGCCGTCCAACTCTGCATCGGGATCTGGTTCGTCTTCCGCCAACAGTCCGCCGAAGGGCAACAGCGCCAGCGGATTGATTGGCAACGGATACGTCAGACTCGAATTGACCGAGATGTCCCGCAGTGCGTCGATCGTTGCATTCGTATCCACGATGGCTTGGACATCGTTTTTCAAGAATCCCATCGCGACTGCGACACCCGATGCAAATGTTTTGTCCTTATCGCGTTTTGGAACCTTCTTGTTGGATCCGTCACCGCCGCCGTCGGAGATCACGGTACCCTGTGCCTTGAACTTAACGATGTCGTTAGCTGTGGCTTTGATTGTCACATCGGTGTTCGAAATCAAATTTGCATCAGAGCCGACGACAGCATGCACGGTGTGAGTGACTTCGCTATAGGCAACTCCGCCAGCGACCGAGAAGCTATTATTGAGGTCGCCACCACTGCCGCGAAGCAATTGCTCCGCTTCGCTGCTCGTAAATTTGCCGAATAGGCCATTGTTGCCGCTCGTCGCGTCTGACGCACCGGTCAGGCGTTGTCCCTTGGTGAGTGCATCGCGAAACTTCGGTGCGTCGCCGATGCCGGCACCCGTTTCGACAACGTTTTCAGCGTCTAAGATCGCAACGACGCGAATTCCCGATCCGGTTGACGATTCTAACGTTCGCTTGATTTCGGTTGGTCCCGAATTCGTAAACTCGAGCGGCTCTGCCGAGATGGCTCCCCATCGCGAATCACTCAATCGAATCGTATTGGCATCGATTCTCGTAACAAAATAGCGGCCTTGATCCGCGAGACCACGAATCGGTGTGTCCATTTTCGTGACGGAACTTGTGCGCTCGAAGCCATGGTTCGTTCCAACACCTGGCCCCGTCAAGTCAACGAGAACGCTAGCGAGCGTTAATTGAATGTGGTCGTCGTCGACTCGTACGACAGTATAGGTTTCGCCGTCGGATAGGTTCGGTATCGCGGTCCTCGTCGAGTTACCAACGAGATAAACGATGGTATCGCTCGTTTGCAATCCGTGACCCACGACGCGAATCGTATCGGCATCGACGTCGACGGTGGCAACCAACGTGGGATCAAAGCGAACGTTCGATACATTACCTACTGGCTCAATGATTTTCGGTGTAAACGAAAGTACGCTGGTCGGGCTGATCTCAAGCTCGTGTACGGAATCGTTTGTGACGGATCCAACGCTAAAGACGATTGGCGTTGTTCCTCCCACCGCTCGCAATTGCAACTCATCACCGGTGATCCGGATGGCTTCATATTGGGCGCCGTCGGTCAGCCCCGTGATTGCGGCGCCCGCACCTTTGCGGTACGTGATTTCGTCGCCAGTATTCAGCCCGTGATCCGCGATCAAAAACGTGCTGGTCGCGACATCCACATCGCTTCGCAAGACATCCAACGCGTGAAAGTCTTGGCCAAGAGTAGCCGTTTCATCCAGATTGACCAGAGCACCCGCGGTGGTGTTGAGCTGGATTGTGTTCGCGTCAACAACTTCCACAACATAGGTGGTGTCGCCAACTAGATCGCCAACGGATTCGCCGCCTCCTGTGCGATAGATGACCTGTGTTCCGTTCACCAAGCCATGCGATGGAATCGTGAGCGTGTCGTTGGCATCGTCAACCAGCTTTGAAGCACGTTGACCGTCAAAGTTCATCACGAACACGCTCGTCTGGAACGACTCTCCCTCGTTCTCATTGAACGTACCGGAGAGCGGGGTTGCCATACCGGCTGTGGCATTGGTTCGTGAAATCGCAACCTTGAAATTGTCGTCGTCAACTCGGATCGCATAGTAATTTCCGGCGACAAGCGACGCGGATGCGGCTCCTGCGCCTGGAACATATTCAATTTTCTGGCCAGTCTCGAAACCGTGATTCGTCACCGTGATCGTATCGGTCGCCGTATCGATCGCGTCAATAAAGCCAGTGCGAGCAAGTGGTACTGAGGTGCTCGCGTTGGGGTCCGTCGCATAGACAATTTGGTCGCCGGTCGCGAAGCCGTGGTTGGCTAGAGTCATGTCGAGATTGTTCGAACTGACGGCCGTTTTCGGCGCGAACGAGATTGCTGCATTTAAGAAGTCGATCGCGTGGGCGTCACCAACTCCGGGCGTGATGGTGATTGGCGTTGTTGGCGTTGCGACTTCAGCGAGTTGGAATGACGTCGTATTCGCAGCCACGTTCTTCGAGACATTGATTGCGATGTATTTCCCTTTGTCTGCCAATCCACCGATCGCAGCTATACCAGAATTCGCTGGATCTGTGTCTCCCGTTGCGTAGGTGACCGTTGCGCCGTTCTCGATGTCGAGGCTGTTGATCGTTAGTCGATTCGCTGAGACTGCGGTTGCGGCGTCGAACGTTGCTGAGCCAGCTTGTTGAAACGTGTGCTGGGTTCCGATGTCGATCAGCGCCCCATCGATCGGCAAGCTCATTTCGCGAACAAGCTCAATCGTATTGCCGTCAACGACAGCCACACGAAGCGTCTCTCCATCGCCGAGGCCGCCTACGGAGTCGACTTTGGTGCCACGATTGGCTGGGTCTTCGGCAAAGTAAAGCAGTTCGTCGCCAGATGCCATTCCATGGTTCGGGATCGTGATTCGATTCGTCGTCGTATTGGCTGGCACCGTCAGCTCTTTGGTGGTGCTGGTTCCGCCAGCCGTAATGTTTCCGTTGACCGTCGCATCGATATCGGCTTCATCAAAACCGAGTGCGACACCAAGTCCTCCTTTGCCGTCAACGAAAATCTCGATTCCGCTGGTTGCGTGGTTTTCGACGTTGCCTTTGGCGCGAACATTGACGTTACCCGTTGATGCAATGATGCTCACACCGCTGTCGACAAGCGTACGCGACGTTGTGTCTGAATTCGCAATTGCCAACGACGCTCCCATCGCACCGGTATTTGCAGAGGATCGTGTGTGGCCATCGTCACCATCGACGGAGTTGATTTCAGTCGACGCGGTAACTTTCGCGATGGTGTTGGCTTTGGACTCGATCAACACGTCGCCGCTAGAGGTAATCGTCGTCGTGCCAGAGAGCGTCGTTGTCGAGATTGTGGTCGCTTGGCTGTATCCGGCGCTGAAGTTATTGGCTTTCTTGATGATCGAATCGATTGCGGAAAGGCCTTCAGTCCGTTCAGTGTCACGAACTGCGAGTGCTTGCGTGGTCGAGTCCGTAGCCGCATCCGACGTGATGCTAACGGATCCCGCCGTGCTCGTGATGTTGGCTGATCCGACCGTGATATTCGCTTCACTGCTGCGCACCATCACGCCTAACGGAATATTCGGCAACAAACCGTTGGAGACGTATTCGATGAGTTGGTTGCCGCCGTAGTTCTTGACCCAATTTTGGGCGACAGCGGGGATCTCATCGAGCAAGTTTTCGTCTTTGGCTTCGGCACTGATGGTTACCGATTCGCCGGAGATTGTGACCGGAAGTGCACCGCCAGCGTCGCTGCCGATATGAATATTGACGTCTTTCTTGCCAAAGCCAAACGGAGTTTTAATCCGCAACAAGGACGAGATTCGCTCGGCTTCGATCCGGATTTCTTTCCCAATCAGTGATGCACCGGCACCGATGTCGATGATGCGATCACCGGTAAAAATGTCGCCGATGTCCAGTAGCGGCAAATTGGACGCGACGGACAATGCAGCTTCGTTGCCGGAACTTTCAAGCGTGATGTCGCCTCCGCTGATCGATACCCCAGCGCCCACGTAAATTTCTTCGGCGATGATCGAGATGTTTGCGGTCGTCGGCAAAGAGAAGCTGTTCTGGATCGAGACGCTATCGTTGAACAGCCCGCCATCAACGGAGAGCGAGGTGATCGACGCGAGCGGATAGACACCGTCACCAGTTGCCGCCCCAGATACCGTCAAGTTCGTGGCGTCCGCGGTGAGCACAATCGTGTCGCCAGCAACCGCGGAGCCCTGAACGATCACTGCGGCAAGTAATTGCCGAGATTCGAGTGACTCCATCGTGGAACGCCTAGTGCGCATACGATTTCGAGAGGCGTTCTTACGGTTTTGTTTCTTAGATGACGTCTTGCTAGTACGGCTGCGCAATTGCTCTAGCAGAGAAGTAATTCTCATCGCCAAATATCCCAAGTCCATTCAGGTCATTGTTTTCGCCAGCCTTCATGGCCAGCGCGTTTCTCTCGGGTAAAGAATCGTTGGAAAACCAATTGACGCTAACTCGAGAAAAACTATAAGTCCACTAATTAGTCATTTTGATGGCAGCCGACCAGAGAGTTTCACGCCGAAACCGCAAGAACGCGCAAAAAAGTTTCACGACATTTCGCACTTTTCTCAGTAAGCAGCATTTGCTAGTCCCTCCCTCATGAAGATGCCAGAAGGCCCTCAAACGCTTCCGAAAACACGCTCCAGCCGCGACCAGCACGTCGCGATTGTCGGTGGCGGCACGGCTGGATGGATGGCTGCGGCGACCCTTCGTCGACGACTGCGATGCAACGTGACCTTGATCGAGTCAACGAACGCTCCTGGCGTCGGAGTCGGTGAAGCGACGATCCCAGCCATGATCGATTGGCTTGAAAATATGGGCATCGATGAAGACGAGTTCCTTCGTCGAACTGGCGGAACTTACAAGCTAGCAATTCGATTCGATAATTGGGTAACGCCCAAGCACAGATATTGGCATCCATTCGGAATCTGTGGTGCCAACATTAATGGTGTGGATCTGATTCACTTTTGGAAGCGCGGTATCGACGCTGGCATGCTCGAACCAGACGCCGAGTACACCGACTACAGTCTTCAACGATTGCTCTGTGATCACGGCCGAGCACCGCGTTCACTCGCGAGCCATTCACTCGCGAGCCATACGAGACTCGAGAATTACGCCTACCATCTCGATGCCGGTCGGCTTGCCGACTTCATTCGCGAGATCGCGATCAAGGAAGGCGTCACGCACCGCATCGGCGAAGTGACTGGCGCCGTGCTTGGCGAACACGGTGAAATCCAACAAGTCAACGTCGCCAACCAGCCACCAATTGTTGCCGACTTGTATCTGGACTGCAGCGGCTTTGCCAGCGTACTCATCGAGAAAACATTGCAAGTCGACTGGATCGACTGGTCCGACACACTGCTTTGCGATCGAGCCGTTGTGGTTCGCGCTCCGGGAATGCAAGAGAATGCTGGGCCGTACACCACCAGCACTGGCCTCGACGCTGGCTGGGCATGGAGAATCCCACTTCGCGATAACATGGGAGCTGGGTACGTCTACAGCTCTCGACACACGACTGCCGACCAGGCACGAAACGAACTGCTTCGACACGTTGGACTCGATGACGACGCGTCGACGCGAGAGCTATCAATGCGAGTTGGTTATCGCAAAGAGAGCTGGAGTAGCAATTGTGTCTCGCTCGGACTCGCTTCTGGATTCGTTGAGCCACTCGAGTCGACCGGCATCTTCTTGGTCCAGCGAGCACTCGACGAATTAGTCGACTGCCTACCGCGGACGCCTGGCACCGAGCCACGTCGCGAAACGTTCAACATGCGAATGCGAACGGCTTACGAAGAAGTGCGAGATTTTGTCTTGCTGCATTACATCGTCTCCCGCCGCGACGACACCAGCTTTTGGCGAGACGCTCGCAACGTGGAACTGCCCGAATCGCTCGCTGAGGCAATGCACCGCTACACCGAGTACGGTGAAGTGAGGTTGCCTCCGAGAGATCCCGTATTTGCTGAAGCCAATCACCATTTCATCATGGCTGGCGCAGGCCGATATCCTGCGACGCATGCCAATTTGCGAAACACATCGATCGATTCGCGCGAGGTCGTCCGCTTACTCGATCATCTTCGCCAGCGAAACTCGCTTGCTGCCGAGCAACTAGCACGCCATCGTGAATTGTTACAGCACATCCACAATCCGCAACCTGCATCTTGTTTTGCTTGAAAGACAATTGCGACCCCACTTGAAAGCCCCGACTGCGATGAAGCAATTCGCCACCCCTAAATCCAGTTTGCGTATTGCAATCACGCTGGTTGTGTCGGCTCATATTGTGGTCTTCACTGCAGTACCGCCTTCCCTCGTGTCGGCACAAACACCCGACGTCATTGACCTTGAACCGTTCCTCGGCAAAGGCATGGCTTCCCACACCTTCGCGCCGCCAACATCGACGAACGCGGAACAAACATCGTTATCCGCAGCGACTTCAACGAGCATCGATCAAGTGACATTCACCGAGGGACCAACCTCCGAGGTGGATATTTGGACCCAGGTCTCTGAACTGCGAACGCGGTTGCAGATCCAAGAATCCGAACTTGCAAGCCTGCGCAGGTCATCATCCACAAACGCTGTGCACGCGAGATCTGGTATCCTCCCAAATTGGTTTGCAACTTATGAAAGCGTTCTTGTCGCCCCCATGCAATCCAACTCGACGGGTTTGATCGTGGAAACGGACACTGGCTATTCGCATGTCGGCTTTCCTTGGGAAATGAAATACAGCCCTCGCGTTCAATTGGGTCGCGAAGCATCCAACGACACACTCGGATGGCGAGTTCGGTTCTGGGAATTCAAGCACAATGAGTCTTTCGACGCCAACGACGCGAACGGTCTCATCCCCACTGGAAACGAAGGCGTGGTTGGCTACTTGAGCGAGTTCGGCGACATCACCACAGGACTTGCGTTCATCCAAGAAGGAACTTTTCGCAGTTCTATTCGCACCGACGTAATTGACGTGGAATTGCAGCGGAACATTGTAAGGCCGCTCGATCTCTATGCCGGTCTTCGGTACGCGAAAATCGCACAAGGCTATGCCGCAAACACGGACCAAGGCATCGTGAACGCCCAGTCCGAGTTCCGCGGAATTGGCCCTACCGTCGCCCTTCGTCTCTCACACATCTTGCCGCTGGAGACGCTGTCATTGTTTGCAAATCTACGGGGCTCGATGTTGTTTGGAAGCAAGTCGTTCTCAGTCGTGGATGATGCGAACAGCATCACTCAATCCATCGGCGACATTGACTTGCGTTCCGGTACCGATAGTGCCGACACCCTCGCTGGAAACACCGAAATGCAACTCGGATTGCAATACGCTCCGAGCGACTATTTCAACATCAGTGTCGCTATCGAATCCATGTACTTCGCAAACGTGGGTGGCCCCAATCCAACTGCCGCATTCACTGGCCCAGACGGTGGAATCAACGGCGACGGCCCGATGGACGATGGCCTCGGATTCCTTGGACTCACCGTTGGCACCGAACTGCGTTGGTAATCGCCATCGCATCAATAACGCCATCGCATCAATAACGCCAGCGCATCGATAAAGCCAGCGCATCGATAAAAACGAGTGGAATGCTCAGCGGACCAATAGCTGAGCGAGATGCGGTGCGTGCTCACGGATAGTTTGCTGCAATCGAACCGAGTGAGGCTCGTCGAGTTGGATCGCGAGTGCACTCAGCCGCTCGCTGTTCATCTGGGACACGATCTCCGGTCGCTGGAATATCGCCTCGATCATGTAGTTCCAAAACTCGTCGAGCGTCTTTCTTGTGCATTCATCCGTCGCGAATCGTTTCAGCTTGCTGAAGGATGGTGGATCATAGATCGTCGGGTCACGCGTCAGGCTCAAGAACCGAACAAACAAATCGTGTCGCTCGGACCGATTGGGCAGCACTTCAATATACTTGAGCAAGGTGTCGATACGTTCGGGATCCGAATAGTAGTCCGTAAATTCACGCTGCACGAACAGTCGACGAAGTAGGCGATTGCGATTTTCATCGTTTGCTTCCTGGGCGATCGCCATGTCAACGATCGAAAGCTTTTCAAAGCTGCCGAGCTCCGCAAGCACGCCACTCGATGTCAACCATTTGGACACAGCCTCATATCGCGATTGCCGAAACTCGTCTTTGTTCATCACTTCGATCCACTCATCCAGTTCATCTCGCTCGATCAAGGCGATCATGAGCGGCGTGCTTTCGATCGAACGGGCATAAATGACATGCCGCGTTCGACGATCTGCTGAACGTTTTGCAAGAGACTGAAGCGGACCCAAATCGCCTTCCGCGACAAGGATCGTAAGCACCTGCATCCGCGACTCCATCGTGCCACTTCGGTACTGGCGCAATAACTTCGCGATGTGCGGAGGTACGTCTGGGGTGAGTCCAAATTCAAAGTCAGCCAAGATCTGCATCGATCGCTGGCGTGCTTCGAGATTGTCGCTTTCGACGAGCTTCATTAGCAACGGTCGCACTTGCTCGCCGAAGCCCCACAGGTCTCGCGTTGCACGTTCACGAATCGCAAAGCTTGGGCTGTTCAATTCCTCGACAGCCATCTGAATCGCTTCCGCAGTTTCCACTTCCGTGACGCTTGGCTCCGACGCAGTGACTGGCGAAAACGTGAGAGCAGCGATCGCCAAAACGTGAAACAATTGGCGCGGAATCATCCTCCAGCAACGCGGCTCCCGTGAAACAATCGGCAGGGTGGTTTGGAATATCGTCATCACTTTGAACGGGCTGACCAAGAATTGTGGATTTGAGTTTGCGGACCACATCATAACTCCGGCGACTTGGATTTGGGGCGCCGTTTCGTAGCTTGAGTTTGCCGATTGTAGCGGTCCAGGAATTTTGGTTGACGATGCGGCTTAATTTGAGCGAATCGCAGCAAAACCCAACAAAAATCGGCATTTGAATCTTCGGCAACCACCGATCACGCTATCCCCGACGCTCCGATTATGCCGATAGTTCCGAATAGCTGAACAGCTGTCTCAACCATCCGTGTCCCCATGCGTCAAATCGCCAAAGGCATGATCTTGAAATCTCGCCGCGAAATTCTCAAGTCGACTGCGTCCGCCGTTATCGCGGGTGCTGCGGTGTCTGCGAAAGCCGACTTCGCGCCTGTGCGTTCGCTTCCAGTCATCACGACTCGAATGAAGTCGAGCATGAGCGACTTCAAGAAACGAGCGATGGCCGACTATGCCGCGAACATGCAGCAATTCGGTGGCTCGCTTGCACAACATGGCCGAGCGTTGCTCAACCAAACATCCCGTGGCAATGCACCTTGGGATTTCGACGTCTTGATTATCGGCTCTGGGTACGGCGCGTCGATCTGTGCGGCTCGACTGGCGATGAAGAAACAGCCTCATACTCGGATCGCCGTGATCGAACGTGGCCGCGAATGGATCCCAGGAACATTCGGAGACACGCTTCGCCAAGTCACGCGTGAATCGCGTTACACGTTGCTCGGCCCGAACAAGATGACCGTCGACAATCCGACTGGGCTCATCAATGCGATGCAAAACGACGAAGTCAACGTGTTGTCGGGAAGCGGACTCGGCGGCTCGTCGCTGATCAATGCCAACGTCGCTATTCGCCCAGACCGCGAATGCTTTGAGCAACCGCAATGGCCCGTGGCACTTCGTGACCCAAGTGTGTTGAACGAATACTACAACCGTGCGGCATGGGAGCTGGGGGCTGAAGTCGAAGCGATCGACGCGAGTCCCAAAGCACATTCACAACGCATGGCGGCCCAGCGACTCGCAGCCTGTGGTGCACACTTTGAACCAGCCTCGGTGACGGTGACTCGCGCCGGCGACTGTGACGAGTCGATCGTCAATCGACAAGGCATTCGCCAGCGACCCTGTATCGACTGTGGTGATTGCACCAACGGTTGCAACGTCGGTGCGAAAAACACTCTCGCGATGAACTACTTGCCGCTCGCTCGACGACACGGCGCCGAGATGTACACGCACACTGAAGTCGTTCGCATCGAGAAAATACATGGCTATTACCGCATCCACTTCAAGAACTACCAAACCGATCGAGGCGGCGAAAGCATCGCGTGCGAAGGCAGCATCACGACTCGCATGGTGATCGTTGGCGCCGGAAGTATCGGCAGCAACGAGATTCTGTTGCGAAGCCGTGGCTGTGGGATGAACCTCTCTGAACGCATCGGTCACCAATGGACCATGAACGGTGACGCCGTCGGTTTCGTCCGCAAGAGCCAGTATCTCACGAACATCGCCGCCTACAGTGCCTACAACCACGAGGGCTGTCTCGTTGGCCCGACCATTCAAACGAATATCACGTATCCGACTCGCCCCGATCTGCATCAACGTGTGTTAGTCCAGGACGGCAGCGTCACGCGAGCCTACGCAAACATTCTCGGTTTGTTGATGCGCGACATGGACTTTGACCAGACACTCGTGATGCTAGGGATGGGCCACGATGGCCAGTCTGGTCGTGTCGTGCTGGGTCAAGACGGACTCGGAAGCGTCAAATGGCCGGGGCTCAAAGACAGTCCCTATCGCGAGTTGATTCGGAGTGAGTTTGCCAAGATCGCAGCGGCACATGGCGGCGAGTACAAGTACTTGAAGATCTTTGGCGACAACTTCATCACCGTTCACCCGCTCGGCGGATGTGCCATGGCCGATGACCCGCTCTACGGCGTCGTCGATGATCGAGGCCGCGTTTTTGATGCGGGTGCCGGTGGCATGATCGATCCGCAAACTGGCTTCGCGGTTGCAAGCGTCCATAGCGGCTTCTATGTCGCCGACGGCTCGATCATTCCAACCGCCATCGCCTGCAACCCGCTGCTCACGATCTCCGCTCTTGCCGAACGGATCGCTGACGGAATCGTCAGCGATCCTTTGCATCGAGACCTCTTCTTCTAAACGTCGAAACTATTTCGCGTTCATGCGAAACGGTGATGCTGGTAAACCGGCACCGTTGTAGAGATTGCACACGGGGTTCGCAGCCCAGGCATAACGAACGCCGGTTGGCACTGGGACTGAGTCACTGGTGACGACAACAAAGTCATCGTCGATTCGAGCTTTGGCCACGTGCCACACTCCGTCTTTGCCACACAGCTCAAAACCTTGGAGATCGCCGTCTTTTGCGACCAAGCCATCATCAGTGTGCGAGAACGACACGATCGCCTTCTCGCCACGAACTTCATGTGAGGCTGGCAGCGGACCGCTTGTCGCGACGTTCTTGTCGTAAACGGTACCCAGCGCCCACATCGACAATCGCTTGCCGACTGCTTGCTTGTTCTTGGGGTGAATGTCTTTCGCGTCGCCGACGTCAACCGTGATCGCCATGCCGGTCTTGGGTAACTTCAGCGTCTCGAGCATTTGTTGGCGAACTTCCATCCAGCCTTCGCCGTCACGATCAAAGTTTGGAAGCTGGACCCAGGCGAACGGAAACTCATCGCCCCAGCGGCTTCTCCAATCGGTAACCAATAGCGAAAGTTGGGCACCGTACAAGTTTGCCTTATCTCGCGAGTTCGCTTCGCCTTGGTACCACAGCGCACCACGAATCGCATAAGGAATCAGCGGCGAGACCTTGCCATTGAACAAACCACCGGGGCCACCTTTTCGATTGCGATCATCGACCGTCGATCGAGGCTTTGCCGGAACGGCAGTACCAGCCTTTTTGGCTTCGCGAACTTGTTCTTGCCAACGTGTTAAAGCTGCATCGTATTTTGCCTGAGCCGCGGCTACGTCAAACTTCTCATACGCTTGAACCGCACCTTCGATATCTGTCTTCAACGTGGGTTCCGCAAGCTGGGCCTCGCTCGCGATCCACGATTCAATCGGCGTGCCGCCCACAGACGAATTGATCAAGCCAACGGGCACGCCGAGCTCACGATGGATTTCGCGACCACAGAAATACAATGTCGCCGAGAAGCCACCGACGGTGTCCGGTGTGCAAATTTCCCAAGTGCCTTTGCTGTCCGCCTGGGCCGTTGGACTTGCCGCGGACGCTTCGCGAAAATGCCGAAGTGTCGGAAGCTTTGCTGCTGCCTTTTCACCCTCAACATCCAAACAACGCGAAACCGTCATCGCCATGTTGGACTGGCCCGACCCCAGCCACACTTCGCCAACGAGCACGTCCTGGACTTCGACCTTGGTGCCATCGGGTTGAGCAACACTCAACGTTTGAGGGTTCGCGTCCGACTTCAACGGCGCCAAGGCGACCGACCATTTACCATCATCGCCGGCTTTCGCACTTTGAACTTGACCAGCGAAACTGACTGAAACCGTTTCACCGGCGCCAGCCCAACCCCACACCGGCACAGGCTTTTCACGCTGTAACACCATGTGATCCGAGAAGATATTGGCAAGCTTGAGGTCCCCAGCAGACGAATTCGTTGCGAAGACTGTGACGAGTACTGATGCGATCGCAAAAGATCGTGAAAACGAGAGGGCGTTCGGCATGGTGGGTTCCGACTGGTGAGATCCGAGTAGTGGGATAGAAGTATTGAGTTGGCTCCCAACTATGTTGACTCACGCCCACCCCAATAGCAACCTCCCAAGCACCAACCAGCCCTGCACGGATCAACAGTGCAAGGCTGGGGCCTTGTCAAACGCACCGCAATCGTTCGCTAAAACAGCAACCCGATCGCCGCGTCGCTTTCGTCATCGTTCAGGACGTCGGAACTTACACCGAGTTGGCCGAATTGCGAGAACACAGCGTCAAAGCCTTCTGTGAGCTCGCCTTCCGCTGTTGGCGTCCGTGTCGATTGGCGGCTTAACGCATTGATCACAGCGAGTGCGTCTGCCGCGGTCACGTTCGTGTCGCCGTTCACGTCCACTTCGAGTCCAAATCGTCGCGCTTCGTCACTGATCGTCGACCGTGTTCCGAACCGGTTCAAGAAGTTCACAATTTGAAGTGCATCGAGTGCGGAAACGCGACCGTCACGGTTCACGTCCGGTGACAACCGCGAGTTCTGAAGACTGACGCTGCGTACCGAACACGCCCCCGACACGCCACTGCAATGCTCTGGTTCGGGATCGAACAGCGAAATCGTGATCGTCGCGAGTGCCGTGAATTGATTGAACGCTGACTCGAGATTCGCCCCCGTCGGCAAGCCAGTTCCAATAAAATCATCGAGGCCTTCATGCAATCGAATCAAACCGTTCTCATCCACCCCAGCACCACCGCCTGTCGAGAACGCTGCGCCACCGGCAGGATTGTTGACTTCCGTCCCAGCATCATAAACATCGCGGCCATAGATCGTGATCTGTCGCGCACCGGTGAAGTTACCGAGTCGATCAAACAACTCGTAACGCAATGAATCCAAGTTCGCGACGAACGCGTCGTTGGACGGGATCACCATGCTCGCAAAGCTAAAGAACCGATTGTCCGCGGTGTTGCTGATCTCAACGATCTGGGACACCGTTTCACCTGGTTCAAACACCGGTGCACCAGCGAATCCGGCTGGCGATGTAATCACAGCTCCCGTCCCTGAGGACTCCGCCAAGAACCGGGCCACGAGTTCGCTCACGTCGCCTTCCTCCGCGAGCAACTCCAGACCACCGAACTGTGACGCCGAAACACCACCACGAGCGACTTCGAAGCTGCCGTCATGGAAGCCAACCCAAAACGGTGTCTGGGCCAAACCACCGACTGGCGTCACCTGTGAAATCTCGACCTGTAATCGAATGCCAACGTCGACGGTGAGGACGCCTGTGGAACCAGCATCGACACCCTGTCCACGTGAGTCGCGTACGCTATCGCCAACAAGGTTCACTGAATACCGACCATTGTCCCGCGCAGTGAATTGGTCATCGATAGTGGTTACTGTATAGGTCACGTTGACGGATGTCGGATTCGATCCAGGTGCCGCGTCCGCCGTTGCACTGACCACTCGCAACTCGCGACCGAGTGGACCAGTCACCACGAGATCGTTCGTTCCAATGGTTGTTAGGTCGACGCCAGCCGAATCGGCATAAGTGATTTGAATGTCGTGTGATGCTGCACCAGCCGTTGTGACTGGAGCGGCCACAAGCGTTGCGTTCGGACCGACGTCATCAATCGGTTGCGAGCTACCGCCAGCTAGGTCGATCGTGATCCGCGCGATCGGTGTCCGGCTACTGAACGCCGACAACAAGTTCTCGCCCGTCGGGAGCGCCGTTCCGATGAACTCGTCCAAACCAGAATGTCGACGAATCACACCATTCTCATCCGTGGATATCCCACCCACCGCCGAGAACGCCGCACCGCCGCCGACCAAGTTCTCCTCGGTTCCCGCGTCCCAGATGTCACTTCCGTAAATAGTGATCGTCCGTTTGCCGGTAAAGAAACCGTTCGTATCGAACAGCTCGTAGGCTCGTGAATTCAAGTTCGCGATGAACGCGTCATTGGACGGGATGATCATACTTGCGAAGCTGAAGAACCGATTTTCGTTCGTATCAAATACTTCCAGAATCCTCGATTCCACCTCACCCGGTTCGAACACTGGCGCCCCAGCAAACCCAGCCGGAGCCGTCACCAACGTCGCGACGCCGCCTGATTCCGCCGCAAAACGCTGAGCCAATTCGCTCGCGTCGCCTTCCTCCGCGATCAACTCCAATCCGCCAAAGCCGCTTGCCGACGCATTGGCTCGTGCGACTTCGAAGTTTCCTTCATGAATTGCAATCCAAAACGGAGTTTGTGCAAGCCCGCCATCGACCGCTAAGTTTTCAATCGTCACTTCGACTTCGAGAGCGACACGAACTTCGAATGAACCCAACGCAACCACGCCCGATTCGTTACCGAGTGTGTCGCTGACTTCGTTCGCAACGAGATTGACGAAGTACAAACCATTGTCAAACGTCGAGAACGCTTCGCCATCAAGCGGCGCGACCTGATAAGTCGCTGTGACGGAGCGATTATTCGAGCCGACAGTTGTGTCGAACGTCACGCCAACCACGGCAAGCTCCTGGCCCGTGCTGCTCAGCACCTGAATGTCATTCACGTCGATGCTCGTCACATCGATGCCTGAGGCGTCGCTGTAAGTAACTCGTACGTCATGCGTGGTCATGCCCAATTGAGATACAGCTGCAACATCAGCGGTGGCAAGGGGTCCGCGGTTATCAATCGGGCTCGACGGCAGATCCGACAAGCTGATTGTGATCCGTCCGATCGGTGTCATGTTCGTAAACGCGGAGCGAAGATTCCCTCCGGTCGGTAAGCCTGTCCCAATGAAATCATCAAGCCCCTCATGTCGATGAACGACACCGTTCTCATCGACTGATGTGCCGCCACCAGTGCTGAACGCCGCGCCGCCAGCCGGATCGTTGACTTCCGTCCCCGCGTCCCAGATATCTTGGCCGTAAATCGTGATCGTGCGTGTTCCAGTAAAGTTGCCGAACCGATCAAACAACTCGATCGCGCGCGGATCCAAATTCGCAATGAACGCATCGTTCGAAGGGATGATCATACTCGCGTAGCTAAAGAACCGATTCAACTCCGGATCGAACACGTTCAACGTCTGTGTCACCACTTCGCCTGGTTCGAATACCGGTGCACCCGCAAAACCGTCCGGCGCGAAAATCACGGCGCCACTCCCAGCCGACTGGGCAGCGAACCGTGCCACCAATTCGCTCACGTCACCCTCCTCCGCAAGCAACTCTGTTCCACCAAACCCAGCGACACTGCGCCCCGCCTCGGCGATTCGGAAGTTGCCATCGTGGGCGCCGATCCAAACCGGTGTTTGTGCGAGCCCATCGACGTCCGACAAGTTCTCAAACGTCACATTCAGCTGGACTGGCGCCGCGACAGTGAAATCACCCAGCAGCACTTCCGACGCCGAACGGCCTTGAGTATCGTTGACCTCGTTCCCAAGCAGTACCACCGTGTATGTTCCATTGTCCAGCGCCGTGAACGAGCCTGATGCCGGAGCCAACTGATACGTCGCTGTGACCTCCCGAGGCGTTGTCCCCGCGGCGGCATCCACGCTTACCGAGACCACATTGAGCCGGGTCAACAACGGTCCGGTCACTCGAATGTCACCAGTCGTAATGCTCGTCAAATCGATTCCCGACGGATCGCTGTACGTCACCGTCACTTCATGCGTGGCACTGCGCGAAACCAAGTCATCCGCGGCAAAAGCGACGCGTGGACCGTTTTCGTCAATCGCATTACTTGGGGCGGCTGCGCGAGCGATCGTGATTCGAGCGATCGGCGTGTTCGCACCAAACGCCTTGCCGAGTGTCCCACCCGTCGGCAGTCCCGTGCCAACGAAATCATCCAAATTAGAAAGCGGAGTGATCACACCGTTCTCATCCACCGAGGTGCCACCGCCGGTTGAGAACGCCGCGCCGCCCGTCGGGCTGTTCACTTCCGTTCCCGCATCCCAAATTTGCGACCCATAGATCACGATCGTACGAGGCCCGAGGAAGTCACCTGCGTTATCAAACAAGCGAAACGCTTGCGGATCGAAATTCGCAATGAAGGCATCGTTCGATGGAATGATCATCGACGCGAAACTGAAGTACTGAGCCTCAGTCGTATCGTCGACGATCAGATCCTGTGACCGAATTTCGCCTGGCTCGAAAACGGGTGCACCCGCAAATCCGTCTGGAGCGGTGATCACACCATCATTGCCAACCCCGTCTGCTGCGAAACGAGCAACCACGCCGCTGACATCACCCTCTTCCGCCAAATCTTCAAGCCCAGGGAAGGCTGACGCCGGTTGTCCAGCATCTGCCAAATCAAAGGTGCCATCGTGCACGGCAACCCAAAAGGGTGTCTGGGCCAGCCCCGAGTCATCCGACAGATTCTCGACCGTGATTTGCAGCACGTCGGCTGCGAATAGCTGGCGACGTTCCAGTGATTCCAGCCTCAATCCCCGCTTTTTTCTCTTGGGAGTAGGTGATTGCGGGCGAGCGGAGGAGTGACGAGAAGAAGCGCGCATCAAAAATACCTGACAAAATCTGGTGAAAAACTTTCGATAGCTGGCGGACGATTCGCACAGAAAACCATCGACGTGCATGAGCACAGGCGTACTTACCGTGTCGTTAGTCGTCGCGGCTTCAAAGTTTTCACATCGAATTTGCAAAATTGTTTTCTCGCAGACCGCTTATGTCCACCAAGAGTTCACCTTGGTCGCGATCACGCGTTTGATCTTCCACTCCACGTCAACGAGGAGGTAGCATTTGTCTCCATCCGAGACTCAACCAGAAACGCCGCCGAGCGTCGACGTTGCCCTTTGGGTCGACCAGTTCGCCGACTCGTTGTTTCGCTACGCCATGGCGAAAACCGGTGACGTAACGATCGCGGAAGACCTCGTCCAAGACACCTTTGTCGCCGCGGTGTCACGTCGTGATTCGTTTCGCAACGAGTCTGCGGTGTTAACGTGGCTGCTCGCGATCTTGAAACGCAAAATTGCGGATTACTATCGCAAGCAATCACGCCAACCCACTGAGCAACTCAACGACAAAGCCAATCGCAATCATCCGACCGAGAATGCAGTAGCGCCGAGACGCTGGTGTGACGATCCAGCTCAAATCTGCGAGGACCGCGAATTTTGGAAAACATTTAACCTGTGTGTCGACAAGTTACCCAGCAAGTTGTCCGACGCGTTTATACTACGGGAGGTCAATCAACACTCTCTGGAAGAAGTCCGTGAATTATTAGGTGTGTCGGCGACTAACCTCTCGATGCGGCTGCATCGTTCACGGATGGCCGTACGAGACTGTTTAAATAAGAACTGGTTCGGAAAGTAACAGCATCAGTGGCTGAGTTCCTATCTCGCCTTTTAATGATCTTGCGGCTTCGATGTGATAAAGCATCGTGGCTCATCTCTGAATCCCTCGACAGAAAACTGCTTCTGCACGAGTGGCTAGCACTGCGCGGTCACCAAATTGCCTGTCGCGGATGCCCAATCGTCGAAAAGCAACTGTATCTTATCCGACGAGCAACTCAACAATCGGCAAACGCCAATGAAGCTGCCCTGAGCCAGATCACACTGAGTGATGCCGCGAAAGATCGTCTCAAATCCGCCGTCCGTCGTGCAGAAAATGGTTATAACTGACGCTCCCGTTGGACGAACCGTTCCCGTTTAACATGACGCCGATTTTGAACCGCGGCGATACATGATTGGCGAACTTTCGGAAAACTTTAGAGACTTCCGTTAGGAGATTTCGATGCTAGACGTTGTGAAGCAATCGGGGTGGCGTGCGTGCATTGTTGCACTCGCTAGCGTCCTTGTCTTTTTTGGATGCGATGCGAATTCCCAGACGAACTTGTTTTCGTCACTTCCAACCACGGGCGGGGACACGCCGATCGATGCCAGTCGCCTTCGAGGTTGGACGTTCAAGGAGCTTGGTCACATCGATCATGCTCGACTTGCTTGGTCGTTTGACGAGTCGACCTGTGAGATCACCTTCAAAGATGGCGTGATTCCAGCTCCCATCGTGATGGACATCCTTGGTGACAGTTCTACGCCGTCCAAGATCGTCGCCTCGTGGGAACTCATCCAAAAGAACACACAGTTGCGGCTATTCGATATCGAAGTGGACGAAGCTAAATCAAACCGTGAAACGACCCTGCCGATCTCGCCTGCTGGAAAAGTCCGCGTGAATATCGGCAGCCAGCAGTTCAATATGATTCGAACGAAGTGAGATTGCGACTGAGTCTTTCAAGAGCCATCTGCCGGTGACGGGGTCGTACCAGCGGTTGTGGTTGTTTTGGAGTCCGGTTTCGTCGTCGTGCGGACAGCCCGTGAATCCGAACAAGATGTCGCGGGCTGCGATGTTACCAACGTCAGTCTTCACCACGTTGCCGAAGGCGTCATAGACCTGATGTGAGACCAGAGACGAAGTGCCCACACGATCTCGAACGCTTCCCAAATGGTCCGTTAAGGTCCATACAACCTTGTTGACATCGGACGTACTTGTTGTGACTTCGTCTTGAGCCAAAAGTTGGTCGACGCCGTTGGACCACAGGTATCGATCCCGAAGCACCCCGCCATCAAATACAACGCTGATTTGACCAGCGTCATGGACGTACACTTCTTTGCCGACGTCTGATCCGACCAAGACTTCGCGACCGATCCAGCGATTATTGCCGTCGTAAACGTGCTTCACGCGGCTGGTCACGGGCGAGCTATCGTTCACCGTTCCCGTACTTACTTGCCGCGTAATGATCTTTGTCAACCGATTACGATGAACCCAAGTAAGGAAGATCTTGGTTCGATTGTTGGTGAAAGTTTTGGTCGTGACATTCCCTTCGCTGTCACACGTGTAGACCCACTGGCTATCTCGCTGGAGTCGGTTGTACGGGTCAATGGTTCAATGTGTTGGACCAAAAGCAATTCCCTCATTTGTTCGATTTCCATTGGCGTCATATCGGTACTGAGACGAGGCTTGAGAGCTGCTCGAATTTCTTATCGCAGAAAACGACTCGTTCTTCAATTGCCCCTGGAAGTCGTAGAAAAAGTCTCGTTGATCTTTCGTCTGCCCGGAGGTTAAGCTGTGGTTGATTTCCTCCTTGGCTTGAGAGAGAAGGCCAGCAGCTGTAAAAGTGGACGTGTATTGCGAAAGGAATGTGTCTGGATTGATATCAATATGTTCGCCATCATAATGGGTGATTGTTTTGATGCGGCCTGCGTTATCATAGTCACGCTTGGTCGACCAACTTGGTACGCCACTGGGCAACGACGAGTTGTAACGATCGAGACCGGTCAATCGCCCAGCCGTGTCATAACACATGCTGACGTGAAGTGGCGTCACATTTTGTGTGCCGGTCCTCGTCAAGCTCAATAGCCTGTTTTGTGCGTCGTAGGCGCGGTCGTCAACATAATCGCTCTACGCACCGATCGACGCAGATGTCTTGGTGAGATTGTTGGCAAGGTCGAAATCGCGATCCAGCTTCACATTGAGATCCGAGGTGGCCGAAACGACACCCTTACCCTTTTATTCGTTCGAACTGCAGCTCCAACTGCGCGATCGTGGCGTCTAAGCTGAGTTTCATTCGGAGCGAGTTTCTTTCGGAGCTCTTCAGTTTTTCGTATGGATGAGTCCCCAATGCCGCGCCACGCAGATGAGGGCAGTGTCTGACATTGTCCCAAGAACGATTCGAGCTTGGGGTAAATGCAAAACATGTTGGCACTCGGAAGATGCCGACAATCTAACTCGCAAGCTATTTTTCAGCCTATGCAGTTTCCCCAGGGCTAAATTGATACACGATCGTGCGTTGCCGAAACGACCCCGGGGGTCTTTGGCTCGCTCGGGGGTCTTTGGCTCGCTCCATTCCTCTGAAACCGCTGCTACTCAGCCGACTGCACCCCGATCGTGGTAGTTGGATAACTGCCATACATCGGTCCACCAAAAACAGCTCGATCGACAAAATTCGCGGGCCAAAATACGAACCGAGCAACCTCTTCAAAGTTTTCGTCCTCTGAATATGGGCTCACAAAAAATACACCTTCTAATTCAAACGCATTCGACGCCTCCGTACCGACGCGGCTTTTGTATGTATATACAGAAATATAGATCAAGACAATGACGACGATGATGGTTTGCCGTGTACTCATCGTAGCGCACCAATCGCCTCGACGATTGCTCGGGCAGCTTGATCGGACAACAGCCCACCGGGCAAAGGAATTTCTGAATCAATAAAGCCAGTGACCTCAACATGCTTGGCAAAGCAGCCGTGATATATACCCCACGCGGCTGAGCGTGGCACAAACTGATATGTATTTGGACTGTCATTTTGGGGGATAATCGTGGCCGTGTTGGAGTTGCCTGGAAATTTCTTGGAGACGCAGGGATGCGACGATTTCTATTCACTGATGAAGT
>JBGTAI010000110.1:0-31092 GCA_041749955.1 Pirellulaceae bacterium | reverse complement strand
GTTTTACCCCCGGTTTCCGCCAGTGCAACGATTAATTCATACCACCTCAGGTGGTGTGAATAGCATTTTAACAGTGGGTGAGGTGCTGTGAAAAGCACATTATCGGCAGGTGACCCGCCCATAATACCGCTCGCCACCCGTTGGGTGTAGTGCGTGGGTTTAGGACAGGCGGGGGGGGGCTGGGTTGTGAATGGCGAGCGTTCTGTTTGGCGAATGATCTTGACGGCGCGGGGCGTTTTGGGGACGGCGAGTCGGTGGATGCCAAGCAACTGGAGTACGTCCGACTCGGATCGATGTTGGTGCGAACGTCTGTTTTTGGTTTGGGGCAGTTGACCGGTTAGGCAACGAGACGTGAAAGCCGGGGACGAAACGCGAATGGATACAAATGGTTTAGAGGACGAGTCTGGGTAGGGGCTGCGTGAACATGTTTCGCAGGGAAGTCTGTCGTCCCTTCGGGACTTAGCGTTCTTGGGTCCAGGAAACCAGGGACTTGCCTCCCTGGCTAATGCCTATCGTGCCTTCGGCACTGAGAACAGGAAATCAGCGTCTTGCGTTCCTGGCTAATGCTTCGAGAATGAATGAATCTTGCTTGAACGATGCGGCAAATACCAGCACGACGCGCACGCGAGTCGCACCATAACATTGCAATCCACTCGCGTGCGCCTCGTGCTAGTAAGCGAAGTCAATTCGCTCTCCGCGGCACGAATGCTTTCGATTTGGGCATGTTCTATTTGTGGAAGCTTCTTGTGACTAACGCTGTGCGGCTAGGGCTTGGGATAAGTAGTGGGCGGTGGCGTTGTTGGCGACTTTGGCGACTTGCTCGGGTGATCCTTCGGCAAGGATTTGGCCACCGCCAATTCCGCCTTCGGGGCCAAGATCGATGATCCAGTCGCATGCAGCAAGGAGATCGAATTGGTGTTCAATCACGACGACGGTGTTGCCAGCGCCTACGAGTCGTTGCAGCACACCAACGAGTCTCGCAACGTCTTCGAAGTGCAGACCGGTGGTTGGCTCGTCAAGAAGATAGAACGTCTTGCCGGTCGATGACCTTGCTAGTTCGGTGCCAAGTTTCATTCGCTGTGCTTCGCCGCCGCTGAGCGTGGTGCTGGATTGGCCGAGATGCAAATAACCCAGACCGACTGCGTCGAGCGAATTGAGCAAGTTTTCAATCCTGGGCACGTTTTGAAAGAATGTCGCTGCCTCGTCGATGGTCATGTCGAGAACATCCGCAACACTGGCTCCCTTGAAACGCACTTGCAGCGTTTGACGATTGAATCGCTTTCCACCACAGCGTGTGCAGGTCACAAACAGATCGCTGAGGAAGTTCATCTCGATCCGCTCAACACCGTGGCCTTTGCATTGATCGCAACGCCCCGCCGGCGAATTGAAACTGAACCGACTCGGTGCGAACCCGAGCGTTTTGGCTTCGCGCGTGGCGGCATAGACTTTGCGAATCTCGTCAAGCACTCCGGCATATGTGGCTGGACAGCTACGTGGTGTGCGTCCGATCGGTGATTGATCGATCGGAATCAGCTTGTCGATTTTGTCGGCACCGTCGAGTTGTTGGTGCGGGCCAGCTGGAGGAGCAACGAGACCGAGCGACTTTGCGAGCGCGGGGTAGAGCGTGTCATTGATCAGCGAACTCTTGCCGCTGCCCGAAACACCGCTGATTCCGACGAGCAAGCCGAGTGGGATCTTGGCGGTGACATTTTTGAGATTATGAGTGGTGACACCTTTGATGGTCAGCCATTGGTCTTTGGTCGGTTCACGCCGCTGGTCGGGGATGGGAATGCGTTTACGGCCGCTCAGGTAGTCGCCGGTCAGGCTGTGTTGATCGTCGGCGACTTCTTGCGGCGTCCCTTGGCTGATCAATTGTCCGCCCCGATTTCCGGCGCCGGGACCGATGTCGATCAATCGGTCGGCTGCGCGCATGGTGGCTTCGTCGTGCTCGACCATCACGACGGTGTTGCCTTGTTGTTGAAGCTCGCGAATTGAGTCGATCAATCGGTCATGGTCGGCTGGGTGCAAACCGATGGACGGTTCGTCGAGGATGTAACAAACGCCGACCAGTCCGCTGCCGATGCTGGTTGCGAGACGCACACGCTGGAGTTCACCGCCGCTGAGTGAGGCTGCGCTACGATCGAGTGTGAGGTAGCTGACACCGACGCGTTGCAAGAACGAAAGACGTTTAGCGACTTCGGTGCAAATTGGTTTGGCGACGGCTTGGTGGACTTCGCCAAGTTTTTCTAGTAGTGATGCGAACCATGCGGATGCATCGGCGAGTGGCAACGCGGTGAGTTGGTTGATGGCCAATTCGTTGATGCGGACATTCAAGGCTTCTGGTCGCAAGCGTCCACCGCCACAGGCTTCGCACGTGCGTTTGGATTCGTCTTCACCGACGACGCCGAGTCCTTCGCAAGTTTGGCATGCGCCGTAGGGGCTGTTGAAGCTGAACGTTCGCGGCTCAAGTTCTTCGAAGCTCGCACCGCATTCGATACACACATGCGAGGTGCTGTAGAGTTGTTCTCGCCACTCGCCGGCATCGGTTTCGACCAGGACGCTGATTAGCCCGCTACCGAGCCGGAGTGCCAATTGCAGGGAGTCAGAAAGGCGATCACGTTGGTCTTCGCGGACGACTAGGCGATCGACGACGGCTTCAATGGTGTGGTTGCGTTTCGGTGCGAGCGTGGGGACTTCTTCGAGTAAATACATCTCGCCATCGACGCGAGCGCGAATGAGACCGCTTCGCTGGATCGATTCGAAGACTTCGCGATGGGCACCGCGTCGACCGCGAATCATCGGTGCGAGCAGGACCACTTTGGTGCCGTCGGCGAGTGAAGCCAATGCGTCACGGATCGCTTCGACGGATTGTTGTGAAATTGCGGAACCACAGTGAGCACAGTGCGGTGTGCCGACGCGGGCGTAGAGCAATCGCAAGTAGTCGTAGATTTCGGTGACCGTGGCGACGGTGCTGCGGGCACTGGACGAACCAGGCTTTTGGTCGATGGAGAGTGTCGGAGCGAGACCGGTGATCGAGTCGACGTCGGGACGCGGGATCTGGTCGAGGAACTGGCGAGCGTAGGCCGAGAGGCTGTCGATGTACTGGCGCTGCCCTTCGGCGAAGAGCGTATCGAAGGCGAGGGAACTCTTACCGCTGCCGGAAACGCCGGTGATGACTGTGATCGCGTCACGTGGAATATCGACGTTGATGTCTTTTAAATTATGGACGCGGGCGCCTCGAATCTGGATCGAGGCGTCCAAAGCGAAAGTGCGTTGGTGCGTGCCAGATGCTTTCGGCACACCGTTTCGTCGAGTTTTTTTGGCGGTCTTGCTTGTGGGCTTCGACAGAGATTGTTTTTGAGGCACGAGTTTTCGAGGGCAGGAGCAAAATTGCGAGCTAGGTTTGTGCGGAGAGAATGAAAAGCGGTGGAGGCGATTCCATCCGGTGTGGGCGGTTCGAGTCTTGGCGGCTAAGATTGATGCAGTTAACGAGCGTATTTTCACTGACAGCGGAGTCCGCGAATCTGATGCCAGCCAGTCCGATCCGACGGGCGTCGACACAATCAGGGCCGATTCAGCCCGTCCTGGTTCGGGAGATGAACGCACAACCCATGATCGATCTGGCCCGCTTTGCCGATCGTGAGCACTTGCTGCTCGCTTCGTACGCGATGCACAGTCGTGACTCGCAGGGTCGAGTTTACCCGGAAGCCACGCATTCGTACCGGGGGCCATTTACGCGCGACCGTGATCGGGTGCTGCACAGCAGTGCGTTTCGGCGATTGGCCGGGAAAATGCAAGTATTCACGGGCGAGATGGGGATTTACCATCGGACTCGTTTGACGCATACCTTCGAGGTCGCTTCGGTCGCGCGGACGCTCGCGAGAACCTTGCGACTCAACGAAGACCTGACCGAAGCCCTCGCATTGGTGCACGACATTGGTCACCCGCCGTATGGTCATTGCGGCGAGGACGTGTTGAGTGAGTGCATGGAATCGGCCGGTGGGTTTTCGCATAATCAGTTTGCTTTGACGATCGTCCAGGAATTAGAACAACGCTACGGTGATTTCCCAGGCTTGAATTTGTGTCGCGAGACACTCGGTGGCCAGGACGTTCGTGCTCACAAGGCCGAAGCGGCTGTTGGTCGCTCGCCGATGCTCGAAGTCCAACTCGTCGACGCAGCCGACTCGATCGCCTATGACGCGCACGACGTGGACGATGCGTTGCAAATGGGTTTGTTGTCGATCGACGAATTATCCGAACTCGCGATTATCCGCCGCGCACTGGATCACATTCGCGATCGCCACGGATTATTGCCGATCGGCAAGTTGCGACAGTCACTCGTGCATGAATTGTTGGATCTGCAAGTGAGCGATCTGGTCGGCATGTCGATCGACCAGCTCAGAGAAATGGACGGTCGATCCAGCAGCGAGTTGAGCGACGTTGGACTGCGAATCGGGCACAGTGAAAATGTCGCTCGCGAGCGATCGGAGTTGGAAGCGTTCCTGTTTGAAGCGGTCTATCGTCACCCACGACTGTTGCCCGTTCGCGAGTCAGCCGCCGCGAGACTGAGAGCCCTCTTCGAGACCTTAGAGGCTTGCCCCGATCGTTTGCCGCTGCGATTCCGCAGTCGCTTGAGCGACTTGCCCGTTCAGCGCGTCGTCGGTGAATACTTGGCCGGTATGACGGATGTGTTTTGCGACAGCCAATTTGCGGCCATCAAGCAATCCGAAGCTGGTCCGCTTGCGGATTGGTAACCCACTCAGGCAGCGCCGCTTCGTCCTTGCTCGATCAATTTCGCTTGAGCTTGCTCGACCCAGTGTTCGCGTTCAATGCGTCCGTTGAATCCAAGAATCGAATTGAACTGTTCGATTTCAGCTTTATTCCACGCGGCAATTTGCTCGAAGTACAAGATGCCGTTTTCTTGTAGCTTTTGCTGGTTGCCTGGCCCGATTCCCCAAATGCTTGTCAAGTCATCGGGCTCGTCGTCGACGGGAACGTGAATGCCCGTCGTTGTGGGTGCAACGGTCTCGCCGCGGAAGATTTGGAGCTGGGTCTTTGCAAGCGCGTCCGCAGGCGATGGGGAGGTTGGATTGCCAGTGAGCGTCGTGTCACTGTTGCCCGCCAAACGCTTCGTCAATTGAGTCACATCGCGACGCAATGACTCCATTTCTGTTGCTAGCTGAATCGAGCGCAGGGATGTCGATGTGGATGCTTCGTGAACTGAACGCAATTCATACTTCAGTCTCGCGACCAAGTCACGAAACTCCTTCAACCGTCGGCGATCGATTCGTGTCGCGCGACGCTGGTAAAGCACATAGAACGTCAGCACCGTGGCGACGACGACGTAAGTCACGAGTGCCGCAGTCATATAGACAAACAAACCGTCGATATCTGCGACCATCGGCTCTGGTTGGTACAGGGCATCCATGACAACACGTCCGCTAAAGTTCGAGAAAATGACACGCAGGCTAAGCAAACTTGCACAGGGTCATATTCGTACATCGGACTTTGACGCACTCATGTTCGGTGATTCTTGAGCCCAAGTCACCGATCTCGCAGGAATCCGACGCATCGCGGTAAGGTAGTGAGGCTGGGCTAGGCGTCGTGTCTGGCCTAAAGGATCGAACGCTTTTTCAGCTCAGCCAATATCTCCGATGCCTGGTCTGCTGGCGTGCGGTCATCTCCGCCTCGCAGGTGAATTTCGGGTGTTTCCGGGGCCTCGTACGGGTCGCTGATGCCGGTGAAGTTTTTGATTTCTCCGGCGCGGGCTTTTTTATACAGCCCCTTGGGGTCGCGAGTTTCGCAAACTTCCAGCGGTGTGTCGACGAACACTTCCAGGAAATCACCTTCTCGACCGCTGGCTTCGACCAGGTCGCGTGCACGTTTGCGGTCCGCGCGGTAAGGGCTCACGAAAGCCGTCACAACGATTAATCCGGCCGAAGCCATTAATCCCGCGACACTGCCGATCCGCCGAATGTTTTCTTCGCGGTCCATTGGGCCGAATCCCAGCCCAAACCGTTTAGCGAATTCTTCGCCGTGCTCAGCCGCCAGTCGTTCCGGCGGTGCACACAACCCGTGGCGAATATTGTCTCCATCGAGCAGCATCGTCGCCGCACCAGCTTCGTAAAGCAGCGTGTCCAACGCGTTCGCGATCGTGCTTTTGCCGCAACCGCTCAAGCCAGTCATCCAAACAACGACGCCGCGTTGCTTCAAACGAGTTTCGCGAGCTTCGCGCGAAATGCTGTGATCGTGCCAAACAATATCTGCCATGGTGTTTCCGTCGTTAGATTCCGAGTCGATCGCTCAGGCATCGTCGGTGCGTTCGAGCCAATTCGGCCCTCGCCGCATCGCCGCCCGCCTCAGCAATCTCGACGAGCCGATCCAGCACTTGACCATAAGCTGGTAGCGTCGCCGCGCCGAGGTCCCAGCCCGCTGCGTAGGCTTCGTCGAAGGCCGCAGCATAATTACCAGCCAACGAGGATCGGTCTGATCGGCCAAGCCAATACTCTGTTACCAGCTCCTGGCGAGTCTCCTCACCAGCACACAAAGCGGCCAAATAATCAGGGTCGTATTCGCTCGCAATGTCGTCTGCCGAAAAGCGGCCTCCGTCGAGCAACTCTTGCAGCATCGCCGCCGAGAACTTGCCGGCTTGCTGGACCTTCCAATGCGTTCGCAATCGAATCGATTGATCTGTGAAGACCGACCTTGTCATCCCTTGGGCAAAATACTTCGCTGCTTCGACAAGCTGTCCCGAACGAATCGCAGCGTATCCGAGCAAGTCCCATCCCCATGCTAAGTGCGGAGCGATTTGAGTCACTCGGCGACAATGCTCGGACGCCAAGTCCCAATCTTGATGGGGATGACGATCCGCCAGCACCTTGGCTCGAATTTCTGCGGGCATAAATTCGAAGTCAAAAAGCCATTCGTTCAACTGTTGCCGCGAAACTCCCAAACGTTTGGCCAGCCCCATGTCAGCATCCAAAGCCGACGCCTCAGCATCCGACAACAACCGCTGAACCCATTCGCTTTGCAGTGCAACTTCGGCGATGCCACAACCGATGAGTTGCTTCGCTAGTTTCTCACCACGGCTCGCATTCGCATCTGTCACCGCTTCCGCAATCACCGCTTCCGCAATCATCGCTCCAATTTTCGGCGACAGTTCACCAAGTGCCCAATCCAACAGCGGGTCACTTGCTGTGGATTGCGACGCACGCATCGGCTCAGCCGGAATCGCATGGCGTCGCGAAGGGCCTGGCAACCAAGGGCTGATCGCATCAAACACGATCGCCTCCGCAAGGCTATTTCCCCAAGGCAACCAATCGCCGCCGCCGTGGTACCACTGGACAATTTCCGCGACCTCACCCATTGGTCCGATTCGCATACAAAGCCAATCGCCAGCCATGTTGCCCAGGACAGGCAAGAAATCCGGCGGCATGAGCCCAGGCCAAATCGCTTCGGGGAAGGTCTCGATCAGATCGCTCGGCGGGATCGGCTCGCGATATTCGCCGCTGCCTTCATGTTGCCACAATTCATTGTCAAACCAACGTGCGAGCTCCGCCGAGAGTCGCACATGATAGCGCTCGGTAATTCGGGCTGACCACGTATTGGTCGAAGCGCTAGTCGGCTGATGCGGCGAAGACAACGTTGGTTTCGTCGTGTGTTGAGTTGGCGAAAAATGGATGGACGTCGAATGACGAGGCGAAAAGGATGCTGCAGCGAGTCAGTGCCGGTCAATCCAAGGTGACGCGGACTCGCCGAACACTAATCAATTACCCCAATAATATACAAGACAAAACGGTTTTTCGGCAGCTGTTTCACGTCCGGCGGCCGTCGTCCCTGTATCCGTCTCTGAGGCGATCAGAACCTACGCTCAAGTCCCCTCAAACGGTGAAACCAGGTTTCCGGATGCGTCAAACGCAAGCGACTGGGGTTCGCCGAGTGGCTGCAAGTCTTCGCGGTGGGCAGTGTCGGACCAATACGCGGCACTGCAGGCGACCTCGCTCAGCCGCAGCGTATCAGGAATCCACATCCATTTCACGAGCTCTGGATCGGGTCGTGAAACTTGCGTCATGGCCGCTTGGAGCACCTCGAGATCACTTTCAAAGTGGATTGGGATCGCCGCTGCCGTCACATGACCGCTGGTCAGACAATTGACTCGCGTCACCTCTGCGTTCATGTCGCGAACGACTTGGGTCCGACAAAACTCCGCGATCCCAATGCCCGTCGCGTTGCCAGCGGTTTGCTGGCTGAGCGAGCGGACGTAGATCTGGCGGATTTTCGGGTACTCGTTTGCTGCTGCTGCATTGTCGTTGGACTTTCGCCCGACAACATTTGTGTCCATTCCCGTGCCGCTGATCTCCTTGCCGATCGAATCAACGATCAACAAGTCAGCCTGATCAAACGGCAGGTGCGGCATTCGCGATCGAGCAATCTTGAGTAACTCTGGCTCACGCGCCAGAAACTCCTTCGGAGCAACCGCCTCGATCATCGAGGTATGGTCGAACGCATCTTCAACGATCGCCAACCCGAGCGTGATCGGCATCGCCTTGAGAATCATCGGCACAACGATCGGCGCAATGCGATCAAGTCGATAGTCGTAGTCTTGAAACGCTTGATGATACGCCACAGCACCGCGATGCTTGCCGAGTCCGACCATGAGCATCTTCACCAACCCGCTTTCATAGTCACCGACCAAACGCGTGTGTGGCTTGATGCGGTTGACCACGATCACATGATCGAACTGTTTGCAAGTCGCGTCGAAATGAATAGGTAACCCGTCCGCCGTCGCACCAAGCTGGATCGTGTCCATGCTTGATTCGATCGGGCACCCAATCGATTCAGCATCGATACCGAACGATGCCAAAATAGAAGCCTGTCCCGCGGCGGTGGCACCACCATGGCTGCCCATGGCCGGGACGATTACCGGAACACCTCCGATCGCTTCGACAAATCTCACGACACTGCGAACGATCCGTGCGAGATTCGTGATGCCGCGGCTTCCGACGGCGATCGCCACACGCTGTCCACGTCGCACCGCTTTCTGATACGCTGCCTTTTCCAAGGCCTCATTCACCGAGGACTCAATCGTGTCCACGCAATGAGACTGGAAGTGCTGGCGAACGCGAAAAAACTTCGGCAACTCGGCAGCGGTGGTTGGCACGCGGTCCAAGCTAACGCACCTCCAACGGATTCAGCCGAAGTTGCGGCCGAGCCTTTCTCAGTCGCTCGATTCCGGCTTCCGAGACCTGAGTTCGCTGGACATCAATGGTTTGCAACTTTGGCCTCGAGATTAGCACATCAATAATCTCGTCGCCCACTCGACTGCCTGTTAACCATAACGTTTCGAGATTGTTCATCGATTGGATTGATCTGGCCAATGCCCCATCGACTGGGGTCGAACTAAGGTCCAGTTCCTCTATCTCCGTTGCTCGCACTAGAAAATCCGTCGCTGCTTCTGGTTCGATGGGCGTCGCCTCAAGGCTGAGTGAGTTGAGCGACTTTGGATCAGCACATAATCGCTCGACGTCAGCAATAGTGAGCCCTCTCATTCGTGATAAATCCAACCAACTCAAGCGATCCGATGGCGAAATCGATTTCAATCCTTGGCTTGTGACTTCGCATTGTGCCAGGCACAACTTGCGAGGCGGTTGAATGTGCGAGTTGGCGAGAAGATGTTCGTCATCGACGACGAGAAAGTCACGCAATTGCTGTTGTTCCGCCACGGGTTCTCTGGCTGGCGCGATGCTCGTATTGACTTCATACAGTCGTGCGAGTTGGCCATAGAGCCACTGTCGAGAATTTGGTTCGTCGGAGTCCATCAAGCGGTGCGTTTGAGCGATCGCGTGCGCGTACCAACGCGACAAGTCCGATCGTCGCTGAACGGCAAGTCGGCCTTCGCTTCGCAACTCGCTCAACAGCAACTCATCACCGCCGACGAGAATGCGATAGCGTGCGTATTGCAATCGTTCGCTATCCCAACCACCTACGGTGGCGTGTTGGTTGAATACCGCCAGCGATTCCATGTAACCAGCAATGCCTTCGACAAGCCAGAATTCCTTTGCTTCACCCGGCGACCGATTCCCGAGTCGCGAGAACGTTGCCTCGCGAAACAGTTGGTGTGTCCACTCGTGATGACGCGTAGCGGTTGCATCCACTTCGTCCGCCTGGTCGACGCCGCCGTAGACAAACGTGGTCTTCCATTTATCACTGTAATACCCCGTCGATTGCGCCACGCCGGGCTCATCGCGAACCAAAGTTGTTTGATACTCGTTGGCATCGCGAAAGATCACAACACGCATTCGCGGTCGGCTCGACTTGAGTGGTGCGAGTTCGCGAACTTGCTGAACAATGTCACCGTCCTTTGAGAGGCTGGCCATCGTCCGCTCGAGATTCAGGCTTCCTTCCCAAAACGGGAAAAAAATCTGTGTCCAGATCCAGTAAAACCGCTCAGCATCTTCGGCGACTTTTTGCGTAAACGCGGCATCCGCTCGACTCAGGATTTGAAAGTGCGGAGTGTCGATTTTCTGGTAGCTGCCTGGTCGCCAGACGGGGAACTTCACCGTTGCACGACCAATGGTCGGCGCTACGGCACTCACGTTCGCATCGGAGATCCCCAAGAACGAGCGAATGGATGCGTCTTGGGGCGATTGATGGTGATTCGCCCAAACTCGGAGATAGTGGCTCCAAGCGTCATTGGTTCCGCAAGCAACACCGACATTCGGCAGACGTCCAAAAGCGGTTGCGTTGTTCGACTGTGCATCCGCATTGGCTCCAAGCGGAAAGAAGACGACACTGCGATCCTGCGCCCCGGCACCCGGGACACAAGCTTGTGCCAGGCAAAGCACCGCCAAGAATCGGATCACCACAACGTGTCGCATCTGTACGTGATCCCCTTTCTCATAACCGTAGGCCAGGACCTGTCCTGGCAACTTTTGTTGAGCTTACCTTGCCAGGACAGGCCCTGGCCTACGGACTACTTTAGTCGGTGAGGCATGTCGGAGCGCCTCGTGGGGCGGTGCAATCGAAGCGTTGGGACTTCTTCCCCGTGGATGATCGCGGTGCCATTGAGTCGACCGTGCTCGTCAACATTTGAATCTTCCTCGTCATTCTCACCGTCTTCGTCTAGCTCGGTTGGAACCTCGAGACGTAACACGTCGCTGTGAGGATCGATGTCACTGTCGCTTCCAACGCGTGGTTTAAAGAATTTTCCGAGCGGGCCAGCAAGTAACGCGGGCAATACGATCAAGTCACCGACAAGTGCCGTGCCGAGCAATACCAACATCAATGTTCCGAATCGCTGGGTCGGTGTGAACGTTGACAATGCAAATACAAACAAGCCCAAACCACCGACGATCGTCGTTTGTGTCATCGCCGGGCCAACCCGTCGGTACGTCTCGATCACGGCATCGACGCGGCTCATTCCACTGTTCAGGTTTAAACGAAACCATGACAGGAAGTGGATCGTGTCGTCGACCGCAACGCCCATGGCGACGGACGCCGTCATCATGGTGCCGATATCAATAAGGAAGTTGCTTGGAAACAGCGAATGCAGGTGACCTAACGCTCCGAACACGATCAGAATCGGAAACAGATTCGGGATCATCGAAATCGCGCCTGCGATGATTCCGTCGCGAAGATTCCCAGCAGACCACCAGCTCGTTGGAAAACGACCTGGATTCAAGAGTGCCATCATCACGATCGAGATCAGCACGAACGCAGACCCGATCGACTCCACGAGGCTGGTGAGCAATGTTCGCTGGGCTTTGTAGACGACTGGGATCACACCGGTGTAGACGACTTGCAAACCGTCAGCACCGTCGACGCTCGGAATTCGATCACCAACCAGTATCGGGTTCGTCACACGGTCGGCGGAGTTACGGGCATCGATCACAAGCTTTGCACCCGCGAGATCAGCCTGCGTTACGCCAGCATCACCGACCCATACGACGGCATCCACCATCTTGAGCAGTTGTTGCCACTTGGCATCGCCGACTTTGATGGTTGAATCGTCGAGACTCGGGTCCAACCAAACAGGCGACTTCATGCGTTCGCCGGCAAGCAGCTCCGCAAGTGTTGCTAGATAAGTGGCGTGTGTGTCGATCAGCTCATTGAGTGGAGAGTCCGCATCAATAGATGGACGTATTTCTAACTCATCAATCGAGACAGGTTTCTTGCTGCCCAGAAGCAGGATGCGTTCTTTGCCCGACAGGCCGGTCGCGTCTTTGCTTCCTTTTTCAACGAGCTTTTCTAAAAGGTCATGGCGAGTTTCGTAAGCGCGAACCACTGGCTCAACGGCCGTGCGAAGCGTCGAAATGAATCGACCATAATCCACGTCCGAAAGCGCGGCCACTCGAAGACTGATCCGCCAAAGTTCGCTGCCCTCAAACGGACCATCTTCCTCAACTCGCAGGTAATCACTCCCGCGGAGATCACCACGGCTGACGATCAATTCTTTATTGAACTTTGATCGCACAGGCGAGTAGCTGTTGTCGGGAGCCGGAAGCGGAGGCAAAAACGTATCAGCGCTCATCGCTTGACCGACCACGTCTAAACCAGGCTCACCGAGAATTCGATGCACGACGCGACGAATGCGTGAAACCGCTTCAACACGCTCAAGCATTGGCATCGCATCGACGGCAACCGTTGCTGGCGTGGGTTTGGCGGTTCCGTTTTCGTTCGACTCGGACTTTCCAAATTCAGACTGCATCGACGTTGGCATCCGAACGATCAACTCCATTGGCACTAATTTGCCAAAGTTGTCTTCTAGCCACGCATAGTCGCTGATGATTCGTGCATTCGGATCGAACAACTTCAACAGCTGGACCGACGTCTTCATGTTGAACATGCCGAGCGAAACAACCAACAAGATGATCGAACTCGTTACGGTCACAAGCACATGGTGCCCCGTGATCCAACGGCCTACGGAAGCCCAAGCCTCGGAAAGACGAGTCTCGATCGGTGCCTCAACAGGTGAACCAGGCTTCGTGCTCTTGGTTGCCTCTGGTACATCGACGTCCGGTGCGAATGTTTGCAGAGCGGCTGGCAAGTACGAAAACAGAATGGATAGGGTCGCGATCACACCCAGCGCAGCGAAGATCCCGAAGTTACTGATCGGCGCAAGGTTGCTGATACCAAGCGATGCCAAACCGATCGCCGTTGTCGCTGAGGCGAGGAAGCACGGCATCGCGGCGTGCTGGAGCGCGCGACCTGCAGCACCCTTTTTGCCTCGAATGCGGACTTCGTCACGATAATAATTGATGACGTGAATCGCACCGCTCAACCCGAGTACATAAACGAGCGATGGCATGCTCATCAAAATCGCGTCAACACTGCCGCCGAACCAATACACGATCGCCATGCTCAACATCGCGGAGCTGCCGCCGACAATGAACACCATCAACGTGATCTTCACGCTCGAAAAACACAAATACGAAAGCACGACGCCAACTAGGACGCTATAGCCGACCAAACGCACCAACGTCACGGTGCCTTCCTCGTCAATCGAGACGTTGTCGACGGGCGGCCCACCGACATGCAATTGCGGTTTGCCGGACGGAACGAACGCAGTCAAACGATCCAATGGCGGCGGAGCCATGGATGGTGGAGGAGCTGCCTCGACACCACATTCCTCAGCTAACGCAAGCAGTCGTCCTTGCGGCCCGCCAAGCACTCCGCGTCCAAGGGCAAACTCCAAATGGTCACCAGCCAAATCCGTCAGCGTCACAAGAACGCATGTCAAACGTGGCGGCGGTGCAACGCCAGCGGTGTCAAAGACCTTGTACCAAACGTCGGTCTGGTCATCGATCGGCGCGGTCGCTAGCGATTCCAATGAGCCATCAAACTTGTCTTCCACCGCCTCGGCGACAACGGCATCCGCGATCGCTGCAAAACCCTCGGGGAGCGATGCTCGCCTGTCTTCTGGCACCGCAGCAACAAAGCTCTCGCCGGTCCATTTGAATGCGTGGGGCACAGCAGGCGCGAAAAGCGTCCCCGTCAATCGCTGCATCGCCAATCTTCGTGCGACTTCTTCACGTCGACTCGCGTCGGTCAGATCGATTGGCCAAAGCGGACCACCTTCTTTCGCAAGCTGCTCAACAATCGTGTCACCCGTTTGAATGGAGTGAAACAACGGGGCGCAAATAAGTGATGGGTCGTTGTAGAAACGGTTGACGGGAGAGTCGCCATTAGCGGCGACACGTTCGCCGGTACCAAACGCTGTGACGAGTTGACCTTGAACCTCGTACGTGCCGAGCATCTTCTTGATCTTGCGAACCAACGCCAAAGGCGCACTGCTGCCTTCCTCCCAACGATAAAGTCGACCGTCGGGAGTGATGTAGTACTTCTGACCACTCTCGCTCGTCAGCCACTTTTCTTGCTTGCCGGCCCAGTTGAAATTCTCGTCGGTCGCGTGCAGCAATTCGAGCTTGCGACCAAGGTCCTTGGCTTTGACGTACTCAGCGGCAAGCTCGGGCGGCCAATCCGCGGCCGGATCATAAGTGTCTGATTCGTGAATCAGTTTCTCCGTTAACAGTTGCAAACGTTGGTCGCCTGATGTGCACCCTTTCCAAGTTGCCAGCACAAAGCTCTCACCAGCGAAGTGACGGGCGAACCAGGAAAGCTCCGCCGTTTCAGGAAAATCGCTCGGTAACCAATCCTTCACGTCATTCTTTTTCTTGTCCAAGCTGAGTCGGGCACCCCGAAATGCAGATGGCAGCAAGAAAAAGAACGCGAGCAATATCAGCATCGCGTAACTGGCCCGCAGTGGGCTTCGTCGCTCGAGAAGAGGTTCTGTCATTCGATAAACTCGCTCGGATGGAGCGATTGATGTAGGCACATGATGTGAGCACAACGTGCGGAATTCTCAAGAATCGCCATCAGGCTACCTGGCGCTGCCGTGCGGGTCTACTTCAATCATCGTCACTGAACCCTCCGTAGGTACCAACTTTGCTACTATATTGTCCAGTTGTGTTGGTCAGGGGGAGATGACAGCTTCCTCCTCACCCCTTATTCTCCATTGGAGGGGCTGCGTGCCGCAGAAATGGGCCAGCAGTTTGGGAGCCTAAGGATACACAGTTTCCTGATGCACGATCAGTTACTTCGGCCACTATCAATAACGAGCGGAAAAGATGAGCAAAGCACTCGAATCACTAACGAAAACAGGTACGAAACTGTATCTCGATTCCGTTGAGCCAGGCGAAATCGACAAGAACCTCGCTTGGGGGGCGGTTGGAGCAACCAGCAATCCTGCGATTATCTCAGCGATTGTGAGTGCCGGCGGGTTCGATGACAAAATCGAATCCCTATTAGGCGACGGACTCGACGACGAGGCGATTGCCTGGGCTTTGACCGATTCGCTCGTTTCCAGCGCCCAAGGAAAATTTCAAGCGATCCACACGGCCTCGAAAGGCAACACGGGCTGGATCAGCTTCGAATTGGATCCGCTTCTCGAAGACCCGACGAACTCGCTTTCCGACGCTGATCGATCCAAGAAGTACGTTGAACTCGGCATCCAATGGGCCAAGGGTCATACCAACCGTATGATCAAAGTCCCAGCGACTCCAGCGGGCCTGGGCGCTCTCGAAGAACTCGCGGCCAACGGCATCACGCTGAACGTTACCTTGATCTTCACCATGGACCAATACACCCAAGCCCGTGATGCGGTCTGGCGCGGTGCTCAAAAGCTCAAGGATCTCTCGGCATTCAAGAGCGTCTACAGCATCTTCATCTCTCGTATCGATGTGTACACTATACAGCACACCTCGTCGCTATCGCCGGAAGCTCAAGGCCAAGTCGGCATGCTCAACGCTAAACGTGTTTGGCAAGCGAACCAAGAATTCTGGAGCGACAAAGGTTTGGCTCTCGAACAAGAGCTGATCTTCGCGAGCACGGGCACGAAAGACCCGAACCAGAAACCATGGTTGTATGTTGCCGCACTCGCGGGTAGCGACATTCAAACCAACCCGCCAGAAACGAACGAAGCGATCGCCAAGAGCGACGTCACCTTCACACGCACTGTCGATGTCTTGCCGTCCGATGCGATCCAGGCCGAGATCGACTCGAAGGTGGACGTTGCGGATATGCACAGTGTGCTGATGCGAGAAGGCGTCGACAAGTTCGTCAAGCCACAGAAAGCGCTGCTGAATTTGATCGCCGAAAAACGCAAGCAACTTTCGCCAACAGCGTAGTTCCAAACCATAGGCCAGGACCTGTCCTGGCGATAACCTTGGCGCCAGGACCTGCACCTGGCGCAACTTTCCGCTTCGCTCGCGCTACCAGCGAACGACAGCGGTTCCCCACGATAATCCGGCACCGAAACCGCACAACAGCACAAGATCACCTCGCTTAATTTTCCCGGCTTTTGCAGCCTCATCCAGCGCAAGCGGGATACTGGCGCCTGACGTGTTGCCGAATCGATCGAGGTTCACGAACACTTTCTCCGCCGGTACGCCTAGATCGGAAACGGCTGAGTCAATGATTCGCTGGTTAGCTTGGTGCAACACCACGAGCGACAACTCCTCCGGTGTCACGCCAGCCTCTTTCAACACCTGTTTGGCGCTCTCGTCGAACACGCGGACTGCCCACTTGAAAACGCCGCGGCCATCCATCCGCAGGTACTGTTCACCGGCAGCGTGCATGTCCGGCGTCAACGGTTGCCGAGTCCCGCCAGCAGGAATGCAAAGCATTTCGCCGCCGCAACCTTCGCTGCCGAGTTGATACGCGAGCATTCCGCCACCACCCTCCGTCGTATCGTCGGTCAGAATCGCTGCGCCGGCCGCGTCACCGAACAACGGATACGTTTTGACGTCTTCTGGATTCACGGTTCGACTCATCAGGTCGGCACCAACAACGAGCACACATTTACTGTTGCCAGCCGCAATGAACTGTGCCGCCGTAATAATGCCATACATGAATCCCGCGCAAGCCGCGTTGATATCCATCGCCGGCGCGATCGCGCCGAGTCGTCGTTGCAAGTGACACGCCGTCGACGGAGTCGGGTGATCCGGCGTGATCGTGCACACGATGATCAGGTCCAAGTCCGCAACCGTTTTGCCACTCCCGGCCAAACAACGAACGGCTGCTTCGTAAGCCAAATCGCTCGTCGCTTGATCGTCACTCGCATGGCGACGTTCGCGGATTCCGGTACGTCGAATGATCCACTCGCTGTCACAGCCAAGTGCCGCCAAGTCTTCGTTGCTGACGATGTTGTCGGGAACGTAGGATCCCGTTGCCAACATCCGAACCTTCATCGCTCGGCCCATTCGACCGCGAGTTGCTAATTGCGTTGGGTCGCTAGACACGGTTTCGTCGCTTGCCTGTGTTTCGTCACTCGACCGCCGTTCGTCGCTTGCCGCCACAGCGGACGAAAGTTTCCTGTCGCGAGACATTCGCGTGTGGGTCGATTGGGTCGATTCGATCATGCTCGAGCAGTGGCGTTATGATGAACGTTATTACAGAACCTGTAGGTCACAGAGTATAGCGACAGACCGGTTTGAAGTCAGTCGATCTTCTGGGCACAAAACCCAGCGTTTTCGGGGGATTTGGTGCCATTTTACGTCTTTTTTCCATTTGGAAGATTCGATTCTGATGCCCCGAGCCGGATTATCGAGACGCCATTTCCTGTACTTTGCAGTCGCTTTCGTCTGTACTTTGGGCTTCTCCGCCTTCACTGTTTTGAACCTTTGGTTGCTCGGCCGCCGCAGCGTCCAAGTCGGCAACGAGAATGCATCCGGGCCCCAATCACCCCGGCGCCATCGAGTGACCGGCGGCTCGATGGCCCCGACTCTCTGGGGCGAGCACTACGAAGTGACCTGTCCCACGTGCAAGGTTCCATTCAAGTTCGATGCCTCGCCAACAAGCAGTCTCGTCCAGGACGCAAGTCCCCAGATTCGATGCTGGCACTGCGGCGAGGAATTTGACCGACCCAGCGGCCCAACACTCCCAGGCGACATCGTTGACGCGATACCGATTGACGACTCGACTCAACTGAATCGTGGCCAACTCGTTGTGATTCGTGTGCACGACGAGCTGCACTTAAAGCGACTGCTCGGCATTCCCGGCGACACCATCTCGCTGGCGGATAAAGCCGTCACTCCGCTGCAACTCAGCATCAACGGCGAGCCCACCACTTCAAGCGAAGTCACCATCCCCGTCGATCGCGACGCGTTCCGCACCGAGTCACGTTGGTCATCGTCACGTTGGTCATCGTCACCTTGGCCAACTTGGCAGCGCATCGACGCGACGTGGCAATGCACAGCGACGCAAACGCAATCACCCGCACTCATCTACACGCACCACAACATCCACGACTTCAACAAAGTCACCGCCATCATGGACGACTGTCCCGCCAACGCACTCATCGCTCGCCCACTCTATCCCGTCTCAAAATTGCAACTTCGATTCCGCATCACCTGCAGCGCCGCGATCCAGCTCATCACAACACTAGGCAATCGCGAGTGCCAACTCGGAACACACAACCTCGTCCTTCGCGGCCCAAGCGGCGACGTATCCATTAGCGTCATCGCGAAACACGACAACAGCACCGTCCGCATTGACGGCCTCGAACTCGACCGCTTCATCGACTATCGAATGCGCAGAACCGACGACCAATCAAAGTATCCAATCAAGCTCACCGACGACGAATACTTCATCATTGGCGACAACGTCCCCATCTCCATCGACAGCCGCACCTACGGCCCCATCCAACGAAACCAAATCCTCACCATCCTGCAATGACCACAACGCAATGACCATAACACCAAGCCGGAATCATTTGTCCGAAGACGCTGAATAGCCTGACGCCCTCGTAGAGACCCGCCAAGACCCACTGGCCATTCTTAAACGGAAGTTCGGTTACTAACGAGCGGGGAATACAAGGCTGGGATCATCCGCGGTTTTGGCAACTTTCTCTGGATTTCTCGACTTTGCCGCGCCCGGGGTGCTAACGTTTCAGTGCCCGTACGGGTGTTGTGAAACGTAGCACGAATCCAGGACCGCTAAAGTGTCAAACAAATTTAACGATTCCAACGATCCACGGGCCGAGATGCTCCGGCGGATCGGATCCACTGGAAAAATCGGAAGCCTTCTGTTTTTGGGAGTCGCCTCACTCGTTTTCGTGGCCTTCTGGGTGTTCCTCTACTGCAAAGTAGAAGTGCCAAGCCGCATGATCGCCGTCTTGACCAAGAAGACGGGCCAGGAAATTCCGAACGCGATCGAAGTCGTCTCCATCGAAGACTTCGGCAAGTACAAGGGCATCCAAGAAAAGGTGCTCACCGAAGGCCGCTACTTCTACAACCCGTGGAGCTGGGATTGGGACATCGTTCCGCAAGTTGAAATTCCGGAGAACCGTCTCGGTGTTCGGATTCGACTTTACGGCGATGATCTCGGCTACGGGAATCTGATCGCAACCGAGGCAACGCAAAAAGGGATCGCCGAAGACGTCCTGAGACCGGGGCGTTATCCGCTCAACGCGATTGTTTATGAAGCCGGTACGAAACCAACAATTGATCGTGATAACTATGTCGAGCTGATTGAGTTGCACGAGCCTGTTGTGATCCCAGCCGGATTCAAGGGCGTTGTTGCACTGCTGTCCGCTCCGCTTTCGGAGAACCCGAACGAGCTGATCGTCGAAAATGGCAAACGAGGCGTTCAACTCGAAGCACTCGACCCAGGTGTCTATTATATCAACCCGTATGTTCAACGCGTGTCACTCGTGGATTGCCGCAGCCAACGATTCAATCTGGATACTGGTGGCGAAATGGGTTTCCCCAGTCGCGACGGTTTCTGGGTCAGACTGGATGGACGTATCGAGTTTCGCATTGACCCGGCACGAGCCTCCGAAGTCTTCGTGACATACAACGACTCGACGAACGACAACGGCTTGGACGCACGCGTCGAAGAAGAAATCATCCAGAAGATCATTCTGCCGAACGCTCGATCGTTCTGTCGGCTTCGCGGTAGCGACCACTCGGGACGAGACTTCATCTTGGGTGAAAAACGTGTTCAGTTCCAAGAAGACTTCCAAAAAACGCTTGAAGAGACATGCAAGGCTCAAGGCATCGAAATTGTGCAAGCTCTGATCACGCGGATTTCGCCTCCTCAGCAAATCGCGCAGCCAGTGCGTCAGCGACAAATTGCGGTCCAACAGGCTGAGCAATACGTCAAAGAAATTGAACAACAAATGAGCGAACAACAACTTCGCGTTGAACAAGAGCTCGTCAAACGGAAAGAAGCGTTAATCGAATCCGAACAAGAAGTGGTCACGATAACCACTGAAGCCTTGCGGCAACAGGAAGTCGCTGTGATCGGTGCTAACCAGCGCAAGGTCGTGGCGGAAACCGAACTCGCTGCAGCGGAAGACCAAGCTCAAGCGGTGATGGCTCTTGGTCAAGCCGACGCAGACGTTATCGGTTTTGAAAACGAAGCGGAAGCCGCTGGATGGGCGCGAGCCGTCGAAGCATACGGTGGAAGCGGTGATGAGTACGCTCGCTGGGTGATGCTCAAGAAAATGGCACCTAGCTTCCGCAGGATGATGGTCAACACTGCTGATAGTCCGCTGATGGATATCTTCAGCGAGTTCAATAATGTTGATGGAGCGATTGCCAAACCGGTCGTACCGCCCGCGAAACGAGTTGCGGAAAAGTCAGTGGAAGCTAAAGCTCCGGAAACGATTTCAGAGCCGAAAGCAGACGATCAAGCCAACGCATCAAGCGAATCCGAAACCGTTAAAATCGCGGGAGACAAATAATGAATTTTCGACAAGCTAAATCATGGGGCGCATTGGCCTTCAGCAGTCTGTGGCTCGTGTTCGGATTGTACTTTTGTTTCCAGTGGTTCTTCTGTCGCGTTTACGTGCCCGAAGGCTACTCGCTGCAATTGCGATACAAGGGGCCCATGGTATTACCGGCCACGGAACCGGAACCAGGACGTTTGTCCCGAGGCAATGAAGTTGGCGTGCACGAGCAGATGCGCGGTCCAGGCCGTCACTTCTACAACCCGATTTATTGGGAAACCAATATTGTTCCAGACGTCGTTATCCGACCGGGTGAAATCGGCGTGGTGACAAGCAAGATCGGTGCCTACCTTCCGGCGGGTGAGTTCCTTGTCGATGGCGACCTTGACGGCGACGCACGAGCTAAGCACCAGGGGATCTTGCGAAAAGTATTCGGCCCAGGCCGTTATCGTGCCAATCCGTACGCTTACGAGTTCAAGATCGTCAAACGTGAAGTGACTCGTGTGGGCGATCAAGAAAAAACAAGTGGTTGGGTCGAGATCCCTGCCGGTTACGTGGGTGTGGTCACGATGCAAGCGAGTAATCCACTATTGGGTTTATCGGCTGGCATCCAAGACCGCGTTCTCCAACCTGGCTTGTATCCGATCAATCCCAAGGAACAGCAAGTCGATATCATCAATATCGGCTACACCGAATCGAGTATCCAGGTCCAAGAACAAGTGGATGCCACAGGCAAGCCCGTTCATGATAACCAGGGCGAACCGCTCGCGGTCGCGGAAACGGGCATCAACTTTCCGAGTAACGACGGCTTTGATATTCAACTCGACTTCTCGGCAATCTGGGGCGTGATGCCCAAGGACGCTGCACAAGTTGTGCGACTGTTCGGAAACATCGAAGCTGTTGAAAAGAAAGTCATCGAACCGCAAAGCGAGAGTATCTGTCGTAACAACGGCTCGAAGATGGGCGCCGTCGAGTTGCTCATCGGTGAGTCACGCGAAGCTTTCCAAACGTCCGTGAGCAGTGAGTTCCAGCGTGTGTTGGCTGACAAACATTTGTCGCTGCTCTATGGACTCGTGCGTCACATTTATATTCCTCAAGAGGTTCGGGAGCCGATTCAAAAAGGTTACGTCTCGGATGAATTGCGACTGACTCGCGACGAGGAAACCAAGACAGCACGCATCGAAGCGAACTTGCGAGAAGCGGAGCGAAAGGTGGAACTGGAAGCTGAACGCGTTCGTGCAGACACTGACCGAATGAAGGCCGGTGTCATGGCGGAAGGCGAGAAAGAAGCGAGCGAAATCGAAGCAACCACCAAGCAACTCGTGGCTGTGATCGATCGTGAGTCCGCAGAGCTGGACGCCAAGAAGACGGTGACGCTCGGACGTGCTGAGGCTTCCGCAAAGCAAATGGCGAGCGAAGCCGAAGCGGATAAGTTCCGGCTCGCCGTTCAAGCGTTCGGGAATCCCGGTGCGTACAACAAGTGGCAATTTGCCGAAGAATTGCCAGAGGATCTTGATCTTCAATTGTTCTACGCCGGCGAAGGTACCTTGTGGACTGACCTGAAAAATGTCACGCCCACAATCCCTTTGAAGAAGTAAGCTGCGACTGGTTCGCGTCTTCACGTTGACGAGAATAGCAATCCATTTGCATTGCTATTCTCGCGGTAACGCCTCAAGCAGCTCGTCCGCGGCAGCTTCGAGGCGCGGCAGCAGCTCAGCAGCGGCTGCTAAATCGCCGCCCGCCGCAAACTGCTCGATTTGGCTCGCCAAACGATATGTCTTGGTCGCGGCGAACAATTGTGCCGAACCTTTGAGCGTGTGTGCCGCACGCTGGACCTCTTTCGGCTCGCCATCGGGAAGCGTCTCTTGAAGTTTCGCGAGTAGCATCGTGCACTCTTTACGAAATACCGTCGCCACTCGTTTCAGCCCCTTGATTCCACCAGGGAATCGAGCAGCCGACGCGATCAAGTCACAAACTTGGTCCGTTACTTCCTCCGATGCTATCGGGGACAACGTTTCTGGTGTTGGAGTGACGTTAGCCAATGACGAGCCTCGCGAACTTCCATCAAGCGGCTGCTCGTTAGGTTGAGGCTGTTTTGAGAACTTGACGAGCATCTCGTTCAGGTGATTTAAATGAATGGGCTTCGCAAGGTATTCGTCCATGCCTGCTTCTCGGCACGCGGTGACGTCCTGGGCCATGGCAGCCGCGGTGAGCGCGATGATGGGAACATGCTTGCCCGTACCGGTCTCGCGAGTTCGTATTTGCCGCGTTGCCTCCAGCCCATCCATGATCGGCATGTGCATGTCCATCAAGATGAGATCGAATTCGCCAGTCGACCATTTCGCAATCGCGTCTTGTCCGTCGACAGCGACAACCGGTGTGTGTCCAAGTGCCTTGAGCATTCCGATTGCTACGTACTGATTGGCGACGCCATCCTCCGCGACCAGAACTCGCATTGGCGGACACGCTGGAAGCTCCTTCGAGTCAAGTGGCTGTTCCAAGTTCGGTTCAAGATCAAGCACACGCAAGACCGATTCGAACAGCTCCGATTGCATCACTGGCTTGCTGAGATAACGAGCAATTCCGAGTTCTTTGCATCGAAGCGAATCACCGGGACGATCCGAAGACGAGAGCATGATGATGCTGCACTGTGTGGGGCTGAAGTTCTCGCGAAGTTGTCGAGCGACTTCGAAGCCGTCCATCGCCGGCATCATGCAATCGAGAATCACGAGGCGAAATCCTTTGCCTTCGCTCGCGGCTTTCAATTGAGCGTCTATCGCTGCTTGCCCCGAATCCACCATGGTCGGATTGAACTTCCAGGACTTCAGGATCTCCTCAAGGATTCGACGATTTGTCGAGTTGTCATCGACAACGAGTACCGCCAACCCTTGCGCGCTGGCAAGACGCTCGACGGATGTGGTCGGCTCGAGCTTGTCGGCGGTTGGCAAATTGATCGTAAAGTAAAACGTCGTTCCAACGCCAACTTTGCTTTCCAATTGCAGTTCTCCCTCCATGAGCGCGATCAACTGCCCCGCGATGCTGAGACCCAATCCCGTGCCACCGTATCGCCTGGTTGTGGAAGCATCTTCTTGAGTAAAGGCCTCGAGTACGGACGCTTGGTTCTCAGGTGCAATGCCGATCCCTGTATCGCGGACACTGAACGCAAGTTGTCGTTTGGTGCCGACTTTATTCTTCGATTCAAGCTGATCCACGACGCGCACATCGACGACGACTTCGCCTTCATCGGTAAATTTGATGGCGTTGCCAATCAAGTTAATCAGGATCTGTCTCAAGCGTCCGGGGTCACCGCAAAACCAATCAGGCACATCGGGTGAAATTCGACACGCGAGTTCAAGTCGCTTCTCATTCGCGCGCATCGCGAGAGTCTGTGCCGCTTTGCCAACCGTCTCTCGAAGCGAGAACGCTATCTCTTCTAGATCAAGCTTGCGAGCTTCGATTTTGGAGAAATCAAGAATGTCGTTAAGCAGTCGCAACAAAGAATCCGCCGACTCGCTGACCAAATTCACGAACTCGCGTTGTTCAGCATCTAAACGCGTTTGCGAGAGCAATTGGCTCATACCAATAATCGCGTTCATCGGCGTGCGAATTTCATGGCTCATATTCGCCAGAAAATCGCTTTTTGCCCGGTTCGCACTATCGGCGGCGGCGAGGGCCAATTGAAGAGCGTCTTGCGACTCTTTGAGTTCCGTGATGTTGCGTGAGATGCCGAAGGTGCCAAGCAATTTGCCGTTGTGATCCAGCAATGGCATTTTGGTTGTCATGCACCAGGTGTCTGGCTTGTCGGGCCATGTTTCCCGTTCCACTTGGTCGACGACGGGAGCACCGGAAGTCATGATTCTTAGTTCATCGTCGCGAGCACCCTGTGCGTGTTCGCCCGTAAAGATGTCGGCATCAGATTTTCCGATCGCATCATCAGGACTCTGCATCCCAAACTTTGTCGCCATCGCGGCACTGACACGCAAGAATCGACTTTCGAGATCTTTGAAGTAGATCGAGTCGGGAATTTTCTCCAGCAGCGTCGTCAGTAAGTGCTGTTCATGATCACGGCTTATCTCCGTACTGATTTTCTCGGTGACATCCCAAAAAAGCAGCACGACGCCGATGATACGCCCCTCAGGATCACGGACCGGGCTCTTGATGCGTTCGATCCATTGGACCTCGCCATTCGGGGTTGTTGTTTTCTCAACGCTATGAAGCGATTCCCCCGTCTCGAGAACTCGACGATCGTCATCGACATACTTTGCCGCGATTTCTTGAGGGAAGAGGTCCTCGTCACGTTTGCCAATGATCTCCTCGGTCGTGGCCCCACGCCACCTGAGATAGGCCTCGTTCGCAAAGACTCGTTCGCCCGAGGAGTCTTTGATCAATACGCACAGCGGCAGGCTGTTTGCGAGAGCCTCGAAGATTGCAGACGAGTGGAACATTCAACGATTTCTTTTCGATTCGCGTTCGACGAGCGACTAAACGCCAGTCGTATTGCGGCGTTTAACAAGCGTCACTTCGTTGCCCTTGTCATTATACGCGACGGAGTCAACAAAGCTTGTCATCAGCACCAAGCCTCGGCCGCCACTTGTGTCGAGCATGTCGGGGTTACCCGGTTCAGGCAACGTCGAAGTATCGAATCCGTTGCCTGAATCGCGAACGACGATGCGAATTTCTTCCTTCGTTACTGTCGCCGCGACGTACACCCGTCGGTCGCAGTACGGAGACTCATTTTTTCGCGATTCAACGACATCGTTAGTCGCGTCTTCGTGAATGATCGCGTTGTCCGAAGGCGTTTGGTCTCGTGTTAACTCGAGATTGCCTCGGTACATCGCGTTGAGCACGGCATGTTCGGTCGCCATGCCCAATCGGACGAGCTCCATGCCCCCAAAGACCTGCAGTCCCGACGAAATCTGCATGAGCAAGCCAGTCAACGGCGCGATCAGGGACGGATCGTTTGGCATGTCAAACTCGAACACGTTCTTGGTCAACGTCGAGATGAGCTTGGAATAACTTTCGTCAGATTGCAGGACACTGAGGACATCCGCGATGGTTTGGTTGAGCAGCGTCTTCATCTCGCGTTTCGGCACATAGCCGGCTGCTCCGAACTGCAATGCCTCGACCGCGAGCGACTCCGAACCTTGGCTCGTGACCAAAATCGCCGGCACGTGCGAAAAATCCACACGCATGCGTTGGACGAGCTCGAGCCCGTTGCACTCCGGCATCTCCAAGTCAGTCACCACGACATCAAGCGAATGTTCGGCGAGTGCTTCCAAGCCAAGTTTCCCATTCTCAACATGCATCACGCTGTGGTGACCTTCCTCAAGAAGCATCGTCATTTCAACCGCCTGGGTTGGGCTATCTTCGACAAGCAGTACACGAGCCATGGTTGGATTTCCTGGACATGAATGAGCTTCGGTTCGGTGAATAGGCATGCGTACGTGGTCTGACTCGCATACGATGTAATAATCGTACCACACTGGCGGGGTGCCCATGCAAGTTTGTTGACTTAGATTTTGTTGCGGCTGTCTTGGTGCGTTACTTATAGAGACGGAGGTTGTTGGGTTTCGAAATGGCGAGTGTTTCCAATCAAGGGCGATGGTTTTCGTTGCAAGACGATAACCGCATATTGTGCGAGCTTTGTCCGCGCGCGTGCCGGCTCAAGCCAGGTGATCGAGGATTCTGTTTTGTTCGTCAAAACGTCGACGGCGCGATGGTGCTGGATACTTACGGCAAGAGCACTGGGTTCTATATCGACCCGATTGAAAAGAAGCCTCTCAATCACTTTTTGCCTGGCACGCCAGTACTCAGCTTCGGCACAGCGGGTTGCAATCTTGGTTGCAAGTTTTGCCAGAACTGGGACATCTCCAAGAGCCGAGAGATCGCCAGGCTCAGCGACGAGGCGACACCAGAAGCGATCGCTACGGCCGCGCGGAATACTGGTTGCAGAAGCGTCGCGTTCACTTACAACGATCCCGTGATCTGGGCTGAATACGCGATCGACACCGCCAACGCTTGCCACGCGGTCGATGTGAAAACGGTTGCGGTCACCGCAGGCTATATATTGCCTGTGGCTCGTGGTGAGTTCTTCGAGTGCATGGATGCCGCCAACATTGACTTAAAAGCGTTCACGGAATCGTTCTATCACAGCATAACTTCGTCGCACCTCCAGCCCGTTTTGGACACCATCGAGTACGTGTGCAACCAGACGGATTGCTGGGTTGAGTTGACGAACCTTGTGATCCCAAACGCGAATGACAGCTCCGACGAGTTCCAGCAGATGTGCGACTGGATCCTCAACACGGTTGGCCCCAATGTGCCGATCCATTTCACGGCGTTTCACCCAGATTTTCGGATGACGGATCGAGCAAACACGCCGCACGAAACGTTGATTGCCGCGTACGAGATCGCCCGACGAGCTGGATTGCGTTATGCCTATGTTGGCAACGTGCATGATGTCGCACGCCAAAGCACCAGTTGCCATGCTTGCGGTCAATTGCTCATCGAACGAGATTGGCACCAAATCGGTCGATACCATCTCGACGGCAATCGCTGTGCAAATTGCCAAGTTGAGATTCCTGGACGATTTGAGACGGTTCCCGGAACTTGGGGCCGCAAACGTCAACCGATTCGAATCGCATCTGATAACCTCGTTACCCTTTCCGCTGCCCCCAAAGCGAAACCCATGATCACAACGCAAGAATCTGACGTTGCGACCTTGAGTCAAGACGAACTCTCGACCATTCATCAAGCCGCATGCGAAGCCGTATCCGCTGCCGTTATCGGAGGTTCAACCGACAGGGCTCGTACATCCTTGGGCGACTTGGCATCGCGGCCTGTGCACGGCGTCTACGTAACACTCAAACGAGCACACGCACTTCGTGGATGTTGCGGTTCGCAAGGCAGCACGCGACCGCTTGTCGATGTGCTCATTGATTCCGCTTATCGAACGGCACGTGAAGACCCGCGGATGCCGTCGATTGTCGCGACAGAGCTGCCGTACCTTGATGTAACGGTCTCGATTCTTGGATCACCACGTCCGATTGGAGCGAACGAAGACGAGCGTGAGAAAGTCGTTCGAGTGGGCCAGCACGGTTTGCGGATTCATAGGGGCCAGTCCGTCGGGTTGCTGCTTCCGTCCGTGGCCGTGGAAAACAACTGGAACGCGAGACAGTTCCTGGACGCAGTTTGCAAGAAGGCTGGATTGCCCGCAGGAACTTGGCGCAGCGACGAAGCCGACGTGCGGATCTTTGACGGCGTGTCGTACTCGAGCCCAATGAAAATGGAGCCTGTCGCCCAGACGGTTGCGGAACCTCGCGTCATGTCAGCAGCCGATCTTGAATCACTGGCCGGCTGGGTGAAACAGAACCTCGTTGCTCTGCAGATGGGAGCCACACCGTTCTATTATGCGACCAACGTCTCCGACGCGAACGTGCCTGGGATTGTGTTGCAGATCCAAGTGCCCGGTGCCAGTGCTCCAGCTCAATGGATGCAGTTGAGCCTTCGCGAAAGCGTGGCACTTCAATCGACGCTCTTTCAACTCACGCAAACGGCCGCAGCGTCGATTCGTGGTGCGGGCGAGGCCGTTCACTGGAACGTCAGCCTCGCTGTGATGAGTGCAGCAACTCATCACGGTGCGGCGAACGAGGCTGACTTGCGTGGCGTCCATTCGAACCAGCGAGCTCTGGTTGTCACCGATGGAAAGCGATGGTCGGTTGGGTATGACGAAACCGAGCAAGTCGACGCTGGACTTCAATCCGCGCTGAATCTCCAACCGTTTCGCGATCGTGTCACCCAGGTCTACTCGATGCGATGCGAGAGTACGTCGCCAAAACTATCGGTTTCGATCTCGCCACAAGGACAGTCCAAAGTCGTCGCTCGTGCGCCCGCGGTCGCAGGTTCGTTCTACCCCAGCGACGACGGGGAGCGAGAGTCGTTGGTCGATACGCTTCTCGCCGATCTCCCGCCAGTCGAGAAGACCAATGTTGCTGCAGTCATGGTTCCACATGCTGGTTTGCGGTTCAGCGGTCGTGTTGCGGCTGATGTTTGGCGCAGGCTTGAAATCCCTGAAACCGTGCTCATCATCGGCCCCAAACACACCACCGACGGCGTTGATTGGGCGGTCGCTCCGCACGATCGTTGGCACATGTCGGGAACGGCTAGCGTGACCGGAGCCAGTGACCTTGCCGCAAGTCTTGCGAATGCAGTTCCAGGCATGCAGTTAGATTCGGGCGCCCATCGGCGCGAGCATGGCATCGAAGTTCAATTGCCTTTGTTGCATCGGTTCGCACCTGAATCAACATTGGTTGCGATCGCAATGCACGGAGGCACGCTCGAGGAGTTGCGAAGCGCAGCCGACTCACTCGCTAAGTGGCTATTGTCGCTCGAGAAACCACCGCTTCTAGTGATCAGCAGTGACATGAACCACTTTGCCGACGACGAAGAGAACCGACGCCGCGACCGACTGGCTCTCGACGCGATGAAGTCGCTCGACCCAGCAGCACTACTCGCCGTTTGCGAGACCGAAAGCATCAGCATGTGCGGGCAAGTCCCCGCTGCGCTCGTTATGCTGACTTTAAAAGCGATGGGAAGATCAATGAACTATCGCGAAGTAGCGTACTCAACCAGTGCCGAAGTCACCGGCGACACATCGCGAGTCGTAGGCTATGCCGGTGTGCTTCTCTAATTGTTCATTGTAGGGTGTGTGCTTGCACGCACCATTGTTTGATTGTGGTTTTGGTGCGTGCGAGCACACACCCTACGAGTAACAGCGGTGCCCTGATTCTTGTGAGGTCGTACAAAATGAGCAACTATCGGCGTTGGCGCGTCAGTGGTGGCGTCTTCTTTTTTACGATCGTGACATCTACTCGCACCCCGTTGTTCCTAAACGAAGAGAATCGGCGATTCCTTCGGGAGTCGTTTCAGCATGTAAGGAGCTTAGATCAGTTCGAATTGCCTGCGATGGTGCTATTGCCAGATCACTTGCACATGCTGATGCAGTTGCCGCCCGGCGACACCGATTATTCGCGGCGGGTTCGGCAGATCAAAACATTGTTCACCAAGCGTCTTTCAGAGTTGAACGAGACACGCAAGGGTGTTTCCATGAGTCGCAAGTCGCGCGGTGAGCACAATGTTTGGCAACGTCGTTTCTACGAACATACCGTGCGTGACGAAGACGATTTCCAAAGGTGTGCCGATTACATTCACGTGAACCCGGTGAAACATCGTCTGGTTGCTCGTGTGTCAGATTGGAAGTGGTCGAGCTTCCACCAATGGGTAGCCGAAGGCTACTACAATCTAGACTGGGGAACCGGCAGTGATTGGTTCGGCGACGAATTCAAGAAATTCGAGTAGGGTGCGTGCTCGCCACGCACCGTGACCTTTGAGGGAGCAGTGGTGCGTGGCAAGCACACACCCTACATTAAATGTCGATTTGGCAATGAAAAACGCGTGATTGAAGATTGCCTTCCATCACGCGTTTGCGTTTCGTTTCGAGAGTTTGGCCGGCGACTAAGCGACAGGCTTTACTTCATAGCCCTTGCGGTACTCGCGGCGGAGGAATGGGTTGGCGAGTTCTGCATTTTCGCCAACGAATTGTTCCTTCTCGGGATCATGCGTGAGCACGGGGCTGCTGTGTAGCTCGTCCAGTTTGACGCCAAACGCTGCGAGCGGGCTGGTCATGTCGTCGACCACTTTCTCCCAATTCGGAAGTGATCCGGCGGAAACGAGTTGGTCGCGATTCCAGGCTCCGGCGGCGCGGAAGCCGACGTTGGCGAGGTTGCACCAGCCTGTGCTGTGATGGCCGTTCTCAATCGGCGCGTTGAGCGAACTGGCGTCACGTGAACGCACAGCGTCGACAAAGTTCTGCAAGTGAGCGGCTACCGTATCGCCATCACCTTTGAACTTCTGAATCACTTTGCCGTCGCGATCCACTGCTTGGCCGCCACCGCGTTGCCCGAGATAATAACCGCCTTCGCAAACGACAACATAACCGCTTCCGGGGCCAGACATCGGCTTGCCGCCTTTCACGTCCCAGCCACCCTTGCCGTCTGGCTTGCTTGGCATGTTGCTCAACGCAATCACGGTTGGGAACATATCCGTTTCGGTAACCGTTCACGGCCTGCGGCCTTGAACAGCTACCATTCATAATCTTAATAGGTCGGTCAATGATGCGATTGTCAACGTTGCCCCCAGTCAATTGTTGCTCAGTGGCTCATGTAGAGATTTGCAGTGACCGTTGTCCAGGATGATGGATTTTGAAGGATTGACTCCTGCGTCCAATGGGCTTTGGATAGCGTTCCTGGAGAAGGAACGACTTGCAGGTGATGTGGCGCTCGCTCGCGATATCGTTGCGAAACATC
>JBGTAI010000109.1:0-9985 GCA_041749955.1 Pirellulaceae bacterium | reverse complement strand
ATTGGCTGGCTCAAGGAATGTCGCGCTGTCTTCTCGCGTTTCGAGAAGACAGCCATCAACTACGCTGGGATGGTCAAGATGGCGTGCATCCAACGCTACCTGAAAATCCTCGCTCCAACCGTTTAGGGACAGAGCCTAGGTCCGTTGGAATTTCGCCCATACAAATGGTATTGGATGTACCATCAAGGATGTCGCGGAACAGCGTTTTTCTTCGGTTGTGGAAAGCACCACGTGAAGAAGCCGCAGCAAGTTCGATATAGTTCGCTGGATTGTTTGTTACGCCGTTGTCACGGGAAAAACCCCAATTGCTCAGGTATGCTGAATCTCCAGTACATGCCGCGTAGTTACTTCGACCAACAGCGGGAAGACCGGTGCCGGGGTCACTTGGGCATCGAAGGCCAGGGACTTCGGTCAGCCACGGTTCATAGCGAGATACGGCATGTTGTGCTATCACCATTCCGGTGTTGCCGCCGAACGCCTGCCAAGTGTTTCCAGTGATCGGATCACGGAGCGGGTTTGCAATCTGCTCCCATAATGCTTGTTGCTCCATGAAAGGCAACGCACCTACCAACACACCAACGGTTAGCTGATTGTTTCCGGGGCCAGCAAGCACGCCACTTCCAGGGCCCAGCGTGCCCGTCCCAAGCGTTGGCAATTGGTTGTATGCGGCATGGTAGTTGTGTAGGGATAAGCCAATTTACTTGAAATTGTTGCTGCAGCTCATTCGACGTGCAGCTTCACGGGCGGCCTGAACGGCGGGCAGTAACAACCCGACGAGGACACCAATAATGGCGATGACAACAAGCAGCTCCACAAGCGTGAAGCCGCGACGAACGGATAGCTTCATAACTGAACTCTCTAAATAGAATGAAAAAATGTGAGAATGTTTGGTTCTCAGCACGACGGCATCTGCAGCTCTGCAGCGTGACTACGTGGCCACCAAGCACCCATGTACGGTAAGATTTATAATGGACCCTACCACGAAAAGTCTAGCGATTAGCCAAATTACCCGCTTATTTGCAATTGCTCGCGAATCGTCAGGCAGTGGTCAGGGATGGGTAAAATGACGGGCTCTTGATCGAAGAGGATGCCAGTCCTCAACGACCCTGTTATGGCGACTCGGGCTACCAAGGCACGCGACTTTTCTTTTTGTTGACACTTGCTATTTAGCGATGCTGAGGTGCGCGAGGTTCACGTGCGTGATGCTCGAATTCGAAGCCGCACTTGGCCGCCCGCAATCAGCAAACTCTAAAAGCCGCGTTGAAGTCCTGGCTGAATGTCTTGGTCGAGCGATGCAAACTCGCCGCGTTTGATTTTCTCCAAGGCCAAGGCACCCATGACTGCGTTGTCGGTGCATAGATTCGGCGGTGCGAGGACGACTTCGAACTTGCGTTTCTTCGCCGACTCGGCAAGCGAAGCTCGCAAGCGTTTATTCATCGCCACGCCGCCGCCAACAATCAGCCGCTCACAATCGAACTCGCGAATCGCTTTGGCACTCTTGGCAACGAGCACATCAACGACTGCGGCTTCGAACGATGCACACACGTTGGCTTTCACTTCGTCGGTCACTTGCAAGTTCGCGAAATCCTGGTGGCCTGGTCCGACGAGCGAGTAACGCACTGCCGTCTTCAGCCCACTGAAGCTGAAGTTGTATCCTGGCTCTTTCAACATTCCTCTTGGGAACTGATACGCCTTCGCATCGCCTTGCTCCGCCCAACGTGCGACGGCTGGACCTCCAGGGAATCCGAGTCCGAGCATCGCAGCGACTTTATCGAACGCTTCTCCGGCAGCATCATCGATCGTGCCGCCGAGGTACTCCAGATCCAGTGGGCTGGTGCAACGATACAAGCTCGTGTGTCCGCCGCTGACGACGAGACCAATGCACGGATAGACGGGCGTTCGTCGCGAGCCGTCTTCGTTTCCGAGTTGGCATGCGTAAAGGTGGGCGTGCAAGTGATTGATGGTAACGAGCGGCTTGTCCCACGCGACGGCGAGCGTTTTGGCAGCCACCAGGCCGACGAGTAGGGAGCCTGCGAGGCCTGGGCGGTCCGCGACGGCGATGGCGGACAACGATTCGCCAGTAACGCCGGCCTGGGTCAGTGCCGTGTCGATCACCGGCAAAATTCGCTCGAGGTGGGCACGGGCGGCGACCTCAGGAACCACGCCACGGAACTGTTCATGCAGCTTTTCTTGGGTCGCGATGCACTCGCCCAGCACGTCTCCGGCGTCGGAAATGACGGCTGCGGCGGTCTCATCACACGTCGATTCAATAGTCAGAATGCTCATTTCGATATGTTAGCGAGAGAATGCCCTTTTCGTCTTGGTGCCGTTTTAGGCATCTGCTAATCTCCCGAAACGCGGCTAACGAACTCCTTGAACTGGTTGGTTTAGGGAATCGGTGTTTTGCGAAAAACGCGTGCGGCGGTGGATTGTGTGTGCCGAGGGCTAGGATGGCTTCTCGGGTGATTGGTGAAATTTATCCGGTGGGAAGGAGTCCGACGTGGAACATACTAAACAAGCTTCCGTGTGCGTTCATATTCGTTGGATGATTCGGCGAGATATGGCGGCGGTTCTCGATATTGAATCGCAATGTTTCGAATTTGCGTGGAGCGAAGAGGACTTCATTCGCTGCCTTCGCCAACGAAACTGCATCGGCATGGTCGCTGAAGAAGACGACAAAGTGGTGGGGTTCATGATTTATGAGCTGCACAAGACCCGATTGCACATTCTGAACTTTGCTGTCGGAGCCGACCATCGCCGCAAGGGCATTGGCAACGCGATGATCGCCAAATTGCTCGGAAAGCTGTCGCACGAACGCCGCAACCGAATCATGCTCGAAGTCCGCGAAACGAACTTGGAAGCCCAGTTGTTCTTCAAGAACGTCGGCTTCAAGGCGATCTCGGTACTTCGCGATTTCTACGACGACACCGTCGAAGACGCTTACCTGATGCAGTTCCGGTACCAGCCCAGTGCCGAAGAATTGGCCCAGCCACACAACCGAATCTCGCGTTTGGCTGGCTAAGTCGACGCGTTTTGGGGCTTGTTTCTCGCACCCGTAGGCCAGGACCTGTCCTGGCAGGCGGCGTCAGGGCAGCTCCTGGCCGACGGCTCTCTTCGGCGAAATGTCGTTTTCCGCGAGAAACAGAGCTAGGCCCGGGCGACCCTTTTATTTACCCTAGTGAGTTGTCTTTCCCGGGTATGTAAGTCCCTGTCGTCAATCGAGTTCCGAGCCAAAACCTGTCGCATGCTAAAAGCACTCGAGCTGGCCGGATTCAAGAGTTTCGCAGACCGAACTCGCTTCGATTTCCCGGACGGCATCACCGTCGTCGTCGGCCCCAACGGCTCGGGCAAATCCAACATCGTGGACGCGATCAAGTGGGTCCTCGGATCCCAAAGCGCCAAGAGCCTCCGCGGCAAAGACATGTCGGACGTGATCTTCAAAGGATCGCAAACCCGCGGTCCAGCCAATTCGGCCGAAGCCACGATCATTTTCGACAACTCGACCGGCGCTCTCCCAGTCGAAGCTCCCGAAGTCCACGTGACTCGCCGGGTCTATCGCTCGGGCGAAGCCGAGTACCTGATCAACAACCAACCCGTGCGACTCAAAGACGTCAAGGATCTGATCCGCGGCACCGGCATCGGCATCGACGCCTACAGCTTGATCGAGCAAGGCAAAGTCGATCGGATGCTGCAAGCGAACCCGAAAGACCGCCGCGCGATCTTCGAGGAAGCCGCCGGGATTAGCCGCTTCAAAGCCAAGAAAGTTGAGGCCGAACGGCGTCTCGCTCGAGTGCAACAGAACCTGACGCGACTCGGCGACATCGTTGACGAAGTGGCCTCGCGACTGAAGAGCCTGAAAAGCCAAGCCAGCAAAGCGGAACGCTATCGTCAAGCGACTGAGCGTTTGAAAGAACTGCGCACCCAAGTTGCCTGGACCGATTGGGCGTCACTCTCCGAAGAATTCTCCGTCGCCGAAGCTGGCCTCGTCGAAGCGATCGAAAAGCACACCGCGCTCGAGACGCATCGCCAAGAGATGTCGGCCAAACGGCAAGCTGCGGATGCGCGGTTGCAAGAGATCGCTGACGAAGCCCGCGCGATCGAAGAAACACGTAGCCTGTCGCTGCAACGAATCGCCGAGTTCTCCGGACGCCGCGAAGCGGACACGATCACGCACGATGACGTACGCCAGTCCGTTGCGAAGTCGCTTCGCCGAGTCCGTTTGCTCCAATCGCAAGCCGGTTCCGCCGCCGCAGAACTTCGTGACGCGAAACAACGACTCGCGACTTACGCTAGCGAACTCGCCCAAGTCCGCGAGCGATCCGCCGCTGCCGACGCGCACCGTGCCGCGATCGAATCGGAAATGTCGACCGTGAGAACGCGACGTGACGCTGCACAAAAAAATCAACTTGCCGCCGTCCGCCACGTCGCTGACCTCGAATCGAATATCCAGCGCGTGTCCCAACGGATCGCGGAAGCTGGACGTTTGCTCGCCAGCCTTGTCAAGCGCCGCGTTACTGCTGAGTCGCTGCTTGAAACGTCGACCCAAGAAACGTTGGCTGCGAACGAACGCGTCGCTAAGCTCGATGAAGACATCGCGAGCTGTGCGAAAGAACTTGAACTCGCCGAGACCAAAGTCAACGAAAGCCGTCGCACGCTCCAGCGCCGTCGCGATGAGATTGCTGCGTTGCAAGTTCGCTTGCAAGGCGTGACGGAACGACTCAGTGTCCTGCAGGACTTGCAACGTCGCCAAGAAGGTTTGTCCGGAGGCGTGCGTGCCATCCTCAGCCAACTGGCCAGTGTCGCTAATCTTCCCGGCTCAAATAGTGCACGCGGAACGAGCCCGCTATCGGAATCGCTTCATGGTATCGTCGCCGATTGCTTCGACGTCGATATCCACGTCGCACCATTGATTGATGCGGCGTTGGGGGAACGCAGCCAATACGTGATCGTGACTGGCCCCGCGATCCAACAAGCGATTCTTGACGGCACGATCGAAATCAACAGCCGAGTCGGCCTAGTCCGCACTGACGATTTGCCAACGCGTCGTCCCGGCGACCGCATTCGATTGGATGGTCTCAAAGGCGTTATCGGCCGCGGCGATCGCATGATCAAGTGCGACGAGAAATTTGAACCGCTGGCTCGCCACTTACTCGCCAGCACATGGCTTGTCGATTCACTCGCCACCGCGATTGGCTTCCGAAAACTTTCCGGAGCCGGTTTGCGATTCGTGACGTCCTCCGGTGAACTGCTTGAAAACGACGGCACGATCGTCGTCGGCCCGACCGGCTCCTCGACGGGTCTGATCAGCCGCCGCAGCGAACTGGCTTCCGCTGACCAAGAACTCAAGCATTATCGTTTCCAACTCACGGAATCGGAAGCCGAAGCGACTCGATTGGCCGCTCGCGTCGACGAACAAGCAGCCGACTTTGGACGCATCGAGCAACGTCATCGCTCGCTCGTCACCGAACGAGCCGCCGCCGAAGCTGAGCAACGACACATCAACGAGCGTCACGAGACTCGCAAGATTGCGTTGAGCGAATTGGTTGCGGAAGAGCTGCTGATTACCGAAGACTCGACCACGGCAAAGAATGAAAGCGAGAAACTCGGGGTGGAGCTGGCTCGCGGCCGAGAACGTGTGGAAGAATGCGAAGCCGAGGCCGCTGAAGTCGACGAGATGATGAGTGACACGCAAACGGCGTTGCAAAGTGCGACCAGTGCCGTGATGGCGGTCTCAGTCGACTTGGCCCGCGCGGAACAGAAACACGAAGCGCTCTCTGCTACCTTGGAACAGCAACAACGCGACCAAGGCCAGCGTGAAGCTGCCGTAGCCGACGTCCGCTCCCAAGCCAAGCAAGGCCGCGTGCGGATCGAGACGCTGATGGCGCGAATCCTCGACGCCACACATCAACTAGCAACGTTGCAATGGGACGCCCAAGCCTCCGAGAACCAATTGCGTGAGCTGGCTGAGCGTGCGGCCGACGTTCGCAAAGAGAATCGTGCCGTTCAAAAAGCCAGCGAAGTGGCAATGAAAGAAGCGAACGCGGCCAGCCAAGCCGTGCACGCAGTCACGGCCGCTCGCGACAACGCACGACTGCGTCGCGAAACGCTCGCCAGCCGGATGCTCGAAGACTACGAGATCGACCTCAACGCGAGCGAACCGCCAGAAGACATGCAATCGATTGACGACCGCGAGTCGATCGAAGAAGAAATCGCACGACTGAGAAACCAAGTTCAAAACGTTGGCTCAGTGAACATGGAAGCTCTCGAAGAACTCGAGGGTCTCCAATCTCGCTACGATGAACTGCACGGACAATACCAAGACCTGTCCGCCGCCAAAGATTCTCTGCAACGCATCATTGGCCGCATCAACGCCGACAGTCGCCGGTTGTTCTTGGATACACTCGAAGCGATTCGATTGAACTTCCAAAAGTTGTATCGCAAGTCGTTTGGTGGCGGCACCGCCGATTTGATCCTCGAAGACAGCGACGATCCACTCGAAGCCGGTGTGGAGATCGTCGCCACGCCGCCAGGGAAACCGACCTTCAGCAATTCGTTGCTTTCCGGCGGTGAAAAGGCGCTCACCGCAGTCGCCCTGCTCATGTCGATCTTCCAATATCGCCCCAGTCCGTTTTGTGTGCTCGACGAAGTCGACGCGCCGTTCGACGAAGCCAACATTGGCCGTTTCGTCACTGTGCTGACTGAGTTCCTAGACCAAACCAAGTTCGTCGTCGTCACCCACAGCAAGAAAACGATGACCGCCGCCACGACGCTCTACGGCGTCACGATGCAAGAATCCGGCGTCAGCAAACAAGTCTCGATCCGCTTCGAAGACGTCAGCGACGACGGCGAAATCGCCGCCGCCTAGCAATTCAAAATTGCCCTCCGCATTCGTAGCCAGACTCGCCAAAGTTCGGTTTCTCAACGAGCGCCATCTTTGCAATGTACTCATCACAAGAACGTCCGGCTTTCCAGCCTGACAAGCATCCCCCGCGTAACATCAACAAAACAAAACTTATCGAACAACGTCCCACTCGTCTCCTCTTTCTCCCTTCGCCCTAGCGCTTCGCTGGGGAGAGGGGTCGGGGGAGAGGGGCCGATTCGCACTTTCCACAGCAAACTGAACTCTATTCGTCCCCGCGTTCTGTCCACTGACGACTGTCCACTGAACAACTCTCCCCCACCTTGCCAAAATAGCCCTTTCCCAAGAACGCCAGCGCATCATGCGACAGGGTGTCGCCTAGAAACACGTTGTACGCCTCAGGTAATCCATTGCGAATCCGTTTCTTCAGCGAGGACGACGACTGGACTGCCAATGGCACGCGGATCGACACGGCTGAAAACCTTGCCGCCATCGAGTCCGTTTTGGAGAACGTCGGTAGCGTCATCATCGAGCATTGGTTTTACCGTGGCTCATCTGCCCCATCGCGGCATGTCTTCGACGACATTGACGACTTCAATGCGTACCTCGCCGAGCACTGTTTCGCTGGTGACGCGATAGACGTATGGAGCATGCACGAGTTGTGCAAGCCGGAGAACCGACTGCTTACCGGCAAATGCCCAGACGATGACGGGCGGATACCGAATGGCGGCGCGTACTAGCAACGCAACGGCGTACAACATGGTTTTTACGCTAGGCCTTTGGCACACCTTCGTTGTTTGGCAACGATCGCTGGCCTTGGTACAATTCTCGACAGTTCAGACATTGTTCGCTTCGTTTAGGGCGGTGTCGGAAAAGCCTTCCGTTGTACGCCCTGCGTTTCCAATGCAATTTGACGATCCGATTTAGCTCGAAGTCGTTCGCTTGACTCACAAGTTCTTCCCTGAGTCCAAAGCGTACATCCAATCACCCTTTGACTTGGGGCTGGATTCCGCATGCGAAATTCTGCGTGCTGCCGACCCGAACTTGCAGCGAGTGCTTTACGATTCGAACCTCGAAGATTCCGAACTTTACGACTGGATTATGAGGACGACGTCGTTGAAACCATCCGGACGTACTGTCGTAGTTCCCGAATGCCAGTATGCCGGACGCTCTCCCTTCGTTTGCGATGTCAAGCGTGTCCGTGAGCGAATCGACGAGGGCGTCACTGACCGGATGCCCGGTGGCTCGCCTTACCAATCGGCCATATTCAATTGCGGCAGCGACACTTTTATCATCTTTGAATCTGGTGAGGCGTTTCTCACAGATCACCACGAGGGCCTTTGTTGGGCTCGCTCGAAAATCAACGCGTAAACGTATGGCGATGGGCGTGCAACATGGGTTTTACGCAGAGGCCTTTCGGGTACACCTTCCGTGTTTGGCAACGCGGGCTAGCCTTGGCAAAACGACTCGTCGTTCAGACACCACTGGTTTCTTCTTCCCGAGACGCCGCGTTTCAATCCCACTCGCCTTCTCTTTCTCCCCTCGCCCTAGCGCTTCGCTGGGGAGAGGGGTCGGGGGTGAGGGGCCGATTCGCACCGTCCGCTGCCCACTGCAAACTGATCTCTACTCGTTCCAGTTTTCTGTCCGCTACCTACTGACCAACTCTCCTCCCCGCCTCTAAAACAATCCATTCCGATCCAATTTGATACCCAAACATCTATTGACAGTTCAAGCAAAACGCACCGGCTTTCTTGTACACTGTATCCCCAAGCGGCTTTGACGCCTTGCAACCAACTCCCCCACATTGCCAAAATACAATTTTCCTGACACTCCGGCGTTTAATGCGACAGGGTGTCGTCTAGAAACACGTTAGCGGACGCTAGATCAATGGAATCGACGCCCGACTCTGTTGCCAACGCGGATGTCCTGCTGATACATCGCGCGACCGGATTGCCAATTCTCGCATCCCGCGACTTTCTCCGCGACGCAATTGCGGACGGACGCGCAAACCGAATTCTCGATGCCATGCGCACGCAAGAAGCGCGACGCCCATTCCACGATCCAATCGAGGACTCACCCGAACACGCAGCAGCATTTGCTGAAGCCGATACGCTCGTTGACGCTGAATTTGATGGCGTTCCGTATCGACGCGGCCACTGCTATAGCGTTTGGGCGGCACGAAAACGCATCTTGTTAGAACGGTTCGGCATTGACTGGCTGACCCCGCAAGAAATGAATCCGGGTTCTGTGTTCGATTGATTTGACCGTTTCCGAAATGGACGCCGAGTTGCCGCCGCACCGCGTCCGCTAACATGGTTTTTACGCTAGGCCTTCGGCACACCTTCGTTTGTTTGGCAGCGGGCGCTGGCATTGGTACAATCTCTCGTGATTCAAACATCGCTCGCTTCGTTTAGGGCGGTGTCGTAAAAACCTTCCGTTAGGCGACCTACCGTAATATCAGTGCCACCTGAAGAACATCGTAGCGCAGACGGAGCGCTCATCTTCGCGGTCGATGCATTGGAGGGCGGCGACGTTGCGATTGGTTTCCGCAATTTCCCATGGCACACCCACGCGGATATTCTGTCGTCAATGCGATCCACGCCTGAAGCTGCAGCCGTTCGATCATTCGTTGACGAACTTCTCAACGACGAAGCCGTGATCGCGCTGCGATACATTGACAACGTTCTGAGCGATGTCTGGGTGTCCGACGATCCGCGTGGAGACCTTCGCTATTGCCAATCGAACGAACGTATTGAATTCCGCTACTGGTCTGGCACTCCGTTTTCGCCAAAAGCAACCTGAGGGCACCGGTCGCCTAACATGGTTTTTACGCTAGGCCTTCGGCACACCGCTGTCGTTTGTTCAAGCCTCCATCCGGTGGTAGAATCTTCCTTAGTTCATACATCGATCGCTTCGTTCAGGGCGGTTTCGTAAAGACCTTCCGTTATGAAACCGAGGTGCTCGTTGGATCGTAAACGCGTAATCTACATTGACGTCGATGACACGTTGATCCGCACTGTCGGCACCACGCAGATACCCATGCCCGCCAGCGCGGACTTCGTACGCCGGATGCACGCCGCTGGTCACACGCTTTACTGCTGGAGCCGTGGCGGTGGCGATTACTCG
>JBGTAI010000108.1:0-11349 GCA_041749955.1 Pirellulaceae bacterium | reverse complement strand
TGAGCCGCCTCGCAGCCACTGGTACGAGAATGTTCCAACTCCATCGGCGTCGCTGATGCCGCTCGTATCAGCAGTGAGTGTCTCGTATTCCTTAGCAAGGCCGCTGATTACCGGCAATCCGACGGGTGCGTCGTTGGTATTCACGACCGTTGCCGTGTTTGCACTGGTGAGTGGGCCTTCGGCAGTACCTTGACCGTCGGTATACGTCACTTGCAGCGAGATGACGGTACCGATATCCGTCGACGTGACGAAGTAAGTCGAGTTCGTCGCGTTTGAGATCGCTGAACCGCCTTGCAGCCACTGGTACGAGAATGTTCCAAGTCCATCAGGGTCGCTGATGCCGCTCGTGTCGGCAGTGAGCGTTTCGTGTTCTTTGGCAAGGCCACTGATTACCGGAAGTCCGACGGGTGCGTCGTTGGTATTCACGACCGTTGCCGTGTCGGTACTGGTGAGTGGGCCTTCGGCGGTGCCTTGACCGTCGGTATAAGTCACTTGCAGCGAGATGACGGCACCGATATCCGTCGACGTGACGACATAAGTCGAGCTGGTCGCGCCCGAGATCGTTGAGCCGCCCCGCAACCACTGGTACGAGAATGTTCCCAAGCCATCAGAGTCGCTGATGCCACTCGTATTAGCAGTGAGTGTCTCGTATTCCTTAGCTAGGCCGCTGATTACCGGCAATCCGACGGGTGCGTCGTTGGTATTCACGACCGTTGCCGTGTCGGCACTGGTGAACGGGCCTTCGGCGGTGCCTTGACCGTCGGTGTAAGTCACTTGGAGCGAGATGACGGTACCGATATCCGTCGACGTGACGACGTAGGTCGAGCTGGTCGCGCCCGAGATCGTTGAGCCGCCTCGCAGCCACTGGTACGAGAATGTTCCAACTCCATCGGCGTCGCTGATGCCGCTCGTATCAGCAGTGAGTGTCTCGTATTCCTTAGCAAGGCCGCTGATTACCGGCAGTCCGACGGGTGCGTCGTTGGTATTCACGACCGTTGCCGTGTCGGCACTGGTGAGCGGGCCTTCCGCAGTGCCTTGACCGTCGGTGTAAGTCACTTGCAGCGAGATGACGGTACCGATATCCGTCGACGTGACAACGTAAGTCGAACTGGTCGCGCCCGAGATCGCTGAGCCGCCTCGCAGCCACTGGTACGAGAAGCTTCCAACTCCATCGGCGTCGCTGATCCCGCTTGTGTCGGCCGTAAGTGTTTCATACTCCTTCGCCAAGCCACTTATAGCCGGCTGTCCAACAGGACTATCATTTGTGGCAATTCCCGTGACGGATTTCGTGCCGGTGATCGGCGCGGCGATACCGTCACTGACGCTGGTGGCAATTGTGAGGTTACTGTTGTAATTGCCCGTCGGCGTGAATGTCAGTCCTGCGAGTAGCGTGTTGACGTTGGCAATCGCGCCGCTCGCAGTCCAAACTCCGGTACCCGCGATGTACGTTGACGTTACAACGCCGGATGTCGCTGTGTTCAATGTGCCAGCCGTTGGCGCGGAGAGCGTCAACGTAACCGTTACGGTGCTGCTGTCGACATCGCTTACAACAATGTCCGTCAGGTTAAGCGCCGTGTCTTCGGTATAGGTTTCTGACGTGCTGAGATTCGTCGCGGTAGGAGCGAAATTCCCGAAACTTCGAGCGTAGACACCATCCGAGTCACCTGCTGCGGAGCCACTCCAGACAACTACGTAGTGGTCGATGTCCAGTAGTGCAATAGAAGAGTTTTGTTGCGATCCGCCAGTTGTTTGGTTGACTATGACCGCGCTTCCGCTCTTACTCGCATTCGCATTGAACTGTTGGACGTAGATGTCGGGGCCGTCGCCTGTCTTGTGATAACTAACTAAGAAGCGGCCATCTGTCGCCATCGCGATCGATGCACTGGACGCGTCAGTTGGGGTAATTGGACTGCTGTCGACTTTAAAGATCGTTCCGTTTGCGCCACCATTTGCAAAGAAGGAATGGCCCCAAACGCCAGTAAGGAAGCTCAACGATCGGTACACAACGGTGAAGTTTCCGCTTCCGCCCATCGCGATTGCCGCTTCGGTACCCGTATTGCTAATGCTAGTTGCGCTTCCAACTACGTCGCCCAAATTGCTGAAGCGTTGGAATGCTAGATTGGTTCCGTCGTCGTAAACAATGACGAAGCTGTTGTCCGTGTGAATTGCGACGGCTGGGTTCTGCTCGGTGGCGGAGCCGGTTGCTGTGTGTGCGATTGTTTCAGCACCGACCTTCGCGCCGGTGGCGTCGAACCGTTGAAAAAAGACGCCCGCTGTGTCGCCTGTTCCAGTACCCTGCCAGGCAACAACAAAGTCACCGGTCATTCGATTGAGGGCGATTACTGAATTTTGTTGGTTTCCAATCGTCATCGTGTTAACGAGAATCTCACCGACCACACCCGTCGTTGCGGCAGTACCATTCGCGTTAAAGCGACGAACGTAGATGTCGGTGTTGCTACCGTCATTACTCTCGCCAGACCACGTCACGACAAAATTGCCGTCGTCGTCGGATACGACTGAGGCTTGGTTCTGGTCGTTGGTGGTGGAGACGTTCACCAGAATCTCGCCTGTGAGCGCTGTTCCATCCAGCGCAAATCGACGAGCATAAACCCCTTCGTTGCTACCGTCTTGAGAATTGCTCGTCCACACGATGACGTAGTTTCCCGCTAAGTCGTATGCCACTGAGCGTTGGCTACCACGATTGAGCGCATCGGTACTTTGTTGGCCGGAAGTCGTAAAATTCACTAGGAATTCGCTGCCAAGCAAGCCGTCCCACGATTGTTGAACGGTAAGATTCACTGCAAGCGTCGATTCGATCGTACCCACCTGTTTTTCGAGCAACCAATCCCCACCGCGCGTCGCGATGCCCGTGGCGTTGTCGCTCGCCGCAATATCGGCATTGGTGAGTTGTGTTAACTCAAGCAAGAGTTGATCGCCGTCCTCGCCATCGCCAACGAAACACCCATAAAGCAACAAGTCCGCATCAGCGGATAGCGAGTCACCCCAACTCGCTATCTCGTCGGCCCGCTCGCGTGCCGTCACGAGGTCAAACGAGGTACTGCCAAGTTGGAACTTACCGGAACTACCATGCGAAAAGAAATGGACGGTTTCGACACCGTGATACTGCGTTAATATCTCGCTGACTTGATCAATCCCATCGCGACCGCCATCGAGAACGAAGTACTGAACGCCTCTGCCTGTATGCGCTTGAGAAATTAATTGGGTATAAAGTGAAGCAAAGTTCTGGATGCCTGGATCGACGATGACAATCTCACTTGGCGGTGCCAACAATCCATCCCAGGTCTGTTGCAGCGAATCGCTGAATGCAATCGTCGTCTCGATCGAACCGTTCGCGTACTCGAGAATCCAGTCAGCACTAAATTCCTCATTTCCGGTGTCGTTGTTACTCGCGGCTATGTCGGCTCCAGTCAACGCGCCGAGAGAGTCCACGAGCGAGCGTCCCGCTTCATTCGCGGCGAGATCGCACCCATAAAGCAAGATGTCCGCATCGCTGGTCAAAGCGTTTTGCCAGGAAGCGATTTGACCGGCGTAGCCATTGAGATTCTGGTCGCGCAGCCAAACGTTGCCCAGTTTTACGGATCCAGCCTCAGCGTGAGAAACAATGTGGATAGACGAAATGTCGACGCGAGAGTTGAGACTCTCTGTAATCTGGTCGATACCGTCTCGCTCGGAATCCAAAACAAAGACATCAGCTTGGCGACGAGATTGACTCAAATCGTCAAGCAATTCCTGGATGCCTACCACGGATGCATCCAAGAAAATGATCTCGCGTCGGGCCTCTCCAATTTTGGCGACAGTGACGTCCGACTCGAATTCCGCTGACGCGTTGGCGTCAACCGACGCATTCAACACAGCCGCGTTCATGACCGACGCGTCGTCTCCAGCATCCACTAGGCCCGGATCAATCGGCGTGGCGCTGAAAAGGATTCTTGGCTCCAGCCCGCTGAGTCTCAGTGGCCGAGGCGAAAATCCTGCAGATGCGCCGTGGCGCACGGCAAACTGGGCACGCGTCCGTGTTTCGTCGGCCACAGTCATCCACTGTTGCCACCACTTGTGAAAAATTTTCGACATGATCCATCATCGCCAATCGAACGCACCACCGAAGCCGAACAACGACTCGTTAAGCAAATCGCCGACATTGTGCCGCTTAACTGTGCCCCACATCGCGTGACATAGGAGTCTATTCCGCTGAGGTAAGTTGAGAAGTTTGCGGTGTGGTTGCTGGCCAAACGTCTTGGGCCGAGTTTGACGCCGGGGTCTGACCCAGTAACGGAGATTCCGAATGAAGCGGCTGTACCAAAAACACTATTTATGTCGATTGTCACTTGTGCGTGTATGTCCGTGAATGCAACTCGTTCCAGCATCCACGTGATGATTGAATAGCACCAAAGTGTGTATGAAAGACAACGTGAAACTTGATTCGGCAAGCCGACTTCGAGTGACGATCCTATGGGTCGTACTCGGGGTTGTCGCTGCGCCGATTGGTTCCACAACTGCGAGTGCCCAAACAAATATTCCCAAACCCATTACGCACGGGCCATTCGCGAAACAGCTCGACGTCTATCGTGTTCGGGCCGATGCGTTGGAGCCAAACCAACCGCAACGACTGCCACCCGTCCTTGAATCGACTCAATGGAGTCCGGTCGTTTCCGCAGCCGTTTCATTGGATCCCATTTGGTGGCAACCCTTGGTTTCCCAGCCGCTTGGATTGTCTTCGGAAACGATTCCGATCGATGTTGCTGGGATGACGCAAACTGCATTGTCCATGTCGCCGCATGTGAAATCCGTGTTGACCGAACCTGAGATCGTCCGAACGGAGATCATCATTGCCGACGCCGAGTTTGATTCCTTGGCATTCGTCGAGGCTAAATACGCAGACAGCAACACGCCCGTGGGAAGCCGACTGACCACAGGCGACAATTCGTCTCGCTTCAAGGACCAGACACTCACTTCTTCGGCCGGAGTGAAGCAAAAGTCGCGATACGGTGGCCAAGTCGAACTCGTCCAGCGCGGTGGATTCCAAAACAACAACTCGACGTTCTTGATCCCCAATCCGCAAGGCACGACAAGATTAGAACTTAATTTCACTCAACCCTTGATGCGTGATCGTGGCCGAATGGTCAATAGCACGCGGCTGATGCTCGCCCAAGTGGATCTACAATTAGCAAACGGTGATGCTCGAGAAGAACTCGAAGACCATTTGATTACAGTTGCACAAACGTACTGGGACCTCTACCAAGCGAGATCTGAGTGGCTCCAGAAGCAACGATTGGTCAACGGCGCAACGAGTCTGCGTGACATTCTTGCCGCGCGAAGTCTCGTCGACTCGGTCCAGCGGCAAGTGCTCCGAGCTGAAGCCGCTGTCTCGAGTCGCCAGTCGGATCTAGTACGTGTCGAAACTCGAATCCGAAACGCACAAGCTCGATTGCGAATGCTCACGGGTAACCCGTCTTTCGCACGAATGTCGCAGGTTGAATTGACACCACAAGATCTCCCGTTCGTCCACCGCATTGAGCTGTCGATGCGAGAGGCGACTCTCACGGCGCTAGACAACCGCGCGGATGTCGCTCAATCCATTCGCGAAGTACAATCCGTTTCCACACGTGTCGACGCAGCCAAGAACCAAGTTCTTCCTCGTTTGGACCTGATCTTGAGTAGCTATGTTGCTGGATTGGACTCAAACAGCAACACGCTGGGTGCATTCACACGACAGTTCAGCGACGGTCGCCCCAGCTATGCGGCTGGTTTTCTATTCGAAGTCCCCATCGGCAATCGATCGAACAAGGCGCGATTGGAACGCAACCGATGGGAGCTGAACCGAAGCATCTATGACTTCCAGCAAAAAACGGAAGTCGCGTTGACCGACGTCGAAATCGCTTTGCGTGAGACGCAAACAACGTTCGACGAAATGTTGGCAAAGAAGAATTCGATCCTAGCGGCGAAACGCGAAGTCGACTACTTGCAAGAGCGCTGGGAATACTTGCCAGACCCGAATGAGTCGGCTGTGCTGCTGATCGAGAACTTACTCGACGCACAAGAACGCCTAGCTGGTGAAGAGCAAGCCTATGTGACGGCGGAAGTTGCCTATGCCGTTGCCTGGATCCAGCTGCAAAAATCGATGGGCACCTTGCTCAGGTTTAACAGTGCTCCAGCGTCAGCGGATTCTCTCCCGTTGGACACGACTCCGATTCGTACAATGCCAATCGACCCTATGCCAATCGACCCAATTCCGCTCGACCAGTTGCCTGAACGCGAGCTCGATTTTGGACTGACGGAGCGTAATCCATGATCGCTGGCGATTCTCATTCATCCGACCGGCGATCGATTGCACATGCGCGTGACCGTGCGTTACGCGATGCGAAGCAACATCGACAATTCATCGCGGAAGCACGGCGTTTGGCCAACGAGCTGGCGACAGCAACGACCACACAGCTCATTGAGAAAACGTTCCAACTACGCCAGATCGCTGTTCGGCCATCCGTTTCGCCGGACATCGATTTGATCAGCCACGCAGCTGGCCAAGTGATTGAGGCCGTCCGTCGCGTCCTAGCCATTGAACTCTTCGACGAGCAGCTCCAAGCAGGATACATCGTTTGCCATAACGCGATCGCAGAGATGCAAACAGGCGAAGGCAAAACGTTTGCCGTCATCCTGCCAGCATACTTCCATGCTTTGGCTGGACGAGGTGTGCATGTTGCGACGCCCAATGACTACTTGGCAAAACGAGACTATGCGACATTGAAACCCGTTTACAAGTTACTTGGTATCACAACGGGCCTGGTATCGACGGAGAACCATGACGAGGTTGCCACTCGAAACGCGTACCAAGCCGACATCACTTACGGTCCAGGCCAAGTGTTTGGATTCGACTACCTTCGCGATCAACTCTCAATCGACCAGAACAACATGCGGCCGCTTGGCGATCGTACGCTTGCCTCGTTTAACCAACGGCCGCCCCTCGCAAAACGTCGACTTCGCGGACTTTACGCCGCGATCATAGACGAGGCAGATGATGTGCTGGTTGACGATGCGGTATCGCCGCTCGTATTGAGTTCATCCGATAACAGCGAATCGCCTGATGCAGAAATCTATGGTCACGCACGAGACGTTTCAACGTCACTATCGGAAGGTGTCGACTATCGACGCGACGTATCCCACGGGCTCCGCTTAACCGACATTGGAATTGCTAACATCTATCGCGACCAACGGTGGGCCTTGGATCCGCGATTGGCGCGGCCATTGCATGAATATGTCGCCCTCGCATTGCGTGCCCGCCTCGAATTCCATCGTGATGTTCATTACGTAATTCAAGATGACGATATTCGTATCGTCGATTCGTCCACAGGCCGCATTTTCGAAGACCGCAGCTGGTCCGAGGGACTGCACCAGTCCATCCAGTGTCGTGAAGGGTTGAAAGTTCAACGTGAGAACACGACGCTTGCACGCATCACTCGGCAACGTTTCTATCGCTCCTACCAGCATCTTGGCGGGATGACGGGAACAACCATCGGTTGCGAGCCGGAGTTCGCCCGCGTTTATGGATTGCCGGTTGTCACCGTGCCAACACGACTCGCCTCGCGACGTGTCGTGCTGCCTGAGAACATCTCGCTCTCGCAAACCGACAAGCTCGCCGAGATCGCTGCTGAGACGAAGTCCGTCATCGACAATGGACGCGCCGTGCTGATTGGCACGCTGTGTATCTCGGAAAGTATTGCTGTGTCCCACGCACTTGCCGAGCAAGGCCTCTCCTTCGAGATCCTCAACGGTGTGCAAGACGCCGACGAAGCGGCAATCATTGCTCGGGCTGGCGATACCGGAGCGATCACCGTTGCAACCAATCTCGCTGGACGAGGAACGGATATCAAAATCTCGAAAGACGTTGAGCTGTCTGGTGGGTTGCACGTGATCGTATCTCAATCGCATTCGCTCGAGCGAGTCGACCGCCAGCTGATCGGTCGCTGTGCACGTTGCGGAGACCCTGGCACAGCACGCCTCTACGTTAGCGCCGAAGATGACCTTGTACGCGTACAGGCACCTTGGATTGCCCGTTCCATCGTTCGGTGGATAGCGAGTGGTCGACGCGGTGAATGGAAATTGGCAAAAGACTTGAAGCGAGCCCAGGCTACCCAGCAGCGTAGTGCAGCCGACTTGAGATTTCGATTGCTCCAGTGCGATCAAAACGACGAGCGAATCCTGAAACGCCGCCAGGCTTCGTAGTGTGGTTCCGAACGTTTAACTCATTTTCACGATCTACCATGATTTCCAAAACACGATTATCAATACGTACCGTGAACACGGCACACACACTTGTGGCAACGTCACTCGTGCTGCTCTCAACTGCATGTCACGGCGCCGAGCTTGAGACGTTCACTGAACCGTACCATCGTGTCGCTGTGCCCGCGCCGGAGGCGGGCATGATCGCTGAGCTACTCGTCAAAGAAGGCGACGTTGTCGAGCGACATCAGTTACTTGCCAAACTCGACGACTCAGTACTCGAGGCTGCGATGTCGGTCGCGTCGGCAGCAAAAGACGCGATGGGTGCAGTGGAGAGTGCACAGGCAGAAATTGAGATGCGTGAACAGACGCTGAAAGGCTACCGCGACCTAAACGGCGGCGGCAACGCGAGCCATCGCGAACTCCAACGGGCGGAGAGTGAGTTAGTGCAAGCGATTGCGAGATTGCTGACTGTCCGTGAAGACCTCGATATTCGTCGCCTCGAGTTCGAACGCGTGCGAACGCAATTGGAACGTCGTCGAATCGAATCGCCGATTGACGGTATCGTGGTGGCAATCGACAGAGAAGTTGGCGAGTATGTTTCGCCGTCGGACCCAGTCGTATTGCACGTTGTGCACTTGGAAACGCTCAAAGCGGTCTTCTCTGTACCCTGCCAAGCCGCAGCCTCCTTGCGAACTGGCGCGACGGTTCCATTGTCAGTCGGCGGCAAAGAAACTGTGAATGCCACGATCGAGTTTGTGTCGCCACTTGCTGACCCCGAAAGCAACAGCGTTCGCGTCAAACTTCGCTTACCAAACTCTGAATTGAAGCTCCAAGGCGGCGTTGTGTGCCGGTGGAATATCGACGCGGAAACAACGACCACGCCATCGAGCACCCCGCCGCCGATGAAGACCGACAAGCCAGTGCAATTTCGGACGACGAACTTGGACACGGATTCAGGATCCGTTCGATAAAACGTTTGTGCTACGGCATAGGATGCCATGCTTGACCCGTCGCTATTTACCGACAGTTCGCAAATGGCTCACGCAATCGTGAGTCCAAGGCTTGACCATGCGCAGCGGTTGACGGAACTTGCCGACGAGTCCGCAGCGGTAAATCAACTTCTTGCCGCGACGATCGAAATCCAAGCTGCGCTTGACAGTGCGGAATCTCTCGTTGACGCTAGCCAGCTTGCGGCTGGATTGCTGAAAGACTTCCTTACCAGCGAACACGTGATCGTTTGTTGGCGAGCATCTGAAGTTGCGGCGATTCGAGTTGTTGCTGACAGTGACACATCAGGGCACGCAGCATCGTCGCACATGACAAGAATGATCGTGGCTGCCGCCGAGGAAATCGCGGCTCGAGGGGAAGCAATTGCTTGGCCTCCCGATGCCATCGGTGATCGTTTTGCGAGTCTCGCAGTGGCTCAACTCGTCAATCATCTATCCTCCGAACTCTCACAGCCAGCTCGAGTTGTCGGAGTTTGTTTGTCAGACGAATCTGGCCGTGTGCGCGGTGTGCTTATCGTTGCGAACGCCCACCATCCGCGAACCCGTCAATTCATATCGGCGTTCGCGCCCGCAATGACGAGCAAGTTAGTCGGACTGGAACGTTTGCAGCGTCAGCCCCTGGAGCGAATAGTGCTTGCGATCGTTGACGCAGCCAAATCATCGCGACGCGACATGGCGTTGCTGGTGGGAATGGTGGTCTTGCTCGTGCTCTTGGTACCGATGCCCTACACGATTCGCACAGGTTTGGAGATGCAACCCATGGGACGGCGGTTCGTGGCCGCTCCTTTCGATGGACCACTCGACGCAAGCTACGTCCGGCCGGGCGATGCGGTTGCCAAAGGCGATCTGCTTGCACGAATCAACCCTCGTGAACTCGAATATGAACTGGCCCGAGTTCAAGCAGACCTTCATCGCTCATTGCAAGAAAAGAAAGGCTTCATTGCCGGACACGAGTTTGGGGCAAGCCGAATTGCGGAACTCGAATCCGAAAGTTTGCAACTTCAAGTGGACCTGCTCCGGCACCGGCGAGACAACTTGGAAATACTGAGCCCGCTCGATGGAATTGTCATCAGCGGCGATTGGCAACAACGTGAAGGGATCCCTTTGGCCCGAGGTGAAATGCTTTTTGAAATTTCTCCGAGCGGCGAAATGATCGTTGAACTGGAAGTACCCGAAGTCGATGTCGAACACGTTCGACGCGGGCAAGTCGTCGAGTTCTTTGTCAATGCGATGCCCGAACGCAAACTGGCTGGAACCATTGATCGGGTTCGCCCACGTGCGGAACTTCGTGATCACAACAATGTGTTCATCGCTGAGTTGCATCTTGCTGACGAACTCGGGGTGCTGCGACCGGGCATGAAGGGGACGGCGACAATCTATAGCGACAAACATCCCGTGGTGTGGAACGTATTCCACAAGGCGTGGTTCGCGATCCGAAATTGGATTGGAATCTAGATCGATGCAGCGACGCGATCCCAATACAGTCGACTTGAGCAACGAAACGCTTTGCATTGCAGATGATGTTCTTGTCTGGCCCGTCCGTGAACGCGGTGAACTTGTCTACCGCATCGAGATTCCGAAACTGCACCGGTTCTTTCGAGTGGGGCCCAATGAATATGCGCTCATTTCGCTGCTAGACGGACAAACAACGTTACCTCAAGCTTGTGGAATCGCAGCCTCAAAGCTTGGAGGCGAGGCGCCCACATCCACGCAAGCGAAGTCGATCGCACGCTGGTTGCTAACGAACGAAATTGCGCACCTGAGATCTGAACCGACGCCGACACGCCAGCAAACAACATCGCGTGGTTTCGGCAAGAACGATCGCCCGGTGATGCGATTGCTCGGCAAGCTCAACCCGTTCTGGATGAAAGTTCCCTTGTCGAATGGCGTTCAATCGCGTGGACAGCGGTATCTTCAAGCATGCACTCAATGGGCTATCCCGCTATTCGCCATACCACCAGTCATGGGTGCAGTCGGCTTGGTAGCAGGCTGTCGTGCCGGGAGTTCACAGATTGCTATTGGATAAGAATGGCGTCCGTGTCCTAATGAATGTTTTTGGTTTCGCGGCCAAACAACTCACTCGGAACGGACGCCATGCAAAAGC
>JBGTAI010000107.1:0-49048 GCA_041749955.1 Pirellulaceae bacterium | reverse complement strand
AACTTGGATCGTTTTCCCGAGGCCCATGTCATCGGCCAAGCAGACGCCCAAGCCCAGTCGCGTCGCGAACCACAGCCACCGAACTCCGTCGACCTGGTACGGCCGGAGTGTGGCATGCAGGTGGCTTTGCGGATCGAGTTTGATTTTGCCACTCGGTTCACGAAGCGACGCAAGCGTGTCTCGAAGCCACGGGCCCGGTTCCAAACGCGTCCAACTTCTCAGCTCGTCATCAATTGCCGTGTCGCCCAGCGATGCCCCCGCGAGCATTCGCATGCCTTCGAGAAAGCCAATGCCAGAAACATAATGCTGTTGGAGTGTTTCCCACTGCTTCAGTGCTGATTGCAACTTGTCCTGGTCAACTTGCACCCATTTGCCGCGAAGCAGCGTCATGCCTTCGCGGGCCGCCATCAATTGCTTGAGTTCGGCGGCGTTGAGCGAATCACCGTCAATGGACACGCCAACGTCCAAGTCGAGAGCACCTGGCCCGCCCAAAAGGGATTGGTTCTTGCTACCGATTTTGACTTGAACTTGCGGACGAGGCGGACGCGACGCGTTCCACCAATTGGGAACGCGCACGATGACTCCCGCTTCCTCCATTTGCGGAACGCTCGAAAGAAACTCAAACGCTTTCTTGATCCCCCACGCTTGCGGCGTAAACATGGCGCGAGATTCTAGCAGATCCTTGACCAATTCGTTTTTCTGGGCAGCCAACGAGACGGGAGCAAGCAACCGATTGAGTTGCTCAGAATCTTTTTCCGCGATCGATCGTTTGAGCGCCTCAGCAAGCGGGATGTGCTGCACGGAACCGGATGCGGAAGTCCCTTCGGTAAACGTGGCCAGGAACGCGAAGGGTCGTTCGGGATTCTTTTTGTTCTCGGCGAGATGAAAGGTCACACGACCAACCAGATTCCAATCAGGCCGCAGCTTATGCAAATAACTCGCCAATCCGCCTTTCGTCTTCGCAACGAGGGACTGGGTGTGTACGTCAAGCTGGGTCCATATCGCTGCGAATATTTCGAGCGATGCGTATTCAAGGCCTCGCATCGGCGGTGCTGTGTCGAGCCACTCCTGTCGGGTCTGCTCATCAGGAACTTGCGGACTCGTCCATTGCGTTTGGCTTGAAGTCGTCTGGCGACAAAGGGCTTTGAAATAATGTTCTGCGATGTCCCGCCAAAACTTGATCGACGGTGGCAGCTTGCAATCGGCCTGGGATGTCACCAGCATCGTCAGACCGTCGACCATCGATGCATGGAACGCATCGACGAGTTGCCCCGGCACGTCGCCGGCTTGGTTGAGCGTCGCTTCCCGAGCATCGACGGAGATTAGCCCAACAACGCCCCCGGGAGAGAGCGTGGCTTGATAAATCAGCGAGGTAGAGTTATCAACACTCAAGCAATCGAACCCAAAGCGTCGTGCGGATGCAATTCAATTTCGCAGATTGAAGCATGGATCAAGCAAGATTTCCGTCGGCATTAAAGGCGAATTCTCTCAACTCGCCAATGCTAGTGAGTTCTGCGGATGGCGTGGCTTCCGCCCACAGGGGCTCTGAGATCTCCATGTCAGCGAGCGACAGGGTATCAGCGATTCGAACGACGCGTGCAAAGCGTGAATCGTCCAGTGGCAACGACGCCAGCATCGCAGCGATTGCGTCGTGGTCATTCTCGAATGCGATCGGTAATTTCGAACTTTGGGGTGTCAGCGCAGTGAGCGAATTGATGTTGGTGACACGTGCGTCCATCTCCTCGACCAAACGCTTGGTGGTGGCGTCCGCCATTCCGATTCCGATCGCGTTGCCGTGTGTTTGAGGCGTCAGGCCACATACAAAAATCCGGCGAATGAATGGTGCTGGGCGACCGTCGCGTTGCGGCAGACTGTTGTAACCATGGATGCTGCGATTGATCACGTTGGGGTCCATGCCGGCGCCGCTGATATTCTTGCCGATCGCATCGATGATCAACAGATCGATCTCGTCAAACGGCAACGACGGCATCAGAGCTTTCGCCTCTTCGAGCAATTGATTTTCAGCGGTACTCATCGCTTCGCGAGGAACCGCAACAAGCCGTGCCGTATCGTGAAATTGGTTTTCCAGAATTGCGAGTCCACCGATGACGGGAGCATTGTCGATCAAGATATCGGCCATCGCCCGAATGACTCGCTCGTATCCGAACTTTGTCGCCGCGAGATGCATCGCCGTGGCGCCGGTACGTTTACCGAGACCAATGACACACATTTTCAGCAAACCGCTTCCGAGCGTTCCGAAGAAATCCGTGTGAGGCTTCACGCGGTTCACGAGAAGAATCCCGTCGGCAGCGAGAGCTTCAGTGCTGCAAAAAACGGAAACCCCATCCGACGTCGTACCGACCTGGCGAACTTCGAGCGAATCACGAATCGGCACTCCCATCGATGCTTCGGTCACGCCATAGCCTTCGAGCAATTCGCGTTGGCCTTCGGGCGTCGCACCTCCGTGGCTGCCCATCGCTGGGATGATGAACGGTTCGGCGCCGATCGCGTGCAATTGCTCCAGCACAGAACCGATGATCTCAGCCAAGTTCGTGATCCCGCGACTGCCCACGCCGACAGCAATCCGTTGCCCCGGTTTCAGCTGGCCGGGTTGGACACGATCTCGCAGCTTGGCGAACTCCTCAGCAACGGTCGCACGAATGTCGACTGGTGCGGTGGGTGCAAAGTTCTGGCGGACTTGGATGAATTTCGGCAGATCGGTCATTTCGACTTCTTTTTCTCAAACGCGGCGACCTCTTGAGCTGCTTTGGTTTCGACACCGGGTGCGCCGAGAAAACCGAGGTCGTCAATCCATTCCACGAACCGTGCAGGCCATTTGCCAAACGGAATCCCATCACGTTCACCGATCGAACCACCGTGACCGCCGCGTCCGTAAATGTGCATTTCCAAATTCGGCACGCCAGCCTTCAACATCGGCGAGAAATATTCGTCCGCCCAAATCGCATGCACCTTGTCGCCTGAGCCTGCACACACGATGAAGCTAGGTGGGACGTTCGCTGGGATCGCAATTTCTGGCTCGCGAGTGAATGGCGTGGGGCCCGGATAAACGAGACCAACAAAATCTGGTCGTGGCGAGAACTTCGCAAGCGGATCGGAGTCGAGTGAGTTTTCGTGGTGGAATTCGTCAAAGAACAACGCCGCCGGCGCAGCGAGTTCAGCACCAGCGGAAAAGCCAACGATACCGATTTTGTTTGGATCAAGATTCCATTCACTCGCGTGCGCACGAACGATGCGAATGGCTTGGAACGCATCATTGACGGCGTCTGTTGTCGGTTCATAACCGTCGACGCGCAGCCGATTGCGAAGTACGATCGTTGAGACACCGTACTCAGCAAAGAACGGTACCGTGTCGTAACCTTCTGGGCCAACCCATAGAATCTTGTGGCCACCACCCGGAGCGACGATGACAGCCGCACCGTTCTTGGAGCGGTCTTTCGCCAAGTGGACTTCGATCGAGGGGTTATGGATATTCAGTGTATTGAGCAGCTTGCTCATCGAGTGCCCACTCGTGTTGTACTTCTCCGCCTCGTGGACACGTTTCTGGTTGAGCATGGTCGAGTCTTCGGCATACAGCGGAAGCACGATTCCGCCCTCCAATGCTGGCTCCGGAAGAAACGGTCCATCAGCTGGCGTTCGAGCCGTTGTAGCCTCTTGAGCCGGTGCAGCCTCCTGGGCCGGTGCCTCCACAGCAACTACGCCGGCGGCAAAAAGCAGAGCAAATAAAGCGAAGGATTTCTTCATGAATTTCAATCTTCCGAATTGGCAAGCGGAGCGGTCTCAGTGCCGTCATTCTAGCGATTCGATACCTTTGCGGTGGTCGCGTTGACTCGGAAGCTCGGAAGCGGTTTCTCCTCATAAAACCGAAAGAAATCACTTCACGACCGAAATTTTCTTGCTGGCGGTTGCACGGATTGACCAGACGTGTCAAATCGATGTGCGATACTGGTCTTTTTGGCGTGTGAATATTTCAACAACGGCTGGAGCAGACGGCGGCCAGGGCGGTCGAACACAGGAGGTTCAAACGATGGACGTTCAGACTATTTTTCTTGCGAGCACTCAACCTCTGCTGCCTCAATCGGTAGTTTGGCTGAGGCAGCAATTCGCTGATTCGGGAAAACTTGATCTCAGCAAGCTGATTTGCACGTTGCCCGGCACTCATGCGAAGCGTCGGTTCGAATCGCTGTTGCAATGGGAAGCCGCCGAGCATGATTTGAAGCTTGTTCCGCCAAGAGTCATTACGGTTGGATCGCTCGCGGAATGTCTCTACAAAAATGAACACAACCTCGCGATCGATTTCGAGCAAACCTTGGCCTGGGCCAATGTGCTCCGTACGTCGGCGCCCGATCGATTGCGAGCGTTGTCGCCGGCATTGGCAGCGGAAACTGATTTAGCCCCATGGATCGAGCTCGCCTCCACACTGCGGCGATTGCATGAAGAACTCGCGTCGTCCCGTGTGACGTTTGCGGATGTAGCCGAGGCGGCCGAGAATGAAAACGACCGAAAGCGTTGGCGATTGCTCGATGAATTATTCGTCGAATACCTCGCGACGCTGTCGGAAGCTGGACTCGCGGATCCGTCACACTCGCGAGCGATGGCGGTTAACAACAAGCAGTGCATTTGTGACTGCACAGTGGTCTTGATTGGCACATCCGACTTGAGTGATGCGTTACTCGCGATGTTGCGATCGCTGACGTCGCCACGGATCGCTCTCGTCGCGGGAGATGACAGCGAGGCACGTCGCTTCAATGAGTACGGCAGCTTGAAGGTGGAGCCTTGGCTCAATCACGTGCTGGCCATTGAAGATCGACATCTCGTGCCAGCCGGAGACATGTTCGATCAAGCTTTGGCGACCGCGGAACTGCTAGCCGACTATGGCGATCGATTCTCGGCGGATCAGATCACCGTGGGAGTAACCGACGAGTCTCAAGTAGGCCCGATCGAGATCGAACTACAGCAACGCGGCCTGAGCGTGCACCGAAATGCTGGTTGGACGCTCGCCCAGACGGCCGTTGGCCGACTATTGAATTTGACAACGTTGTTTCTTCAGCGACAGACTTGGCCCGCGCTCGCGGCACTCATTCGCCATGCTGACATCGTTGAACTGGTCAATCGTCGGCTGAGTTCAAACAAGACACTCGCGATGTCAGATCGCTGGCTCGAGAATTTTGACGAGTTAATGGCGAGCCACTATCCCGCCGCGTTGGATAAACCGCTTCCGCCTGTAGCGAAAGGACACTTTTCGCTGGCCGAGCAAGTTCGCGACGTCATCATTCAATGGACCGAGCCATTGTCTGCAGGCATGGCTGCAGGCAACTTGCCGCTTTCCCAGTGGTGCAAGCATATCGACACGCTGCTGAGCGAGTATTGCGACGACCCCGATGACGAACACCCAGCGGATCGCACTCAACTCGCGTACCAAGCGATCAGGCGACAACTTGCTCGGTATGGCAACTTGAGTTCTAAGTTGGATGTGGAAGTGGATGCAGTCAGTGCACTGCAAATGATCGCTGGTCGCTCAGCGGAAATTCGCATCAACGAAACGGCAGGTCCTGACGACATCGAGGTCCTTGGCTGGCTCGATTTAGCACTCGATGACGCTCCAGCACTGATTGTGGTCGGCTTGAATCATCCTTTCGTGCCGGGTGCTGTGACGAGCGATCCGTTTTTGCCTGGATCGCTTCGAGCAAAACTTGGTGTGGGTGACAATGAACGACGCTACGCACGCGACTGTTACGCGATGCACTTGATGCTGAAATCGCGTTCTGCAGTTCGTTTTGTGGTTGGAAAAAATTCGGCAGATGGCTCGCCGACACCACCAAGCCGCCTGATCGCAGCAACGGAACCCGAGGACTGTGCGCGACATGTCCGAAACTTGCTAGACGGCGTGAGGCCCAAAACGCAGTTGTGGCATCCTTGGGACGACGCACCACGCGACCAACCGCTCACGATTCCGAAATTGGATGGATCCGTGCGAGTCAACACCATGAGTGTGACGGCGTTCAAAGATTACTTAGCCTGTCCGTATCGATTCTATTTACGTCACGTGCTGAAAATGCGACCGATCGACGACATGGCATCAGAACTCGCGGCGAACCAGTTCGGTGATCTTGTGCATGGCGCCGTCGAACGATTTGGCAAGTCCTCTGACAAAGACGAGACAAGCGTCAAGCGAATTGAAGACAGCCTGATTGAGCACCTGCATGCCTACGCGGCGGACACGTTTGGCGAATCGGCGGCGACTGCGGTCGGTTTACAGATTGCTCAAGCCCAGCGCCGTCTCAAGACTGTTGCCCAGCGGCAAGCAGAACGCATCGCCGATGGCTGGATCATTAAAGAAGTGGAAGCCTCAGTGAGCGAGAAGAAGGGCGCCGGCATCACAGTCGACGGGCAAGTCATGGGGCTTCGCGGCAGATTCGATCGCATCGATTTCCATCCGCAAACAGGTCGCTGGGCGATTCTCGACTACAAGACGCACGGACATAAACCGGAAAAGAAACACTTAGCCAAACGCAATGGTGAAGTGCAATGGATTGACCTTCAATTGCCTTTGTATCGCAAGATGATTCCGTTTTTGGGTCTCGGTGCAGATCCCGACGAAGTGGAACTCGGTTATTTCAACGTGAGCGGAAAGGATGAGGAAACACGCATCAACATTGCATCCTTTACCCCAGACCTGCTGAAGCGTGCCGACGAGATCATTGTCGAATGCGTTCGCGGCGTATTGAACGGCTATTTCGATCCAGCACCCGATGGTGTCGAATTCGATGACTATGCCGTGATTCTGCAGACAGGGATCGCACAACGCTCCCTGCAAGAAGCGATGCTGAGTGACGAGGTGGGCGCATGAACGTGATCACAAACAACCAAGAATTGTCGACCGCGTTCGACGATGCCGAGACAATCAAGCAACTCCAGCAACTCGGCCAACTCCATCCAACGCTTGTTCGCGCATCAGCCGGGACAGGGAAAACCTACCAGTTGACTGCGAGACTCCTGCGAATCTTATTCCAGGGTGCTGCACCGGAATCCGTTCTCGCGACGACCTTCACACGTAAGGCCGCAAGTGAGATTCTGCAGCGAGTGCTACTCACACTGGCCCAGGCGGCTGATCCCGAGAACGACGATGCACTCGAGCGATTGAGGGACCAGGTAAAGCTTCCGTCTTTACCACGCAGTGCTTGTCTGAAATTGCTCAGTCGGCTGATGCAGAACATTCATCGCTTGCGAGTTTGCACGCTCGACAGTTTGTTCTCGCAATTGGCTCGTTCGTTCCCTTTCGAACTGAACCTACCGCCCGCGTGGCGATTGCTCGACGACATCGAAGAAACATGGACTCGCGAACAAGCCGTTGACGCGTTGATCGTTGGCCTGGAGCAAGCGGAGATCACGGCACTACTATCGATGCTCGGCAAGGGCGAAGTCCAACGCTCGATTGCTCGCGAAGTGCTGACGGTTGTCAATGTCGCCTACAACCAACAACGCCAATGCGATCCAGATGTTTGGGACAAATTGAATGTACCATCGTCGCCGGAGTCGCAAGAAATCACGCGGGCCGCCGGGCATTTCCTGCAGGCGGACGCACCGCAGAAAACAGTCTTGGCGAAGCTGCAACTGTTCGGCGATGCGTTGCAATCTCGTCAGGTCAACCAGCTTGAACAAGACACGTTGCTGATCAATTACGTCCGGTCGATGCGAACGGGTGAAGAGATCAAGTTCGGTCGCTCAAAGTTACCTGGTGGTTTGGACGAAGCATTCGACGTAGCGTACCGTGCTGTCAAAACCGAGGTCTTGTCGCTATTGCGTGCACAAAACCAAGCCACCGGAAACGTGCTGCAATCGTACGACTATTACTTGCAACATTTACGCCAGACCTCTCGAGCCCTTGCGTTTGACGACATCGCCATTCGCTTGGCCAGCACCTTCACGCGACTGGATGAGGAGACGCTTGCCAGTCGCATGGATGGCTCGATTGACCACGTGTTACTGGACGAGTTCCAGGACACTTCGCCGGTCCAGTGGTCCGTGCTTCGCTACTTTGCCCGGCGAAGTGCAACGAGGCCAGAGAATCTCGACACAGCAGACAGGATTAGCAATTCGTTCTTCTGTGTCGGGGACACGAAGCAAGCGATTTATGGATGGCGAGGCGGTGTTGCAGAGATCTTCAATACGGTCGCTGAAGAAATCGATGGTGTCGAGGAAGTCCAGCAAAACGTTAGCTTCCGTAGCAGCCCGGTTGTCTTGGATGTTGTCACACGCACGTTCCAAAATCTCGGACGACATTCCATTGCAGCGGCATTGGACGATGATCCAGCGGACAAGTCGGTTTACGAAGCGCAATCCGTGCGGGAGTTTGCTAAACAATTCCCAGTCCACACAACGGCCAAGACCGACTTGCCAGGATACGTGCGAATCGAAACGTCGGCTGCGGCAGACGATTCCGATGAACAAGACGGGCCGAAAGTATCCGCTAAGTCCCGTTGCTTTGAGACAGCAGCCGAATTGATTGAGCAAATGCATCGTCGATACCCCGAGCGAACGATTGGCGTGTTGACGCGCACGAACGCTGCGGTCGCGGAGCTGATTTACTACTTGTCGCACGACGATCTGAGCGTCAGCCAAGAAGGCGGCAACCCGTTGACCGACTCGGCGGCGGTGGAAGTCCTGCTATCGGCTCTGATGCTGGCGGAGCATCCTGGGGATGGACGGTGGCACTTTCACCTACGACATACGCCGTTGATCGATTATTTGGACCCCAACCGTTCCCAGTCGTCCACGCAACTCGCGCAAACGATCCGCCGCCAAATTGAGAGCGACGGATTATCAACGACGCTTTCGAAGTACGGGACGTCGATGACTCCCGCAGCCACCGATCATGACACACTGCGACTTCGCCAGTTAACTCAATTGGCACTCGACTATGAACTGAAAGGCTGGACTCGGCTTCGAGACTTTGTCCGTTTGGTTCGCGAAAAACGAGTGGAGCGACCGCAGGCAGCCAAAATTCGCGTGATGACAGTACACCAAGCCAAGGGACTCGAGTTCGACGCGGTCGTGCTACCCGAGTTAGATGCGGCGCTGACGCGTCAAAGCGGCGGTTGTATTGCCGATCGACCTCGACCCGGCGATCCGCCTCGCGCGCTTTCGCGGTACATGTCAAGCAAGTCATGGCATTTCTTACCATCAAGTTGGCAAGAAGCGTTTGGTCGCCAGGCCGCAAGTGAGATCACTGAATCACTTTGTTTGCTGTACGTGGCGATGACGCGAGCGAGACAAGCACTTCACATCGTCATGCCGCCACAGTCCAATTCAAAGTTCGACAAGAAAACAGCCGCGTCACTGATTTATCATGCATTGGAAATTGAAGCCGACCCCAAACAGCCGGAAAGTGTGCTCTACGAAATCGGTGACCCAGACTGGGGAACCCGTACGGATGCTGGCGGCGCTGTCGCTACTGAAAACGTGAGTGCGACGAAAAAGAGGATCGAACTGCGACCGCTACCCCCAGTACCAAGACGCAATCGAACGGTGGGACTTTGACAGAACGACGCATTTTGCACGCCGCAGACATCCATCTGGATAGCCCGCTGCAAAAATTGGATGCCTATGAAGATGCACCGGTGCAACAGATCCGTGACGCGTCGCGCCGTGCACTTTCCAACATGGTCGATTTGGCGATCGACCAAGAAGTTGACTTGGTCGCGATCGCTGGCGATCTTTACGACGGCGATTGGCCAGACCAGAACACGGGTCTGTTTTTTGTGAAGCAAGCCAGCCGCTTAGTGAAAGCAGGGATTCGTGTTGCAGTGATCCGCGGCAATCACGACGCAGCCAACCGGATGACGAGCACGCTTCCGCTTCCCAAAAACCCAGATGGCTCAGAGATTCTCTTTGATGAAAAGAAAGTCGATTGCCGAATTTTTGAGGACATTGGCGTCGCGGTTCACGGTCGTTCCTATCGCAAACGTGCGGAGACGGACGACATGGTCGCGGCGTATCCAGCACCGCTTGGCGGACTTTTCAATCTCGGATTGTTGCACACGAGTTTGAGTGGCATCGAAGGACACGAGCCTTACGCGCCCTGCACGGCGACTCAGCTTGCGGACAAGGACTACCAGTACTGGGCACTGGGTCACGTCCACCAACGTGGCGAGCACCAGATCGATGGTGCCGCACCAGTCGTCTTTAGCGGCAATGTTCAAGGTCGTCACATTCGCGAATCTGGTGCGAAGGGATGTGTGATCATCGACATCGACTCTCGCAATCGTTGCGACATGTCGTTTCACACACTCGATGTCGTTCGCTGGGAAACATGCCACATCGATGCATCGTCGCTTGAGAGTGAAGACGAGTTAATTGACCAGTTTCAAGCTTGGCTATTCGAACAATTGCGAGTCGTCGACGATCGGCTGCTCGTTGCAAGAATTCGGCTTGCGGGACCGACACGACACTACGCGAATTGGATGCGACGTGCGGCTGCGATGGAATCGTCATTGCGAGCCGTGGCGATCGACCATGGCGGTGGCCAGGTTTGGCTCGAAACGCTTCGAATGAAAACCACTCCACCGCCGCGCCTTGAGAACGTGAGTAGCACCGACGACGTCGCTGTCGCGGATGAAGGCGCGATGCAAAGCGTCATGGCCGTCATCAGCGAACTCAAGCAAAACCCCGAACTGCGCGAGCACATGGAACATGAGTTCGCTGACTTGCTCAAGAAATTGCCTGTAGAACTGAGCGGCAAAGACGATTTAGTCGATTTTGAATCAAACGACGCGTTGACGGAATTGATCGACGAGGCGACCGCAACGCTTGTGGGTCGCTTGAGTGGTGAATAGCAAAAGTCCTTGATCGAAACATCCTGAGCAACCCCACACCGACTTCGAGAATAGAATTCCACTGTGATCATTGAGCGTTTGGACTTAATCGCGTTTGGCAACTTCACGGACATGTCGATTGATTTGTCCGCCGGGCCACGTCGTTTCCATCTGGTCTACGGCCCAAATGAATCCGGCAAATCGACGAGCTTGCGCGCGATTCAGTCTTGGCTGTTCGGGATGCCCCACACGACGACAGATGATTACTTGCATCCGATGGCCAAGATCCGCGTGGGAGGACGATTGGCAGAGCGGGACGGAGAAATCCTCGAGTGCGTGCGACGCCGAGGACGAAAAGGAACACTTCGTAACGCGGAGGATGCTGAAGAAATCGAAGAAGCATTGCTCGAACGCATGCTTGGTGGAATTGACAAGTCAACGTTTGAAACGCGATTCGGCCTTTCACACACAGAGCTATTACGAGGTGGCGAGCAAATCTTGAAAGGCGAGGGCGAAGTCGGGGAGATCCTGTTTGCCGCTGGTGCGGGAATAGGTCGACTGCAAGAGATCGCAACACAACTAGGCGACGAAACAGGATCGCTGTTCAAGACTCGTGGCAAGAGCACGATCAACGAGTTGATGAAAGAAGTCGAAACGAAGCGTCGAGAACTGCGCGATGCACAGGTGCCTCCGGCGGAATTCGATGAACTCCAAAAACGGATTTCCGCGACACAAACATCCATTGAACAATTCAAAGGACGATCGAGCGAACTGGCCGTTCGACTGAGTCGTTTACGAGCGGCGATGCAAGCGTTGCCGCTCGTTCCGCGATGGCAATCCGCGGCCGAAGCATTCGCAAGTGTCGCCACCGCGCCGATTCTAGCAGCGGATTTCCCCGACCGTCGTCGACAATGGGACCAAGACCGCCAATTGGCCGACGCTCGGCAACAAGAACTCGTTCGGCGGCAAGAATCATTGACTCGACAAGTTGCTGAGTTGGGCGACGACCCAATGACGTTAGCGCACGAAGCAGAAATCGAAGAGGTCTACCGCCAGCTAGCGACACGCGAAAAGGCGGATCGCGACTCCCAAAACCTGCACGAGCTTGCGAGTCGTGAACAGAAAAAAATATTTGAGTTACTAGCGAAGCTTTCTGGAGCGAATGAAGCGATCGACAGCAACGATTTTCCCGAGCGAGTCGATGCGGTTCGGTTCACTGACGCAGCGAGAGACAGTGTCCGCCGACTCGCGTCACAGTTCGAAAAACTCGTTCAGCAACGTGATGACGCAAAACAGAAAATCGAACGACACCAACGACAACTGAAGCAGATCGAATCAACTTCACCGTCCGTCGACACAATGGATCCTGACGTACTGACTAGGCTATTGGACGAAGTTGGATTACCCCAGCGTCTTGTCGAAGAGCTGGCGACGGCTTGCGAAGAATGCGAACGATGGACACGACGATGCGAAGAGATGCGAAAGAAGCTCGGCGTTTCGACTGCGTTTCGAGAGATCGCTTCGTGGCGATTGCCCGGCACCGACGCGATCGCGAACGCCAAATCCCAGTTCGATAGTCTGGAGGATGCCGAGACCGCGGCGAGATTGCGATGCGAGCAGATACGCGAAGACCTCCACGAGAAACAAGATCGCCTGGACCAACTCAAGTCCTCGCGAGCACTTCCAACCATGCATGATTTGGCTACGGCAAGAAGCCAGCGTGATTCATTGATCGAAGCGTTGACCAAAACGAATGAGATCGCTGCCGAACTCAACCGAGTACGCGAAGCGGTGGTCTCTGCGGACAAGATCGCTGATGAAATCCAGGCACATCATGGCACCGTCCACCAGATCGAAACTGAGAACGCTAATATCCAAGCACTCACACGACAACTGGAACGAGAACAAGCAAAACTTGCTGAACAACAAGCGAAGTCGAAAGAGGCTGCGAAGCAATGGACAAGCCTTTGGTCCCCGTTTGGTGTAGAGCCAGCATCTCCCTCAACGATGACGACTTGGTTGGCAGACCACGAGCGATTATGCGAGTCCGTTGAGACGCTCGAGGGTTCCGAAAGAGAACGAACGGCTGCGACAAGACGACTCGAGAACGCATGCACTCGGCTCCAGTCCGTACTCGGCAGCCCCGTACTCGGCAGCCCCGTACTCGGCGGCACCATACCTGGCAAGCTCGAGAAGACGCTTTTCCCAGAGGCCGTCGACACGGACGACTTAGCAATCCGATTGCACCGTCTTTACGACGAAACAATGAAGTTGCGGAACCGCGTATCACAGAACCGAAAAGAAATCGAAGCCAACGCCCGCCAGCGAGAACAGACGCAGCGCGTCGTGGAAGAGGCAACCGAAGAACTCACTCAGTGCCAGCAAGCTCTCGATGCATGGCACATCCAGTGGAGCGAAGCCACAGCCAAGCTGACCCACGGTGACGCCCTGGCAACGGACAAAGTGCTCGAAATGCTCGACTGGGTCAAGGATCTTGAGCATTCTTTGCATGAATTCAATGTTTTGGAAAAGCGAAAGCGATCGATTCGCGAAGAACACGCGGACTACAGACGCCTGGTGACTCGACTAGCTAGTAACGTCGAACAAGATTCACCGCAACCGGCAACACACGACGACGAAACGCCAGACGAGAACGCCACGCTTGAAAAACTCGGCTCAATCGTGACGAGTTTGTACCAGCGACTCAAGCGAGAACGATCGAATCGCGAAAGCCGAGCCAATCTTGTTCGACAGCTAGAAACGTGCAATGACGAGCAACGTGACGCCGAGCAGACGTTGCTGCGTCTGGAAGTGATTGCAAAACAATTGTGCGAAGAGGCCAAATGTGATTCCACCGATGGTCTGCTTCAAATCGAGACACAATCACAGCGTCGCCGCGAGGCGTCGGCAGAGTTAAGCGACTTCGACTCCAAACTCAAATTCTTGGCGGGCGATATCGACTTAAGTGAGTTCGTTGCATTGCTGAGCGAAATGCGAGTTGAAACGGTCGAAGCGGAGACCCAGAGCATTGAGTCCGAAAAGGTTACGATCGACGAGCAACTAACGGGACTTCAGCAGGAACTGGGTGCGTTGAAGCATCGTCGAGATTTGATTGATGGCGGCAGCCGAGCGGCTGAATTATCGCAATCGCTTCAGCTTGACTTGGGGCGACTTCAACGAGAATGTCAAAGCTATATTCGATTGAAGTTGGCCGGATCGGTACTGCAGCAAGCCATCGAGCATTACCGACGCGAGAACCAAGGTCCGGTACTCGAAGCGGCCCAACGTTATTTTGCGAAACTGACCTGCGGCGAATACTCGGCACTCAAGGTGGACTACGACTCCAAGGGAGTCCCCGTACTCCAGGGCGTGCGAGGCGAGTTGTCGGTTCACGCGCCGATGATGAGCACGGGAACCGCAGACGCGTTGTACCTCGCACTTCGTCTCGCCTCACTCAAGCACCAAATGGGTCATGGCAAAGCGATCCCGCTTGTGATCGATGATTGCTTGATCCAACTGGACGATCGCCGTGCTGTCGCCGCGCTCGAAGTATTCTCCGAGCTATCCACAACGACCCAGGTGATCCTATTCACGCACCACGAACACTTGATCGAGTTAGCTCAATCAAGTTTGAACGAAGGCGATTTCCACGTGCATCGACTCGACCAATTGCAAGCCGCGATCTAGATCGACTAATTCAAATCCGCGAGCTTGGCCATGTTCTCAGCCAACTTTGCATAGAGATCTTGGTAGATTGGAAATAGCTGGTTGTACTTCTTGACGGCGACGGTGTTCGCTTTCGTCTCGGCAGCAACTTGGATCGTGGCTTTGCACGCGGCTTCGATGTTTGGATAGGCACCGTCACCCACCGCCGCGAGCAGCGCGACTCCGAATGCTGGGCCCTGTTCGACCTCGAGCGTGGTGATTTTCTTGCCGAAAACGTCAGCTTGCATTTGCCGCCAGAGCTGGTTGCGGCTGCCACCGCCGGATGCACGAATCTGTTTCACAGGGACATCGAGTGATTCGATAATGGCAAGTGAATCACGAAGTGCGAATGTGACGCCTTCCATGACGGATCGCGTCATGGCGCCTCGGTCGTGAGTGAGATTGAGACCCACGAACGCACCGCGTGCTTTTGGATTGGCGTGTGGAGTTCGCTCGCCATTCAGATACGGCAAGAACACGAGTCCGCCGCTGCCGGCTGCGATCTCGGCTGCTGCGGCTGTGGCACGCTCGTACCGCTTGGGGTCTTTCTTACCGTCGGGATCCGTGAGCACTTGATCCATCCACCACTGCAGCGATCCGCCGCTGGTCAGGTTCACGCCCATCATGTGCCACTTGCCTCGCACCGCGTGACAGAACGTGTGAAGCCGTCCGGCGGCGTCGTACTGTGGCGTGTCGCTATGACAGAACATCACGCCGCTGGTGCCGATCGATGTGCTCAGGATGCCGCTCTTCACAACACCGTTGCCGATCGCGCCGGCGGCGCAATCGCCAGCACCACCGACGACCTTGCAGTCCGTCGTCAGTCCCAGCAGCTTTGCGGCTTCGGCAGTGAGCGTTCCGGTGACGTCTTCGCTCTCGACCACTCGCGGCACTAACGATGGATCGAGGTTCAGCTTCGACAGTAACTTATCCGACCACTTGCGATTGACCACGTCGAGCAACAATGTGCCGCTCGCGTCACTGACTTCGGTCACATAGTCGCCAGTCAGCCGACGTCGGATGTCATCTTTGGGCAACAGAACTTTGCTGAGGCGACCAAAGTTTGCTTTCTCGTTATTTCGCAGCCACAGGATCTTTGGTGCCTGGAAACCCGTCAGTGCGGGGTTGGCGACGAGCTTGATCAATTGCTTGCGGCCGCCTGCGGCCTCGGTGATTTCGTCACACTCAGCGGCTGTGCGTTGGTCGTTCCAAAGTAGAGCCGGCCGAATGACTTGATTGGATTTATCCAGGAAAACGGAGCCGTGCATTTGACCACTCAGACCGATCGCCTTGATGTCGGCAGGTTTGAGTTTGGCTGCCTTCATCGCTCCGCGAACGGTCTTGATCGTTGCTTGCCACCAATCCTCAGGGTCTTGCTCGGTCCAGCCTGGACGCGGTTGGGCGAGCGGGTATTCCGCAGACGATTCAGCGAGGACGTTGCCTTGGACGTCGATCACCAAGGTCTTGGTGCCGCTCGTTCCGATATCGATACCGAGATAGAAGCTCATGGAAGTGATTTTTGTGGATCAAAGAGGATGAAAAGGCACGCGAGAACTCGATCAATCGAGTCGAACCGGGAAGCAATATAATGCGTATCGGGTCCTGTCGCTGCAGCGCCACGGTGTGGGCTGATCGAGATTTTCTACCTGACTCAAATGATCCAACATGATATCGCGACCTTCTGGACTCTCGCGTCGCGAGTTGCTCGCTCAGGGACTTTCGCTCACTAGCCTTGCAATGCTCGGATGCAGTCGCGAAACGGAGCCTACTCCATCGACTCCGGCAACATCACGTTCAAGCGTTCCGCTACGTGTTCTCATCGTGAGTGAGTCTGAATCAAGCCAGTCTCTTTCGCGAGCATGGTCGGCTTCAGATGACGGAGAACTGAAGCTCCAGTCCGTCACGATTCCCCGATCCGAGGCAGGAAGGTTATCAGCGGAAGTTGCCGAACTAGCGGGAAAAACGGATGTTTTGATTTACCCGTTGCTGTTGGCCGGGGATCTGTTTCATCAGTCTGCGCTCGTTGCGTTGGACCCCGAATCACTTGACGTTCGGTCCGACGACGATTCGCAAGATAACGTAGTTCGATTAGCAACGGCGTTAAAGACGGGCGTCTCTCGGTTCGCGGACCAATCGATCGGATTGCCTCTGGGTGGAATGATCCCTGCTCTTTTTACGGTCGATGCAATCGAGTCACCAAAGACTTGGGAAGACTACGACGCGATTGTGAGTGGACCGTTGATGGGCCAGGCTTCGGAACCGACCGCACCGGGATGGGCTGGCGCCATGTTTCTCTGGCGAAGCGTGTCCACCGCCCGCGACGGATGGCTCTTTGATCGCGAATCAATGAAGCCGCTGGTCGCAACTCCATCCTATGTTGAGGCTCTGGAATTGATGAAGCAAACGCATGATCGATATGCGTCAAAGCGAATGTCACCAGAATCCATTTGGACAAACATTCAACAAGGAACGTTGCGAGGCGGAATAACGTATCCGCCACCGAACATCGAAGCGTTCCCAGACATCCAAGTCATCAACATGCCCAGTGGCAACTCGATCCAGCGAGTGTTGTTTGATCCCTTTACCCCTGTCGCATCGATCTCAGCGGCCTGCCGTCAATCGGTTTATGCGAAGAAGTTTATAGCGTGGCTGGCATCAGCCGATGGCGCGTCAGCTCTCAATCAGTGCATCAGTGGCGCGAAGCAGGTAATCAAATCGGAGCAATCAGGCGTTGAGGCGACGGTAAGCAATTCCCCCTACGATTCGTTCCTCGACGAAGTTTGGAAAACGCCACTTACCAGCCCAGGACTGCAAATCATTCACGGAGGCGCGTACTACGAAGCTCTCGACACCGAGATTGGCAAAGTACTCGACAAGAAGTCCGAACCAGCTGAAGCACTTGAGATCGTCGCACGAAAATGGGCGGAGCTGACCCAAACTATAGGCGTGAAAAACCAGTTACGAGTCTGGAACCAAGCACAAGGACGCCGAGGTTAGGTCTGGGCTTTCAAAAGATTGGCGGTTGCATAGCTTTTTGTTTGTGCAAATTCCAGTCCCGATAGGGACAGCATGCGATAGCGTCGGGCGTAAGCCCGAGGTTCTCGATCAAGTGCAATACCCACAGTCGCAACGCGACGGCAGAACCACGAACCGCTTCGTGGCGTTTGGTTACTGCCATCGACCTAACGCCATGTGTCGTAGCCTCAAGAAGCTATCGTCAAGATGGCGGACGGCACACGGAGTGTGCCTGCTACTTTGTTTTGATGAAAAGTCGCAAACTGTGCATCGATAAAAAAACCCAGCGATCAAGTCGCTGGGTTTTGATTTGAATCTCGAAGGACGAATCCGAACTATTCGGCTGCACTGGTTTCGACAGTTGCGGCTTCCGCTGGCTCAGCTTCGAACGATGGACGTTCGGCTTTCTTCTTGACGCGGTCATTGCGACCGACGAATTCGAGAATAGCACGATCACCAGCATCACCAAGACGTGGCGTCGCCAACTTCAATACTCGTGTGTATCCGCCTGGACGATCGACAAATCGCTTCGCCACAGTATCGAATAAAATCTTGGCAGCAGTCTTGTCACCAATCAATTGAATGACACGTCGACGAGCGGCGACGACAGGTGCTCGAGCAGCAACCCACTTTTGCCAGCTGTCGCTTTGGCGCCATTGCTTCCACGCATCAGTACCACGCTCAGCCGATGACTCGAATGCACGAGCGGCTTCTTCGTGAGCGTAGGACTTCTTAGCGATCGTGATGCACTTCTCAACCAAAGGGCGAACTTCCTTCGCCTTGTGCAGTGTCGTCGTAATTCGGCCAGTCACCTTCGGCGCGTTCGCGTCCAAAGTTGCATCCCTTTCCGTCAAGAAAAGGGCGCTCGCGAGGTTCTTCAACAGCGCTTTGCGGTGGCTTGGGCTTCTTCCGAGCGTGCGGCCTCGTCGTCGATGTCGCATGGCGAAATATCCGTCAAATAAGGGTGTGTTGGATTTGTAATTGAATTGAGTGAGCTAATCGCAAAGCGAGCTTACAACAGTGGTTGCGATGGAACTCGCATACCCAAGTGCAAACCGTACTGAGACAGCTTTTCGCGAACTTCGTTGAGCGTTGTGTCACCAAAGTTTCGCACTTCGAGCAATTGATCTTCGGTACGTTGCACCAAATCTCGAACTGTTTGAATGTTTTCGCTTTCGAGGCAGTTGTTCGCACGAACCGACAGGCGAAGTTCCGCCAGGGTCATGTTCAACTTCGCTTCGAGTTGTGCTTCCGGAGATCCAGCACCACCGCGTGCGGCACTGAAGATACTTGGACCGAGCTCACGATACTGAACGAACGGGTTGAGGTGCTTGCGAAGAATCTTCGCTGCCTCGACCAACGCCATTTCTGGATTGATCGAACCGTCAGTCCAAATCTCAAGGATCAAGCGATCGAAGTTCGTCTTCTGGCCAACGCGAGTCTCTTCGACCTCGTAGCGAACACGAGTGATCGGGCTGAAGACTGCGTCAATCGGAATGATGCCGATTTCGTGGTCCGCGGCACTGTGCTCGGTACTTGGAACGTAGCCGCGTCCATTCTCGACAACCATTTCCATCATGAATGGAACGTCGGAGGTGAGCGTTGCAAGGACGTGGTCCTTGTTCATGATCTCGACGTCGGCATCGGTATCGATGTCGGCACCGGTCAACACACCAGCCTTGTTGCTTTCGAGCGTGATCACGCGAGTCGCATCGCTGTTGTTGCGAACGACTAGGCTCTTCACGTTCAAGACGATATCCGTGACGTCCTCAAGGACACCAGGAATCGATGTGAATTCGTGCTGAGCACCGCGGATCTTGATTTGCGTTACAGCGCTACCCATCAGGCTGCTGAGCAAGACTCGACGCAAGCTGTTACCAACGCTTGCACCAAAGCCACGCTCAAACGGTTCCGCAACAAAGCGGCCGTAATTGCTCGTGAGGGTATTGCGGTCGACTTCCAGGGAGCTGGGCAGCTCCATGCCACGCCAACGAATGTGCATCGTCATGTGACCTCAGTTCTGTGTGACAGAAATTGGAGAAATACGATAGGGGTGCCCACAAGCGGACGTGCTCGTGTGACAGAAAAACGAGGAACCGACGCTTAAACGCGACGCTTCTTGCGAGGACGACAGCCGTTGTGCGGGATCGGCGTTACGTCTTCGATCAACTTGACATTCAACCCAGCTGCCTGCAGCGAGGTGATGGCGCTTTCACGACCAGAGCCAGGACCCTTCACGCGGACTTCGACGTCTCGCATGCCAAACTTGGTTGCCTTTTCCGCAGCTTGCTGAGCGGCGCATTGCCCAGCAAACGGGGTGCTCTTTCGACTTCCTTTGAATCCGCTCGTACCGGCACTTGCCCAGCACAACGTATCACCCTTGGGATCGGTGATCGTCACGGTCGTATTATTGAACGTGGCGTGAATGTGCGCGATGCCACTGGTGACATTGCGACGGATCCGCTTTTTCTTGTTTGTCTTTGCCACAGCAAAGTCTCTAATCTAAGTCGGGGTTTTGAACTGGAATGTAAAAAGTGGTGTTTCAGTCTTTCGCGACGAATCAGCGAGGGGACTGAAACCCAGACAAACCGCAATAAGACATTGCGGCGTAAAAATCTCAGGAGTCTCAACAATAACAGGTGATGCAGTTCCGAGACGGCCTGGAAAAAAGGGCCAAACGAAACCGCAAGCCTTGCTATTACTTCAAATCCTTAACGCCCTTCTTACCGGCGACCGTCTTACGAGGGCCCTTCCTGGTACGTGCGTTGGTTTTCGTACGTTGGCCACGCACAGGCAAACCGACACGATGTCGGATCCCGCGGTAACACTTCACTTCACGCAAACGGCTGATGTTTTGGGTGACTTGGCGACGAAGAGGACCTTCAACGGTGAAGTCCCGCTCAAGCATCGCTGCGATACGGCTTAGATCGTCTTCGCCTAGCTCACTCGCCAATCGAGTCGGCTCAATACCCAGCTTGTCACAAACCTCACGGGCAACGTTGATTCCAACGCCGTACAGGTAAGTAAGCGAGTACTGAACTTGTTTATCGTTAGGGATGTCGACGCCCAACAGACGGGGCATGGCAATCCTCCTGAGGGGGAATGTTCAAAGGTGTGCGTGTGGTTTACCCGACGGAAGGCGAATACTCTCCATGAGAAATTCGCCACAAGACAATCGATGAACCAGTGCTCATCCGACGTTTGCTCGGGCCAAGAATCCCAGACTATAGCGGTCGGCCCCCTTTTTGCTCAAGTGGTAACTGAAGAGGAATCTTCGAGTATTTTCATCTCAAGTTCATGAAGGGCGTCTCAGAACCCAGATTATGGCTTTGGAAGACGCTCTAAACGGCAAAATTCTGTCGGAAAACTGTCATCCAATCCAGCCGACAGTCGCATTCGCTCACGGACAACAAAATCTTCCAAGTTGACGTCGAGCCGAGTATCACCCTGGAGATTTGCCCAGACCCAAGTCAGGTAAACACGACTGCAATAAGCCCAAAACAGCCGGTAAATCTCCGCTCCACCGACCACGTAGGCTGGCGCGGATTCAGTCATACGCAACACCTCGTCCACCTCATGAGCGACGCTCACGCCCGGAAAACTCCAGTCCCGGTTGCGGGTGACGACCACCGTCTGGCGTCCAGGAAGTGGTCGCCCGATGGAATCGAACGTTTTCCGCCCCATGATCAGCCACCCACCCATCGTGAGTGATTTGAATCGCTGTAAATCATTCTTCAAACGCCAGGGCATGTCGCCATCGAGCCCGATCACTCGGTCCGGCGTCATAGCAACCACCGCAGTTAATGCGTGCGAGACACCCGCCACCGAGGAGGCTTCATCGCCATCACCCACAGCATCGCTATTCACGTCGCTCATACCGCGACGGGCGCTTTGATCGCCGGGTGCGATTCGTAACCACTGAGCACGAAGTCATCAAATTTGAATTGATCGACAGCTGCCGGCGACGACTGAATCGTCATTTTAGGCAATGGCAGCGGTTCTCGGGTGAGTTGCAACTTTGCCTGGTCGAAATGGTTGTGATAAAGATGCACATCGCCAAACGTGTGCACAAACTCGCCAGGTTCCAAGCCGGTCACGCGCGCCATCATCATGGTCAGCAATGCGTAGCTGGCAATATTAAACGGCACGCCCAAAAACACGTCTGCACTTCGTTGATAGAGTTGACAGGACAATCGCCCCTGGGCCACGTAGAACTGGAACAACAAATGGCACGGCGGCAGCGCCATCTTGTCCAACTCAGCAACGTTCCAGGCTGAGACGATCAATCGACGCGACTCGGGATTGCTGCGAATTTCGTTCTCGACATAGCGGATTTGGTCAACCGTTTCGCCGTCACTGCCTCGCCAAGACCTCCACTGGCTCCCGTAAACAGGCCCCAAATCACCATTCTCATCGGCCCACTCATCCCAAATCGTCACCCGATTGGACTGCAGCGATCGCACGTTGGTTTCTCCGTTCAAAAACCACAGCAATTCGTGCAAAATCGACCGCAAATGAACCTTCTTGGTCGTCAACAGCGGAAATCCGTCCGCCAGATCAAACCGCAATTGGCGACCGAAAACACTTCGCGTGCCGGTGCCGGTACGATCACCACGATCCACTCCGTTTTCCAGAATGTCCGCAACCAATTCGTGATAGTTCTTCATTCAGCTGACCCTACGCAACCTTCCATTCTCGTTTACGTCCTTGGTGTCAATCATTGCCATCGTCTTCGGAATCAGTCTCATCGTCATCCGCGTCATCGTCCGCATTTTCAGGCCGATTCCAGTCCAGTGTCCAGTGGCGGTCGCTCGTCATTTGAACGCAATTCGGTGCGATACCAAACTCCGCGGCCATTTCACGGACCTCCTCAAGAGTCAGAGCCGCGTGCAACGATTGCCTCAGAAGTTGTTTTGCAATCTCTGGCTCACCCTCCGTATGCAGCCTGACCAGTTCTTCCACTTCATCAACACTGCTAGGACGAACAAGGTCGCGTATGAAAAGTCGGCCTCCAAGCTTCAATAACCGAACCGCCGTCCTCAACCCCTGTTCGGGTTCAGCCAAATGATGCAGCAAGGTGTTTGAGATGACGGTATCGGCCATCTCATCGGCATACATATCCAGGATTTTGACGTCATCATGTGCCAGACTGATGCGATCAATCATTCCGCCGAAGTCAATTTGACGCTTGGCAAGTTCGAGCATTTCGACGGAAGAATCGATAGCGAGGACCTTCACCGCAGGGGCTCGCTCACAGAGCTTCACGGGAATATCGCAGGGTCCACACCCCAAATCGATCACCCAAACGCCAACAGGCCCCCCACCAATTGAGGTTCCGTGCGACAGCAGGTCTTCGACAAATGCTTCATTTACAGCGTCCAAACACATATCGCCGTAAGCAAGCGCTTCGGTGCGTTCGGACATACATTCGGGTTCAAGCGTTCTAGAAATAGCCATCGAAGTATCCTACGCCCGGCCGGCCTCCCATGGACGCGACATCCAGGCCGCTGCGGCTTTTTGCGAATAAAAACGCATCTATGGGTAGAAAGAACCGCATCAAATATAGCGGTTGGGTCGATCATACGGCGCCGCGGACTTGCGCGCGGCGGAAGTCTACCTCACAATCGTAACTTTGCGTACGAATGATTGACGATTTCCGCAATCAAACCCGCTATGGCAGTCTGGATAAAACGAGTTGTTTGACTAGCCTTATTAAACCATCTAGGTGTGCGAATGTGCATAATCGGTGGGCAGCGCGCGTCGCACGTCGTTTTGAGACCAGTTTCCGTTTCTTCAGCACAGAGTCAAATCAGAGTGGATCGAGCCCCAATTAATTCCTGGGCGACGTTAACGCCAGCTGACTTAGTCCGTAGCGTCACTCGTCGCTTGCCATCCGTTATCGCAACCACAGTCATGGCGACCGTCGCAGTTGCGGGGATCCTTGTCGCTTGGCCCAACCGCTACTCAAGCAACGGCCTGATGTACGTTCGATTGGGACGCGGAGCAATTTCTGTTGATCCGACGAGCCAGGCGTCACAAAGTGTTTCGCTTCAAGAATCTCGTTCAGCCGAAGTCATTAGCGTGCGCGAGATGCTTGCCAGTCGCGAGATCTCCCAACGGGTCGTGGGTCGCGTTGGAGCCGATGAAATCAATCGGCCGAGAACTTGGATAGATCGGGCCGTGCGATCCGCGAGCGAAAAAGTCTCTCAGGTCATTCCCAAGAGCAAGCAAGGGCTTGAAGGGATGAGCGCCGAGGAATACGAAGCTCAAATCGCCATTGAAGAGGCCATCAAGAAGGTCCAACAATCCATTACGGTAGCGGTAACGAAGAACGCCTACACAATTGCGGTGGCATGCAAGAGCGATGATCCGCTGCTGGCTCAAAAAATTGTTCATGCCATGATGGACGAGTACGGCAAATTCCATGTCGAGGCACACCGTGCGACTGGGTCGTTAACGTTTTTCGAACAGGAAGTTGCAACGAGTCGCAAACTTGCGGTAGACGCGAGAGAGGCGTTGCAAGCCGCGAAGAGTCGACTGGGATGGAGCAGCGAGCAATCGGGCGAGGCGATGCTTCAAGAGCGAATCACAAAACTTGAAATTGCCCTGGACGACGCTCAAAGCAGTTTGGCTGAACGAAGCAGTCGAGCTGAATCGCTTGAAAACCGAATGGTTGATGTGGACCAGTGGATTCCGACGGAGATCACTCGAGGCGTAGCGAACAACGCGAATGACGAAATGCGCAGCCAACTGTATAGCCTGGAAATGCAAGAAAATGACGCATTGACGAGGTTAAAGCCCAATCACCCGCGATATCAAATGCTCAAGGAGATGGTCGCGCAAAGCAAACAAATCGTTAACGATGAAGAAGCCGATAAGGAACTTTCAGTCGAAGCGGTCAATCCGATTCGTCAGGACATGGAAAAGAATTACGAAGTCGCGATGGCTGATACAGCCGGACTCAAAAGCCGAGTCGAGTCCCTGACTTCGGCACTGGAAGAGGCGAAGGAAGACCAGAACCGCCTCAACAAAGACAGCTTGGAACTCGCTCGGTTGACTTGGGAAGCGAACCTTGCCGAACAGAACTTCTTGACTCATAGCAAGAGTCTCGAAGAAGCTCGCATGCTAGACCAACTCGACTCCAGCAATTTGTCAGACGTATCCATCGTTCAAGACGCATCGTTGCAGCTAAAGAAAACAGGCCCTCAAAGAGGCATTCTTTCCTTACTCGGATGCATGTTGGGTATGTCACTCGGACTGCTTCAGGCACTGTTGCGGGCGACACCGTCATCAACGCTGCCACCTCAGCCTGAGTCAACGCGGATGCCGTCGTCCCATGACAACCGAGATCTTACAAAGTCGAACCTTCACGGCGCGCACGTCGGCGCGAGTTCACCAGTTGGCCTGCCTCGATAGCGAGGCGTCCGCTTTAGCATCAAACTGATTTACCTCTACAGATTTTATTTAACGAACGACTCGGATTCGCGTTCAATTAACAACGGGACTCTGAATGGACTTTGCAGTGGAATGCTGCGAGGTTCGATCAGCAACAGGGCTTAACTAACGTGCTTGGAGCTTTCTTCAGCAATTTGACTCGCAATGTGCGATTCGCCAACAAGCGTGATCCACGCTTGTTGACGGCTCGCCAGTTTGATCGAGAGGTCACGCGCGAGCGGATCAGGTCGACACGTCGATCAATTCCGTTTTGCTTGGTGACGATTGACCTCATTGGTAAACATGACCGTTCAAGCTCGCGAGCGATGGTTCGCGTGCTGCATCGTCACCTGCGCATGACTGACCAGAAAGGTCAGCTCGCGTCAACTCGCTACGCTGTGCTGTTGGTTGACACCGGCGAAATGGGAGGACGCTCAGTGCTGGATCGATTACGCCAGCTCATGATTCGCAACGGGCTTGCGGTTAGCATGAATTTGCGAGTCCACGATCCAGAAGGGTTCGGAAGTGGAGATGACGACCAACACAACGGCGGGCGTCGATCAAGCGATTATGCTCCACAATCGATTAACAACGACATTCGTGAAGAAGCAGAAATCTTAAACGCGTGGCCACAAGCCAGTCATTCAGCGGTTGAGGTCACAACCGAAGATCCGATGATCAGCACGCCCTGGGTGACTATGGCTTTGAAGCGAGCGACCGACATAGTCGGTGCCTGCGTCGGGTTGACTCTTGGTGGTCCGTTAATTCTTGGAAGCATGGTGGCGATTAAACTCAATTCGTCAGGACCAGCAATCTTTAAGCAAACACGCGAAGGCCTCCGAGGCAAGCCGTTTACGATTTACAAACTTCGGACAATGGTTGTCGATGCAGAAAAGTCGCAGGCGGACTTGAGAGCCAAAAGCCATCGTGATGGGCCGGCGTTCAAAATAAAAAGTGACCCTCGCGTAACAAGCGTTGGACGTATTTTGCGTGCAACTTGTATCGATGAACTTCCGCAACTTTGGAACGTTCTTCGTGGCGACATGTCTTTAGTAGGCCCGCGTCCGCTGCCATGGCATGAAAGCCGAGCTTGTAACCGATGGCACCGCCGAAGACTCGATCTTCGACCGGGCATGACTTGTTATTGGCAAGTAAACAAAACTCAAGCGACTTCGTTTGATGAGTGGATGCGAATGGACTTGCGATACGTTGATCAATTTGGACTCTTTGAAGACTTCGGACTGATCGCTCAGACCATAACGGTTCCGATGACTGGCCGAGGAAGTGACTAACGTGCTTCCGCATGTTCTCAAAAAATCACCATGATTCATCTCGGAAAACAAAACGTCTTGGGGATCGGCGTCAGCGCGATCGATTATGAAGCGGCGGTTGCCGCGATCATTGAAAAGAGCAAAGACCGGCAACCGATGACCGTGACTGCACTCGCGGTTCACGGCGTGATGACTGGGGCTTTGGACCCAGCCCATCGATATCGGCTGAACCAATTCGATCTCGTTTGCCCTGACGGACAACCGGTGCGATGGGCGTTGAACTCGCTTCACGGATGCAAACTGACGGATCGCGTCTACGGCCCTGAGTTGACGCTGCGACTTTGCAAAGCGGCGGCCGACCAGAACGTTTCCATCTTCTTGTTCGGCGCCACCGAAGAGATGCTCGACAAGTTCGCCGAGACGCTCACGACTCGTTATCCGAATCTCGTGATCGCTGGCCGTCGAGCGTCAAGATTCCGCCAGTTGTCTCCGAGCGAGCGTGATGAGCTGGCGAAAGAGATCAACGACAGCGGTGCGGGACTATGCTTTGTGGGGCTGGGCTGTCCGAGGCAAGAGATTTTTGCGTACGAAATGCGACACCGAATCCAGATGCCTCAAATCGCTGTGGGAGCCGCTTTCGCGTTCCACGCTGGATTATTGAGCCAAGCACCGCCGTGGATGCAGCGTTATGCTTTGGAGTGGCTCTACCGACTGACGCGTGAGCCCAAGCGACTTTGGCGGCGTTATCTTTATCTAAACCCCGCTTATTTGACGCTTTTGGGGCTTCAAAAGCTCGGACTTTACGCCAAGTCGAATTCCGACGGGCTTGAACCACAAGACGAGTTGCTGTTCGGTTAAATCGAGCATCACGCGAGCGTTCTGAGCGGATATACTGTTGGGGCTGATTTCAAAAAAACCCCACCACTCCCGCCCCGCTTGAGACCCCATCGATGCGTTTTCTCCGCGTTGCCGCTCCTGTTTTTGTCGCAGTTTCTGCACTCACACTCCTCGGTCTTCGCACCGCGGATTCTCCGGGTGCACAAATGCAAACGTTTGCAAAGACGTATGTCGAAGCTCTCGACGAGGCTCAATTGGCCAAAGCCATCGTCCCGTACGATTCGGAACAACGTGTCGCTTGGCACTTCATTCCGATGGATACTCGCAAGGGATTGCCGCTTCGCGAGATGAACACCGCACAAAAGACAGCTGCGTTGCGTTTGCTTCGCAGTGGACTGAGTGAGGCAGGCTATGACAAAGCGAGCAAAATCATGTTGCTCGAAAAAGTATTGCTCGAACTCGAAGGTCCCAAGAGCATTGGCCGTCGCGATTTCGAAAAGTACTACCTCACGATTTTCGGCACGCCGAGCGAAACGGATGCATGGGGCTTCTCCTTCGAAGGCCACCACCTGTCGTTGAACTTTTCCTGTCGCGGCGGAGAGCTTGTCGACACGACACCACAATTTTTCGCTTCGAATCCAGCGACCATCATGAACGATGTGCAAGGCGATCTCGGCAAAGGGACTCGCGTCTTGCGTGCTGAAGAGGAACTAGCTTTCGAACTCATCAACGCCCTGGATGATGCACGAGCAGCAACCGCAACAATCGCGGATGAAGCCCTCGCCGAAATCCGCTTTGCGGGTGAACCGCAAGCCACCGTTGATGAACCCGTCGGCATCACGATGAGTGCTCTTGAGCCAGCACAACAGGAACAACTCAAGCGGCTGATCGCGGTCTATGTCGACGCGGCTCCAGAATCTGTTGCGGCCCAACGACGCGACATCATCACTCAAGACGGATGGGAGAACATCCACTTTGCTTGGGCGGGAGCCAAGAAACCAGGCATTGGCCACTACTATCGCGTCCGCGGCAAGAGTTTCTTGATCGAATTCGTTAACACGCAAGCCGACGCTGCGGGTAACCCAGCAAACCATATTCACTGCGTGTGGCGTGATTTAACTGGTGACTTTGACCTTCCGAACAAGTCGTAAACAAGTGGCGATCAAGGATTGGCTGAATCATTTTCTCCAGCGATGGAATGACTGGTGTGGCGATCATGAGATGGAACTCGCGATTCGCCGCCATCTCACCGCCGAAGGCTATTACGGCAGCAGTGCGAAACTCCGCGGCGTGCGTCTCGTCGCCGTGGAGCGGCCTGGTTGGCAACAAATATTCCGTTTTGAAGCCGATGTTCGAGCCTCGCAAGAGGACCAAGACGGGGCGGAAGACGCCCAACCCGTGCGGCTCACACTTTACGGCTTGGTTCGCGACGACATTCGGCACAAAATAGAGACCGTGCGAGTATTCCACGACGAGTCCGAACGCCGTTCCCTGTTCGCTCGGTGGAGCGATGGCCTGATTTGCCTTCGCGGTGCGCACACGTTGCTCGAAATGGATTCGAGCGAGACGTCTGAAACTTAAGTTCAAACTCAACCCTTCAAGGCCGACCATGTCGCTGTTGTTTCGTTGCCCGACACGATCTTTGCCAACCACCGCACTGCTCCCGACACTCGCGGCGACTGTCGCACTCGCATGCTGGTCACCCGCGTCGGGACAAGACAGGCCAGATGCCGCAGTCGCTAGCGCTGAAGCAGCGGCCGCCGAAGTCGCGACTGGCGATCCTGCGAAAGAAGCGGAACTACTGACCAAGACTCACCAAGTCACCTTTGAAGGCTTGCGTGCCGGCGAGGGCTACTTCAGCGCCGACGGCAAGCGGATGGTGTTCCAAAGCGAACGCGACCCAGCCAATCCGTTCTACCAGATCTATGTCATGGATTTGGAGACTGGCGATTTACAAACCGTTTCACCGGGGTACGGCAAAACGACCTGTGCGTGGATTCACCCCAGCGGCAATACGGTGCTGTATGCGAGCACGCAAGACGACCCCGAAGCCAAACAGAAACAGCTCGACGAGTTAGCTCTTCGAGAAAGCGGTAAACAGCGTCGTTACTCCTGGGACTATGACGAGACGTACGAGCTCTACGCAACTGACCTCAAATCTAAGCAATACACCCGGCTGACGAACGCCAGAGGCTACGACGCCGAAGGCAGCTACAGCCCCGATGGTTCACAGATCGTTTTCGCTTCGAATCGTGAAGCCTACTCGCGCGAGTTGACTGAGCGAGAAAAAAAGCTCTTCGAAGTTGACCCCGCCTTCATGATCGATCTCTACATCATGGATGCGGACGGCAGCAACGTTCGTCGCCTGACGGAATCCGAAGGCTACGACGGCGGGCCGTTCTTTGCACCGAGCGGCGACCGCATTTGCTGGCGACGTTTTTCAGCCGACGGTGCGACGGCGGAAATTTATACGATGAAATTGGACGGCAGCGATGTGCGTCGGTTGACGAGCTTGAACACGATGAGCTGGGCCCCGTATTTTCACCCCAGCGGTGATTATCTGGTTTTCACCACCAATCGACACGGCTTCGGAAACTTCGAACTGTACCTTGTCCGCGCGGACGGCCAGGGCGAACCGGTGCGAGTCACTTACACCGATGGCTTTGACGGCTTGCCAGTGTTCCTGCCGAGCGGTGATCGTTTGGCTTGGACAAGCAATCGCACGACAAGCAAGCGATCGCAAATTTTCATGGCGTCGTGGAACGATGCGAAAGCTCGCGAGCTATTGAAGCTTTCGACAAGCGATCCCGCCGACCGTGTGGCCGCTCTCGAAGCCGCGAACCAATCGACACCTGAATTTACGCCCGCAGACATTGGACGACACGTTGATTATCTCACACGTCCCGAACTCGAAGGCCGTTTAACAGGAACCGAAGGCGAACGTCGTGCGACGGCCTATGTCGCCGCGTACTTGGAGAGTCTCGGCTTCGAACCCGCTGGGGAAAAAGGAACGTTCTTCCAGGAGTTCGAGTTTCCTGCTGGTGCGTCGCTTGGCGAAGGGAATCGTTTGACGATTCTTGGAAGCGACAAACAGCTCGACAGCGACTGGCGACCGCTCTCGTTCTCCGCAGACGGCGAAACCCAATCAGCAAGCGTCGTATTCGCCGGTTACGGACTGGCTGTGCCACCGAGCGAGAATCTCGCAGAGTACGACAGTTATGTGCATTTGGACGTCGAAGGCAAATGGGTGATGGTGCTGCGTGATCTGCCGCAAGACATCACGCCAGAGCGTCGCCAGCAACTCGCACGCTACTCATCGCCTCGACGCAAAGCCTCGGTCGCGAGAGACAACGGCGCGATCGGAATCATCTTTGTTGCTGGTCCGACAAGCCAAGTGAAATCCGAATTGATCCGTTTTGACAGCGACGCGTCGCAAGCTGGCGTGAGCATCGGTGTCGTCTCGATCAACAATGCGACCGCCGCAGCAATATTCAAGGAACACGATAAGTCGCTCGCAGAGATCCAGAAATCGCTCGACGATGGTGAGCCACAAATGGGCATCGCGCTGGATAAAGTCACTGTCGCCGGCAACATCAAGATCGATCGCAAGACAGGTACCGGACGTAACGTGCTGGCACGCTATCCAGCAACGATGAAGAGCGAAACGCCGCCCGCATGCGTGATGGTGGGTGCACACATCGACCACCTTGGTCGAGGCGTCGGCAGCAATTCACTCGCCAACGAAAACGAGCAAGGCCAAGTCCACGCAGGTGCAGACGATAACGCCAGCGGCGTGGCGGCGATGCTTGAGATTGCACAGTACCTCGCGAATGAAATGAAGTCGGGACGGATCGAGTCGCGTCGGGACTTGATGGTCGCTGCCTGGAGCGGCGAAGAGTTGGGCCTGTTTGGTTCGCAAGCATTCGCGAACGAGTTCTATGACTTGTATCCGAATGCCCCTCAAGCCGCGATTGATCCAGCCGATCCGCACGCGGGTCTACTTGCGGCACACGCTCACGGCATAACAACGGACGCCGAGCCGCTCACCGACGCGATCGCAGCCTACGTGAACCTCGACATGGTTGGCCGCTTACGAGAAAAACTCGTGGTTCAAGGCATCGGTTCATCACCCGGTTTCGCCGACGAAGTCCAACGACGAAACGTACCCGTGGGGCTGGAACTGTTATTGGACAAAACGAGTACTCGGTTACCCACAGATGCGGCAACGTTTGTTGCACGTGACGTCCCGATTCTCTCCGTCTTTACAGGTGCTCACGAGGACTACCACACGCCTCGCGACACGGCCGACAAGCTGAACTACGAAGGCGCCTCTGACATCGCAAAACTCTGTGCACTGCTGACTCGAGGCTTCCTCACGGTGGAGAACCCACCTGTGTTTGAATTAGCCGAAGGCGAGAAGCAGCAAGATGCGCCGCGAGTGAACTTGACGGCATACATGGGAACCATCCCAGACTACGCCGCTGGCGAAGTGAAAGGGTTGAAACTCAGCGGCGTTGCTGCTGACGGCCCAGCAGCCAAGGCTGGGGTGCGAGGTGGCGATGTGATTGTCGAGTTGGCTGGACGCAAAGTCGAAGACATTTACGATTACACCTACGCCATCGAAGCCCTAAAAATTGGCGAAGAAGTCGAGATCGTCGTCCGGCGTGGCGACGAGAACGTGAAGCTGAAAGTCACTCCATCAGCTCGCGATTAGCAACCAAATGGCGCAGCACTTGCGTATTGAGGTGCGTCGAATCTCGTGTGCCTGTCGTTATGGCATGCTGAGGCGGTTTACCTAACTCGTGAGTGGTCCATGATTTACTTGCTGTTTGTTTTGCCTCCATTTTTGCTCGGGCTGTATGCCCAGTACCTGGTGAAATCGCGTTTTTCGCAAATGAGCGAAATGCCAACGCGTGTCTCGGGTGCCCAAGCTGCGAGGACAATGCTCGATTCAGCGGGTTTACAGTCCGTCGGGATTGAGCAAGTCGCCGGTCATTTGAGCGATCACTATGACCCCAATGCGAAGGTCCTCCGATTGAGCAGTGACGTTTATAACGGTCGCAATATCGCTGCACTTGGCGTTGCCTGCCACGAAGCTGGCCACGCTTTTCAAGATGCGAAGGGCTATGCTCCGCTGGTCATTCGTAACCTCGCTGTGCCGATGGCAAACTTTGGCTCCGGTGTCGGCGTGACGATGTTGATGTTTGGTGCAATGCTGGCGATTCGACCACTGCTCTGGCTCGGCATCATCCTGTTTGCGGGTGTCGTATTTTTCCAGCTGGTGAATTTGCCTGTCGAATTCGACGCCAGCGCCCGAGCGAAACGCCAACTCGTCGAACATGGATTGATTTCTGATCGGGATGCACCTTATGTCGCAAAGGTACTCGGCGCAGCGGCATTGACTTACGTCGCCGCGACGCTGCAGTCCGTGATGACACTGGCGTACTACCTTTGGATAGCAACTAATCAACGTCGCTAGGTCAGCACGTTCCGCTAGGACGGGCAAGCAGTCGCGAAAGTTGGGTGCCTACTACCGACTTGTAGCTATCTCGGATTAGGGTATTGGTTTCTTGAACGAAGCCTGCCCTTGCCATCGGTCCGTGATGTCGCCTTCCAACTACTTTGCCGCTCCCGCGGAAACGATTCAAACTCATGCTGCTGGACCGCAAGGCTCGTTGCCATTAAGCGACGAGATTCTGCGGACTTGGTCGAGCGGCGACTTGTTTGGACTCACCCAAAGCGTCGGCATGGGATTCGATCCCCGACGCGTTCTCGGCGACCAGTACTTGATTCTCAGCACCCAGGGCGGTGTCCGCGCACCGGACGGGACACCGATCGCGCTCGGGTATCACACGGGGCACTGGGAGGTCGGCATCCTGGTCCAGGCCGCGGCGGAAAAAATCTCGTCGTTCGATGGCGTCCCGTTCGCTGCTTTTTGCAGTGACCCTTGTGACGGTCGCTCTCAAGGCACGCGTGGCATGTTTGATTCGCTGCCATATCGCAACGACGCCGCGATCGTGATGCGTCGACTGATTCGTTCGCTTCCGCGTCGCAAGGGCGTCATTGGTATCGCGACGTGCGACAAGGGCTTACCCGCGATGATGATGGCACTGTGTGGTTGCGGCGATCTTCCGAGCGTGCTCGTCCCCGGCGGTGTAACGTTGCCACCAAGCGAAGGCGAAGACGCTGGCAAAGTGCAGACAATTGGCGTTCGCTACAGCCGTGGCGAAATGACTCTCGAACAGGCCTCGCTCGAAGGATGCCGTGCTTGCGGAACACCTGGAGGCGGCTGCCAGTTTCTTGGGACTGCGGCAACGAGCCAAGTGGTTGCCGAAGCACTAGGCATGACCGTTCCGCATGCGGCACTCGCTCCCAGCGGACAACCGATTTGGATTCAACTCGCTCGCGACTCGGCGGAAGCGGCGCGTCAAATGGTGGCTTCAAAGACGACGCTTCGTGACATCGTGACGGATGACGCAATCTTTAACTCGATGCTCATTCATGCGGCGGTCGGTGGCAGCACGAACTTGTTGCTGCACATCCCCGCGATCGCTGCGGCCATGGGACTGAAACGTCCGGGCGTGAAAGAGTTTCGCGAAGTCAACTCGATGGTGGGACGATTCGTTGACTGTTTACCGAATGGCCCGGTTGGTCATCCAACCGTGCGACTGTTCCTCGCCGGCGGAGTTCCAGAAGTCGCTTGGCATCTGCGTGAACTGGGGCTGCTGAGAGCCGAGGCCAAAACGGTGACTGGGATGACATGGAATGAACTGCTCGACCAATGGATCACAAGTGATCGACGCAAAGCATGCCGAGATCGGTTGCTTGAGAGCGACGGCGTGAACCCCGACGACGTGATCATTCCTCCGGCCGAAGCTCGTATCCGCGGACTGACCAGCACCGTCTGTTTTCCTGAAGGCAACTTGTGCCCCGAGGGTAGCGTGATCAAGGCCACGTCGATCGATCCGTCCGTCGTTAGCGAAGACGGTGTGTATCGAAATCGAGGCCGAGCTCGAGTCTTCACGACTGAACGCAGTGCCATTGCTGCGATCAAAGGCCAAACCGAACCGCCCATCCAAGCGGGCGATGTGATTGTCTTGATTGGACGCGGCCCCATTGGTTGTGGCATGGAAGAGACATACCAAATCACCTCGGCGCTCAAGTACCTGTCGTTTGGCAAGCAAGTCGCACTTGTGACCGATGCCCGGTTCTCTGGAGTCAGCACCGGTGCCTGTATCGGCCACGTCGGCCCAGAAGCCTTGGCGGGTGGCCCTGTCGGACGAGTCCGAGACGGCGACATCATCGAAATCGAAATTAATCAGCAGACTCTGGTCGGCCGAGTCAACTTGGTCGAAACCGCCGAGGGCGAAACCGGAGACACCGCGGTGGCTAGTTTCCTCAGCCGCTCCGTCCATCCCGAATTGCGAGTCGAGGCGGAAATGCCCGACGATACGCGGCTTTGGGCAGCACTCCAGCAGGTCGGCGGCGGAGCCTGGGGAGGGTGTGTGTACGACGTCGACGAAATTATTGCGACGCTCGAAGCTGGAATTGCCGCCCGTAAATCCAGCCCATAGGCCCAATTTGGGCATGCTATTTCGCACGAGCTTGGCTGGGAAAACTCCTCGCCAGGCCGCCGTGCGAGTTGGCCCTTGCGACGAGCCTCTCATACGGGATAATTGGGGCTGAAATTCACCCGTCCACTCATTCTACCCAGGAATTTTGTTATGGCTTTGGTGCCGCTTCGCGTCGTACTCGATCACGCCGCTGAAAACGAATACGGCGTTGCAGCGTTCAACGTCAACAACATGGAACAGATCCAGTCGATCATGGAGGCCGCCGAAGAGACGGACTCACCCGTGATCATTCAAGCATCACGTGGTGCTCGCTCGTACTCACAAGACGCTTACTTGCGTCACCTGATGATCGCTGCAACAGAACTGTATCCGCATATTCCAATCGTGATGCACCAGGACCACGGCAACAGCCCTGAGACCTGTTTGTCAGCGATTGAAAACGGTTTCACGAGCGTCATGATGGACGGTTCGCTCGAAGCTGACGGCAAGACCCCAGCTGACTTTGACTACAACGTTCGCGTCACCAGCGAAGTGGTGAAGTTGGCTCACGCACGTGGCGTCAGCGTCGAAGGCGAACTCGGGTGCCTCGGTTCACTTGAGCATGGCGGTGGCGAACAAGAAGACGGCCACGGTGCTGAAGGCGAATTGTCACACGACCAATTGCTCACCGACCCCGACGAAGCTAAACGTTTTGTCGAAGCTACCGGTGTCGATGCACTCGCCGTCGCAATCGGAACCAGCCACGGTGCTTACAAGTTCACCAAGAAGCCGACCGGTGAAGTGCTTGCCATGGATCGCATCGAAGCGATTCACGCAATGCTTCCCAACACGCACCTCGTGATGCACGGAAGCAGCAGCGTTCCACAAGAATTGCAAGACATCATCAACAAGTACGGCGGTCAAATCAAACAGACCTATGGCGTGCCTGTCGAAGAAATCCAACGTGGTATCAAGAGCGGTGTCCGCAAGATCAACGTCGATACCGATTGCCGCATGGCCATCACCGGCGCGATCCGCAAAGTATTGCAAGAGAACCCATCCGAGTTCGACCCACGTGCTTACCTCAAGCCCGCTCGCGCCGCGATGAAGGAAGTTTGCAAGGCTCGCATGATCTCGTTCGGTCAAGCCGGCAACGGTGCCAAGCTCCGCAAGAGCCTCGGCGCAACTGTCTAAGCAACCTCTTTGCAACTCAAAGAAAACGAAGCGTTCCCAAGCACTCAGCCTGGGAACGTTTTTTAATTCTCATACCCAACATGACCACATTGAGTTTCGCGCCAGTCACGTTCGACGACTTCTCCGCAGTATGAGTGAACGATGATGAGCGAAACTCTATTCCAGGCGTTCTTACACCAGCTTCAAACTCGGCCCAACGCGACTGCAATTGCAGCAGAAGACGATTGTGCGGGGCAAGCCGTTTGCTCATTAACGTGGTCGCAACTTGCTGATCGCGTTGCGGCACTCGCGTTCGCGATGGCGCAGGTGCGTTCTGAATCGTCCCAACGAATTGTGATCCGGCTCCATCGCAATCGGCTGTCCGATGTCTGCGTTTCCCTCGCCGCAATGGCGACGGGCTCCATCGAGGTCCCGATCGATTCTCGTCGCGAGTCAGCTCATATCGATTCCGTTCGCCAATCAATCGATGGAGTTTGGATCGATGACGATTTTGTCCGTGCCGCAATCAAAAAGGACACACGGGCAGATTCGATCAAGTACCTTCAATCACTCGATCAAGTTGAAAAGCCCGATCAACCAGAGTTGATCCTGTGGACGACCGGAACAACAGCAAGCCCGAAAGGTGTCGTACTGTCCCGACGCAACTTGCTCATGAACGCGAAGGCAAAGTTGCAAGCCGTTCCCCAGTCGGTCAACGACATTCGCTTGACCACGCTACCGCTTTCACACGCGTATGCGAGAACTTGTGACTTTGGTACTTGGCTACTGAGTGGTTGCATGATTGTCGTGTCACTTGGTTACACCGGCTGGGAGACCATCGCGACGCAGTTCCCACCAACGCTCGCCAATGTGGTTCCCTCACTCGCCTATCGTTTGCTCGAAACACGACACTCGGTGGCATTGTCGAAGTTGAGACTTCTAGGCGTCGGCGGCGCACCGCTCCGAGAGGATGCGTTTGAACAGTTTCGTGAGCGTGGTGTCACCATCATTCAAGGTTATGGCCTCACAGAGACGTCGCCTGTGATTTGCAGCGCGACACCGACAAACGCGGCCGCAGGTCTTGTTGGACTTCCAGTCGCCGATTGCGAAGTCGAACTGAGAGAAGGGCGGCTTTTTGTTCGCGGGCCTCATGTCATGCTCGGTTATTGGCAAGACGAAACTGCGACTCGCGACCGTATCGACAAAAATGGCTGGCTCGACACAGGTGACCTTGCGGAAGTCGATGAAGTAACCGGCCAATATCGCATCATCGGTCGTGCCGACGATTTGATTGTGCTGCCTAACGGAAACAAGTTGCATCCGCGAGAGATTGAATCAGTGGTCGAAGAACTCAGCGAAGTTGAACATGCGATGCTCGTCCTTCGCAACGAGTCTCTCGAACTGTGGCTGGACCTCGGCAATACAACCTTGGACGAACGCGTCAAAGCACTCGTCCAATCGAGCCTAAGCAACCTTGCAAAATGGAAACGACCTCAAAGTGTCTCGAGGTTCGTTCCACCACTCTCCGCTGAGCAAGGTGAACTGACACACAAAGGCTCGCTCCGACGTTCCGCCGTGATCGCAAACCGATTCCGCTGAGGCTTACTCGGTGAATGACATCACAAGCTGTTCAACGCGAACTCGCGGAATTCGACTTACCAAAACCGACACCGCCTCATCCACGATCCCGAGTCGTGCAAGTTCGTTGATGTTGACACTGGGAATCTCGCAAGACTTGAGCAACACGAGTTCATCGGCTTTCACCAACACGGCGAGCAGTGCCGCGAGTGCGTCCGTTGTCGTTCGCCAATCGCTTGGCAACAACTTCGCCTCTGGCGACCAATCCTCTGGTGACCAATTCTCGGGCAACTCGGGACGATAGAACGTGTCGACTGCGACAAGGCCTGTTGTCGGGTTCTTCAAAGCAACAAAGGATCGCAATTCTTCAGTCGAAGTGAGCGACCGCCACTGAGGAAACATGGACACGGCATAAACATGCGTCGCCTGCAATAAATCAACGCACATCCAATGCACTTGGTCAGGCGGTAATGGATACCGTTTGTCGAGATTTCGCACTGCATCAACAATCTCGCCGCCACCGACCACGACAAGCGTTTGTGCGGGCGGTTGCGATGCAATCCAAGCGAGCATCGTGGGGACCAACGTTTCTTGAGTCAGCAAGCTTCCGCCAAGTTTAACAACACGCGTTACCACGTCACTCAACACTCCGACATCGCTTTCGCATACAACCTGGCGACCGCATAGGATGGGGCGCATCGAGACAACTCGGGACCCAAGCGATCAACCAGCGTGACCGTTTCGCCTGGGGGTAAACTCGGCAACAAATCCGTGCCATGCCCGCTTAACACATAGCATCCCAATTGCGGGTCCACTCGCTCACGGGATTCCGAGATTAATCGCGTCGCCGCATCGACTACCTGCCGAGCCAACGAGACGGCGTCATCATCAGCAAAGCTGAGGCGATCCAACCCAATCATTCGAGCCAGACGCGACACCGCAAATTCTCGAGACCTCGGACGGCCATCCGCGGTTTGGGTCTGAGCGGACTCTTCAACCGATTTCAACACAATTCGGGCATCGTCCACCGTCGCAAAGAACTCATTCATCACACCGACTTCCTTGCCGTGATGCTGGACTTTTGAAAGCAGTGCACACACTGGTGTTCGCTCGCAACCGACATAGACGAGCGAACCTTCGGCTAATCGATCAAAGTCAGTCACCGATTTTGTTCCAACTTGTCCATTCACAATCGGCACGATATCGGTTGTGGTCGAGCCAATATCAATCAGCAACCCGTTCGCTGCAATTTCTTCGGCGACAAAACTCGCGAGCGCGTACCAATTCGAGGCTGCGATATGGCCAACGTTCTCCATCGCCTCGGAAGCACTTAGAAACCCCTTTCGAGCCGCGTAGTAGGCAACATTTTGAATGCCACATGCGAAAGCGGCTTGCTCAACGGCCCTGATGATACTGTGGACACCGTCCTTGCGATCTTCATAGCAATCGGCCAACTCACCAGTCATGGTGACGGCTAGCGATGTGGCGGAGCGGAACACCGCCAAATCTTGGCTTAGCTGCTCAGCGAGCTCTTGATGTCGTCGCCACATGGGAAAGTCGCGGGCGAGTGTCTTGCCGTTGTCGTCTGCGTACTTCAGGTTGGCTCCGCCGATATCGACGCCCAGGCACGAACTCACGCGTGATCCACAACTTGATCGTCCACCCAAACATGCCCGTCACAATCCCATCGCACGGACTCTGCAGTAACTTGGCAAACAATTGGGCCAGTCTCGATATCAACAAGTCTGGCCGCGAGATTCCCCTGGATCATGCGTCGAAGCCCGATATACGACGTCGTCAAACGCGGATTGATCTCGATGACACAATCCTCGCTCGGTCGCTCGCCAATGAGCAAATCCAGACCGACGAATCCACGCGCTGTTGGGGGCATGGCTGCGATGGCACGCGAAGCAAGTGCGGTCGCGCGGCGCTGGGTGTCTTCGTCCAACGGTCCAATTCCGCCATTGTATTCACAAGTCTCTGGGCATAAGTCTTGAGACACTGCGGGCAAAAAGGTTTGCTCGTGCCCGTTAGCGATCAACGAAATGGAGATTGCACGCCCCGGAACCCAAGGCTGCAGAATCATGTCGTCAGTCAACTCAGCCAGCGCGGCATGATAGTCGTTGAATGTTTGAATATGCTGTGTGCCACACCCATCGCGAGGCTTCACGACAAACCGTTCGCATGCCGAAACTTCACCCTCGTAACGCATGTCGCTCGTCGCAACGTAGCGAGGATGCGAAATACCAGCGGTCAGCAACACTCTTGCTGTTTGCAGCTTATCACTAGCGACTCGCAGGAAGTCTCCACTACCAGCGATCACGTCAACACCGCCAGCTCGCAGCATCGCAACGGCTTGTGCCAACATTCCGTCACGCTCGGGCGCGACGACAATGGCGGTGTCACAACCTTGAGCAGCCTCCACCCACTGGGTCCAGATGGATTTCTCGGGGTCAATTCGAAAAAGGTGAGCAGCGTGAATGCTTGGAGCAAATTTTTGCAGCGCCGACTCAAACCGAGCATCCAATGGCACAACAATCTCGGCCACCTTGGAGATGTCGGCAACAATGGCACCAAGCATCGAAGCGCCTTCACGACGCAAGCTTCCTGGAATCTGATCGGTGGCATGCTTTGCGAGCCCACCGCCGCAGACGAACTCTGCAACAAAAACTTTCATCCGATCAATCGCTGACCAAAGTAACGTTAAAAAATACCCAAGTGGTCTCGGGCGTCATCCGTCATCTTATCAGGCGACCAGGGTGGGTCCATCACCACTTTGACGTCAACCTCGTCAACTTGGTCAAGACCCTCAGCAGCCCCCTTCGTCCCAGCCACCAGTTGCGGTCCGGCTGGGCACATTGGGCTAGTTAGGGTCATTTCGATCGCGACATCGTGCCGACCGTCTTCCTTGGCTTCACCAATGCTTACGGTGTAAACCAAGCCTAAATCGACGATATTGACGTAAAGTTCGGGGTCAATGACCTGCTTCAACGCTTCGCGCACCTTGTCTTCGCAAAGCGGTTGCACGGCGTCATTTTCAGTTGAGGGGATTTCAGATTCAGGCATAGTGAAGGCTTTAACAGTGATGGTTTATTCGTATTCGCGAACTTGTCGGGCGATCGCCGTCGCCAATGCGTCACGGACACTTTCGATGGTAATTCGGTCAAAAATCTGCTGAAAGAACCCACTCACGATCATTCGCGTGGCTTCCTTGCGAGTAAATCCACGGCATCGAGCGTAGAAGATTTGTTCTTCATCCACTTTCGCAGTCGTACTGCCGTGCGTACAGCGTACGTCATCTGCTTCGATTTCCAAACCAGGAATGGAATCGGCACGTGACGAGTTTGACAGCACCAGGTTGTCATTACGTTGGTAGCCATCGGTCTTCTGAGCGACCTTGTCCACCTTGATCATGCCACGCCAAACCGTGCGACTCTTGTCCTGCTGGGCCGACTTGTAAAGGAAGTCGCTATGACAGCTCGGGGCTTGGTGATGCTGGAGCGTGTTGTAGTTCAAGTGCTGGCGGCCTTCAGTGAACATCACACCGTTGACTTGGCAATCCGCACCGGGACCAATGAGATCAACCGATTGGTTCACTTTCGTCAACAACGATCCCATCGCAGCAATCGTCCACTGCAGCGTCGCATCGCGATCCACTTTCGCTTTTTGGTGAGCGAAGTGATACGTCTTGTGACCCCATTCCTGCAGATTGACATAACGCAAATGCGATCCAGCTTTCTGGATCAACTCAACTGCACCCAAGTGCAACCCAGCGGCATCGTGCGAGACGCTATTGCCTTCGTGAAGCACAGTCGCTTCCGCACCTTCGTCCAAGACGATCAGTGTGTGTGACGTGTCTGTTGCGCCGTCGCTCAACATCGAACCGATGTGCAACGGTTTCGCGATGACGACACCACGCGGCACGTATAAGAATTGCCCGCCTGACCAAAACGCAGCATGCAAAGCGGCGAACTTGTCGTAATCAGGATCGAAACCTGTGAACAAGAACTTACGCACCAAGTCGGGCTGCTCAGCACAAAGCCGATCGAGGCTGCCGAAGACAACTCCCTTGGCAGCCAAGTCTGCATCGAGCGACTCCGCCACGACGTAACTGTCGATCGTCTCTACGCGACCACCCAGCTCAACACCGCCGGACAACTGGTGCGCCATCTCCGTTTCCGCCGCGGGTGCTCCCGACAGTGCGTACTTTTGAAGTTGGAACATTCGAATGTCGGTACGAATCCATTCTTCGTGTCGACGATCCGGCCAAGCCATTGCGTCTGCATGCGCCCACGCTTCGCGCCGCATCTCCGCAAGCCAAGTTGGCTCAATACGTGAACCTACAAACGAGTCGAAACCCGCAGCATCAAAATTATGTTGAGTGATGGTCTGTGTCATGAAAGTCAATTGATGAATAAAAACAAACGAATGCTGATTGAACGCCAAGGCAGCTGATCATTTGATGCCGCCGGCCTAATTGCCTGGCTACCCGATGCCTTCCTACCCGACGCTGCCTTCCATTTGCAGCTGTATCAGCCGGTTCATTTCGATGGCGTATTCCATTGGCAATTCCTTGACGAGCGGCTCAATGAACCCATTCACGATCATCGTGCTCGCTTCGGACTCCGAGAGCCCACGGCTGAGCAGATAGAACATTTGCTCTTCACCGATTCGCGAAACGCTTGCTTCGTGACCAATTTGAACATCTTGCTCGGCGACTTCGATGTAGGGATACGTATCGCTGCGGCTTTGCGGGTCCAGAATCAGTGCGTCACAAACGACGTTGTTCTTGCTATGGTGAGCACCTGGCTCCACACGCACCAACCCGCGATAGCTGCTGCGTCCGCCGTTCTTGGAAATACTCTTGCTGATGATTTGCCCAGTCGTATGCGGTGCAGCATGAACCAGCTTTGCACCTGCGTCTTGATGCTGGCCAGCACTCGAGAACGCGATCGAAAGGATTTCACCGCGAGCACCGGGTTCCATCATGTGAACAGCCGGGTACTTCATTGTCAGCTTGCTGCCAAGGTTGCCGTCGACCCATTCCATCGTCGCATCGCCGTAAGCGTAAGCACGCTTCGTGACGAGGTTGTAGATGTTGTTGGCCCAGTTTTGGATTGTCGTATAACGGCAACGTGCATTACGTTTGACGATCACTTCGACAACAGCACTGTGCAGACTTTCGGTCGTGTACATCGGCGCGGTACAGCCTTCGACGTAGTGCACGCTGGCACCTTCATCGACAATGATCAGCGTTCGCTCGAACTGGCCCATGCTTTCCGCATTGATTCGGAAATAGGCTTGAAGCGGGAATTCGATGTGAACGCCTGGCGGAACATAGATGAACGAACCACCGGACCAAACAGCACTATTGAGCGCAGCGAACTTGTTATCGCTTGGCGGGATCACCTTGCCGAAATATTCACGTAGCAAATCAGGATGCTCGCGAACGGCGGTGTCCGTGTCGGTGAAGATCACACCTTGGTCAGCCAACTCGGTTTTGAGCGAACCGTAAACGACTTCGCTTTCGAACTGAGCCTTCACTCCAGCGAGGAATTTCTTTTCCGCCTCAGGAATACCGAGTCGATCGAACGTGTTCTTGATCTCTTCGGGGACATCATCCCATGACTTGCCTTGGTGATCCGTTGGCTTGAGATAGTAGTAGACGTCCTGGAAATCGAGATCGATCGCGCCGCCCCATTTTGGCATCGGCTTGGATTCGAAAATTTCAAGCGACTTCAAGCGGAACTCAAGCATCCAAGCTGGCTCTTGCTTGATCTCCGAAATCTGGGCAACGATCTCAGGGTTGATACCCTTTTGCGCCTTGAAAACGCCGTGAGTTTCCGTGCGGAAGTCGTACTTGTTGATTTCGCCAATTTCGGCGGATTCAGTAATATCAGTAGCCATGGGAATTTCCCTGGAGTGGTTGTGGTATTTCTTCGTCTCAACGAAGACTTCGCTGAGACACTTCAAGCCGCACGACGTTGTCGCAAGGCAAATTCAATTCACTAAACGGCAGCTTCTTCAGCAAGCATTTCTTGGTTCGCGGCCTCAGCATCCGGATACGCCTTGCGAATGCGGTCATAGCCGTACTGGTGCAATTCGTCGGCGAGTTCTTTGCCACCAGTTTCAACGAGGCGTCCACCGAGCATCACATGCGTGTACTCAGGCGGATTGTGCTCGAGCAACTTGTCGTGGTGCGTGATGATCAACAGACCCATCTTCTCGCGACCAATTTCAGCGATCGATTCACTTGCCAAACGCACGGCATCCGCATCCAAACCACTATCGGTCTCGTCAAGGATCGCGAACTTGGGCTGTAACATGGCAAGTTGCAAAATCTCAGCTCGCTTCATCTCACCGCCGGAGAAACCGTCGTTCACATAACGACGTGCAAACTCAGGATCGATGCGCAACTGGGCCATCTTTTCTTTGAGCTCTTTGCGGAACTCACGCATCGGGATGAGCTCCTCGCCTTCTTTCCGATCAGGCCGACGCACATTCGTCGTCGCGTGACGCAAGAAGTCAGCCATCTTCACGCCAGGAATCGCCATCGGACGTTGGAAAGCCATGAAGATGCCGGCGCGAGCACGTTGATCCGGAGCCATTGCCAACACATCGTCACTATCGAGCGATATCGAACCGCTAGTGACTTCGTAGCTCGGGTGTCCCATGATCGCCAAACCGAGCGTGCTCTTGCCGCTACCGTTTGGGCCCATCAATGCGTGCGTTTCGCCGTGCTTGATCGTCAAGTTCACGCCACGAAGAATCGGCTTATCACCGACGGAAACGTGCAAGTCTTCAATCTTTAGTACGTTAGTCATAGCTACAAAAAATTAGAACGAGTAAGTGTTAAATCGTCTGAGTAAATGGTGTCTGTTTAGTGATTCGAACTAAGTCGAACCTTGTATCGCGGTCGAACCCTGTATCGCAGTCGACGTATTCTCGACTGCCGCGACATTTGTCGGCGTGAACTGGCAACACGTGTCGCCGTCCAATCGGCAACTGCTCAAGTGCATTGGACGCCCCAGGGCTTCGGAGAACATTTTCTCTTCGAGGCGGCACATCGCTCGGTCGTCCGACACATTCGTCAGCGACGGATAGGGACATGAACCGATATCCAGCACGGGTAATTCACCGTCATGCGAGATTTCGTTTTCGATTTGTCTCGCGGTCAGCGCCTCGGAAAGTTTATGCACTCGCTGTTTAAAAGCGACCGCCTCGTCGTCCGTTGAACTGGCAATCGAAGTAGCGAGATTTTCCTCGCCCTTGAGCGGCTGATTGAGTTCTTCTGCGAAACGTTGACCGAGCCGTCCGGCGACTGCCTCGAGCAAATGCCGCCGAATTACCTCATCGGGTAACGCAACAATTTCTCGCCACATCGCATCGACAAGCTCGGCGGGGTTGGCGCCCGTGCGTTCATACCCAGCACTCGTTAAGCGATAGCGGAACGTTGGCCGTCCGCGGCCAGCAACGAGCTTCTCACGCTCAAGCAGCCCCTGTTCCAAGAGCCGCTCCACACGCTGGCGGACTGCCGTCGCTGTGACACCAAGAGCGTCCGTCAACTCGCCGATCCCAACCGCCTCGCCCATTCGCAAAGCGAGCAGTAACTGGCGGTCAACGGACCGCAGATCGCTCGTTTCCGGATGGGGGATATTGTTCATCAGTTCGCGGACTTAGGACTAGATTATGGAGTTTGTCGGGAATAACGTGTCTTGCGAGAGTTCCCGAACCAACCAAATTCGTTCGGCGACGCAAAGCACTCTATACGTATCCTTACGGCTCGACACCTTTTTGACAACTGGTGTTGCGTAAAATAAAAGTCCCCATTTTTGGCTTCTTTTGTGCTAGCGATCCCCTCACGAGGATCCCCGACCCCTGATACGATCCGAACTCGATCATCCTCCCCCCAAAATCCCCCGTTTTTCCGAGTCGAATCTGATGAAAGCCGTAGCGGTTACGCCCGGTACCCCGAATAGCGTCCACTTTCGCGATATCGAAAAACCACGACTGGACCAAGTCGCTGGCGGTCTTGGAGTGCTTGTGAAAGTGCTCAAAGTCGGGGTGGATGCCACCGATCGCGAAATCAACGAAGCCCAATACGGCAATGCACCTGACGGCGACGACTTCCTTGTGATTGGTCACGAGTCGTTCGGGATCGTCGAGGCTGTGGGGCCGAATGTGAAACGAGTCAAACCAGGCGACTATGTCACAGCGACAGTACGCCGACCTGGTGGATCGATCTATGACTTGATCGGCACCAACGACATGACGAGCGAAGAAACATACTACGAGCGCGGGATCAATCTCCGTCACGGCTTCCTTACGGAATACTTCGTTGACGAAGAAGAGTACATCGTTCGCGTCCCCGAGGGGCTCAAGCACTTGCATGTGCTGCAGGAACCCATGAGCTGTGCGGTCAAAGCGATCGAGCAAGCATACGAAGCCCAGCGACGTATGAAAGTTTGGCGTCCAAAAGTCGCTTACGTGCTTGGCGCAGGCCAGATCGGATTGCTGGCGACTCTCGTGCTGAAACTTAGAGGACTCGAAGTCTTCACACTCGCGCGGGGCGAAGCACCGAACCTGAAGAGCGAAATTGTCACGGGGCTGGAAGCGACATACGTCAGCACTCGCGAAACCTCGATGGCCGACCTGGTCAAGCAAACGGGCCGCCCAAATCTGATCATCGACGCGACCGGAAGCAGTGCGTTAGCGTTCGAAGCGATGCAGCACATCAGCCACAACGGCGTCGTGGTTTGGACGAGCATCACCGGAGGCTCGAAGAAAATCGAGATACCTTCGGACTCGATCAACATCAACTGGGTGCTCGGCAACAAACTGCTCCTGGGCAGCGTGAATGCCAACCGCACGCACTTCGAAAGCGGCATCCGTGACCTGGCGCTCGGCGACGTGATGTATCCAGGCGTCTTGGAAAAGATCCTCACCACGCCAGTCAACGGTCTGGATCAATACAAAGAGATGATGCGACTTCTCGTTGAGGACAATAAAGCGCTTAAAGTTTACGTCAACGTCGCCGAGGCTTAGAGAAACGTTTCGTTAAATCGCTTTTGCAGCAAACTCGCATAGCGACTAACAAACGACGAAAAGCTCGGGGTGCAGCGACTTGTCGCGCAGCTCCCGAGCTTGTCGTGTGCAAAAGGCTGTTGTCCCCAGCGCGTTGTTGGGCAACCCTTGCAGTTCTCCGCCCCTACACGGAATTGGTACCGACGTTGATTAACGTCGCAAAGTATTAACGTCCCTGAGGTTGCGGACTTGGTACGGGCTTGCGTCGAACTGGCGGTGGCTCATAGCCCCCGTCGCCAACACGTTGGCTGTAACTCATCGGCTCGACTTGTGAATTGCTCGGCGCGTTGAATCGTTCTAACACGGAACCGGCATTCGGCGTCGGATCAGGAACAGGCAACATTTCAGCTGGCACGTTCGGCATACTTGGTAACAAGCGATCGACTGAACCGGTCGGTCCGAGTAGTTCACTCGGCCTGTTGCCTAAATCACCCAGCGGCATATCGTTGACTTCCACAGGACCACGGTAAGGTTCAAGGTCGAGCCCCATTGGGCTGCCGTTCGGACCACCGAACATGAGTTCTTGAGGCGGCATGCCTTGGCCAGAAGTGTTCAGTCCGCTGCCGATGATTTCCATTGCATCTTCAGCACTCTTCATTGGTCCTTGGCGAACGACACCCGGGCGTGTCACACCATACTGCAGTTGCTTCCCAGCACTACGTTCACGTGCTCGTTCAAGTGCGTCCCAATACGCCTTGGTGTTCCATGGGCCTTCGGCAAGCTTGATATTGTTGTTCGGCAGCTCAGTCCCCTTGAGGTAGTGGACATAGTTGATCGATTTGTTGTATTCGCCGAGCGCTCGGTAGTAATCAATTTGAGCTTCTGCGCGACGTTGTTGACTTTGAAGCACAACGTTCACAGGCGTACGACCGTTCTTGAACTCAGCCAAACGTGCTTCGACTTCCGTCTCCGCGGCCTGCCAACGCTGGGCAGCCGTTTGTGCAAGTTGATAGTGTGTACTGGTTTTAGCGACTGCGTCGCTGAGCAAGCTCACTAGGATTCGTTCATCTTCTTGCAACTTGGCTTTCTCGCGACTGAGTCGAAGCTGTGCTCCACGAATGCGAGTTAGCTCGCGACGTGCACCGAATGCAGATGGCGTAATGTCGATACGAACGGCGCCTTCTTGAAAATTGCCATTAGTCAAGCTTTCTAAAGCAGTGGAACCCACGGCTGGAAATGGTTGATTGGAGTCAGCTCCAATTCCCAGTTCGTCACCCACTCCAACCCAGCGATACAGGAGCGATAGATTCACTTCCGGCAGAATCTGGTTCTTCGCCGAAATCAATTCGAGTTCAGATTGCTTGATTCGAGTTTTCTTCTGACGCAGCTCAGGGCTGAGGTACAACGCCTGACAAACACACTCGTCCCAATCGAACTCCACGCGAGCAAGCGACGGGTCTTCGATCGGTCGTACGAGCCGTCCATCGGTGGCAGCCAACCCCATCAACTCTCGCAATGCACGTTCGTTGCCATAGACACCAAAACGATCCGCACCCGGTGTATTCGCACCAGCCAATGAGGATTCGAGGATGCCACGGAATTGGTAGTACTGGCCAACAGCTTGAGCAAGCTCTTGAATAGTTCCCGTGCCATTATCGAGATTCAAACGAGCGAATTGAGCCGTCGCAATCGCACTGTTTCGAGCAATGATCGACGTCGAGACGGCTCGATAGGCAACGTACAAATTCCAATAGGCAACTTCGACATCGCGGACAAAGTTCCGAACTTGGATCTCGTAATCAGCAATCGACAGGTCTTCATTGAGACTCGCGAGCACTACGGGAATTCGATTCACAAGCGTGCCACGGTTCCGCATCAACGGATGTTGGACTTGGGCCTCTAACAGAGCGGTGTAGGTACTTGGTACTGCCCGCGAAATCGCACTAATTTGAGCATTGTTGCGACCATAAATGATTTGTTCACGTAATGTCACCACACCACCCGTCACCAGTCGCTTGCTAATTGCGGCTTGTTGTGTGCTATCGGCAGCCTGCAAAAACTGGGGATTGATTGTGTTTGCAGCACCAACGTTTTGTGGACGGTCTGTCGTGCTTGTGTTGATAAACCCACTTGCTTGTGCATCGAATTCGGCCAACGCATCTTCGACCCCACCGACTTGGTTGGCTCGCAAGACACCTCGTGGCAACGTTCGGTTACCCGCACCATCAATGGTCAACGGAATTGACTGAGTCGTGGATTGCTGGATCGCGACGTCGTAAATGCTACCGACTTGGTCGGCAGTCGCACTGAGGAATTGCGCATTCACGTTTTGACGAAACTCGGCGGTACCGCCAGTCGTCAAAAAGAACTTGGAGTTCTGGAGCGCAATCGACACGCACTCTTCCAGGGAGAGATCCCAGAATTCGTAGTCGTGGTTCCCGACAGTGAGTGGACGGATTGCCTCCGTCGTCTCGGCGAGACTTGACACTTCGACGTCGGGATATTCAATCGACGTCGCCGTGCTCAAGTAATGCTTGAGATCGGGTGATTCATTATGGAAAAATGGTTGTGTCGGCGCGCAACCGGTGGCTAACAGGATTGACATCCCGAGCTGTAGATACGCAGC
>JBGTAI010000106.1:0-33699 GCA_041749955.1 Pirellulaceae bacterium | reverse complement strand
GATGGTGCGATGATCTCCCCGAGCAGGGGAATTCTAATTGTCGCTGAGCCGGGGAACGCAATCGCGTGAAACCCGACCCAGCGACTCAACAGCGGATTTCTAATTGTCGCGGAAAGGGAAATTTAATTGTCGCTAGACAATCCGAGAGTCGGACGATATACTTTTTGATCATTGGAAACCTCCGTGTGTTGACGAAAGTTTCCGCTAATTTAAGCAAATCAACCAACCCCAATTCTTAGGCTGGATGACGCACTAGAAGGGTCGATCGCGATCTTCTCCTGGAACTGCGCAGAGAACTTCGGATCCCAGCCGTCCTGCACCCATTCGAACACATTCCCATAGACGTCTCGCAATCCGAAGGGATTGTCTTTTAACTCTCCGACGACATGCGTGCGGCCGCTGCCGTTGCCGAGAGACCAGGCGACCTCAATTAGTTCTTGGTCGTCATCGCCGCTCCAGGTCCGCGTGGTGGTTCCAGCTCGGCAGGCATACTCCCATTCCGCATCCGTTGGCAGTCGGTAGCCGCTCCCTTCGAGCGATGTAACCGTTTCATCGGAACGGAGGTAGAACGGTTTCCGTTGCTCCTGCTGGCTCAGTTTCGAACAGAACTCAACCGCGTCGTTCCAACTCACCGTCTCGACGGGATGATTGCTGGTGTCAAGGTCGGTGACTGCGTCCTTACCGCTCCCCGTGGTCGAGAAGGTCGAAGGGTTGGTCCCCATCACATGCACATATTGAACCTGTGTGACTTCAGTCATTCCCACGTAAATCGGCTTTGTAAGAACCACTTTGTGCTGTGGACCTTCGCTCTCGATGTTCTCTCGCCATGACGGATAGCGAATCAACTTCAGTGCCGTTTCAATCTCCTCCGGCGTGCTGCCCATCAGGAACTCACCCGGCGGGATGAGACGGAGCTTCACCCCGAGGGAGTTAGTGTACTCGACCGGCATGCCGAGGTACTGGGCCCACGCCGTCTGATGTTGTTGGGCTTGCTCCGTGTTGAACGGCGCAATCGCCGGATCCGGTGCTTCGGCGGGCCAACTGGGCGTGGAACGTTTCTCGACAGGGGCAGGCGGTGCGGGCTGCTTTTCCCGTGACTGCTTGACGGTATCTACATCCAACGACACCCGAAAGCCGAGGTTGAAGTTAAGGTTCGTCGGGACGTTGGCGAGGCGATTCGACGACCGGCAGTTGAACGCGGAGTCTTGCCAATGGCCGCCCCGGAGCACTCGCTGGGCGCAAGCGTAAAAGGGGACATTTGGGTTGATCGCGGGTTTGTCTTGGAATTGTCCGTCAAATGTCGCATCCCAACCGTCCTGCACCCATTCCCACACATTCCCGTGAATGTCGGCCAGCCCGAACGGATTCGCCTTCAACTCGCCCGCCGCGTGCGTCCGATCCCCGGAGTTCCCTATGAACCAGCCGGCCCGCACTAGGTCTTCATCCTTGTCGCCGATCCAGTACATTGTCGGCGTCCCGGCACGGCACGCGAATTCCCATTCTGCCTCGCTGGGAAGCCGGTAACCGGTCCCGTCCAGCGGCGCGATCGTGTCACCCTCCCGGAAGTAGAACGGCTTCAAGTTCTCCTGTTTGCTCAAGTTGGCGGAGAATTCGGCTGCGTCATACCAACTCACCATTTCCACCGGGTGCTCAGTCGTTATCAGACCGGCGACCGCTTCTTTGCCTGTACCGATCGGCGCGAAATGCGAAGGATTCACACCCATCACTTTTTCGTATTCGGCCTGCGTGACTTCATTGACGCCCAGATAGATCGGCTGTGTGAGGATCACCCTGTCACCTGGGAAGACATCCTTGATAGTCGCTGCAACCTCAGGCGTGCTCCAAATAAGAAACTCGCCCGGCGGGATGAGTCGGAACTTCATGCCGAGGGAGTTGGTGTACTCGACCGGCACGCCAAGGTACTTGGCCCAGGCCGCCTGATGGTGTTGGGCTTGCTCCGCATTGAACGGCGCAATGGCGGGCGGCGGCGCATCGGCTGGCCAACCGTGCCACGTCGTTATTGTACCTTCGTCGGTAGAACCGGATGCGGCGATACTTTCCGCCTGCCGCAACGTCGGGATTGGCATGTCGAACCAGCGTGCCAACTTGGGACCGACGATGGTGAGCATCAAGACGGCCAAGGTGCAAAGCACTGACACCCACAGCGGCTTCAGCCATGTCGACTTCGTCGGCTTATTGCTAACAGCGTCATTAGCCACGACGGAGCCTGGGGGCGCAACCGAGACCACCTTGCCGCCATGCTCCAACTCACGCTGACAGCGGGCCAACAGATCAGCAACTTCCTGAGCCGACTGAAAACGGTCCTCGCGATCCTTTTCCAACAAGCGAAAGATGATCGACTGCAGCCAGTCGGGTGTTTCTGGAATGACGTCATCCAGTGGTCGCGGCGTGTCCTCGCAGACTCGCTTGAGTACAGCAACCGTGTTGGCTGCGCGAAATGGAGGGCGACCGGAGGCCATTTGATAGAGCACCGTTCCTAAGCTGAACAGGTCGGCACGATGATCGAGCGTTTCACCTCGCGCTTGCTCTGGAGCCATGTACATAGGCGTGCCAGCAATCAATCCGCTGGACGTCATGCTGGCATCGTCCACTGCTCGGGCTAAACCAAAATCGGAGATCTTTGCCTTCTCGATAACGCCACCAGTCAACAGGATATTCGACGGCTTGATGTCACGGTGAATCAGCTTTACTGCATGCGCTGCGGCCAAACCAGAGGCAACCTGTTGGCCGACCTTCAGCAAATCTGCCACTTCGAACGGCCCTTTGTTGTCCATTCGCTGCTGTAATGTCTGGCCAGCGATAAATTCCATGGCCAGATACGGAATCGGCTCTTCTTCCACCGCGTAAACTGCCACAACGTTCTCGTGCGTGACTGCGGCCGCAGACCGAGCTTCTCGCAGAAATCGTTTTCGCGGCGGCGAGGTCGTAGCAAGTTCGGGATTCATTAACTTGATCGCCACAACTCGGTGCAACTTGTCATCAAAGCCTTTGGCAACGATTCCGAAGGCTCCGTGCCCGAGAACCGTTTCGATTTCATAGTGACCCAGTCGACCCAGCCAACCTTCGCGCGTCGTTGGTTTCAAATAATTTCGGAACGCGGCTTCACCGGAAGCATTCCTGGCCTGCATGTCGTCAATGTCAGCGGATTTGGACTGTAAGTTTTTTACATCCGCTGAACTTCTAAAAGCCGACGGTTTCTCCGCGACCTGACCGGCATGGTGACCGCGCGCAAACACACTCACAATGACATGTCCCTGCTCCGGAAACCGCTGCGTGTACTCTTCCTGCTGAGGTTCATCCATATGCTTCACTCGGTACTCCAATTCCATCACCAGCAGTTCCGTCAACAGCCCATCTTGAGCCACTATCGGAGCATCGGCCAGAAACTTCTCTATTTTCGGACCAAGCCCACTGACTAACTCCTGATCGAAACGGTCACAAAGCTCGTCGATGTCAGCGAGTTGCTGGTCGTTTAACGATCGATAGGCCGAATTCCTCATTGAATGGTCGTTCCTGGGATACACGTAAAAAGGAGTAGCAAACCTCTATGCTCAAACAGCAAGAATCTCCGACAGCAGGTCTGAATTGGACAGAAGAATGTTCGTGCGAAAACAATTTCAACACTTCTTTCACATCCTCTTATTTCTGCTCACTGCTTCCCGTCGTGAAGTCCCGCTTCAACCCAGATCCGACGAATGCGTTCTAGCTTTCGTTCGATCGTTCGCTGCGTGCAATTCAGTTCGTCAGCGACTTCTCCGTTGGTCGCACTTTGAAACTTACGCAACACGATCAGCTTCATTGTTTCGTCCGGAAGTGCTTCGAGCAGTTGGTTGCAACTTTCCGAAACTTCGGCCAGCATATCAGGTGACAACTGCTTGCCATTCACTGCATTGATCCCCGCATCACCGAATTGCGCGAAACCGGATTCTCCACGTACGGCACCTCCGCCGCGTTTTTGCCGACTCAAATAGCGACGTTGTTCTGAGATCTTGCGAGACGTGATGACAGCCAGCAGCCCCCAGAGCGCGTCACGGCTCTCTGCTTCGATGCGACCATTGGCGAGACCGCAACACAGACTGTGAAATGCGCTGTTCGCCGCGTCGCTTTCGTCATAGCGTCGACGAGTCCGAGGGTCGAGTTTCTGTCGTGCAAACTCATGCAGCCGCGATGAGATGTGCTCCCAGAGTTGTTCGGCCGCCTGTTTGTTTCCATCGGACAGTAGGTCAATCCAGCGCGTAACTGATTCGCCTTCCATTTCTCAACGTCCGATGAGAGTTACTTTAAAGACGCAAGTCTGATCGAAAAAGCACGACTAAGCAACTTTGCGGAGCGTTGACTGAAGACCGTTTCCGAGAAATCGCGAATTTTCTTCCGTCAGCCTGTCGGACTTTCAGGCCGGCTGTACATCAGGGGCATGCGGCCGGATCGGTTCATTCGGCCTCAAGCAAGCCACAACGGCAATTCAATCAACCAGTTAGAACCGCCGGAAAATACCATGAACAGAAAAAACGCTTTCGCATTCCTCGCATTCGCTAGTTTGTTTGCAATGTTTCAGGGCAGCGCAAATGCAGAGGAGCTTGAATGTGGACAAAAAACCTCCTTCACCAATATGGGCGCGAGGATTGTAGTCGTTTTTGAACGAGAGGACGATATGAAAGAAGGCGTCTACTACGTCAAGTTAGTGGAGGGTGGGTCTCAAGGATTCAGAGAAGATAGTAAGTGGGGCTATCTGACGGCAGAGAGTTCAAACGCCGGAGCAACGGTCATCACGAACGGCGAAAGTGCGGAAACAAAATGGGTTATGGTCGAGAACTCTAATGGATGGAACTTCCTGCACGCAGACAATGGAGCAAACGCTCTAACCCATTTTCCAGGCGCGCTGAAGTTGAGGAGAAACAACGACGGTGGTAACGGCAACAAGGACCAGCTATGGGTGAAGGAGTGAAATAACCGCTCATTCAGACGGCTGGTGGTGTTCCAGGCTTGCGTGAAGTCGCAGTAAATACTCCCGTCCAAGAGCCATCCCGCACATGGCATCGCAAGCGTCGCAGCTTTAGTTGTGACGCTTTTACTATTTATCCAGCTAACATCAGAGCTGGCCGAATCCAGAAGCGATTTGAATTGCCGACCGACGGTAAAGTGAGTTGAGGTGCACCAGCAAAACGGATTAATCATTGAACGATCAACATACTGTAACCTTGGCATAGCGGTGCCAGTCACCACGTCGCAAACATAGAGGAGCCAATCAAAGAACGCGCGCAGGCCCAGCCACGATGTTTGGGCAGATTTCCTGACTACGGCTTCGGAAGATCTAGATACCCAAATAGCGTGTGACCATTGCGAAGGACATAGAACTTCGTTTTCCCAGTCGCGGCCAAATGGCCCTGCTTGGTGGCGATAAGTGCTACGTCGTGCAAATCCGTCGTTTGCCACTGGCCGATGCCGAGCAGCACGTCACCACACTGGATAACTGAACCAAAAAGAAATGCAGTGCTGCCCGCTAGGCGACTTTCTTGCCGTATTTGGGGCCACCCAGTTTCAATCACAATCGTTGGCATGATGTGTTTGCTTCATTGGAAATTGCTTGTACTGCGGAGTTTATTTGTACCTCGCAAACCTCGTTACGAAGTTGCCGATTCGGGCGAAGTCCTGGTCTTTTATGCCGTCCAACGATGCGTGCGGCGTGCGTTTCTTTGCGGTGAAGACCAGTTCACTGGGCAATCCTTCGAGCACAGAAGAGGCTGGATTCTTGAACGTCTAGAGTTTCTGGCAAGCATCTTTGGAATTGACTGCCTGACATATACAGTGCTTTATAACCACCTTCATATGATCTAACGCAGTCGAGCGGACGTGGTGGCGGCTTGGACAGGCGAAGAAGTGGCGAGGCGTTGGTTGAGACTGTTCCCGATACACCGGAAACTGGACGTTACGCCAAAGACGCCGACGAAGCCTGAGATTGATCGGATCGTCAATCAACCAGAAGTATTGGCGGAGCGTCGACGTCGGTTGTCCGACGTGAGCTGGTGCCTGCTGCGCTGGCATCAATGAATCGATGAAACAGCTCACGCGGTCAACGACTTGCGGTGATACTTGTTCCCCGCTTGCTCGGGCGCGAACGTGCGATTGAGTTCACCGCGATTCTTGCTAAACCACGATGCAACGACGCTGAGTGTGTGAGGATACGCACCGTGTCCACGATCGAGACGATTGCTCGAAGAACTCTTCCATCGAGCGAGCGTTGGCTTGGCTGCGGCAAACTCAGCCGGGTTTCGCGGCGCGGCAATGCTCTCGGAAATTTCACCCGAGTGAATCAAGTACCACGTGTGACAGCCATCGTACCCACCGGCCGCGTAAATGAACGTGTAGTCTCGACGAGCTTTTGCGAGAATCGATAACTTGCGATGCAGGTACTCCAAACTCTTGAGCGTATCGCGGCATCGCGCGGCAAGCTCGTATTGATGGTTCGCCGAGCTTTGCTCCATCAGATCACGCACAACCACCAGCGGTTCATCGTTGAATCCGTCAAGAAAACTTTCCGCAGCATTCACGTGATTGTCGTATGCTTCACGAGTACAGGCCGCGGCACACGGGCCAAGGCAAGTCCCGAGCTCGTAACGCAAGCAGCCCGGCCGATATTCCAAGTCAAACAAACTCAACTGTTCAGCAAACCGGAACACTTGCTTTTGGCTGCAATCGCGCAGCTTGAACGTTTTGTTCAGAGCCTCGACGGCGCGATTCATTCGTCCCGCACCAAGAAACGGTCCTTCGACAGCACGACAACCGACCGGCGGCTTGGCTGCGATGAAGAAGTATTCTGCTGGCGGTCGACCTAGACACAAGTAAACAGGCCGTTGACGACGTGGCACTTCTTGCACGTTCCAACGAGGTGATAGCCGCCGAATCAATTGCTGTTCACGAATGAGCGATGCGAACTCGCTCGGCTGAGTCTCCCATTGGATCGCGCGAGCGTTCTCGATAATGCGACCGCCTTTCTCATTCGCATTGGAGGCCGCGAAGTAACTGAGGATGCGCGAGCGAAGCGACTTACTCTTGCCGACATAGATCAACTCGCCCTTGCGATCGAGCACACCGTAAACACCAGGCACCTGGGGACACGATCGAACGATCTCTTGTCGCAGTTCTTCACGCGTCGTCGCACCCACCGCATCGATCCCGCGCGGCGGGTGTGGGTTCAAGGGATCCGCCCCAAATCCGATCATCGGTGGCGAGCGCCACATCGCGTCCATGCCGGTCATCCCTAAACCCTTCAACGAGTACATCACCGGCGAAAGAGACTCCGCCCGGTGTTCCCAATATTATGCCGCCAATCAGCCCCAAGCCCAAGGTAGAAAATGACGTATCCTAAAGACTCCGCACCGCACGACTTAAGATGCTTGCATTTCACAAATGGCCAAAGCATCGGTTGCGACTTCCGCGGAAAGCGCCGGTAACACGCTCTCGCCACGCACAACGGCGGCCGCAGCATCGATCTCAGCGACAAAGGCACTGATCGGGTCTCCATCGCCGAGTTCTGGTCGCTCGACAGTCCCGTCACTGTGCATGATCGTGACCGGAATAATTGCGGTACTTCCATCGGCATACGCAGCAAACTCGAACTGGACCGTCGCCCGTTCAAAGCTCACTTCATAGCCATGAGTAAAACCTCTCGCAGGCGAATCAATCACGCCGCCGCCGGAGCTGACCGCGATCGAAGGATCCGCGAACTCGAACACACTTTCGTAAAACCTTGGCACGCCCAAATGTCGTCGACTGACTGTTCGAGCGGCCGTCGGCATTCCGAACAAAATGCGAATGAGATGCGCGTCATGGACATGAAGATCGATGAGTGGTCCACCGACACGGCTGGAATCATAGAAATCAGGAATCCAATCTGGCGGGCTGATCGTGCGTTTGAATCGACCCGCGATCGGACTGCCCCAGCGGTTGTCGGCGGCTGCATCCGCGAGCAACTTGAACTCAGGCATGAACGGCAGCACGTGTGCGACGAGCAATTGCCCAGGCGATGCCGACTGCAGCAAACCTCGTGCGTCACCAGCTGACAACGCCAGCGGTTTTTCACACAGCACACGCTTGCCGGCCGCCAAGCACTTTTGAATCGCGTCCACGTGCAAGTGGGGCGGTAAGCACAAGTCAACGAGATCGATCGTTTTGTCTTGAAGCAGTTCGTCCAGCGTTTCGAATACGCTCAATTCCGCGACGTCAATCTGCTCGCCCGGAGGCCCAAAGTTACCCTGGATCTCGCGCCAATCGCCAGCTTGTTTCTTCGGGTCACGACTGCAAAACGCCACCAACTCCGCATGCTGCGAACGCTGGTAGGCAAGATAGTGGATCCAGCCCATGAATCCGACGCCAACAATAGCCGCTCTCACGATGTAAGTTCCTTGTTGATCATGCTAAGTTGTTGTGACTGTCGATCAACAACTGTAACCAAGACGAGCCAAGATATGTTACTCCAGCTCTCGTTCGCCTCGCGACCAGCCGGTTTCCCCCTGACGGGATTCGCAATGCTGATCGCGGTTTGCGCCAGCAGCTTAAACCACGCGGCCAACGGCGACGACTGGACGTGCTGGCGAGGTGCCGGGGGCAACAACCACGCATCGACTTCGACTGAGGTTCCGAGCAGTTGGGATCTGGCCACGGGCGAGAATATCGTCTGGAAAACGCCGATTGCCGGGCGGGGTCACTCCAGCCCTATTGTTGTCGGCGACGCCATCTTTTTGACGACCGCCGACGAAGCAGAGCAAACCCAATCGCTCGTCAAGTTTGATCGCCAATCAGGCAAGTTGCTCAATCAGTGGGCCGTCCATCGTGGACGACTGCCTGAGCAAATCCACAATCACAATTCCTATGCATCGCCGACGCCTGCGTTTGATGGCAAGAATATCATCGTCGTGTTCCACCAATACGATTCGATTGTTGCCACCGCGATCACGCCGGGCGGTCAACAAGTTTGGCAAACACGCGTCGGCGAGTTCCTTCCCGCAAGATTCCAGTTTGGTTACGGCGCGAGCCCGCTTGTTGTTGGAAACCTCGTCATCATCGCCTCAGAATACGACGGCAAAGACAGTGGGCTGTACGCGCTCAAACCGAGTACTGGAAAGCAAGTTTGGAAGACGCCACGCAAAAGTAACTTAAACTTTGCGACGCCAATCCTGGCAACGATTGACGGCAAGCCAAGCGTGCTGCTCGCCGGCGCAGAAACACTCACAGGCTATGACCCGAGCACTGGCAAACCGCAGTGGTCCGTCGACACAACGACTGAAGCCATTTGTGGCACGTGTGTTTGGGACGGGAACCGAGTGCTCGTCAGCGGCGGCAATCCGGCCAGCGGCACGTGGTGCGTCACCGGCGGCGCCGGCAGCAAGCTGGTGTGGGACAATCGGGCGAAGTGTTACGAACAATCATTGTTAGCGATCGACGGTTACGTTTTCGGTTTCGCAGACACAGGCGTCGCGTACTGTTGGAGAACAAGTGATGGCAAAGAGATGTGGCGATCACGACTGGGCGGTGGCGGAGTCAGTTCATCACCACTGCTAGCGGACGGCCGCATCATCATGGCTGCTGAAGACGGAACGATGTACGTCTTAGCCGCGACCCCAGAAAGATTCGAATTAGTAAAAGAAATCCGAACCGGCGAATCGATTTTTGCGTCACCGGTAGCAATCGACAATCGCTTACTCGTCCGCACCGCCGTCCGCGAAAACGGAAAACGACAAGAATACCTCGTCGCGATTGGTGAGCGATAGGCAGAGATTCGCCGCACACAAATTTTTAAGAGTAAGCAGTCTAGAATGCATCAACGCTCGCTATTCACCGACCTGTACCAGATCACGATGGCGTATGGGTATTGGTGCCGGGGCATGCATGAGCGGGAGTCTGTTTTTCACTTGTTTTATCGGTCGCCTCCGTTTGGCGGTCGACATGTCGTGGCGGCTGGGCTGGAAACGGCTCTGGAGTGGTTAGAAGGCTTCGCTTTAAGTGAAAGTGACCTCGCGTATTTAAAGTCGCTTATCGGTAACGATAGCCAACCATTGTTTCGCGACGCCTTTCTGGCTGATCTTGCGAAGATGCGACTCACGATTGATTTGGATGCGATGCGTGAAGGGTCCATCGTCTATCCGCACGAGCCGCTGCTTCGAGTACGCGGGCCACTTTGGCAATGTCAATGGATCGAGACGGCGCTGCTGAATACGATTAACTTTCAATCACTGGTCGCGACCAAGGCATCAAGAATTCGCGAGATCGCGGGCAACGATAGCGTCTTGGAATTCGGTCTTCGGCGAGCCCAAGGTGTTGATGGTGCCATGTCCGCCTCACGGGCTGCTTATCTGGGCGGTTGTGACGCGACGAGCAACGTGTTGGCGGGCAAAACATACGGAATCCCCGTGCGTGGGACGCATGCTCATAGTTGGGTGATGTCGTTCGAGACGGAGCTAGAAAGTTTCAACGCCTACGCGGATGCGATGCCGAACAACTGTATCTTTTTGGTCGATACGTATGACACGCTTCAAGGCGTGCGTCACGCGATCGAAGTCGGCACGCGACTGCGCCAAAAAGGTCATGAGATGGTCGGTATCCGACTGGACTCTGGTGACTTGACGTCGCTGAGCATTGACGCACGAACGCTGTTGGACGAAGCGGGTTTCCAGGACGCGAAGATCGTGGCGAGTAACGACTTGGACGAGAACGCGATGCGCGAAATGAAAGCGGCCGGATCGCCAATCGCAGTCTGGGGGATCGGAACCAAATTAGTAACAGCGTATGACCAGCCGGCACTTGGCGGAGTTTATAAGCTGGCGGCGATCGAGGATGACCATGGCAAGCTAAGTCCTCGCATCAAGCTTTCTGAGACTGCGGTTAAGACTTCCGTGCCAGGCGTGCTGCAAGTACGACGGTACTATCGCGATTCGCATGCCGTGGGCGACATCATGTACAGCGAACTGACAGGGGCACCACAATCGCCGATGGCTTTCGCGCCGACTGCGCATCGCGAGCCCCATGATTTGAGCGAGCACGATGCATCGGAGGACTTGCTGGTTCCGATCCTACGTGGAGGCCAGCGTGTTGTTCCACTTCCGACATTGAACGAAAGTCGCGAGTTCGCGCGCGTCGAGAGATTGCGAATGAGTCCATCAACCCGAAAGCTCGAGGATGCACCGCCTTATCGATTTGGTTTGGAAGAGCGTTTATCGCAATTGCGTGCGGAGATGATCTCACGGGCGATGGTGACCAATATAGAAAGTGATAAGTGATATGAATGTTCTGCTTTTGATTGACCTGCAAAATGACTTTCTCCCTGGTGGAGCCCTCGCTGTTGCTGGCGGAGATGAAGTCGTTCCCATTGCAAACTTTGGAATCGAAGTGGCTGAGCATGTGGTGGCTACTCAAGACTGGCATCCACACGATCACGGCAGTTTCGCTAGCCAGCATGCTGGGGTAAATGTCGGTGACTCGTTCTTGCTCGACGGATTAACGCAAGTCGCGTGGCCAGACCACTGTATCCAAGGCACGCCCGGTGCTGAGTTCTCCTCCAAGCTCAATGTCGCCAGGATCGACAAAGTGATTCGCAAGGGAACCAATCTGACGATCGACAGCTACAGCGGTTTCTTTGACAATGGGCACCGCCAAGCGACTGGCTTACACGATCACTTGAAAGAAATCGGTGCGACGGGCCTCTCAGTGCTCGGCGTCGCGACGGATTACTGCGTCAAGTTCACCGTATTGGATGCGTTGTCGTTAGGTTATACCACGCGAGTGATTGTCGACGGATGTCGAGGCGTCGAGCTGAACGCCGGTGACACAGCAGCCGCGATTGAAGCAATGCGGCTCGCTGGCGCTGAAATCATTGGCGGCTCACTCGCGTGATTTGGTGTCGAAGACCAACTATACTCGTGGCCGGCTCAACAAGGAGCGTTCTAGGATTCATCACGAGGCGTTGCGATGCGAAATTATTGGTTGGCGAGTTGCTGCATACTTTTTGTTGCCACTGCATCGGCGCAAGAGACAGCAACTGGGAAAGTTGCGGATACAAGCTTTCTTGATACTTATCGTGAAGCGGCGACGAAGAAGTGGGAAAAGGACATCGCGGCCCTTGAAAAGCTCGACGCAAGCGAAGCCGATCCGGCTGACGGCGTTCTGTTGATTGGAAGCAGCAGTATTCGGCGATGGGAACACGCGGCGGTCGACTTGGCGCCGTATCGCATCATTCGTCGTGGTTATGGCGGGGCGAAATACAGCGATTTGGCGGTGTTCGCTGAGCGGATTATTCAACCACACCAGTACCGCGCCGTTGTGATGTTTGTCGGCAACGATGTGACGCGCTCGAAGGAGGATCACACGCCCGATCAAGTCGAGGAACTGGTTCGCTCGATCGTCTCCGTCTCGCGCGATCATCTACCGGAATCGCCGTTCTTGATTGTCGAAGTCACACCGACGCAAAAGCGACTCGAGGCTTGGCCAAACATCCGCAAGCTCAATGCTCGGCTGCGGGAGATCGCGTTGACGGAGCCGAATACGTATTTCGTCGCCACGGCCGAACACTACTTGGACAAGGACGACCAGCCTCGGGGGGAGTTGTTTGTCGAAGACCGGTTGCACCTGAATGAAGCGGGGTATGCGATCTGGGCTGACTTGATTCGTCGACGGTTGGATGAGGTTTTTCGAGCCGGTGCTGAGGCTGAGTCCGTTGAGTCAATCGAGCATGAAACTGCACAATGATCGCATTTCTTGGGCATTGATTTTTCCCCACGAAAAGATTGGTTTTGCGTTTCACGCATCGCGTCCGTGTTTTTCAGCGTGTGACTAGTTTCACGACGAGTGACTTTCGAACGATTCTGGCTTGTGATCGCTGAAAAAGCGTTCGTATACTCGCCAACGATTGTTGAATGACATTTTTCTCACTCGGAGGGATAGGACGCACTTGGTCGGCAAGGAAGCCACCACCGGACCGCCACCAAAGAACCGATGGCGCATGATGCGAGATCGGTCGTTGGCTGCTGCGCTGCGATGGAGCCTAGCGATCGTCCTGTTTGCGTTCTATTGCGTGACCGGTTGGACCGCCGATCCAGAACCCCAGTCCAATAAAGTCTTGCGAGCCAGCGGCGAAACCGTGCATCACTGGCAAGTCGGCGAAACCGATGCGTATTTGCTGGTTGGCAACGTCATCATGCTTTACGGCGAGCAACAACTCACCGCTGACCAAGCTCTGCTCCTAGTCGACGGACCGCCCGGAAAAATCCGCACTCGGATTGCTGCGGAAGGGGTGACACCTACATCCAACGCGAACCAAACTCAGCAACCATTCACGGCAACGGTCCTCACCGTGGACGGACCGCTGGTCAACGCGCCTCGATATCGTGGAGCGCCGAGCGAACCGACGCCGCTGCTTCGTTGGATCCCTGGTTTCGAAGAAGCTGCTTCGAATGCGGTCGCACAAATTCAATACCAAACACCGGTTCCAATCCCGACACCGGAACCGATGTCGGTGTACGACCAGCAACTCGACCCGCCACAGCTCACTTATCAAGAACCCTTCGGTCCGAGCTATCCGGCTCCCTCGATCGATTCTCGAGTCGAAGTGATGCAGCCTGGGTTTCCTGAGCCACCAGTGGTGCTACCGGATGGTTCGACGACCGGCGGCCAACAGTTCTATGTAAACGGCGGCGCTCGCTCCGTTGAATTACTCGCTCGTGGAACGGCGATGCCGCCCGCGCTGGAGACAATCAATCGACCGGAGGCGAACGAAACCGTGATCATCGCTCGAGGCGGTGTGACGATTCTTGTGCGCGACGTATCGGCCGAAATGGGCTCTGGCGAAATGCTGCAATTGGGAACTGTGTCGATCTCAGCCGATCGGATTGTCGGTTGGGTACCGTTGATTTCACAGCTGTTCAGTGGCGAAGCTGATTTAACTCAAGCGGATGGTGAATTCTATCTCGAAGGCGACATCGTTTTTCGCCAAGGCGATCGGGTCATCTACGCGAACGCGATGTACTACAACGTCGGTAAAGACGTCGGCATGGTACTCGAAGCCGAAGCGATCACGTCCATTCCAAACTATCAAGGCATCGCACGCCTCAAAGCGGACGTACTTCAACAAGTCTCACGCGGCAACTTCATCGCGTTTGACGCCGCCGTCACGAGCAGCCGCATGGGCGTGCCGAGATATTGGCTGCAAAGTGAACGCTTGCAACTGAACGATCGTGAGCGATTCTTGACTGATCCGCTCACCGGCGGCACCGTAGTGGATCGCCAGCCCTATGTCTCCAGCACGAACAATTTTGTCTACTTCGGCGGCGTTCCGCTGTTGTATTGGCCGACGTTTGCAACATCACTGAGTGCTCCCTCGTTCTATGTGAAGGGCGTGAAATTTAAAAGTGACAGCATATTTGGCCAACAACTGATGCTGGACTTTGATTTGCTCCAATTACTCGGTCTGCAAAATGTACCGCCAGGAATCGATTGGACGCTGTCGACGGATTACCTCAGCAAACGAGGCCCGGCGCTGGGCACGAATCTCAACTACAACCTTCCAGGACTGTTTGGCGTACCAGGACCAGCACGAGGCAATCTTGACGCTTGGGTGATTGACGATCGCGGCACGGACAACCTGGGGCAAGGCCGACGAAATCTTGTGCCCGAGCAGTCTGTTCGCGGACGAGCGCTGCTGCGTCATCGCCAATACCTTCCCAATGACTTTGAGTTTGTTGCCGAAATTGGATACCTCAGTGATCGCAACTTCCTTGAACAGTATTTGGAGAATGAATGGGACCAAGACACTGACCAGCGGACTGGCGTGGCACTGAATAAGTACTACTTCAATAACCAGTTCTCGTTGTCAGCGAATGTGCAAGTCAACGAGTTTTTTCAAGAAACAGAAGAGCTGCCTCGCTTTGATCACTACCTGTTGGGCGGCTCTCTCTTGGGTGATCGTTTGACGTATTCGGCTCACAATCATGTGGGTTACTCGAAGCTGAACGTTGCCGATGCGCCCACCAACCCGATCGAAGCTGCGAATTTCCGGACGTTGCCGGGGGAACAAGCTCGCGAAGGAATTGTGGCCGCCACGCGTCAAGAACTTGCAATGCCGGTTCAGCTTGGCGCCGTAAAAATGGTTCCGTTCGTTTCCGGTGAGGCGGCGCATTATGGCCAAGCGAGTGACGGCAACTCACTGACGCGGTTAACTGGACAAGCGGGTATCCGAGCCAGCTTACCGATGTGGCGAGTGGACCCGTCGATTCAAAGCAGTCTGCTCAATGTTCGTGGCTTGGCTCACAAGATTGAGTTCACGGGTGAATACTTTTATGCAGATAGCGATACGAATTTCGACGAACTACCGCTATACGACCCGCTCGACGATAACGCTCAAGAACAATTTCGCCGTCGCTTTATCACCGACAACTTCGGTGGCTCGTTGCCACTGCAATTCGACCCACGCACCTACGCACTTCGACACGGACTGCAAAGCTACGTCACAAGCCCAGGTGAAACGATCGCGGATGATCTGCAACAAGCCCGTGTCGGTATTCACCAACGGTTCCAGACAAAACGCGGATTACCCGGAAGCGAACGAATCGTCGATCTATTGCGACTCGATGCCGATTTGATGTTGTTCCCCAAAGGCGATCGCGACAATTTCGGCGAAACACTCGGCCCCGCAACCTACGACATGACCTACAACCTGGGTGATCGCGTGGCCCTGCTCAGCGACGGTTATTTCGATTTCTTCAGCGACGGGCTGCGATCTCTAAGTGCGGGGGTCCGCACGAGTCGTCCAGGTCTTGGCGATGTCTATGTTGGACTGCTGTCGCTCGAAGGCCCAATCAGTAGCACGGTCTTGCGAAGCTCGCTGGACTATCGACTCAACGAGAAGTGGATTCTTTCCGCCGGCTCGACGTATGACTTTGGTGTTACCGGAAACGTCGGCCAATCATTCGGTCTGACTCGAATCGGCGAATCGTTCTTGGTTCGGCTTGGAGCGAACGTCGACACTGGCCGCGATAACGTCGGATTTGGGTTCCTGATTGAACCGAGATTTCTTCCATCGAAGAAGTTAGGCAGACTTGGCGGCCAGCTGATTCCGCCACCCGGCATTGAAGGCCTAGAATGAGAAACTGGGTTCAAAAGTTTCGGGTTGCGGCGAACGGCATCGGCTATGCGTTTGTCGATCAAGTCAGCTTTTGGATCCACGTACCGTGTGGCGTGATCGTCATCAGTCTTGCCGTATGGCTCCATGCGAAACCGTGGCAGTGGGCAGCGATCATCCTTGCGATTGGAATCGTCCTAGTCGCCGAGATGCTCAACTCCGCAGTCGAGTTGCTCGTCAAAGCGATTCATCCTGACCAGCATCCACTTATTGGCCGCGCCCTTGATGTTTCGGCCGGCGCCGTTCTTATCGCGGCACTCACCGCCACAGGAATTGGCATCGCCGCTCTCGGCCCCGACCTCTATGCCGTCATCTTCGCTGGCTAGATGGATTCCATTCTGAAAACGTGGTGGTCCGGGACAAGAAAAGCTCCGGTTGGTGCCGGAACTTGCAAACTCAAATCCAAGGGAGAACTTTCTCACAATTCGAACCGGACTTAGCGGAAAATGCCGAAGTCCGATTCGAATTACTTGAATCCTAGAACGAGTTACTGCTGAACAGGAGCTTGGGGTTGCTCGCCGAACATCATCATCATCATCGGGACTTGTTGTCCGCCAGCGTTGTAGGTGTAGCTCGCGTTGAGCGCTCGTTCGATGCGTTCCTTGCTTTCGGTGAGGTGAGCGGACGTGTAGGCGTCCATCTTGTCGCCACAACGAGTGAGCGTCTTTTCGATCCGCGACACAAGTGATCGCAGTTGCTGGCTAGCCAAATTACTGATTGGCTTGTAGGCAGCCGTGTCATCGGATTGCTCGAGGACCAAGTCGATCAACCGTTGAAGGTGCTCGCGTTGCAAGTTGCGTCGCAACGAGCTAACCATCGGCTTGCGATCGTTCCGCCCCTCGGGACATTCCATCTCGAGCTCTGCCCATGCAGCCTTGTTGATCGTTTCGAGCAATTCAGGCAGGGTCAAAGCATCTTGGTCTTCGGGAAGACGCAATTCGTTGTCGTAAACTCGACGAAGTGTCGTTGGATTCATCAATTGAGTCAGCGCGGATGCTTGAACGCCAAGCACACGATCATGAATCGGCCAAGTTGCTTCGCTTGACATTGCGGCTTGGCCGTCACCATCGAGCCACTTGTCAACACTCATGCGTTCGAGCAATTTCGGAGTCAAACCATATGCCTCGTCGAGGAACGTGGTCTTGATCACAAATTCGAGTGCGTCTCGTTGCTGTTTCGCAGGCACAACTTCGACTGGAGCACGGTCGCCCGGGTCGCCCTTCTTGTCGCGATTGACGAACGCACCGCCGATCCAATTAGCCATCATGCTAACGCTGCGAGTTTGTAAGCCGAGCGTCAGTTCGTAGCCGCGTCGGGCCTTGGCCCAACTGTCACCGTCTTTGACAAACTTCTCCAGAATTCGATTGCGGTACACCTCGACTAGTTTCATTTGCTCAGTGGCGTAATCGAGCGGGTCGGATGTGAAGTCATAACGACGAGCCAACGGGTCTGGTCCGCTAGTATCTTCGTCCGTCGCGAACTGGAGTTCTGGTTCGTTACATCGCTTGAGAATCTCAGGCAACTTTTTGTCATCGAATGTGTAGCCATACTCGATCGCCCAGAAGTCATACGGACCGATATCGATCATGGCATAGTCACCTTGGACATCACCAGCTTCGAAGCGGTAGTTGATCGGTGAGTAGTCCATCACCGAGGCTGTGAAGGGCTTAACTCCCTTGACCTTGTCACTGTTGATCTCAGCGAACGAGTACAACCCAGAGGCTTTGAAGTTGTGTCGCAGGCCGAGTGTGTGTCCGACTTCGTGTGCAACCAAATCAGCAAGCAGCGGTCCAACGAACCACTCCGGCATTCCGTCGACGAGATCGGTTTTGTCTTTGGGCTTAGACGAATCGTCATCCTCATTCTTTTTCTCTTCGTCCTTCTTGTCCGCGTCTTCCTTGGACTCTTCTTTTTTCTCGTCTTCCTTGGCTGAATCATCCTTTTTGTCGTCAGCTGAATCTGCCTGTTTGGCTTCTTCCTCCAACTTTTTCTTCTTCTCTCCTGCTTTCTTCTTCTCCATCTCGACTTCGTCTTCGGCCAACAAAGTGAGCGCCCAGTTCATGCGAGCAAGTGCTAGATCCATGTTCCGACCACTTGCCGCCATGCAGAGACCATTCTTTTGGCTGACTTGCCCGTAAAGTCCGTCGAACTCGTCATCGCCGATGAGTGCTGAATCGGCACCAGCCATCGAGTAGCCGGCCATCGGCTTTTGCGATTGGATCGCAGTACGATTTCGGCGCGAGTTTGCTTCGGCGGGTGGTGCCATCCGAACACGTGGATCCCAGCTCGGGTGGCTACCAAGCCAAGCCAACGTCTCGGGGCTGAAACCTTCCATTGCCAATTGAGGCATCAGGTCGTGGTAATTGAAGTTGAAGTGTCGGATCCATCCATCAGTAAGAATGATGTCCGCGTCGAGGATTTGTCCGGTCTCGGGATGAACGCGGCTTGGTCCGATCGCGGTACCAATGTCATTGTTGAGCCAACGAACAAAGTTATACCGAACATCCTCAGGATCTTTTTCCATGTGCGCACCACTCTGTGCGTCTTGATACTCGATCACAATCGCATCGATGATGCCAATTTTTTCGTACGCCTTGTTCCAGTAGTCGACCCCAGCTTTGATCCAGCGTCGGTAACGGACTGGCGTGGTGTGCTCGACATAGAAACGAATCGGCTCCTTGGGTGGGCTCAGTTTCAAATTGGGATCACGCTTTTCTAGATGCCAACGGTTGATGTATCGCACACGTGTGTCATCGTCTTCGTACTTACTCAAATCCGAGAACGATGTTGTGAAGTACCCGATTCGTTCGTCCGCGGCACGAGGCTTGAAACCAGCGGTTGTCGGCTTCACTTCGCTGAACGAATAGTGAATCGTTTGCAGCTTGCCACGAAGTGCGACGATTTCGAATGCAATTTCGACGTTCTCTGGGAAGACTTTTGCGGATTGGATCGAGAACAATCGCGAGTTTGAAACTCGCACGGACGACCCAAAGAAATCAGTCGCATGGCCGACGAGCAAATCGTCTAGGTCAACAACGGGTCCGCCGGTTGGTCCCATTGCCAGAATTGGCACATCCAACAGCACACGGTCCGTGAAGAGTCGCTTCACGGACGCCTTGGATTCAGCGTCACCCGTGGCACGAGTTTCAAGGTTCGGTGCGATCAGAGCGAGCCGGTTGTCATAGCGACGCCATTCGACGACCCATTCTCCGGCTTGAAGCCCAGCGTAGAGGTCACCACTGCTGACGGTGAGCGCGACGAAATAGCGTTTACCGGCAAAATTCTTAGGCAGCTCGCCGATGAGTTGGCTGTCTTTGTCTCGTTTCCAGACACTGAACAAACCCTTGCTATCGCCTTGGTCGTTGACCGAGACTTGCGTATAGCCTTCGGAAACTTTATCGAAGAGGGGCAGGTCAGCCGCCTGGGCCTGCGAAACGCCAACACACAGGACCAGAGCCAAAGTGAAGGCTGGTGCAAACAATCGTGACATGTATTTCATTCCGAGCACTTTTGAGTTCGAAAGGTTTAGGTATGTTTCGAGGCAGGTTTGGAAAACTTGGCGAGTTGACCAGGTAAGGTTAGGTTACGCAGCGGCGCAAACGACGTGGGTTTAGACGAATCTGGGAGATATCTCATCCCATACGGATCCTTGAAACTATCCCGTATCGGCAAACATTTTATCCAGACAACCGCCCCGTCCAGACAGCCTAATCGCCACAGTCGAGCTTAGTCTCACGCCATACGGTCGAAATAGCTTTACGTACTTGACATGGCACAAGTGCGACCCTCTTTACCGTTTTATACGATAAAACTCTCGAAATCCAAACAATCCTAGGCAAAGTTCAGCGGTTTCCCTTAATGGCGTCCGCCCAGCACACTCCCAGCGGCTCAGCGGCTCGAACCAGTACTTTGTAATCGAAATGCACGACATTGACGCTTTTGGCCAACGGATCGACAATTAGCTGACCCGTGGGATCGAGCATTTCGATTTGATGCATCGTTCGAGAACCCTGATTCCCAATCGATTTCCGTCTTTTTCGTCTTCCAACAAACTCCTAATAGCCCACTTTTTTCCACATGAACCCGCTGCAACAGCAAGACCCGCAAGTTTGGGACGCGATATCTGCCGAAGCCACACGCCAACAAGATGGCCTAGAGATGATCGCGAGTGAGAACTACACGAGCCTAGCTGTGATGCAGGCTGCTGGAAGCGTGCTGACGAACAAGTACGCCGAGGGCTACCCTGGCAAGCGATACTACGGCGGTTGCGAGCATGTCGATGTCGTTGAATCGTTGGCCATTGAACGGGCGAAGGAATTATTCGGTGCCGAGGCTGCGAACGTCCAGCCGCACAGTGGCTCCCAAGCCAACACTGCCGTCTATCTTTCGGCTCTCGAAGTCGGTGACACGGTGCTCGGTCTTGATTTGGCTCAAGGTGGACACCTGACGCACGGTATGAAGTTGAACATCAGCGGCCGGCTCTACAACTTCATCAGCTACGGCGTCGATGCCAAGCACCACCGTCTGGATTTTGACCAGATCGCCAAGCTCGCTCGCGAACACAAACCCAAGATGATCGTGGCTGGAGCGAGTGCCTATCCTCGCGAGATTCCTCACGATCGCTTCGCCGAGATCGCGAAGGAAGTTGGGGCGCTTTTGATGGTGGACATGGCTCACTACGCCGGCCTTGTTGCAGCTGGGATTCACAACAGCCCGATTCCGTACGCGGATTACGTCACCACCACGACTCACAAGACACTCCGCGGACCTCGCGGTGGATTGATTCTTTGCAAAGAAGAGAGCCTGAAACTTGTCAATCGCAACGTGTTCCCTGGAACTCAGGGCGGTCCGCTCATGCACGTGATCGCTGGCAAGGCCGTTTGTTTCGGTGAAGCACTCACCGATGACTTCAAAGCGTACGGGCGAGCTGTTGTGGATAACGCCAAGATGCTTGCAGAGACGCTGCTGAGTTCGGGACTGTCCCTGGTCAGCGGTGGCACCGACAACCACCTGATGCTTGTCGACGTCAACGCGATTGGATTGGGCGGTAAGAAAGCCGAAGCCGTGCTTGATGCTTGTGGAATCACGGTGAACATGAACATGATCCCATTTGACACTCGCAAGCCAGTCGACCCCTCCGGCATTCGAATTGGTACGCCAGCACTCACGACCCGAGGCATGGGCATCGAAGAGATGCGTCGCGTTGGTGGCTGGATCCACGAAGCGCTCACGCATGCTGATGACGAGACAGTTCACGCCAACATTCGCGGCCAAATCCGCGAGCTTTGCGATAGCTTTCCGGTGCCAGCGGGTCGCTTAGCGACGGCAGGCACCTGCTAGTTTCGACAGCATTATTGCCAAGGCGTCGATAAACGTTTCGACGCCAACATCTTTGCGCGTTAATCGTCCCACACCTTTTTCTCCGTTCTGGTTCTATGACCATGCACCGCATCTTGATCGCCGATGACAACGCCGCCAATCGCGAGTTGATCGAAGCCTATCTGGTGAACATTGATTGCGAGTTAGAAACCGCGGTCGACGGCAAGGACACGCTGGACAAGATCTATGCGTTCAAACCGGATCTGGTGCTCCTGGACGTGATGATGCCAAAGCTCAGCGGCTTTGAAGTGTGCAAGAAGATCAAGGACGATCCGGAGACCCGGCGAGTGATGGTGTTGATGGTCACCGCTCTTAACGAGTTGGGCGATCACGAACGAGCGGTTCAGTCCGGCACGGATGACTTTCTCAGCAAACCGGTCAACAAGATCGAGCTCGTCAAACGCGTCGAAAACATGCTGAAGCTTAAAGGCACCCAAGACGAGCTCGAACGGCTTCGTCAATACATCCAGCAAATGGAAGATCAGCAATCAGCCCGTCGAGCTGAGTGAAGATTCCCGGGTTAGTCATCTTCCGGCATCGGCTTGCCCTTCGTCTCGGGCAAGAAGAACACGATGACCAATCCGCCGATGAAGACGAGACTGACCCAGCTCGTCGCATCTCGAAACGCGGATAGCCGAGCCGCCGCCTTTGCTGCTGCATCAGCAGTTTCCGGCAGCTTGGCAATCGCCGATTCGCCGAGCTTCTGTTGGAGCAACCCCAACGTGAACGGTCCCGTCGCCGCCAAGAATCGGCCAACGTTGTAACAGAAGCTTGTACCGGTGCTCCGCAATCGAGTTGGAAACAACTCGGGCAGATACATTGCAAATCCAGCAAAGAGCGCCAACTGGAAGAAGCCCATCAGGCCACTCATCCACAGCTGGTCCACGCCTTGGAACATTCGGAAGTAAAGGTTCGTTGCGACGAACGCGCCAATGAACGCCACCACGAAAGCGAATCTGCGTCCGGTACGCTGAGCCAACCATGCAAATGCCAGCATGCCAAAGAACGCTCCCACGTTTTGGATGATGCTGTTAAGTCCCTTGTAATAGGTGGCTTGGCTTGAGATTTCTACATCGCTCAGCCCTTTCGCTTTAAGCGATGTCTTGATGACGTCGCCCACTAATTCTGGTGCAAAGAAACCGATGCCCCACAAGCCAATGACACCGGCGATGCACAGCATCATCCCCAACAGTGCCGGCTTGCGCCATCTTCCAGCACCAAGAAGCGAGGCGTAGGAACCAAATTTTGCACCGGACAGCCGACCTGCCTCACGAGCCTTAACCCATTTCTCCGGTTCCTTGAGTCGCAACTGGATGAACACACACAAGAAAGCTGGAATGGATCCCGCCAAGAAAGCGATTTTCCAAGCTTGATCGCCAGTGATTTGGCCGCTCGAGATCAGTGTCCCCATTCCCATGCTGATCAAACCTGCCGTCACATTTCCAACCGCAGACAAGGCTTGCAGAACGCCGAGAGCCCATGGGCGAGCCGTGTCAGGCAACGTGTCAGCAATCAGCGCTACCGCTAAACCAAAAACACCGCCGACGCCGAGTCCAGTGACGAAGCGGTAGATCGCGAAGTCGAGCCAAGACGTCGAGAGTGCCGACAGTCCGGTAAACACCGAGTACAACAGCACGGTGATCGTCAGTGTCTTCGCTCGTCCGATTCGGTCACCAACGGAGCCGAAGATCAATCCGCCCGTTGCCCATCCAGCAACAAAGATAGATGTCGCGTAGCCACCATACGTTTTGACGTCTTTGCCTTCTTCCAGCAGATTCGTGAGGGCTGTATCGCGAAACAGAATGAAAATCTGTTGATCGAGACAGTCGAACAACCATGCCAGCGCCGCCATCGAAAAAACGAACCAGTGATAGCTGTTGAGCTGTTTCCACCAGGGACGCGTATCGATTATGGAAGTTTCAGCGCTGGAAGGCGTGGTCATGGGAGAAGCCATGTTGGTGGGAAAGGAGCAAAAAGCACCACAGATGCGGATTGCCTACAAATGTGGCGGTCCGAGTGCTTGAAAACAAGATAGCGTGAAATGATTCCGTTAGGTCACGCGAGAGAAGAGGAGGAAGATGTCCCCGCCCGTGCCAATGTTTACCAGCTTGTTATTTACTAGCGGCTTCAGTTTTTGAGGTAGGAACAATAGGCTTGGAGCCAGGAACAATCGGCATTGGAGGGCTTTGATCATTCATATCGAGAATCGTCGTGATGGCATCGATCATCTGGTCCAAACGGAACGGCTTTGCGAGAAGCGCCTTCGCAGGCAACCCGTTTTGACGAGCTTTCATGATGGAATGGCCTGGGTCGTAACCGAACCCTTTCATAAGCACCATCGGCACCCGGTCCATCATGTCACCGAGCCGCAACATCAACTGGTAACCACTGTAATCAGGAAGTCGAATATCGCTGATGATCACGTCATAGCTGTGAGCGCCACCACTGCCGCGAACCATCAGCACCGCTTCCTCGCCTTTATGTGCCGTTTCGACAATACAGTTGTATCGCTCAAGCAACTGGTGGGCATCTTCTCGGACTTGGTTATCGGCATCAACGACAAGAATACGTTTACCGCGAAGCCGCGCGTGATGCGGTGACTGGACTCCGACGGGAACCGCCTCAAGTGGCGTCATCCGTTGGCCGATTTGCTGGATCGTTTGCTTGATGTGCCGCGTGTTCTGCAAGATTCGCCGTAACCGATCCATCACCTCAGGGCTGTGACCGATATAGCCTTCCATAACACTTACGGCATCGTTGAGAATCTCGTCCACGGGCATCGCGACCGCACTGTGGATTGCATCACAGCTCTGGAGCGCGGTGTTGGCTTTTTGGGCGACGAGCAATTCGAGCGTGTTCAGTGCAAACGCGACATCACGTGCAAAGATCTCGAGGAACTGGAGGTCGCTATCGCTGAACGCAGAAGGCTCAGGGCTTTCGACGTTGATTGTCCCCAAGACTTGATCATGGAGAATCAACGGTACCGTGAGCGAACTGCGAGCGTTCACGACACCGGGAATGAACAGCGGATCGTTGATTACGTCCTGACAAACGTAGCTCATGCCACTTGCGGCAACGTAGCCTGTGATGCCGTTGCCTTGCGGGTGTGCAAACAATTGGCGGTCTGCGGCTTCCTGGTCGATACCGACGCTTAACAAGGGAACCAAGTTACCCGTGGCGTGTTCGAGCAATCGAATTTCGATCACTTCGAAATTGAGCAGATCGCTCAAGTAGTGCCGTATGTTCTCTTTGAGCAGTTCGATTCGCTCATCGACTTCCATCATGAAGATTTCAGTCGGGCGAAGATCCGCTAACTCTCGGCCAGCCTGGTGAATCGCGGCAAGCTTCTGTTGCTGGAGAATCTCAGCGGTGATGTCGCTGACGGTGACGATCAAATGGCGAGTTTCGTCGGGGTAGATGATGGGAGCGGCGTGAACTTGGAAGTACCGGTTGTCAGCGCTGTGAAGCGTACTGTTGCTCTCATCGCCGGTGGCCAATGCCGTGTGAAAAGGGCAGTAATCTGGACCCATAATTTCGGGGTTGGACAGCAGATCGTAAAAACTCATCCCCACCGCTAGCTCTTCGCCGCGTCCAGCCCACTGGAGTAATCGCCGGTTCGCCCAAAGGACGCAAACGTGCTCATCCAGCAGAGCGACGCCTTCGGGCATGTCTCGGAGCATCGCTCCGCTTTGCAAAATCCCGTGCAATTCACTGATCTGGGGCAGGAAATCTCGACTCACCCAGATCCCGTCCACTGTGATCTCTTTGGTGTCGTCATCGCTAACCCCAGCGATCGTCCCCGTGTCTCGCAGTAGACCAATAGCCTCCTCAGCCGATTGGACGACCAAAAGTTCGCTAGCGTCAGCTTGTGTCAACATCGCGTCAGGAGTACCGACGCAAACAATACGATGCTGCACGTTCGCTACGCCAATCGCTTTCTGCGGTGACGGATCCACCAGCATTCTCCCACCACGAGACAAATTTGTGAACGCGTATCGACACACTGGGACGACGAAACGCCACCTATCAACCAAGGTTCAGTGACGATCGCACCATTCCCACTTCCTCAATGATAGGAAACGAAAAGGATTCTGTCACAAGGCAATTTCGTCGGAAAACACGAAGACTGCCATAAACTTTGTATCGAACGATCGACACTCTTAGATTCACACGGAAATCAATTGTCGCCCATATGACTACGCGAGGCCTCCCTCAAGGAACCGCATCTAGGGTTCCAACAACTCGCTAAACGTGGGGAATAACTTGCCATTCACCTGCACAAAACTAGCTATCTGCACCCAAATCCATTGAAATTCCATGCCCACTGAATCCACTTTGCACGGGCAACCCATGAGCCTGAGCTGGGTTTCTCACCACAAATCAGCAACTTTCATGACTCCAAAGCCAGCCGTGGAATAAATACGGCGGTCTGTCGGGATTACTTTTCGCATTCGTCTTTGAGGAAGCGAAACGCCCGATGAACTCTGGATCTTGTTGAAACCTCCCCTGTGTCAATACCGATCGGAACCACAGCCGTCAAGAATCGCCTATTTTTCCCTGATTGCGCAGCCGGAATTGTTGACATGACTGCTCAAGTGTCTACATTCACGATTCCCAGACAATCAGTTCTGGGTTCGATGCAGCCGTTGAGGCTGACACATTTTCTATTTCTGCCTCACGGGCTGTGAGACGTTTCGAAGGGTTTCTAGTGATGAAAGCACAAATGTTAAAGTATCTGCTTGGAGTGTGCGCGACGTTCGTGTTCGCCGCTAACGTACAAGCTGGATGTGGAGAATGCGGCGGCTGCGCGAGCGGATCCGGCTGTGCCTCCGAAGGTGGCGGAATGTACGGCGGTGGCATGGCCAGTGCTGGTTCCGTAATGTCGGGCGCAGGAGCCTGCGGGCCAACCGTGTCGTATCAAACTCAGACTGTCATGCGTCCGCAAATGACAACTGAAACTCGTATGGTTCCGGCGACGACTTATCAGCGTCAGACCCAAACCCGTATGCGAAACGTGACTCGTCGTGTTGCTAAGGTTCAAACCCGTCAACAGACCTACACCGTCAACGTTCCACAAACACAGTACCGCGACGAAACGTACAGCGTCCAAGTTTGTGTGCCGTACACCCAAGAAGTTCCTTACACCGTTCAGGTGCCGGTAACGACTCAGGTTGAGCAAGCTTACACGGTGCAAGTCCCAGTGACTGAGCAACAAACCCAGACGTACACGGTTCAGGTTCCTTACTCAGAAACCATGACTCAGTCGTACACCGTCACGGTTCCTTACACCGAGCAAGTCGAACAGTCGTACACGGTTCAAGTGCCAGTTCAAATGACTCGTGAAGAATCCTATCAAGTCTCGGTGCCTTACACCGAAACTCGTGAAGAGTCGTACACGGTTACTGTGCCTAAGACTGAAATGAAGACACAGACTTACCAAGTTGCCGTTCCTTACACAGAAACAGTGACTCAGACCTACACTGAGCAAGTTCCTTACCAAGAAACCATGACCCAGACTTACTCGGTCAGCGTTCCTTACACGGAAACTCAAGAAGTTCCTTACACGGTTACCGTTCCTTACACCGAGCAAGTAGAGCAAAGCTACTCGGTACAGGTTCCGTACACCGAAATGGTTGACCAGAGCTACACCGTACAAGTTCCTGTTCAAGAAACTCGTACTGCTTATCGCAACGTTACCAAGTGCGTTCCAGTTACCTCGATGACGACTGTCACCAAGGACCTCGGCAGCTATCAGTGCCAAATGGTTGAAGTTGCTGGATCGGCTGGCAGCGGATCGATGGGTAGCGGCGTTGTCGGTGGCTCAGGCTGCGGATGTGCTGCTCCAGCTCCAAGCTGTGGCGGATGCGGAAGCTGCGGCGGATGTGCTTCATCCTGCGGTGGTTGTGGAAGCGGTTGCGGCGATACTGGTGCGATGGCATCAGGTGCTAGCTGTGGCCCAACTTACACCTACAAGCAAGTCTACGTTCCAAACCTCGTGACGGAAGAAGTTCCAACCACGTCGTACCAGCAACAAACGACTCAAGAACCGTACACCTACACGGTCACGAACTACACGAGCGAAACTCAAGTTCGTCAAGTGTCTGTTCAACGTTGCCGCACCGAGACTCGTACTCGTATGGTCAGCGTCACCAAGTACAACACTGAGCAACGTAGCCGTACGGTTACCGTGAACAAGTGCCGTACCGAAGAGCGTACTCGTGACTACCAAGTCACGAAGTACCGCACCGAGACCAAGACTCGCGAAGTTCCTGTGACCAAGACTCGTATGGAAGACCGTACTCGCGAAGTACCGGTTACCACCATGACGACAGAGACTCGTACTCGTAGCGTCCCAGTTCACTTGACTCGTATGGAAACACGTACTCGTACGGTTCCTTACACTGTCATGAACACCGAGACCCGTACTCGTACGGTTTCGGTTCAACGCACTCGCACTGAAGAGCGTACCCGTGACTACCAAGTCACCAAGTGCCGCACCGAAGAGCGAACTCGTACGGTTCCAGTCACTCGCATGACGACTGAAACTCGTACTCGTATGGTTCCGCAAACGACCTACACCACTGAGACTCGTACTCGTACAGTTCAAGCAACTCGTATGGAAACTCAGCAACGTAGCCGTCAAGTTGCTTACACCGTCAATGTTGCTCAAACTCGCACTCGTACTTACAACGTGACTGTTTATGAGAACATCACTGAGCAAGTGCCAGAAACCTTCACGGTTTGCGTGCCAGTTCAAACGATGCGTGCTGTACAAGTTCAGGTCTGCAAGCAAGTCCCAACCACTGTTACCGTTCCGGTTTACAGTGCACCAGCTGCTTACAGTGCTCCTAGCTACAGTGCACCAATGATGATGGAATCGGCTCCAGTGATGCAAACTGGTGCTGGTTGCACAAACTGTGGCAACTAGTTCCACGTAGCTGACAGGTCACCTCGGTGATCTGGCAACAATACCCTTCAAGCGTCCGTTGTGGCGTGAGATACTGGCCTCGAAGAAGTTCGCTTCTTCGGGGCCTTTTTTATTGTTGCCGCTCAATTTCAGCTGCTGCCCAACACTTCAATGGGGTTGTCTCGTAGGATGAATGTCTTGCATCATCCTCTCAACACGGCGGAGCCAATTCCATGCAGCACGTTGACGTCAAAGTTCACGACTGTGTCGCCACGATCCTGATGGATCGCCCTCAAAAGCGAAATTCGCTCAGCCCTCTACTAATCGAGGATCTGATCCTTGCCTTTTCCGATATTCACCAGGAAAAACGTGTGCGAGGAGTCGTATTGACTGGCGCCGGCGAACACTTCTGCAGTGGCGTGGATCTTGAGACGTTTGCCGAAATCGCTGAAATGAGTGCGGCCGACGCGATGCAGCAGTGGTTTGAGCATTGGAATCGGTTGACCGAGCTCTTTGAAACGATGCTGCGATTCCCGAAACCCATCGTGGCTGCGGTCGATGGCTCAGCAATCGGCGCCGGCTTCGGGCTGGTGATGGCATGCGACCTTGTCGTAGCCTCGACCAACGCTCGGTTCTCGATCGAGGCTGTTCGTCGCGGTCTCGTTGACGGTGCAACGGCGGCACTCGTCAACTTTCGGCTCGGTGGCGCCATCGCCGCTAGAATGCTGATCGCGGGCGATGAGCTCGATGCGGATCAGCTGTATCGCTTGGGCGGTTGCTCCAAACCAACCGCCCCCGACCTGCTTTGGGTCGCTGCGGCCGACCGTATCCGCAAGTGTGCCGAAGGGTCGGCGGAAGCCATCCAAGCGACCAAACGAGTGCTGAACGAAGGCGTCGGTGAGCACTTGCTAACACAACTTGCCGCCGGCGCAGCGATTAGTGCGACCCTGTGTACGACCGAGGCTGCAAGCGAGGGCGTTCGATCATTCCTCGAAAAACGCCCTCCGAAGTGGCCGTAAATCGGACTACTGTTTTAAGTAATCCATCCGTCCGCCCAGCTCACTATTCTTCGCGGGCGTAAAACCGAATTGAATTTTCGTGGGATCGACACTCCATTTGCCGTTCTCAAGACCGTCAACAAAGACGGCGACATTCATCATTTGCAGAGCTTCCGGCTCGTTCTTGGCTCTCTTAATCGCACGATAGAGTGTCTCGCGAGGATCAAGGCCACTCACCAAAGCGAGGCTCTCGGCCGCCCGCGCCGACACCAACGGCTCTTCGTCAGTAAGTCGCTGGCGCAACTCTTCGTCCAACGACGCTGCCGCCTTCCCAAAGCAACCACAAACGATCGTGGCCCAATAACGTTGCCAACTGTCTTCGTTCTTTAACGCATCGCGTAGTGGCAGTTTGACAACACCAAAGGGCTCGAGAGCCAAGTTCGCGGTATCAATGAGCTGAGCGATTCGATTCGCATTGTTCTTGCCAAACGCCACTGGATCCGACATTGCTTCTTCGTACAAAGCGGCCTCTGGAAAGAAGCTTAAATCGGGCATAGCCTTGAGTCGCTCCGTCAATCGCTCACGAAGTCCAACCAACACATCATGGCAGGCGGGATCCGACGCGAGATTCTTTGTCTCGTGCGGATCCGAGTTCAAATCGAACAGCGATTCGACTACTTTGGGCTCAAAAAAAGCCTGCTGGACCGCGTTGAGCTGGCCCGCTTCGGCGAGCTCGCGCCACTGTTGATAGGCCGGCATGATGTAGCGATAGTTATTTTGAAGCCCGTCCGGCAAGAAGGCCTCGAAGTTGCGAAGGTATTTCCAGTTCCCTTGCCGGAGTGATCGCACAAGCTCGTATTTCTCATCAAAACGATCGGCATACCCAAACGCCTCGCTTCGCGAATCGACTGCCGCAGAGTCGACACCAGCGCCCAAGAACGGCTTTCCGTCCACATTCTTTGGGACTGTGACGCTGGCCAAATTCAGCACGGTGGGTCCAAAATCCACAAACTCGACAAACCCCTCAGTGCGGCTTCCCAACTCACGTTTCGCTAACTCTTGAAATCGTTCGGGCACGCGAATCACGAGTGGAACGTGCAATCCAGACTCGTACAGGTAGCCTTTTGAACCCGGTAGCACGCCACCATGATCACCGAAGTAGAAAACGAACGTATTCTCAAGTTCACCGGACTGGCGAAGTTCTTCGATGACTTCACCGACATGGTCATCGATCACCTTCATCCGATCGTGATAGCGAGCTCGGGTCTGTCGAAAGAGCGGCGTGTCAGGGAAGTACGGTTGCAAATGCACCTGATCCGGGTCCGTTTCCGGTTTGTTCTTTGACAGCGATAGATCGACATGCAACGAACTTTCATGCGAGTCACCAAATGTCACCACGTGAAAAAAGGACGTTGAAGTCGTGGGGCGATTCTTCCAGCTCGCTTTCTTGCTCGACATATCCCAGGGACGCTCGGCAACGGCGTTGTAATCTTCCTTGTTGTTGTTCGTCGTGTAGTAACCCGCCCGCCTCAAATATGTAGGGAACATTTCCAGACCCGCTGGTAACGTGGCTGCTTTACTCCGCCGATGAAACTGGGTCCCAATCCGCGGTGCATAACAAGCGGTAATGAGGGTCGTTCGAGCAACACTACAGACCGGGGCACACGAAAATGCCCGATCAAACGTGATTCCGTGTGATGCCATCGCCTCGATGTTCGGGGCCGCTGCGCCATCGGGATCAAAATGCCGCAGGTAGTGCTTCGAATTGTCCTCCGACATGATCCACACGAAATTGGGACGAGCGGGCACGGTGGCTGGGTCTTGTGCTTGAGCGTGACGACTTGGCGAGATCGCCACCACACACATCGAAAAAGCAAAGATCACGCGGTAAGCTGCTGTGATCTTATTTCCCGACTCACCATCACGTGTCGTCTGAGAAATTGGAGTGCGTGAATACATGATGTCGACGATTCAACTAAGAGGAAACAAACCGGTGCCGAAAACCCACATCGAGTATAGACGATCATCCGTTAGCCTTCGTTTTAGTGCAGTTGGATGGCTGACGCTACTTTGCCTGATAACTGTTTTTGTCACCTCAACGCTCGCGCAAGACAATCCACATGCCGCCGATGCAGCCAAGTCGCCCGTAAAAGAACCGCCGGTGTTGTCTCTCGAAAGTATCTTTCACCCGGAACAAAAATTTGACTACGACGGCAAAGTCCCCTCGACACACTGGCTCGAAGACACTTCGCCTGTGTTGCTCATTCGTCGTGACAGTGGATGGAAGCAAGTCGACTTGGACTCTGGCAAAGAAACTGATTCCGAGATCGCCAAGAAACTCGCCGAGAACCTTGCAACGCTCGAGGGCGTCGACGAGAAGCTATCCGTTTCAGCCGCTAACAGTGCGATCACTTCTCTCAAGAAAGTAACGTCCCCCGCGCTCGTGCGACTCGAAAAATCGCTCGCGGTCGTTTCGACGTCTTTGCCAGCCAAGCGATTGACTCAAGACGCTTCGAAATGGGGCAACACAACACTCGATCCAACGGGCCGCCGTGTCGCCTACACGCAAGACGGCGATCTGTTTCTCGTTGACATCGCAACAGGACGTTCCATGCGATTGACGCAAGATGATTCGGATACGCTACTGGACGGCGTGCTGGACTGGACCTACCAAGAGGAGATCTTCGGTCGTGGCAACTTTCGTGGCTTCTGGTTCAGCCCCGACGGTGAGTCGCTCGCGATGCTGCGTATCGATATCAGTGGTATCGAGCCCTACATGCTTGGATCGAGCGGTGCACCGCGTGGCGAAGCGGATGCAACTCGATACCCGAAAGCTGGCGATCCGATTCCCCACGCTTCGCTTGTTCTTTGGAATCTTTCGCGATTCGAACAAGGCGCAGTCCCCCCACCGCAAACGATTGAACAATCCACGGATACCGATGAGCGAATCGTCACCGGCGTTTGGTGGCATCCCCATCGGCGACGACTGATGTACTCCCTAAGCGATCGCGTGCAGTCATGGCGTGAACTTCGCTACGTCGACGACGAGTTCGTCGGTGAAACCTCCGTACAGTCCAAACTGCTACTGAGAGAGGAAAGCCCAACTTGGGTCGAACCGCCTGCGGAGCCGGGCTTCCTTTCCGACGGTGGCTTGATCTGGCGCAGCGAATTACCCACAGGCAAATATCGGCTGTACCGTATTTCCTCGGACGGGTCTTCCGTCACTCCCATCACACCCGAAGGTCTTGCTGTGCGAGATTTCTTTGTGTCGCCAGACGCCAGCTTCGCGCTTCTGACCGGCGACATCAAGACACGCACCGTTGAGCAACACCTTTATCGCATCAACCTCGCTCAAACGGGTAATGCATCGTCGGATGCAATCGACTTACAAACATTAACGTCAACCGCTGGCTGGCACGGTGTGTCCAACAGCCCCGCAGGTGATTACTTCGTCGACGTTCACAGCGACTCCATGACGCCGGCAACGGTGTCGCTGAGATCAACCGACCCAGCATCAACATGGAGTGCGGTCCTTCACCAATCAAAACTGACGCTTCCCAGCAAAATGAACGCACCGGAGTTTATTCGAATCACAACATCGGACGGACTCGATTTCCCTGGCATGATCGTGCGGCCAAAAACATCCAAAGGAAACCAAAAACCATTGGCGGTCGTGATCGAAACCTACGGAGGCCCGCAAGCACCCGTCGTCACCAACCGCTGGCCCGGCCCTCAAGCGTTGTATCGAGAACTGCTCGCTCGCCAAGGCATCGCTACGCTCGTGATCGATAACCGCAGCAGCGCCGGACGCGGGTTGGTCGACACCTGGTCGATCCACAAACGCTTTGGACAAATCGAACTTCAAGATCTGCTCACCAGCGTCGATTGGCTAAAGCAGCAACCCTGGGTCGACAAGGATCGAATCGCACTTCGTGGCTGGAGCTACGGTGGATACCTCACGCTCTATGCACTCACGCACAGCGACGTGTTCGCAGCTGGCATTGCGGGCGGCAGCGTCTCTGATTTTCGCGAGTACGACGCGTTCTACACTGAACGCTACATGGGATTACCGAAAGACAACGTCGAAGGTGTCTAGCGACAATTAAATTTCCCTTTCCGCGACAATTAGAAATCCGCTGTTGAGTCGCTGGGTCGGGTTTCACGCGATTGCGTTCCCCGGCTCAGCGACAATTAGAATTCCCCTCCTCGGGGAGATCATCGCACCATCG
>JBGTAI010000105.1:0-6328 GCA_041749955.1 Pirellulaceae bacterium | reverse complement strand
GTGCTTGACGCAACAGACGGAATCGACGGCATCGCTTCGATCGTTGATGAAGTAAAAATTAACTTGGCCCAGGACACATCTCCCGAGGCCAAAACGACCAAGCAAAGCTCGGATTCGGAGAGCTTCTCGCTTCGAGAGGCGCTCGCAACTAAGACCGCCAAGAACGACGTTCGAAACGGCGTTGTGACTGTGGGCCACGGCTCATCGGGCACAGCTGCTGGTCAAGTCATACCAACGGCTGCACTTGAATTGACCGATGCTCAAGGTGGTGACCAACAAGTAACTCAGTCGGTCGTCGCAGCTCTTGGACGTGCTCAAAAGAGCGGCCAATTGAAGGGTTTCGGCGTCGATGTGAAGAGTAACGGCGGCGTCGTTGAATTGACTGGCCGAGCGTCTTCACAAGCTCAACGTGATTCGATTCTGCAAATCGCCAGCTCCGTTCCCGGTGTTGTCGGCGTTCGCGAAGCGATTCAGGTTCCCGCGGCAACTCAAGAATTGGCACGTCTGCCAGAACCGCTCCAAGACATGAGCGAAGAGCAATTCCGCGGAACGCCCGCTCAGCTAGCTTCGGCTCCGATGGGTGCTCCGACCATGACGGCTCCGTATCGCAGCCAACCGGCACCAGCGATGCAAGCTAGCATGCACATGGGCGCTCCGATGATGGGTGCACCTGTCTCAGGTGGTCCCGTTCCGATGGCTCCCTACGGCGGCGGAGCAGCAGCACCTCGCTATGACTCGCCTTACCTGCCTAACTACGCATGGCCAGGCTACGCAGCCTACCCGAACTATGCTGCTGTGACTTATCCACAGCAATACAGCCCTTCGGCATGGCCGTACATTGGTCCGTTCTATCCCTACCCACAAGTTCCACTTGGATGGCGTAAAGTCGCTCTGGAATGGGATGATGGCTGGTGGCACTTGGACTTCACTGATCGCTAAGCAATAGCTTGCTAAGCGAATAGCGAATGTCTCAAGATCACGAATCGCTGAGCCGTCGTCAGTCCAAAATTTGGGACTAACGACGGCTTTTTTCGTCTTGGGAACGCTTTGTATGAGTGCCTTGAGCATGTGAGACCACACGCGTTAAGCAGCTGAAACGTGTGGAAAACGACGCTTAATGATCGCTTGTCGGCCCATCAAGTCGGAAATTTCCCATGATAAATCCGGAATTACCCGCAAGACCGTCACAGATTCACACGATAACACTTCTACGCAAGACACTCGCGCCGGCTCGACACGAATCAAGTTGATGCCATGTTAAGCGAGAGAGTCCCAATCGGATCGAAGCCACGGAAGGTTGCCCGAATGACCAGTTTAAACCGCAGTCGAAGCATCGACACCGCGAAGACACAACCACGACGCCACCAGTCAGCCATTCGTGTTGGCTTGGGAACGTTGGCACTGCTCGCGATTTCGAGTACCGGATGCTACGGCGTTACCGGTGGCATTAATCTCGGGTTCCTCGGATACCCGATCCCTGTCAGCCCTTACTTCCAACAGAAGCAAGAAGACAAGTTCTGGGATCACGAACGTTACGAACGCGTGCCAATCCTTGGGCCAACGACATCTGGCGGACCAGCTGTCGCTCTCGATCCACCAAGCGATGACGAGGTCATTCGTGCGTTGGAAAAAGCTCGTCCAGTTCAAGGCGGCGTGCCGTTGATCTGGGAAAAGCAACGCAACGATGTCCGCATCATCAAAGAGAAGATCGCGGATTACATCGATCCGCCACGCTTCTATCCTTTGATCGGCCCAGCACAACTGCACCACGCTCACTACAAGTGCACGATCTACTTCGAAGAGAAAACCTTCGTCGGCTATCCAGTACCACACACACTGCATGACCGCGAAGCCGCAGAAGTCATGTACATCGACCACAACCACTTCCACATGGTTGGCGACGTCGAACCGTACACGACACCAAATTTGTAGAGCACAAAGCTCGATTCTCCGAGCACCGGATAAGCGAGCATCGAACAAGCGAACTGGAACAGAAACTTAAAACGTTCTGTTCCAGCCGCCGTTCACCTCGAGAACTTGTCCGGTCACAAACGTGTGATCGGGGTCGGCAGCGTAAAGCACCGCCGCCGCAACATCTTCGGGTCGTCCCCATCGACCCATCAGCGATTGCCCTCTGGCTCGCTCGTCCCAGTAATCGCTCGTCGATTCTCCCCACGCCGTTTGAATCCATCCTGGTGCGATGGTGTTCACTCGAATCGCGGGAGCAAGCGTCTGAGCCAAACTCGCTGCGAACGCCATCACCGCAGCCTTGATCGGCCCAAACATTTGCCCAGCATCGCCCTCCATGCCGCGCGGAGCCTGGTCCCAACCAACAAAAACCATTGATGGCGGTCGATTCGTCGAGGATTGAGACTGCATCCGCTCAGCCACTTTTCTGGACAAGCGGATCGTTCCTTGGACATCGACGCGCCAAAGCAGTTCAAACTTGGATTCAAAATCAAGTTTTCCTGTCGCACCCGTCAGCACATCAGCCCCCGCGTTGTTCACCCACGTTTGGATTTCGGGCGCCGCCCCCCAGGCCTGTTCGACCAACCGATCCGAGTCAGCCGGCAGCGACAAATCTCCTTGCAGCAACGTCGTTTTGGCCCCCAGGCTTCGAACTGCAAGGGCGGTTTTTTCAGCACCAATCGCGTTTTTGCGGTAGTGAATCAACACATGGCTGGTTCCGGCCGCCGCCAAAGCGATCGCAATCTGGGCGCCGATACCGCTGGAGGCACCCGTCACGACCGCTGCGGTGTTCTCCCACGCCAGCGGTAGAATGGCTCCGAGTTTCGGTTGTTTATTTTCAGTCACGATCGGTTGAATCGGGTTGGTGTTCGCATCTCGCCCTTGCTGATTCTGGCATCATCCGGCTACCCTGCACGATTCGCAAGATTACCGTAGAACACCTGACTGGTTTCATTCACGCCAGAGGGACGAAATAAGAATATGTCGGAATCCAACGCGGTCGCGCAAGGCCAAGTCGATAAAGAGCTAGGCGAGTTGCTGAACAGCGCTCCTGATATCGACGTCGATTCGAGTGAGACACAAGAGTGGCTCGCTTCGCTCGATTACGTACTGAAGAGCAAAGGCCCCGAACGAGTAAAGTTCCTTTTGGAACAACTCTGGGACCGCGCCGCCGAAGAAGGCGTTCAGGTCGTCAACCCAACTCAAACACCCTACGTCAACACGATTCCGCTGAAGGACCAGCCCGCCTTCCCAGGCAATCGTGTCATCGAACGACGGCTGAAATCGATCGTTCGTTGGAACGCGATGGCGATGGTTGTCCGAGCCAACAAGCGTCCCGGTGGTGTTGGCGGACACATCAGTACATTCGCGTCGAGTGCCACACTCTACGAAGTTGCATTCAATCACTTCTTCCAAGGTCGTGGCGAAGACGGCTACAGTGGCGACTCCATTTACTTCCAAGGCCACGCGTCGCCTGGGATGTACAGCCGCGCGTTCCTCGAAGGCCGACTCACCGAACAAAATCTTGAGAATTTCCGTCGCGAACTCGCGCCCGGTGGTGGTCTTTCGAGTTACCCACACCCTTGGTTGATGCCCGGCTTTTGGGAATACCCAACCGTGTCGATGGGCTTGGGCCCAATCATGGCGATCTATCAAGCTCGCTTCAATGAATACTTAAACGATCGCGGAATCCGAAACACGAAAGGCCAAAAGGTCTGGGCATTCTTGGGCGACGGTGAATGCGACGAACCTGAAACACTCGGCGCTATCGGCCTGGCCGCACGCGAAAAACTCGACAACTTGATCTTCGTAGTCAATTGCAACCTGCAACGACTCGACGGCCCCGTTCGCGGTAATGGCAAGATCATCCAAGAACTCGAAGGCATCTTCTGTGGTGCCGGCTGGAACGTGATCAAAGTCATTTGGGGTCACGACTGGGACGAACTATTGGCCAAAGACACGACCGGTTTGCTCGCCAAGCGCATGAACGAAGTCGTTGATGGTCAGTACCAAAAGTATACCGGCATGCCTGGTAGCTACATTCGCGAACACTTCTTCGGCAAGTATCCAGAACTGCTCAAGCTGGTTGAAAACTACAGCGATGAAAAGCTCGAGAAGCTGAACCGAGGCGGACACGACCCCGAAAAAGTTTACGCCGCCTACAAAGCCGCCGTCGAGTCGAACAACGGCCGACCGACCGTCGTGCTCGCGAAAACGATTAAGGGCTATGGTCTGGGCGAAGCTGGCGAAGGCCGCAACATCGCTCACAACCAGAAGAAGATGAACGAGCAGGAATTGCTGGAATTCCGCACGCGATTCAGTATCCCAATCAGCGACGAAGAAGTCGGGACGGCTCCGTTCTACAAGCCACCAGCCAATAGTGCTGAGCTGAAATACATGCATGAACGCCGTGCCGCCCTTGGTGGCCCGGTTCCAAGTCGCCCGACCGAACATCCGAAATTGGAAGTTCCGACGCTTGACGAATTTAGCAAGCTGATCGCTCGACTCGGTGATGGCAAGAATTGCAGCACAACGTTTGCCGTCGTGCAAACGCTGATCGCACTCTGTCGTGACAAAAAGATTGGCAAGTTCATGGTGCCAATCGTTCCTGACGAATCGCGAACGTTCGGCATGGAAGGCATGTTCAAACAGTTCGGTATCTACGCACACGCCGGACAGCTATATGAACCGGTCGATTCGGATTTGGTCACGTACTACAAGGAAGCTCAAGACGGCCAGATCTTAGAAGAAGGCATCACTGAATGCGGCTCCATGAGCAGCTTCTGCGCCGCTGGAACAGCGTACAGCTGCCACGGAGTCAACATGATTCCGTTCTACATCTACTACAGCATGTTCGGCTTCCAACGAATCGGCGATTCGATCTGGGCCGCAGCCGACATGCGAGCGAAAGGCTTCTTGGTTGGCGGTACCGCCGGACGTACATCACTCAACGGCGAAGGACTTCAGCACCAAGACGGCCACAGCCTATTGAATGCGATCGCGTTCCCAACCGTCCGGGCTTACGACCCTGCGTTTGCCTACGAAGTCGTCGTGATCATTCAAGAAGGCCTCAAACGGATGTACCAAGATGGCGAAGAGTGCATCTATTACATCACCGCTGAGAACGATGCCTACGATCACCCAACGATGCCTGAAGGCTGTGCCGATGGCATCATCAAGGGGATGTACAAGTTCAAGAGCCGCGATGTCGAAAACGCGAAAGCTCGTGTGCAACTGTTCGGCAGTGGCGCGATTTTGAACAGCGCTTTGAAAGCCCAAGAACTCTTGGCTGAGCAGTACAACATCGCCAGCGATGTCTGGAGCGTAACCAGCTACACGCAGCTTCGCCGTGACGCTGCAACGTGTGAGCGCTGGAACATGCTTCACCCGACCGAAACGCCACGCAAGAGCTACTTGGAAGAAGTGCTCGAAGGCGTCGAGGGCCCGTTTATCTCGGCCAGCGATTACGTTCGTGCCTTAGGCGAACAGCTCACACCTTGGATCCCAGGCGACTATTTCGTGCTGGGTACCGACGGCATGGGCCGCAGCGAGACTCGCCAGGCGCTCCGTCGACACTTCGAAGTCGATGCAGAATCGATCACGATCGCTACCCTCAGCCGCTTGGCAAAGCAGGGAGTGTTTGACGCAAAAGATGTCGCTGAGGCGATCAAAGAACTAGGCTACGACTCGGAAAAGACGAACCCTTACTTCGCATAAGTCCGACTCAGTACATCCAACCAACCTCCACTCAAATTTACTTTACTTTTCAATATGGCAACCGAAGTAAAACTTCCTGAACTGGGCGACGGCATCGAGTCGGGTGACGTGCTCGAGATTTTCGTCAGCGTCGGCGACGTGATCAAAGTTGGCGACGACATCGTCGAAATGGAAACCGACAAAGCGACCGTGCCGGTACCCGCATCGGTAGGCGGCAAGGTAACGAAGGTCTCGGTAGCCGAAGGCGACACGGTCCGTATCGGTGCCGTCCTGATCGAAGTCGAAGCCGCATCGGGTGCAGCGACTCCAGAGCCAAAAGTCGAACCACCGAAAGCTGCTGAAGCACCCGCGCCAGTGGCTGAAGCTCCTAAGCCAGCTCCAGTCGCACCGCCGGCGCCACAAGCCGCTGCTCCAGCGCCCTCGCCGGTTGCTCCAGCACCAGTTCCGACACCAGTTGCTCCAGCTCCTGCTGCACCGGCTCCGGCTCCGGCACCAGTAGCAATTTCAACAGCCAGCGATTCGATTCCCGCTGGCCCAGCGATTCGTCGTTTCGCTCGTGAAGTCGGCGTCGATCTCGCTTCCGTTCAAGGCACTGGCGATAGCGGACGCATCACTCGCGACGATATTCTTGCTGTTGTGCGTT
>JBGTAI010000104.1:0-44799 GCA_041749955.1 Pirellulaceae bacterium | reverse complement strand
TCAACTCAAAGCGGATGACCTGAGTGAGACCCACCACCGAGACGACTTCTGGAATCGACGAGGCGTCAGAAACGACGGCTTCCGCCATCGCCGCCGCAAGACCAAACTCATCGAATCCTAACAAACCCGGTCATGCACCCTCACGGCCCAAACAAGCAATTTGACGTTTTTGAGATTTTCACTTCGTCAGACGGCTGCGTTTGGGCTCCCACAACTTCTGGCCAGATTAACGTGCTGGTTTTTCGTCGCTGCGACGGCTAACGCGGTCACTTTGAGGACTCATGTAGTGAGTCGCTTCTTCAGCGACGAGCATGGTATCGCCAGAGCGAACTTCCGTGCGGAAGCGATGATGACCACCGGTTTCCGCCTTCGCGATCACTCGGATGACGCGTTCTTCTCCGGGCGAGATTCGTGGAATCGTGTCGAAGATGACTTGGCCCGTAACGATTTGGCCAGTTTGGCCCTCGACACGTTGAGGCTCGATGCCGTCACTGAATTGAGCGATCGCGGAGACTTCGGTTGCTTCCTTGCTGCCGCGGTTACGGACAACAATCTCGTACGTCACGTCGGACCCAACCGGAGCCGGAGCTGGCGGATCATTCACGGTCAGCACCAAGTCCGCGATGGCTTCAACTCGAGTCGCGATCGCAACGTCAGCTTGCCCCGCCGCGGTGCCTCGACATTCGAATGAAAGCATCTGATCCCCAGTCGCGTTCATGATGCACTTGAATTGGTAGTCACGAACCGCACCAGGTTGGAGCGAATCAATTTTCCAGGTCAGCAAATCGGCTCGCAACGAAGCGGGCTCAATACCACCGAGGTACTTGACGCCCACGGGCAATCTCAGCGATGCGACAACTTGCTCGCTCGCAGCAGTACCGGCGTTCTTGATTTCTAATCGATAAATCGATTCTGTGTTTTGATATTTGACTTGAGGTCCACTCAATGTCGCTTGCAACTTTGCTGCGGCGACACGAATCGTTTTCGTTGCTTCCGCTCGGAGCTCAAAGTCACCCGACGCGAGACCATTGATGTTCAAATCACCGAGATCTTGTGCGGTCAACTCAATATCAATCGAGGCTTCTTTGCCGGCTGGGATGTCTCCGATGCGCTGCGTTTGCGGCGTCGCCGAGTTGGGTGACAACGTGAACATCACGTTCGGAGCGACTCCGTCACCTGGATTGGAAATCCGGACTTTGTAGGTCTTGGATTCGCCGTAAGTGACTTCATCGGGGCCGTCAATTGCCACAGCAATTTTCGGTTCTTGCACATAGACGGTGGCCACACTTTTTTGTGGAGCGAGCGTCCAATCAACGTCCATGTCGTGAGACCCGCTGCGAACGGCTTTCAGACGCACGAACATGCGTTCGGTCGCACCGGCGGGCAACGAGTCAATTTTCCAAACGAGCCGTTCAATTTGACCGCTTTGAGCCGTCGCTTCGACATCGCCTCGCGAAGCGCTGCTACCCTGAACTTCCGCCCAGCTTGGAATATTGGCTCGCACGATCACGCCTGAGGCATCGATCGAACCACGGTTCTCAATCCGGATTTCGTACGGATTAGATTGGCGAATCATGATTTGATTTGGACCAAAGGTGGCGACACGAATCCCAGGCAATTCCGAAGCAACCGTTGATTGGTTTGGCTGCAGGGCGCGAGTGGCTTCCTCGGTGCTCGCGGTTGTCGGCGCAGTTGTGGCAATGGCAGTCGTAGCCGGCACGGAGCTTGGTACTGCTGGAGCCGTTGCAACAGGCGTTGTGTCGAGTTGCAGCGAGGGTGGTGTCGATGATGACGGTGTGGTCGTAGCCTGCGCTGCATTAGTTGACGAATGCAGTGGCATCAATGTTCGAGATTGGTCCACGGCCGCAGGTGCTTGAGCAATCCGATTGTTGCTCGCATCGATAGTATTGCCCGATTCAACATTGAGCGATGGAACCTGTGCAGCCGTAATGCTCTGTGGCGATGTCACGCGAGGAGCAAAGTCGGTGCTGGGCATACTCGATGCTGGATGATAAACGCCTGACCCAGCTTCCGAGCTACTTCGATTCGAAACCACGCTACCGCGAGTCTGAAATTCACTCGGGATGGAACGCGGATCGGGAGACGATGCGGCATAAGGCGTCGTGGGAATGCTGCCCAGCGGCTCTTCGTCCGCTGAGTCTGCCGTGATTTCGCCAGGCACTGCTGGAGTCGTGTAGCGTCCAGTCGTTTGCGGCTTGGTTTGAGCCAAGGATTCTGTCGCCGACGCAGCGATTCGAGGAACAGCGAGCGTTGACGTTACCGTTCCAGTCGCAGAGGCCACATTGGAGGTTGTCGTCTTTGGCTCCACTTGTGCGATGGTCTCGATTGCCTTTGGCTTGGCCTTTACCGTTGCAATTGCCTTGCTTGGGACCGCGTTCGGTACGACTGTCTTCGCAACAGCAGCTGGCAAAGTAGTTTCAGAAGCGGTTGTATCCGCAACGACTTTCGACGTCGTTGCAGTTTTGGTACTCGAAGGATTGGTGCTCGATGGAAGTTCACGACGAGCGACCTTCGGTGGCTCAATCGGCGCGATCACGCGTTCACGTACTGGCTCAATCGGTTTCGCTGCCGCTGCGACTGCTGCAGCATCAAGAGCATCGACGCTTCGACGATCACTACGGCGGCTGCTCGTATTGTCCGACAAGGTAGACCGATCAACCAAGGTACTGACAGGAGTTGACGTCGCTGTCCGTGTCGGTGACGAGATCGAACCGGCGATCGGGGTTACCGGCCGAGTCACCACAGTTGGTCGACTGTCTGTGTTTGAAGTTGCCGAGGGTACCAAGCGACGTGCTGAGCTTGTCGAAGCCGTGTCGGCGCTAGGTACTGGGATCGCTCGAGACACTGGCTCGCGAGAGATCGTCGCGCGAGACGACGTAGCACCCGGACTGGCGTATTGTTGCTTTGCTGAGGGATCACGAATCGGAGCAATGTTCGTTGTGTTATTCGATGACTTGGCTTGATGAAATGGGATGCCGTCCCAATTCGCTGGCTCGCGATTATCATTTGGCAATGGTGTCACCACACGATATTCTTTTTTTGGCGAACCACTCTCTGAGACCTGGCTGCTCGATGAACTGCGTCCGCCAAACAATCCGCTGAGCAATCCTTCGGATTTACTTGCTGATTTTGTTGCCGTGCTTTTATGCGCAGGAGTGGTCGTTTGGCCGGAGCCCACGAGAGACTTGAACAAGCCCCCCGAATTTGAGTTCTTGCTCCCTTGAGTTCCAGCGACCTGCTGGATCATCGCACGCTCCGACTCGACGTCTAAGTCCTGGGTGAGTTCCGCCCGTGAAATCGGGGAGACTGCAACGCGATTGCTTTCAAATTCCCCCATTTTTTCAGCAGCCAAGGGCTTTTGACCTTCAGGCATCTGGGCAAATGAGGGCTTTTCAGAGAGAACCAGTGCCGTCGAAGCCAAAAAGGTCAAGGCCAATAGGCTCGAAGCCACAACGGTAGTTCGATTGCCGCGGTCCATGCGCATATCTCGCGTCGTAAACGTAGAAAGAATCATCCACCGTTCGTATCGGCTAGCGAACATCCTCACGATGAAGCAAATTTGACGATTGTTCCGATTCGGCGGACACTGCCGGCAGCAATTATGCCGATGTAGATCACTAACCCATTACCCGTTTCCCAAAAAAAACGACCCGAATGAGCCGACGAGAAAAAATCGAAGCGATGCTGTTGGATGATCCGACGGACACCTTCCTGAGATACAGCCTTGCAATGGAACTGCGCAGCGAAGGCGATCATGAAACCAGTATTGTGAAACTCGGTGAGCTCACCCATGATGCAACGCCTTACGTGCCAGCCTACTTTATGGCTGCGCAACAACTTGTGGAGCTGGATCGCATTGACGATGCCCGAAGTTTTTTACGAGATGGCATTGAAGAGGCTCGTCGCCAAGGTAATTCGCACGCCGCAGCGGAGATGAGCGAATTACTCTCATCACTCGGTTCGATGGGGGAACTATGATCTCGATTTCATGCTCGCAATGACCACATTCAGTTTTTTGTCTGTGTTGTTTCACACAGCTCGGTTTCACACTGCACAAATTCACGAGTGGGAGGAAGTTGTTGTCACTTGAATCGACTACCGCAATCGTGCTTCGAGCAGTGGAATTCAGTGAGACGAGTTTAATCGTCACGCTTCTGACCCGGGAACTCGGACGTGTCTCGGCACTGGCCAAGGGGGCTCGCCGCCCCAAGGGACCATTTGAAGGCGCGCTTGACCTACTGGCGGTTTGTCGTGTAGTCCTCATTCGTAAGAGTGGCGACACTCTCGATTTACTAACGGAAGCCAAACTACATCGTCGATTTCGCGCAGCCGATCGGTCGCTCGAGCGACTCTATGGCGGCTACCACGTTGTCGAGATGCTACGACTCTTGACCGACGAACATGAGTTTCACCCAGAAATTTACGATCTAACGATTCGAACACTTGAACAACTGGATGGCGACGGCGAAGTCGCTTCGACATTGGCTTACTACGACGCACAATTGCTTCGTGAACTCGGGCATGCCCCGGGGCTTGATCGCTGTACCAGTTGCGGCGGTGACATGGAAAATTTTGCTCGCGTGCCGTTTGCTCTGGGCACGGGAGGAATTGTTTGCGCAAACTGCAAGACAAAACAACGACAAATCATTTTGTTACGAAGAGAAACGATTAACGAATTGAAGCGAATCACGGACGTAAGCACGGTTTATCCGGTGGCCGTTTCGGCGGCGTTTTACGGTGAAATTCGCCAATTGCTGAATCGTTACATTGAAACTGTACTCGGACGCGTACCACGTATGCAACCGTTTTTGCCAGCCGTGATTAGGACGGAACCTAACCTATGACGCATTCCATCTGCATGCTCTTGTGCTCCCGCAGACTGGCATTTTTTGTCGGACTTGTGCTGGTCTGCCTTACCGGATGCCGTTCGTTTAGCGGCGGCTTGTTAGGTCGTGATCACGCTCTGCCGTCGCGTGACACATACACGGCCCAAGAAATCGATCCTGAAAATGGTGTGGTTCAAGCGCGCGACGAGACGTTCACGGGTAGCGCCAAGAAATCTTCCAATCGTCTCGTTGGCTTCGTCACAGGACGCGAGCCCGAAAATCGTGTACGTGGAAAAGAGCTTTATCAAGAAGGTGACGCCAAATTCCGAAGTTCGGAAAAATTCTCCGATAGCAACGGCAAGAGAAAATCGTATCTGGCAGCCGCCAAGCTGTTTCGACGTGCCGGCGAAGCTGCCCCACAAACTGCTCTGCAACAAGACGCGATGTTTATGCAGGCCGAAAGCCTCTTCTTTGCCGACGAGCTCAACGATGCTGTGAAAGTCTATGAGAAGCTGCAAAAGGACTTTCCCCGCAATCGACACAACGACTTGGTCGCGGCAAGGCTATTCTCGATCAGTCGCTATTGGCTAGAAACATACAAAGCCAACGAAGAGAGTTGGCTACCTCCAGTCAATTTGACGGATGACAAACGTCCGGCTCTTGATGTCGACGGACACGCCATTCGAGTTCTGGACCAAATTCGCTTTGATGACCCGACCGGTCGTTTGGCGGATGACGCGACGATGGCTGCAGCGGCGGAGTACATTCGCCAAGAGAAATTCGAGCAAGCGGACGAGTTTTTAACGGACTTGCGTGAAGCGTTCCCGGACAGTGACCACCTGTTTCTTGCTCACTTGCTCGGGATCCGTTGCAAGTTGAATATTTATGCAGGGCCGAACTACAGCTCACTTGTGCTCGATGAAGCCGACAAGCTGATCAAACAAACCAAGACCCGTTTTCCCGATAGATTGACGGACCCCAAGTACCGCGACATGGTGGCTCGCGCCGCGGCAGAGGTGTCGTATCTGCGTGCGGAGAAGCTCGAAGCACGGGCAGCGTTTCGTGAGAAAAGGCATGAGTACCGTGCCGCTCGACAATACTATCAAGAGATTCTCATCGAACACGCCGACACCCCGTTCGCGGATATCGCCCGAGCGAGACTTGAAGCGACCGAGAGCAGCGAGCCTGTGCCTTCCCAAAAACTTGCTTGGTTGACAAAGATCTTCCCAGACAACCGCAGCAAAACACCGCTGACACTCAACACGGGTAACAGCTCTGTAAAATCTGATTCGGAGTCTGGTTCTGGCGAGACAATGTATCGATGATCACGTTACGTTTGGGATGCAACGTCTTTCTCGCAGCATGGCTTTGCTGTTTCGTCGGTTGCGCAACGTACCGATTCGGTAACGCAACGTTGTTTCGGCAAGACGTTCGAACCGTCTACGTGCCAGTGATCCGCAACGAGACGTTTCGTCAAGACTTGGGTGTACGACTAACCGAAGAGCTGATTCGGGAAATCGAAACTCAAACGCCGTACAAAGTCACGGGTGATCCGAATGCGGACAGCACACTCACGTGCCGCTTTAACACCGAAACCAAACGCGTACTAACCGAAACGTCTAGCGACGACCCTCGCGCTCTCGATGCAGCGGTCTCGGTACAGGCCGCTTGGGTTAGCCGCGGCGGTGAGATGTTGATGCAGAACATGGTCGTCCCAGACAGTAACCTTGCAATCGCATTTTCTCAAGATTCGCGGTTTGTCCCAGAGGCCGGGCAATCGGTTGATACCGCCACCCAGGAAGCGATCAAACAACTTGCTGCTCGCATCGTTTCTCAAATGGAAATGCGTTGGTGAGCGGCCCAAGCGATGGCGAATCCGCCAAGCAAGAAGTGTCCTTGCAACCCAGCATGATCTGGGATCTTGGGCGTCGACGACTGACCATCCAACGACGCCCGCTCGTGATGGGCATTCTCAATGTTACACCCGACAGTTTCTCGGATGGTGGGAGCCACGAACAAGCGGACCACGCGATCGCCGTCGCGCTGCGGATGCAGTCTGACGGAGCCGACATCATCGACATTGGCGGCGAGAGCACGCGACCGTACAGCGATCCCGTGGCCGCGGACGAAGAATGCCAACGGGTGATCCCCGTGATCGAAGGGCTCGCCAATGAACTTTCGATCCCAATCAGTATTGATACGAGTAAAGCGAACGTGGCTGAGCGTGCCATTGCCGCAGGTGCCGAAATCATCAACGACGTGACGGGACTCGAAGGTGATCCCGAGATGCTTCGCTGTGCGGTCGAGGCAGGCGTGGGCGTCTGCGTCATGCACATGCAGGGCACACCGCAAACGATGCAGGACAATCCGAGCTACGAGGACGTGGTTGGTGAGATCGAACAATATCTCGTCCAGCGGCGTGAATTCTGTTTGCGAGCGGGAATCCGCCAGGATCGAATTTGCCTGGATCCAGGGATCGGTTTTGGCAAGACCCACGAACATAATCTCGAGCTATTGCGGGCGACACGCCGTTTCGCGTCGCTCGGCTCACCGATTCTGATTGGACATTCGCGAAAAGGGTTTATTGCAAAATTGATCGGCAACAAGCAAGCTGATCGAACCGCTGGAACCCTCGGTGTTTCGCTCGCGGTCGCCCGAGCGGGTGCCCACGTCATACGAGTCCACGACGTCAAAGCAACTGTGGACGGACTGACCCTCTTCGAAGCTGCCGGCGGTTTCGATTCCTAGATTGCAAGAAAACGATGCGAGTCGACTTTGTCATCACCGAAATGAATGTCGGCGGCGCCGAACGGTGTTTGACGCAACTCGCTTGTGGGCTGCATGCGTCCTCGCATCGGGTACGGGTATTTTCACTTGGGCCACTGCCCTGCGGTGAACAACGCCAACTTGTTGATCGGCTGATTGCCGTAGGGATTCCCGTTGCAAGTGGCGAAGCCAGCCGACCAAGTCAATTCCTTTCGTGCTATCGACACCTCAAGAATTGGCTCAAAGAAGGAAAGGCGGATGTCTGCCAAACGTTCTTGCATCACGCCAACGTGATGGGAACCTTCGCCGCTCGAGCAACGACTTCGAGTTTGTGCATTGGCGGTATTCGAGTCGCCGAACCCCGCTGGCTTCGCACGAAAATCGAAAGTGCCGCGGTGCGCCGAATGGACCATGTGATCTGCGTCAGCCAAGCCGTCGCACGCTTTGCTCAAAGCAACTTGCACGTTGAAAACGCACGGTGCAGCGTAATTGGCAACTCGGTTGACATGGCTTGCTATAGCAACGCCAAGCCATTTTCGTGGTCCGAATTGGGATGGCCAGCTGATTGCCGAGTGACGCTTTTTGTCGGACGACTTCATCCGCAAAAGGGACTGGAGCTGGTCCAGCAACAAATTGATCGAATTGCTCCACCAAACAGCCATCGCCGGTTGCTGCTAGTCGGCGATGGCCCGTTAAGAAGCTCACTTCAGCAATGGGCCAATGACATCGGTCGCGAGCGTGTGCAAGTGATGCCGTGGCAAAGTGATGTGGCACCGCTGATGAAAGCATCAAGGCTATTGGTGCTTCCCAGCCACTACGAAGGGATGCCCAACGTGGTGCTCGAAGCGTTCGCTGCGGGGCTTCCGGTTGTCTGTAGCCGTGTCGAGGGCAGCGACGAGCTCATCTCACATGACCGCGAATCCCAGAGCTTTGAGCCTGGAGATTCGTTGGCAATGGCCGCGTTAATCGAGCGAATGGCGACCGATGACACGTTTTGCCGAAACGTCGGTGAAGCGAATCTCGCTCGCGCCCGACGTGACTTTTCCATTTCGGCGATGGTTGACACTTATGCGTCGTGTTATCGCGACTTGATGACGCGACGAGTTGACGTGCGATAGCTGGCCGGCAACGTCTTGGTCGACCCTTGTCGGTCGATGTGCGGAGCATTGAGTTGGGCGGAATCGTCGCGGAAAGGATCCTGAAGCGAGTCAAATAAAGACTCGCCTTCGGATCGGTCCAACGGTATCACGCCCGAGCCTGTTGCGTTGTCTTCTCGCACTGGCAAAGGCATTGGGCTGGGTGTTGGACGAGGAACCAATGACGCTGGCTCGGGAATCGAATTCATTTGTGGCTTGGACATCCTCAGCGGAACTGCGGACGGCGGAAGAGTGGGTTCTGAATGCTGAATCATGGGTGCCGCCCACGTGTGTTGGCTCGGCGTCTGGTGGCTGTGCGAATGCGGTGTCATCGGCGGATGCGACTTCATGGGGGTCATCCGAACCGGCGGAGCCATATGGTTTGGGAGACTCGTATCCTCGTACATCATCATTTCGCTCATCGACATTGCGTCGCATCCGTCATCGCAAGCCGTCTCATCACAGTTCGAACGTTGCTTCGTTCCAAGAAATAGTAGCTTCTCAATGCCGCCAGCGACGGTGTCCAAAGCCTTGTAAATGGGGCCATGGCCTCCCTCGCACCCGTCGCTGCAACCGCATTGGGGCGAGTCAGCGGTGGCATTGGCGGCAGGAACGATCAATGTTGCCAAGCAGGCTGCGGCTAGCATCATGCGTCGGCGGCGTGCGATTTCGGTTCGATATTCAGGCGACTGGTGCATTTTGAGCCTCGTGCTACTTCGTTTTGTTACCCCCAACAGTATCGACCCGCAGAACCGATACGAATACGAGAACCAGAACGACCCGCAAAAACACCCAAGGCCGCCTAAGCCGCCAAAACCATGCTACCTGGACGAAACGTCACGGATGGAGACACTCATCTCAAATCTCGCTAAACTGTTCGCCAGTCCCGAGTCCACTTCGAAGTACCAAAACCAAGAGAAAGCCGTGAGTTTCGATCCATTTGGAGCCCGCGATACATTTAACACGGGCGCCGGCACTGCTGCGCTCTACCGCCTAAGCCGCCTTGAAGACGCTGGGTTAGGGGAAATCAGCCGCCTCCCGTTCTCCATTCGGGTTCTACTTGAAGCCGTTTTGCGGAATTGTGATGACTTCTCGGTCACGCAGGAGGACGTTAAAAATCTCGCCGCTTGGCAGGCCACTGCTCCTGCCAAGCAAGAAATTCCGTTCAAACCGTATCGTGTCGTCCTGCAAGACTTCACCGGTGTTCCGGCCGTTGTGGACTTGGCTGCCATGCGTTCAGCCATGAACCGAATTGGTGGCGACCCCAAGAAAATCAACCCCCTGATCCCTGTCGACCTGGTGATCGACCACTCCGTGCAAGTCGACTTCTTTGGTACCGGCACTTCGCTAGCCCAAAACGTTGAAATGGAGTTCCATCGCAACATGGAACGTTATGAGTTCCTGCGTTGGGGCCAACAAGCCTTTGACAACTTCACGGTCGTGCCGCCGAACGTCGGAATTGTTCACCAAGTCAACCTCGAATACCTGGCTCGAGTTGTCGCGATTCAGCAAACGCCGGACGGTCCTGTTGCGCTTCCCGACACGCTCGTCGGTACCGACAGCCACACCACGATGATCAACGGGCTCGGCGTACTCGGCTGGGGCGTCGGTGGTATCGAAGCCGAAGCGAACATGCTTGGCCAACCACTCTACATGCTGATGCCCGAAGTCATTGGCTTTGAGCTCGTCGGTGAACTGCCACCGGGTGCGACGGCAACCGATATGGTGCTTCGCGTTGTCGAGATCCTTCGCGCCGAAGGCGTTGTAAACAAGTTCGTCGAGTTCTTTGGAACTGGGATGAACAAGATGGGCGTTGCCGATCGCGCCACCATCGCGAACATGGCGCCCGAGTACGGCGCAACGATGGGATTCTTCCCTATCGATAACGTGACGCTGGATTACCTCCGCCAAACCGGACGTTCCGCTGATCATATCTCGCTCGTCGAGCGCTACAGCAAAGAGCAGGGTTTATTCCGAACGGATGATGGACCAAAGCTGAACTACACAAAGACTCTATCGCTCGATTTGAGCAGTGTTGTGCCGAGCCTCGCAGGCCCGAAACGCCCGCAAGACCGCATCGCACTGGCGAACATGAAAGAGTCGTTCAACAAGTCGCTTACCGCGCCGATTGTCAAGGCTGGCTTTGGCTTGGAACAACAAGCTCTCGCGAACAAGGGGATCGTCAGCGACAACGGAAACTCAAGCGAAATTGGTCACGGTGCGGTCGTCATCGCAGCCATCACCTCGTGCACCAATACGAGTAATCCGTCCGTCATGATTGGTGCCGGATTGTTAGCCAAAAAGGCCGTCGCACGCGGGCTAAAAGTCCCGTCGCATGTCAAGACGAGTCTCGCTCCCGGCTCACGCGTGGTGACGGAATATCTCGACAAGGCAAATTTAACGGATAGCTTGAACCAACTCGGATTCCAAACGGTCGGCTACGGCTGTACGACCTGCATCGGCAACAGCGGACCTCTGCCCGAGCCAGTTGCCAACGCGATTGTCTCCGGAGACATCGTCGCGTCGGCTGTCTTGAGCGGTAATCGTAACTTCGAAGGCCGCGTCAATCCGTTGACTAAAGCGAACTACCTGGCAAGTCCACCGCTAGTTGTCGCTTACGCTCTGGCCGGGACAACCGACATCGATCTGGTTACTGAACCGATCGGTCAAGACAGCGACGGCAAGGATGTTTATCTCAAAGAAATCTGGCCGACCATCGAAGAAATCCGAGACACGATCGCTAGCTCGATCATGCCAGAGATGTTCACTCGCGAGTACGATTCCGCAGTGAAAAACAACGAGCTTTGGAATGCGATCGAAGTGGCAGGTGGCGCGATTTATCCATGGGATGACGCGAGCACCTACATCCAACACCCACCATTTTTGGATGCAGTCGAAGGACAAGAGATTCCGGATATCAAACCGATCCACGGCGCAACCGTGCTTGCATTGCTTGGTGATTCGGTGACCACAGACCACATTTCTCCGGCTGGTTCAATCGCATCGGATGGCCCCGCAGGCCGTTTCTTGCAAGAGAAAGGCGTTCCCGTCAAGGAGTTCAACAGCTACGGTTCACGCCGCGGCAACGACCGCGTCATGGTTCGCGGCACCTTTGCCAATATCCGCATCCGTAACCAAGTCGCGCCTGGGACCGAAGGCGGCGTAACTCGCCACTTGCCTGATGGTGAAGTGATGAGCATTTACGACGCCTCGATGAAGTACCAAGCCGCTGGTGTACCGTTGGTGGTCATCGCGGGTGCTGAATACGGCACCGGATCCAGTCGCGACTGGGCGGCGAAAGGTACGATGTTGCTCGGTGTGAAAGCTGTCATCGCAGCGAGTTACGAGCGCATCCACCGCAGCAACCTGGTTGGAATGGGAGTGCTTCCACTCGAGTTCGCTCAAGGTACAACGTGGCAGTCACTCGGCTTAACCGGCGAAGAAACAATTGATATCGAAGGGCTATCAAACGATCTGCAACCGCGTTCGACAATCCAAGTCAAAGCGACTGATGCATCCGGTAAGTTCAAGACTTTCCCATGCACGGTTCGCATCGATACGCCAGTCGAACTGCAGTACTACCGTAACGGCGGGATACTTCCAACGGTGTTGAGAAACCTCGCTAAGTAAACGGGACTCGTCGTGTCAGATTAGAAATGCTGAAGGGACAAACTGGCTCGTGCCAGGGTAGAAAACTTGACGTACAAAGCGGCGAATTCATCGCCGCGAGACTCCTTAGTGTGCTTCGGGTTGTCGCCAGGCAACCGCGAGCGTTCGAAACAGGATCTTGATGTCGAGCCACATCGACCAGGAACGGATGTACTGGTGATCCCACCGAACACGAGCTTCCATCTTGTCGACGGTTTCCGTCTCGCCACGGCACCCATTGACCTGCGCGAGTCCAGTGATCCCTGGCTTCACTTTATGTCGAAGCATATAACCCCGAATCAGACTTCGGTATTGTTCGTTGTGGGCGGAGGCGTGAGGCCGCGGTCCGACAAGTGACATGCTTCCATCCAAGACGTTAAATAGCTGGGGCAACTCATCCAAACTTGTCTTGCGCAAAATCGCTCCCAATCTCGTAATGCGAGCGTCGCCTCTCGTCGCCTGTTTAACAACGGCCCCGTCGTCACACGTTCTCATTGAGCGAAATTTCCAAACGCGGATCTCACGTCCATCCAAGCCGTAGCGGCGTTGGCGAAAAAACACGGGACCGGGCGACGTTAGCTTCACTAGCGCCGCGATGATGAGCATTGGAATACCAAGCACAACAAGTCCAGCAATCGCAAGTGCCATATCGGCAACTCGCTTAGCGACTCCGTCCACGCCAAACAGCGGGTTTTCAAACACGCTCACCGCAGGTAATCCGCCGACACTGATCCAACGCGCGTGCAACAGTTCAAAAACAAAAAAGTCTGGAACGATATACACAGACACCGTCGTGTCGCTGAGTTCATCAAGCAGGGTGCGGATCCGCGTCTCGGCACGCATCGGTAATGTAATTAGCACCGTATCGATTTCGCCGCTCCGAGATTTCGCTACCAGATCACTAAAATTTCCCTGGCGAAGGACGTTCGAGAGTATTGTTTCCGGGGTCGTATCACGTTCGACCTGACGATCGTCAAAAAAGCCAATGACATCTAAGCCAAGCGTTGGTTCGTCGGCAATATTCGTAGCGGTTTGGTGACCAAGTGGATTCATCCCGACGATCGCAACTCGTCGTTTTCCAATCCCGTGACGCAGCATCCCATGCTGGACAATCCGCAGGCACATCCGCCCCAGACCGATCATCGCAGGGACCATTAGCGCCCAAGTCATCACGTTCGCACGCGAGAAATAGGCACCCGAGCGAGTCGCAAATGCCAAGAAGGCAAGCACCATCACCGCAAACATCCAAGTCGTTGCGATAGTCACTATTTCTTCGTTCGGCGATCCACTTTGGCCACGACGTTGCAAGCCAGTTAAATGCGACACTAATTGGAACACCACGACCGCAATCAACCCGAGCGCCAGCGAGGCGTCGTCGACTTGGCCGTTAACGACCCATCGAACGATCAAAAGCGACGCAAGGATAGCGCACGCGTCGAGGAACGGTTGTACGAACTCGCACAAACGACGCGGTTGAGTAATCGCAAATCGGGTCAGCATGGCAGAAGAGAAGACTGGAGTATTAGATCAGACTCGAAGGAAAGCTCCTTCCGCCAAACATTAGGTCGCAGAATGTTCAGTGGCAAACGAATCGAACCAGTCCAAACCAAGATCCACCGAAGTTGCCTGATGCGTCAATGCGCCACAACTGATGCGATCCACACCCGTTCGTGCGATCGCACCAATCGTATCGATTCTCACGTTCCCCGAAGCCTCCAACTCAACCGCTGGTGCGATCTGATCTCGCATTGCGACCGCGGTAACCATGTCCGACAACGAAAAATTGTCTACAAGCACAATATCCGGCCCAACCGGCAATACCTGTTCCAACTGAGCCAGCGAATCCACTTCGACTTCGACAATCGCCGGAGCAACCATGTTCTCGACTTGGCTGGATCTCCAGCGGATAGCTCGCTCAGTCGCCGCGGCAATATCTAACGGCCCCGAAGCACCTCCGCCCAAGGCAAGGTGGTTGTCTTTGATCAAGAATCCGTCATACAGCCCCGCGCGGTGATTGCGTCCGCCACCACACCGCACCGCGTATTTCTCTAGACGTCGCCAACCGGGCGTCGTCTTGCGAGTGTCGTAAAGTTGCGAACTCGTTCCGGCGATCTCAGCGACATAGCGTTGGGTGAGCGTCGCGATGCCACACATTCGGCTAAGCAGATTCAAGATCACGCGCTCGCTCGTCAACAGATCTCTTACATTCCCACGAAGCTTCGCCAGTACCGTCCCTGCTTGCATAGGGTCTTTGTCGGTTGCCAAAACCTCCAGTTCGATGTCCGCCTGGAACTCCTCGATGATCCAAGGAAGCACTGCAAGTCCAGCGACGACGCCACTTTGACGCGAAACAATCTGACAGCCACCACGACTTTCGGGAGCAATTAAACAGACGGTTGTCCAATCGACAGCCCGATCTAAATCTTCAGCGATGGCCAATCGAACCAATTGGCCAACGTCGTTTTGCATCAGCTCGTCGACTTCGACGGAGGCGTAATCTGTCATTGCTAGCGTGACCTACACAGAGTGTTGTTGAATCCGCCCGGTCGAAGTCGGACGAGTACTGTTTCGTGCGTGCGTGAGTTATAACATCTTGGTATGGGAACCCGTGAGGACTCGCCGAATTGCCAAACGCCGTTTCATCGCGGAGGGATCCAGCGTTTACTGTTTGTGATCGCAGTCGCCAGCGTGATCTGGATTTTGCTGCGACCGGCAACCCACGAAACAACGACTTTCCCGAGCCTAGTCACATCGCCGCTATTGCGAGTCAACCTCAACGAAGCTGATGAACGGGAGTTATCGCTTCTCCCATCGATCGGGCCAACAATTGCTCGACGAATCATCGAAAACCGCGACCGACTTGGCCCGTTTCAGTCGCTTGAGGATTTGGGACGTGTTCACGGAATCGGCGAAAAAAGCATCGAAAAGCTGCGAATCTATTGTCGGATTGAGGAGTCAACCCAATCGGTGGCGATGGCCCAAACGCCCTAGGATCGGCTAGGATTGCTGGAACAGGCCAACCCACCAAACAGGCCAACCCAGTCGTGAACGTCGATTGAACGGTCACACGACGTATTCGCCGCAAAAGCGAGCACGTCGCTTGCGTTTCAATGAACGCGATACAAGCAACCTCCAAGGAACATGGTGCATGCCCGCTTCGGAAATCGAGCTGATCGAAGAATTGCCGCCAGCACAATTTCATCTGCACAGTCCTTTTCCGCCTGCCGGTGACCAACCCAGCGCCATCGAAGCCCTGACACGTGGATTCGAATCTGGCAAACGGACACAGGTGCTCCTCGGTGCAACCGGAACAGGAAAAACGTACACGATGGCAAACGTCATCGCGAACGTCGGTCGCCCCGCGCTCATCCTCAGCCACAACAAGACACTCGCCGCGCAGCTCTACAGCGAATTCAAAGAGTTTTTTCCGGAAAACGCAGTCCACTATTTCGTCAGCTACTACGACTACTATCAACCGGAAGCGTACATCCCTCAGCGAGACGTCTACATCGAGAAGGACTCGTCGATCAACGAAGAAATCGATCGACTCCGTCTCGCAACCACAAGCTCGCTTGTCAGCCGTCGAGATGTGGTCATCGTCGCCTCAGTCAGCAGTATTTACGGCCTCGGTTCGCCCAAAGACTACAAAGCTCTCGTCGTCGGTTTACACAAAGGTGACACGACGCGGCGCGACCATCTTCTGCTCAAACTGGTGGATGTGCTCTACGAACGCAACGACATCGCTTTCGAGCGTGGCAAGTTTCGCGTTCGCGGGGATTCGATCGAACTATGGCCGACCTATGAAGAATTCGCCTATCGCATCGAAATGTGGGGCGACACGATTGAACAAATCTCAATCATCAAACCCGTCACCGGCGAAACCATCCGCACGCTCGACCAAGTCTTTATCTACCCAGCCAAGCACTTCGTGATGCCCGAAGACCGCATCCAGCGGGCGATTCACATGATCCGAGAAGAACTCAAGGAACAAGTGGAGCTGTTCCAAAGTCGCGGAAAACTTCTCGAAGCCCAACGGATATCCGCAAGAACTCGATTCGACTTGGAGATGCTCAGCGAAGTCGGTCACTGTCCCGGCATCGAGAACTACAGCCGACCACTCTCGGGCAAACCGCCTGGTTCACCGCCAGACACTCTTTACGAGTTTTTCCCAGAAGACTTTATTACGTTTGTCGATGAGTCGCACGTCACAGTCTCGCAAGTCCGAGCGATGTACGCGGGGGACCGTAGCCGCAAGACGACACTTGTCGAACACGGCTTCCGTTTACCCAGCGCCTTGGACAATCGGCCGCTCAAGTTCGAAGAATGGGAAGCGGTTACGAAACAAATTTGTTTCGTCAGTGCGACGCCAAGCGACTATGAATTGGAACGCACCGGCGGCGAAGTAGTTGAGCAAATCATTCGCCCCACAGGTTTGCTCGATCCGGTTATCGAAATCGTCTCGGCACGCGGCCAGGTCAATCATTTACTCGACGAAATTCGTTTGCGTGCGGCGCAAGACGAGCGAGTTCTCGTGACTACACTGACCAAACGTCTGGCCGAAGACCTCTCCACCTACTTGCAAGAAAAAAACGTGCGTTGTCGCTGGTTGCACAGCGAACTGGATGCCTTTGAACGTGTGGAGCTCCTCCAGGAACTTCGCGCCGGCCACTTTGATTGTCTCATCGGTGTGAACCTGCTTCGCGAGGGTCTCGACCTGCCCGAAGTCTCACTCGTCGCCATCTTGGATGCGGACAAGGAAGGGTTCTTGCGGAGTGAAACGAGCCTGGTGCAAACAATCGGCCGGGCAGCTCGTAACGTGAATTCGAAAGTTATTCTGTATGCCGACAAAGTCACCAACTCCATGAAGTTGGCGATCGACGAAACAGAACGCAGGCGTGCAGTGCAACAGGCGTACAACACCAAGCACGGCATCACGCCAATGACCGTCAAGAAGAAGATTCGGGCGGGCATCGAAACCGAAGCTGCCAAGCGACGCAAGACAAACGAAGCGGCACAGAGCGACTCCAATGCAATCTACATTACGTTGGAATACGTTGAGGCACTTGAGCAAGAAATGTTGGCTGCGGCCGAGAACCTTGAGTTCGAACGAGCAGCGTCGATTCGCGACCGTGTTTTACAACTACGCGAGCACATCGGCAAACCATTGTCCGATGTCGAACTCAGCAGTAAGCCAAACGACGCTGGCGGAAAACAACGCAAAAAGCGAAAGGGCACTGGCGGTGGAAACCGAACTCGAGTGCCCAAACCGAATCGAGGCTAAAAGCTTCGAGACTAGCGAGCAAGCTCAAACGAGATCACCGATTGGCCATACTTCTTTCCGTTGAGGTCTTCGATCGTCAACTGCAATCGATATTTCCCGCCGTCCAAGTCCTTTGGCAGGTACATCTGGTAAGCGATGAAGTAGTCACGCAGGTAGTTGTTGGAGACTTGACGATCAGCCGGTAGTAACTGACTCGCGACCTTATCGCCCGCTTCGTTGAACACGTCATAGCTGCCTTGCAAGTTCGTCTCAAAACCATTCGCCACCTTGGACGCAACGAAGTTTTCGATCTCGCAATACAGGATCACTTGTTGACCAGGCTTGAACCGTGTGCTGGGGAATTTCTTGATTTGTCCATAGGATTCGATCTCGGTGCAGAACGCCAGCGACCGCACGTCGAGCGAGTCCGTGGCGGCGGCGAGCTGAGTCGTCGCCTCACGAAGCTGAGGTAGGGCGGCACTGAATCGTCGTCCTGGGACGGGGTGGCCATCCGGATCGATGATCGTCCACAAACCAAGCAACTGGTGACGCAGGTATTCCTGTTCATTCTCAGCCATCCCATCAACTCGGCTGACCGCATCATCAATGTGACCGGACAGCACCATCAGGTGACGCAGCATCACGAGCCGACGGCTGCGATCCGCATCTGATTCGTCGGGTGTCGACTTGCTCAATCGACCAAGCAATTCGTCGTAAAGTTGGCTTTCCGAAAGTACCGCGACGTCCACCACGTCTTTGCTCTGCGTGTTGGCTGGTGATACTGCGGCCGCGATCGCCGAAAGAGTCGAAGTGATTGCCGCCGAAACCGTTTCTTGAGACTTCGGTTCGCTCTTGTGGCTGAGCGATTCGACGTGAACGTCTTCGCCACTCACGTGCGAAGCGGTTTTCGTCGCGGACGAGTCCTCGGTGTAGTGCGACAGCGAAGCGCTGGCCGGGGCGCTCATGTCCTCGTCGCTAGCGTGGGCAACGTGAACCGTCGATTGATCGGTTACCGTTTCATTGAACGACGCTTGGAGCACATCACCCACGCGTTGTGAATTGGTGGCTTGTGAATTCGTGGCTTTTAAATGGGTGTCCTGTGGCACGTTCGCGTTTGTACCGTTCCGTGTCATCGCAGCCTTCCACTGAAGCATCGCCAACTGCTGAGCTTCTGGCGGAATGTTCTTGAATGCTTCGAACATTTCGCTGTCGTCGGCAGGCAATTGGCCTAGATCGAGTTGAGCTGAATCCTGGCTCGGATTCGAACTAATCGTTCGATGAACGGACTCGACTTGGGTGTTGCCCTCGCGAACAAGAGCTCGACCTGCAGGGATGGATCGTTTTCCTGTCGAGGCGTTTGCATCCGCCGCATATTGCATTGTCTTGGTTGTGGCCGTCGAAACGGACCGAATGGCGGCCGATGAGTCATCGATGTGGCTCACCGCTGCGACTTGCCCTTCGGATTCCACATAGTCCGACGCGTTGGAAGCCTGGCTGTTTGCACCAGATGAGATTGGGCGAGAGACTTCGGAACCGACTCGAGGCTTGGCAGTTGCTAAACGCTGGGGAGGCGCGTCGTATTCAGGCAATTCAAGGGACGGATCATGCGTCACTTGGACCGCACGAGCCAACGGATACGAACCACGGCAACCCGACATCATCGCAACCAACGCAGCCAAACTCACCAGACACAAAGAACCTTTGCACAGGCTCAAGAGGTGCTGTGGCATGGTTCGAGACGGCAAAGTTGGTAATGACAGCAAACGCAACGAAATTGCGGTCATCACGACCGCATTCGAAGAGTCAGTGCTCGATTGGCTTGATTGCCAAGGGCGAGAAAGCATCCTTGCCTCGCAAAAAACGTTTGAAAATCTCTCGCGGTCTTACGGTGGACCGTCCATTGTCGATTCCGGACTCCTTCCAGAACGACACTGCTACGGACACTACGCTTTTCGCAAGATCGTATCAACGTCAAAGAATTCCAATCTTGCTGGCTCACGCCGTATTCAAGCTCACTCCGTATTCAAAATGAGCGAAAATCGACAAGTCGAGTCGATCTAAGCAAACTGGAGTCTTGGATCGTCTAAACCGAGACGCTTCATCTTCTTGTAAAGCGTCGTGCGGTTGATTTGCAGCATGTCTGCTGTCGAAGCACGATTCCAATGATGTTGGCGAAGGGCTTGTAAAATGATCTCTCGCTCAGGCGCTTCCAGAGCATCCGCAAGACTCATGCCATGCGTTGATTGCGCAATCGCAGCCATTGCAGCTTGAGTCGGCGTCGAACCCGACAATGAAGAACCGGATGGCGAAGAACCGGATGGCGAAAAACCAGAGGATGAAAATGAGTCGGAATTCTTTCCAAACAGCTCAGGTGGTAAATCCTCGAGCGACAACGTCGAATTGCGTGACAACAGCACGGCTCGTTCGACAACATTCTCAAGCTGTCGAATATTCCCAGGCCAACTGTACTGCATCATGACCTGCATCGCTTCACGATCAAAGCTAGCAACGTCTCGACCGCTCGCCTCAGCCGCCTCTCGAAGGAAGTGATCCACCAGCAAAGGGATGTCACCGGTCCGTTCGCGTAACGACGGTAAAACGATATTGATGACGTTGACGCGATAGTACAAATCCTGACGGAACGTGCCCTTGGCGACTGCTTGCGTCAGATTTTCGTTGGTCGCCAGGATGACACGTGTATTGACCGAATGTGTTACCGTTCCGCCGAGTGGTTCGAATTGGAATTCCTGGAGTACGCGCAGCAGCTTCACCTGCATCGCCGGAGTCGCGGTCGCGATCTCATCAAGGAAGAGTGTGCCATTGTCGGCAAGTTGGAACTTACCGTCTTTGTTGTGATTGGCACCGGTGTAGGCACCAGCCACGTGACCAAACAGTTCACTCTCTAGCAGCGTGTCTGGCAACGCCCCGCAAGCAACTTCAACGAACGGCCCCGCTCGTCGGGATGACCGCGAGTGGATGGCACGAGCAATCATGCTTTTGCCCGTTCCGTTTTCGCCAGTGATCAGAATCGACGCGCGTGCATCCGCAACGCTGTCAATGGTTTCGAAAATCTTCAGCATGCGATAATCATGGCTGAGAATATTTTCTAAACCTGATCGTCGATCCAATTGTTGTCGCAGCGCCTCGTTCTCACGAGTAATTTCTCGCTCGGACATGGCTCGCTCAATCGCCAGCGACAACTCATCGTCAATGATTGGCTTGGTTAACAAATCGAACGCTCCGGCGCGCACCGCAGAAATCGCGGTGTCTGGCGTCGCGTACCCCGTCATCACAAGCACTGCCGTTTCCGGATGATGCTTCTTGGTGTGACTGATCAACGTGAATCCATCCTCGCCGTCCAATCGCAAATCCGTAATCAACAGATCGAATGCACCACGCTTGAGGCGACCCTTGGCCTCGTCAATCGAACTTGCCGTTTCAACCTCGTAGGATTGTTCACGAAGCCAATCGGCCATCGATTGGTTCAAGTGGTGGTCGTCGTCCACCAACAGAATGGATGTCGAGTTGGGCTTCATCAGATTTCCAGGGCAACAGTAGCTCGAATTCGATTTTTTTCTGGAAAACGTTCGGAACGGCACGGGACCGAACTTTCACCAGTGGTATCTAGGTCACAAATAGCGACTGTTCAAATTTCAGCTGTTTCTGTTACCCAAATTAACATCGTGCCACTCAATAAGCGGGTGATACTGAACGCAAGTGACCCCCAATGCGGCGTATCGCCAGTCTCTGGAATGAGTGCAAGTCGTTTGTGGCGAACAACTTGTAACATACGCCCCTCTAGCAGCAATCAAGAAAATAGTGAACAATCGTCGAGGGGGTTGGCGGTAATGAGATCGCCATTCCCAGCCTTTTCGGCAAATTGCAATTAACAGGCAAATTAGGGCTATGGGGATAAGGGTATTTGCGGTTGACGACCACGATGTTGCACTGAACGGTCTTCGGGACCAACTTCAACTCGCGGGTTTGCAGCTTGTCGCAACGGCAGCATCGGGTAAGGCAGCGGTTGAGCAGCTAAAGTCGCTCCAGGTGGATGTCATATTGATGGACATCCGTATGGATGAAATGGATGGATTAGCCACTCTCGAAAGCGTGCGTGCTAGCCATCCAGACATCCCCGTCGTGATGTTGAGTGCCTATGACAATCCAACCTATGTCGATCGAGCGGTTGCCTTGGGTGCGTGTGAGTACATCCTCAAGACGGCTGACAGCCAAACGACACGCCAAGCGATTGAAAGGGCGCATCGTCGCGACCCGGCTCATCCCAACGGAAATCTCGCTCGCGTGCATTCACTCATGCAACACGAGGTTGATTTATCAAAGCTGCCAAAAAACATGCCGCTGACCGGCCGCGAAGCCCAGGTTCTCAAACACGTCGCGCTGGGACTGAGCAATAAAGAAATTGCCCAGTCGTTGACGATTAGCGTGGAAACCGTGAAAGAACACGTGCAAAACATTCTGCGAAAAATAAACGCAAAGGATCGCACCGATGCGGCGGTGAAAGCCATTCGCAGCGGTTTGTTCGACCTGTAGCAATCGCCCTACAAAAAAACGCTTCGCACATGTTGAGATGCGAAGCGTTTCGATAATGCGAACAGGTAGATAATGCGAACAGTAACAGGCAGAACCCGTTACACTTCGATGACATCGCACCCCATCCACGGTCTCAGCACGGCGGGGACGTTGATGCTGCCGTCGGCCCGTTGGTGATTCTCGATCACAGCAATCATCGCACGACCGGTTGCGACCGCAGTCCCATTGAGCGTGTGAACGAACTCCGTGCCCTTAACGGCTGGACGACGAAAGCGAACGTTCAATCGACGAGCTTGGTAATCAGTACAGTTACTCGTGCTTGTGACTTCGCCCCATTCACCGGCGTCGCCACGACCCGGCATCCACGCTTCCAGGTCGAACTTGCGATACGCTGGTCCACCTAAATCACCGCTCGCTGTATCAATGACTCGATATGGCACTTCGAGTTGATCAAAAATCTCGCATTCGAGACTTCGCATCTCCTCGTGCAGCGCATCGCTTTGGTCTGGAGTGCTGAACGCGAACATCTCCACCTTGGTGAATTGGTGGACGCGGTATAGCCCCTTGGACGCTCGTCCCGCCGCGCCGGCTTCGGTGCGGAAACAGTGGCTTAGCCCGCACAGGCGAATGGGTAGCTTTTCCAAGTCCAGCGTTTGGTCCGCCATCATGCCGCCCAGCGGAATCTCCGCAGTCGCCACGAGATTCAACTCCGTATTTTCAATACTGTAGATTTGCGTTTCCGGCCCCCGTGGGTTGAATCCGGTACCGTGCAAAATACTCGTCAGCGCCAAGTCGGGTGTCGAGACGGGAGTAAAGCCACGACTGGACAAGAAGCTCACGGCGAATTGCTGGAGCGCCAAATCCATTCGCACCGCCGCGTTCTTGAGGAAGTAAAAGCCAGCACCTGCGACACGCGCCCCGGCCTCGAAATCAAACAGGTCGTGCAGTTCGCCGAGTTGCAAATGGTCGCGTGCAGCGAAATCGAACTTGGGTTGTGAAGTCTTTCCGCGTCCGACTTCAACCGCGTCGTCCTCGCCTCCTTCGGGCACATCCGGATGCGTCATGTTCGGAATCGTGACCAGGATCTCCGAGAGCGATTGCTCGAGTTCCTGCTCGCGTCGGCCTGCTTCGTCTTTTTGATCGCGAAGCTCTCGGCCCTTGGCGATGATTGCTTCACGCTCCGCTGGGTCTTTCGCCCCGCCGATACTTTTGCTGACTTCGTTCGCTTGACGATTCAAGTCTTGCGCGAGCTGCGAGACTTGCAACCGCTCTTGTTCAAGCTTCACGAGCATATCGATGTCGCATGGAACACCGCGACGTCGACAGTTTTCACGGACAACGTCGGGATTTTGAAGAATGTATTTTCGATCGAGCATCTTAGATTCGTTAATGTATGAAAGTTTGCGTAATTGCGTTAGGAAAGTGTCCGGTACCTTTTGCCGGAACGGCCCTGCGGGTGCTTCGCACAAAAGGTACCGGACACTCTGCTTCGGCCTATTTCAGTTGACCGATGGTTTGCCACAGCATCGCCGAAGCGTGGATGCCGCGATGGTAATCTTCGAGACGGAATTTTTCGTCGGGGCTATGCGCATTGTCATCCGAAAGGCCCCAACCCAAAAGCAAGCAGTCACAACCGAGCGTCTGTTGAAATTGAGTCACGATCGGTATCGAACCGCCTTCGCGAATCATGACCGGCTCTCGCCCAAATGCGACTTGGATCGCATCACAAGCCGCCTGCATGAATCGGCTGTTGCGATCCGCGAGAAACGCACCGGCTCCATGACCGATCTTGAGTTTCCATGTGATGCCCAGCGGTGCGTGTTTCGTCAAATGCTCGCGAATTCCCGCAGCGATCTTGTCGGGTGACTGGTGAGGAACGAGACGACAGCTGAATTTTGCGAGCGCCGTTGACGGGATAATCGTCTTCACGCCTTCGCCTTGGTGACCGCATACAAGACCGTTGATATCAAGCGTTGGACGAGCCCAGCGACGTTCGTCTGTCGTGAATCCAGCTTCGCCGAACGTGGCACAAACACCCGTATCGGACTGGAAACTCGCGTCGTCTTGCGGCAATTGCTTCCAAGCCTCGCGTTCCTCTGGGGCGAGCGATTCGACGTCATCATAGAAACCTGGAGCCAGAATGCACCCGCTTGAGTCGACGAGCGACGACATTAAATGTGCCAGAGCGATTCCCGGATTCATGACCGCGCCGCCAAACGAGCCGCTGTGCAGATCTCGGTCTGGCCCAGTCACTTCGAGTTCGAATGTGATAATGCCTCGCAGACCATAAGTGATCGCGGGAACGCCATCCGCGTACTGGCTACTATCACTGATCACGACACAGTCACATGCCAAACGGTCTTTCAATTTCGGCAAGAATGCTTCGAGATTTTGGCTGCCGACTTCTTCCTCACCCTCCACGAGAAACTTCACTTGCAACGGAAGTGTCTCGCCGCGAGAAAGCCAATCGCAAACACTTTGAATGTGCGTCAGCACTTGGCCTTTGTCGTCCGTTGCGCCGCGTGCGTAGAGGTTGCCGTTTCGAATCGTGGGCTCGAATGGTCCACTCGTCCATTTTTCGAGCGGCTCGGCGGGCTGGACATCATAGTGCCCATACACAAGCACGACGGGAGCACCGGGTACCGGCGGCGTCTGTGCCAGGACAAGCGGGTTGCCGTCGGTCGCAATTTGTTCCGTTTCGAGACCGGCCGATTGAAATTTTCGCGTCACCCAGTCCGCCGCTTCTTGGACGTCCGCAATATGTCTCGGATCGCTGCTGACACTCGGAATCCGAAGCCACTCCACAAGTTCATTCACGTGCCGCTCACGCTCAGAGTCCGAAGGTCGCGAGATTGTCATAAGAATTCAAACCGGTTGAGGAAGCGGGGTAAAACGGGCTCAGACTAGCGGCTGGCAGACCACAAAATGCTTGCAAAAGTCAAGCAGATTGCGATCAAATAGGACTGCCACGGGCACACCCTGGGCGCTACAATATACATCCGCGAAGTGTTGCGCAAACGACGGGCAATCAAGCAGTCCAACGAAAGCCGATGCGTCGCAAAAACTGATTTGTGATTTGTCGCATCTAAAGTGTCACTCAAAGTTAGAAATTCAAGAAGGAGCGCAGCACGCGATGGCTGATCATCAAACCGCTGTGATGGAACCGGAAACCGCTGAGCCACAATCGTCTGAGCCCCAGCTGAAACGAACACCGAAACAGAAGCAAAAGCCCAAACAACAGCCGCGATACAATGTCATTCTTTGGGATGATACCGATCACAGCTACGATTACGTTATCACCATGATGAAGGCCGTTTTTCGGCATCCGATTGAAAAAGGCTACCAAATCGCCAAGGAAGTGGACTCGTCCGGACGAGCCATTTGTCTGACTACGACGCTGGAGCATGCAGAGCTCAAACGCGAGCAAATTCATTCGTATGGCAAAGACGAATTGATCACTCGCTGTAAAGGGAGCATGTCAGCAACGATCGAGCCAGCGCCTGGTAGCTAGGGACCTTGGCTCAGGAACGCAATTGCGAGGGGATGCAATTGCCCTGGAAACAATTGCCCTGGAATACGTGGAGCAGTCTAGAAACCTGCTCCACGAAAGACCATCTACCCTAGCGAAACCAGCGACGCGTCTTACTCGCCTGCAATTCGCATTTTCGCACGAGCGCGGCTGAGAAGCGGACCGATACTGTTTTCGGTCACGCCCGCTGCTTGGCTGATCTCTTGGTAGCTCTTCCCTTCCAAGTGAAACATTCGCACCACGCTTGCCTCTTGGGGATCCAAGCGAAGCAGGAGTTGCTGGACCTCTTGTTCGTTCTGAATGCGAGTCGGCTCAACATCGATCATCGTGGCCGTTTGGTCGATCCGGCTCAAACGCTGGTGGCCATTTCGCTGTTGATTGATCAACCGTCGAACGATGACACGTCTCGAAATGACCGTCAAATAGGTCGCGAGTGAACAGTTACGGCGAAACCGCCTCAACACTGCCAAGTCGTCTTTGAGAATCGCAAGAAAGACATCCGCCACAAGATCATCGCGAGTCGACGCGTCAATCGTCAGCCCACGCGATTCCGCAGTGTGGTTGGCAACGTGGACAACTAAGCCCAGAAAACGATCGGCAAAGTCTTGCCAAGCGCGTGGCGAACCGTCCAGGCACCGCTGTAACAGTTGGCGATCGACCTCGGAGAGACTCACTGGGGCATTACCATCGATGCTGGATAAGCGAACAAACGCGATCCGTCTTGAAAACTAGCTGAAACTGCCAAGGAGACCGTTTCATCACCCTCAATCCCTGCCAAAAACCTTGAACCGTCAATTTCGGTACATCTTGCATAGTAGGTGCGACAACCACCGGCTGCAAGCTTTCGACACTGAAGCGGCCGCGTTTCAATGGTTGAACACGCGAAATAGCACTAATTGCCCCTCAGCCACCTACAAAACACGGAAGGGAGACAGCTAATCAAGTACTTACTCCCCTGGCATCGCGGCTGCGTCGTTGCTTCCGATGATTGTACGGAAAAGCGGTTTGGACGGGCGCACTGCGTGACCTACGTTTCTACAGGCCATCCTATTTAGCTCCAGATTCCTCGATAGAATCAGCATGACCGATACAACCCCAACTAGTTCTGGCAACGCAACGTACCCAGCGTTCTCGCACGTACGTAATCCCGCATCCAATCCGCTCCAGCCAGCCGCTCCAGTCTTAGCGGGCGTTTCCTCCAACAGGGAAACTGCTTCCGAACCACCAACGCGCGTCAATCAACTTCTGGTTGGATTGCGCGATGTGGCATTGGAATCCCAACCCTTGGAGCATGCCAACCTCAAGCACGAGAACCACCTCGCTGTCGTCCGTCTCGGCATGGCGACGTCATTGTTCTATGCGCTCCGAGCCAAACACGCTCCAACCGCTTCGCACAGCCTCCGAGTGGCCCTGACATGTTCGGCATGGTCTCAACACCTTGGCCTCGATGATCAATCTCGAGATCGCGTTGAAGTAGCCGGTTTGCTACATGACATTGGCAAGATCGGAATCCCAGATCAAATCTTGCGAAAACCGGGTAAGCTCACTGTCGAAGAGCAATTGATCATGGACAGCTGTGCCCAAGCCGGTTGTGCAATTGTCGAGGGATGCACATCGGATTCAGAACTGTTGGATGTCATCCGACACTCGGGCACTTGGTTCAATAGTCGCCGATTCGGCGATTCCATGCGAGGCGACGCATTACCCCTCGGCGCCCGCTTGCTTTCGATCGCCAACGCGTTCGATTCGATGACGACAGAGCACGTGTACCGCCGAGCGCTGAGCCGCGAACGTGCCTGCGAGCAACTGATCGAGGGAGCCGGCACACAATTCGACCCTGAACTTGTCGTGGACTACATACGCTTTACCGAACAACAGCCAGAAGCTCTGCAATCATCGGTCATCATGCGCTGGCTTCAACAACTTCGCCCCGATGCGGCAAGCAGCTTTTGGTCCGCCACATCGCAACGAGCTTCGAACGACCATCATCAACATGGCACCGATCAGCTTTTCTATCAACAACTTCTCTCGCAAATCAATGACGGCATCGCCTTTACCGATAACCAAGGCACGGTGATGCATTGGAATGATTCGCTCGATCGCATGACTGGAATCGGGCGTGATGCGATGATCGGAAAGTCTTGGGATGGTCCGACCTTCGGTATCATGTCTTCAAACAATGAATCGGACTCAGGGATTTGTCCGGTCCATATGTGCTTGCGCACCCAGTCACCACAAATCCGAACGATGTCGGTCAAGGCACCTAGTGGCACCGAGACACCCGTCCAAGTGCGAGTCTCGCCGGTCGTTGGAAAAACCCCTGGTTCGTTCGGCACCATCGTTGTTGTCCGCGACCTGTCAGACCAAGCGAACATGCAACAACGCTTGGAGTCGTTGCACCTCCAGGTCACTCGGGACGCGCTCACGGGTATTGCAAACCGAGCTGAACTTGATCGTCGACTCAGCGAGCTAGCCGATATCGCCATCGGCGGCGGAACAACCTTCAGCCTCATTATTTGTGACATCGACCACTTCAAGCGAGTCAACGACAACTACGGTCACCCGGCGGGCGACGAAGCATTGATTAAGTTTGCCGAAGTCCTTTCGGGTTTCAGTCGCGGTGAGGACTTGGTGGCTCGCTACGGTGGCGAAGAATTCGTGTTTCTTGCCGTCGGATGCGATAACGCAACCGCTGCAAAACGTGCCGAGGCAATTCGCGAAAAGCTAGAAAAAACACCACTGCCGAGCCTCGGAAATAATGCCGTCACAGCGAGCTTTGGCGTGACTCAGTTCCAGGCAGGCGATCGCGCCGAAACGATCCTCTCTCGGGCTGACCGAGCGCTGCTCCGAGCCAAAGACAGCGGTCGCAACCGAGTCGTGCGGTTCGGTGCCGACAGCGCGGGGAATGAAGCGACGACACCAAAACGAGGTTGGTTGAGCTGGCTCGACCGAAGCGAACGACGGCCCGACCGCGAAGTAAATATTTTCACACCCGTTCCAGTGGACTTGGCAATCGAAAAACTCAAAGGTTTTATCGCTGACCACGGCGCGGAAATATTGACGGTCAATGAGAACCAAGTGTCCATTCGAGTCAACGCTGTTTGCTCGATTGGTGGACGCCGCCGAGTCGACCAACAAATTGCGTTGAATGCGATGTTAACCTTGAGTGAAGAGAAAACAGATGCTATCGAACGTCGCTTTGGATCAAGTGTGACGATGATTCCCCGAAGTGGCCACACCAAGATCCACGTGCAAATCAAACCGATTCGAAACCGCGACCGTCGCCGCCGTGAATTGTCCGTTTGCACCGATTCTGTCATCTCGAGTTTGAAGAGCTATTTCATGGGCGAAATCGTTGTCGAAGGCGAGACATAGGACGTCACCGCCTTGCGGGGGCTGGCCGCATCGTTATCGTGAACAGTCACTCGTTTCGAATGACTTTCACGTTTAGCGGAGCTCGCCACCATGGCCTACACCCTTCCCAGCCTTCCCTACGCCTACGACGCCCTCGAACCGCACATTGACGCGCGGACGATGGAAATCCACCACACCAAGCACCACCAGGCCTACATCACCAAGGTCAACGACGCGATCGCCGGCACGCCGCACGAAAGCAAGTCGATCGAAGACCTGATCGCGGACCTGGCTTCGGTGCCCGATGACAAACGCGGCGCCGTTCGCAACAACGGTGGCGGCCATGCCAATCACTCGCTGTTCTGGACCGTGATGGGCCCCGGCAAAGGCGGTTCACCCAGTGGCGACCTCGCCGCTGCTATCGATTCGACCTTCGGTTCACTCGACAAGATGAAGGAACTGTTCAACAACGCCGCTGCAACACGCTTCGGCAGCGGTTGGGCATGGCTCTACGTCGAAGGCGGCACGCTGAAGGTCGGCAGCACCGCTAACCAAGACAGCCCACTGATGGGCCAAGCGGTTGCTGGTATCGCTGGCACGCCACTCCTCGGACTCGACGTCTGGGAGCACGCTTACTACCTGAACTACCAAAACCGCCGCCCCGACTACTGCACCGCGTTCTGGAACGTCGTCAACTGGGACGAAGTCGCCAAGCGATTTGCCGCAGCGTAAGCGAGTATTCATCTGTCAATTCCAACCGGTGGATGTAAGATAGGATGTGTTTCACTATCGAATTCGCCGGTTGGAATACTGTATGACGCGGGGCTCACGAAAACGCCGCTTGATGGGAATCGAGCGACTTGAGCCGCGACAACTGCTCGCCGCGCAACTGACAACGGCTGATTTGTCACCCCCAGGGTTCCCACGAACCAGCGAGATCGTCGCGACCGACTCGAAGCTCTTTTTTGATTATGACGACAACGTAACGGGCAATGAACTCTGGGTTGCCGACCTCGATCGGGCTGGTTCGAGACTCGTAAAAGATCTGTCCCCTGGGTTGAGCGGCACAGAGATTGGCAACCTCACACCAGTCGGCTCCACGCTCTATTTCACTGCGAAGATTTCTAGCGAAAAATCACCGCAAGTCTTTCGAACCGATGGAACGGAGACGGGGACAAGACAACTGACGGAGTTCCAAGACGCTTATGGTCGATTCACCACGATCGACGGCAACTCGGACGGCGCACTCAAGGCAACGTCGTATGGACTCGTTTTCGTTCGCATCGACGGCAATTCGAATAAGCAGATTTGGCTGCTCCCGTTCAATGAGTCGCCTGCACGTCCACTCTCAGACAACTATGGCGAAAATCCGCGACTAGCATCGAGGATTCAAGTCACCGATCATTTCGCGGTCTACGATGTCTACCATGACAACAACTACGAAGCATTTATCACCAACATAGTCGATGGTTCGATTCGACCGATCTCACCTGTCCAGTTTGGCGATCCGTGGTTCAATGCGCCGCCGATTGAATTCGGCGATGGGTTACTGGTTGGCTTCCGATCGGGATATACGTTTCGGCCACCAGTTTTTGCAACGATTACGGCGAATGGAGAATTAAACGAATTGAATGACGAGAGTCACCCGGCATTCAAATATTCGATTAGCTCTCGCGACGGTAAGTCGAAAGTCTATTTCGGTGGAGAAGCCGGACCTTGGATCGAAAGTTCTCGCGAGTTCCCATTCTTCAATTCAATCACGTCTTTTGGCGCCATCAATCCAGATATCGTGCGACTGCCAATCGAGCATGGTGGCGACTATGTTTCGATCGGAACCGAATCTGGAAGCGACAAATCGAACCTGGTCTTTACGGATGCCGAAACGGGTGAGCAACGAGTCCTCGAAACTCCTGCCCCGCGTGACGGGACGTCTCTTTATAGCATCGGTGATTTCGTTGCCTTCGAGACGGATGATGACGGTCGACGAATTGTCGCGTTCAATCCAATCGATTCGACGCTAGTCGACGTTACTCGACTTGCTGCGGACGATCTCGTAAAACCAAGTTTGAATGCCGAGAGCAAATTGTTTTTTCAAGTCGTAAGCGACACGGCCAGTCGCCTTCCGTTCTTGGATATCAACGGTGGAATCGGTGAATCATCTTTGCCCTCATTTTCATCTCGAATGAACGAGACTGTGGCCACTCTTGCGGTTCTGGACGAGCGGGTAATTGCTTATTTGGCAACGCCCACGGGATTGGACCTCGTTCATCACTTACCTGCATCTGGTGAAACCTATTCGCTCCTATCGACAGTCACTCAATCGGTTACGCCGGTAATCGAGTACCTCGGCTACAACCGACCAATGACTTTGACGTCTGGGGCCGTCATTTTCAAGGCTTTGAGTGCGACTGGATATGTCGAGGTCTGGCGCACGGACGGTGGCACAACGACGCGATTGTTGAAACTCCCAAGAGGATCAACCATTGAACGTATCGGCCCCCCCTCTCAACCTGACTTTATTACAGCTACTGACGACGTCATTTTCTTTTTGCAGCGTGGATTGGACTCAAGTTCTCATTTGACTCGAATCAACCTTACTACAGGCGTGGTGAATGAGGTGCCAACCTCAGGGTTCATCACAGGCGTTTATTCGCGACTCTATGCGACGTCCAATTCAACGGGGCTAGCTTACATCGCTAACAATGATGCTTGGATCTGGTCCAATGGGAGTCGTAACCCCGAGAAAGTGTTCTCCGACTTGTCCAGCCGTGGTCAAATCGCAAGCCCAGATCTCGGTGACTTCAATGCCGGCATGTCACCCTTCGCCAATCGGGTCGTTGGGCTTAACCCCACAAACCTCGGAACTGAACTAATCGCCACCGACGGAAGCGTCTCCGGCACAGGTTTGATTGAAACGCAAGCGAATCTGGAGTCGCAGCTTCAAGCTGCTGGGCTGGAAGGAGCGAGGTTTGGCTTTGGAAGCGATTCAGGAGCCGGATTCGCTCTCGCAAGAGTGGGAAATCAGTCGATTCGGTTCATCGAACGCCCAAACGCGATTGGGCTTGTGCCTTTTTTCCCTCTCTCGGAAGAACAACGATGGAATGACTCTACGAGACTTGACCACGGCTGGGTGTCGTTTAATTCCAACGCGGATGGCACGAACTCACTATGGAGTTGGCCTGACAATTTGGAACATCCTGTACTGTTGCAGACGCTAGATTCGATCTCGGGGATCAGTTTACGACTTGGACCTCCGCTTGAATCCGTGTCTCGATTTGTAGTTGGAGTCAATGGTGCCTCTCCCGCTTATCCTACGGACTTGATTGCCACTGACGGGTATGAAACAGTTTCGCTCCGCGAACGACTCGTCGGACGGTATGAGTTCGACTCACTCAACAGTCGGATTCAATCCGATCAAGTTTTTGTCTCGCTCTATCGAACGCTCGACAACAATCGTCGCGAATTAGCTGGGAGGGTCATTTGGAACATAAACGATTTGTCCATTGAAGAAGGCGATTACCGAGGACTGCGACTGGATGAAGGATTTGTAGTTCCTGGGTTTCGTGCTGATTTGTTTTCTAGCGAGCTCTCCCAGGCCGAACTGCAGCTTGCTCCGGGAAGCACACGCCTCGCGGTGCAATCGTCGGAAATCACGTCCACCACAGCCGCGCCAAATCAATTTCAGCACACGATCCAAGCGGGCGAACTTCTCACTGTTGATGCAACACAGGCCGGGCCATCGATCGAGTTATCAATCGCGTCCCTTCCGACGCATGGCATCCGAATAACGCTACCAGACGCAACGACGATTCGCCTCACAGGCGACAGCAGCCTAAACCTCCTCAACCCGCTTGTTCGCTATGAACTCGGCGACAACCAAACCATCGTCTATATCGATGACCGCCCGATTTATTTGACAGGCGCCATACTAACGATCGCTGACGAGCTTGAAGCGTCCAATCGCGTCATCTCAACTGGCCCAAACGGAGGTCGCTTCAACATCACCGGCCAAAACGGTACGACCAATCTGTCGCGAATGGGTGAATCGTTGCTCAGCCTTCGCTTTCCAAATAGGACGCCCTGGCGTCTCGTTGCCGGAACTGGTGACCAAATTGACCTATCGGAAGTCCAGTCATCGCAACTCGGCCAGCTTGAAATATGGAATTCCGTTGGCGAGCTCGTATCGTCGCATGTTTCCTTTCCAAGTAATGCAATGCTCGTCGAAAAACGCAGTATCGCAGGACGAGTATTTGCAGTCGTTGGCGTAGGTGACGAAACCTTTCAACTGGACATTTCAAAACACGCCTTCCAAAACCCACTCCTGCACCAGGACGTTACGGGTGACGGACGAGTGACCGCATCGGACGCACTGATTATTGTCAATCGGCTTCACCTGTCCGACGGCAAGCTGAATACGTTGCAACTGGAGCCGCAATCACCGGATGTAAATGGCGATGGACAGGTGACCGCTGCCGATGCTCTCGAGGTTCTTCACTGGCTCAACCAGAACCCTGGCTCTGCCGAAGCGGAACCCGTTGAATGGCCGTGTCTTTCTTTGCCTGCGGAACGGATTGATCGCTGCTTCGAAATCGATGGCTGGAGCGACGAAGACAAGGGCACGAGCTCGCGACTGTTTTAGCTGCCAGCCATCCGATGGCAAGAGCAGATGCAAGGCGACTTTTTGTTGGCCCGTTATCAGAATTGCGATGCTCGATGTTGTAACCGTATTTAAAAAACAAGGCGTCGCCTGTTCGGGCGACGCCTTGTTGCGTTTTAACTATTTAACTTGCGAGACTACTCACCCGACGATTGGAACAGTGGCCCTTCGCCACCGCCCAGACCACCCTTGAGCTCGCCTTCGGCGGCGGCCACGGCTTGAATCTCAGCTGCTTCGGCTTCCGCCGCAGCTCGTTCTTGCTCTTCGCCCCAGCCAACTCGCTTGAGCGACAAGCCGATCTTGCGTTCGTCAGTGTCGACTCGCAATACCTTGACTTCGATCGCATCGCCAACCTTGACCACTTCTTCTGGGTCTTCGACTTTGTGCTCAGCCAGCTCGCTGATGTGCAGCAAGCCTTCGAGGCCGTCTTCCAAGCCGATGAAGACACCAAAGTTGGTGATCTTGGTGACCGTACCGCTGACCAATTGGCCAGGTTGGTACTTGTCGGGAATGTCGCCATCCCACGGGTCGTTGTCGAGTTGCTTCAAGCCCAGAGCGATACGACGACGTTGCTCGTCGACGCTGAGCACCTTGCACTTGATCTCTTGGCCCTTCTCGAGCAATTCGCTCGGATGACCGATCTTGCGTGTCCACGACATGTCGCTGACGTGAAGCAAGCCGTCGATGCCTTCTTCGAGTTCGATGAACGCACCGTAATTGGTGAGGTTACGCACCTTGCCGGTGACATCCGCACCTTCTGGGTAACGCTCGATGACTTCGTCCCATGGGTTCTTCTGAGTCTGCTTCATACCGAGCGACAACTGCTGGCCTTCTGGGTCGACGCCAAGAATCTTGACTTCGATCTTGTCGCCAATGTTGACCAATTCGCTTGGGTGATTGACTCGCTTGGTCCAGCTCATCTCGCTGATGTGAACCAAACCTTCGATGCCTGGCTCGAGCTTCACGAACGCACCGTAGCTCATCACGTTGACGACTTCGCCCATGTGCGTGCTCTCGACAGGGTACTTGCCCTCGATGTTTTCCCACGGGTTGCGATCTTTTTGCTTCAAGCCCAAAGCGATCTTTTGCTTCTCGCGATCGATGTGCAGCACCTTGACTTCGATTTCTTGATCGATCGAAACCATCTCGGTTGGGTGGCCGATTCGTTCCCAAGCCATGTCGGTGATGTGAAGCAAACCGTCGATGCCGCCGAGGTCGACGAACGCACCGAAGTCGGCGATGTTCTTGACGATCCCTTTGCGGATCTGGCCAACTTCGAGTTCCTTCATCAAGTAAGCGCGATCTTCTTCACGTTGACGTTCGATGAGCGAACGACGGCTGATCACGATGTTACGACGCGTATCGTCGATCTTGAGTACTTCGGCTTGGATCACGCGGCCGATGAAGTCCCCGATGTCGCCCGGACGTCGGATATCCACTTGGCTTCCAGGCAGGAAGACGTTGACGCCGATGTCGACGAGCAAGCCGCCCTTGATTTTTCGAATCACAGTACCGGTGACCACTTGGCCCTCGGCAACCGATTCCATCATCGCTTCCCACTCGATGATCTTTTCGGCCTTTCGCTTGCTCAGCGAAATCATGCCGTATGGATCGTCGGCCGCACCAAGCTCATCCTCCATCTCTTCGATGAGGACCTTCACGACGTCGCCAACCTTTGGCGGATCTTCGTCGGAGCCCCACTCCGAAAGCGAGACAGTTCCTTCGCTCTTGAAACCGACATCCATCAACGCCCATTCGTCGTTGATTTCGACGATTCGACCGTCGACGATCTTGCCTTGTGCGTAATCTTGTTGTTCGACAGCGAGAGCTGCTAGCAGCAAGTCCTCGCCGGAATCGTCTGGCACCAGCAGTGCCAATTCGGCAAAAATGTCGTCGTCTTCGAGATGTCGGATGAGGTTACGGTTGACCATAAAGAGAATACCAAGAGGTTCCAGCCGCTCACCAGGACCGAAAAAGGGAGCGAAGACTGAAAGGGGGTTAGGGAACGGGTTCGGTCGAGGAACGAGCACGCTGCGCGTTCGGACATAACCGGGTAACCTATCAAAGCGGAAAAAACGTCACAACAGCTGTCGGGCTTATTTGCCGGTAAATTGCCATATTCAGCGCAGTTTCACGCCATCGCCCCAGTGGCTTTTCGACGCGGCCGAAGCTAAGACTGTTAGAAGTTCTCGAGTCACTTCTTTCTCGAGTCACCTCTTTCTCGCCCCTGCTGGCATTCGACCCATGACCCAAACGTTGCCCATCCGCATTGCTGTCGGCGGAGACCACGCCGGATTCCCGCTCAAACGCATCGTGGTGGAAAAATACGGAGCGATGGTCACTTCGCTGATCGACTGTGGCTGCTTCAACGAAAACAGCACGGATTACCCTGATTTCGCCGTCGCCGTGGGCCGAGAAATCACCAGCGGCAAAGCTGACAAGGGCATCCTCGTGTGCGGCAGCGGTGTCGGCGTGAGCGTCGCAGCCAACAAGATCGATGGCATCCGCGCCTCGATTTGCCACGACACGTACTCCGCCCACCAAGGCGTCGAGCACGACGACATGAACGTCCTGTGCATCGGTGCCCGCGTGATTGGCCCAGAACTCGCCTTTGAGATCATTGCTGCGTTCTTGCGAGCCAAGTACGAACCCCAAGAACGGCACCAGCGTCGACTCGACAAGGTGCTCAAGCTGGAAAAATCCGGCCTGGAAGGCTACGAAAACTAGCCAAAAATGGCTGTTTCGAGGCTAGCCCTTGACGAAAATCACTCGCAAACCGTATTTTCTTCGGATTGGCACACCCGTTTTTACTTTCGAAACGCGGGGTCTCTGCCACGGTGTGACGCCATTGCGTAACTAACCTGACGCAATGCGCAAGTTAAATTGTGTGAAATTCCGTCTAAACAGCAGCTATAGCCAGCGTAGCTTCAATTGGTAGAGCATCGCATTCGTAATGCGAGGGTCGTGGGTTCGAGTCCCACCGCTGGCTCTTGGGTGAAAAAAAGAGAATGTCAAAAGGGCATTTGAAGCACTCTGATCCGAAACCACAAAGCCTCCGCCAGATCGGAGGCGGGAGATCCGTCTCGATGAGTGAAGTCGACGTTGATGTACTCGACTTGAGGGAATTTGTGCTCGCCAACAATTCGTTCGGCCCTGCCGACGTGGGCACAATTCGTACCGCAATTACCTCCAATTATGCCCACTTCTCGGAACTCCGAGACGCGGTCAACGATATGGAATTGGACGAAGCCCTCAGCCCGTCTGGCCGAACAAAGATGGGCGTGAGCCAGTTCTTGCTCGGTCGGTTCCGCACGTCATTGGACACCCTGCGAACTGCCGATGGCGGTGCAATGGCATTGTTCTATCAAGCTCGCTGTCTGTTTGAGCTCGGTGATTACGACAACGCAATCACATCCTACGAGCTAGCACAAAAGTCTGGCTATAACGACGATCAATGCAAAATTGGCATTGCCGAGTCCCATCGCTACTCCGGCCGTATCGAACAAGCAATGAACTTGCTTGACAATATTTTCGGGCCCTCGGAACAGACCGCGGATTACATGTACCAGCGTGCTGCGACTGTCGCTGCTGTTGGTGGACGCATGGAAGAAGCGATCGCGCTGTACGAACGTGCTGTCAATACGGACCCCAACCACGCCGGTGCCCTGTTTGGCCTCGCATTGGAAAACGATCGCGTCGGAAACGACTCCGAAGCCCTCGCACTGTACGAACGTGCCGCAAAAGCATTCCCAACAGGGATTGGCGCCTTGGTGAACCTCGGACTCATGTACGAGGACAACAACCAGTACGACAAGGCCCAGCAATGCTACAAGCGAATCCTTGATTGCCACCCCGAGCACCCGCGTACCCAGTTGTACATGAAGGATGCCTCGGCGACCGGAAACATGCTGTACGACGAAGAAGCCCAGCGAAAGAACGATCGCTTGGCTCAAATGCTCAACATGCCCGTGGCGAACTTCGAACTCAGTGTTCGTAGCCGCAACTGCCTGCAAAAGATGGGCATCGAGACCATTGGCGATTTGACTCGAACCAGCGAAGCGGAATTGCTCAGCAGCAAGAACTTCGGCGAAACGAGCCTGTACGAAATTCGTGAAATGCTCACGAGCAAAGGCCTGTCGCTTGGCCAGTTCGCTCACGAAAAGAAGAGCAACGATCCACCGATCGACACCAGCCACATGTCGCCCGACGAGCAAGCGCTTCTCGAACGACCGATCGCCGATCTGAACTTGTCCGTTCGTGCTCGCAAGTGCATGGCCCGACTCCAGATCAACACGATCGGAGAGCTCGTTCGCAAAACCGGCGATGACATGCTCGAGTGCAAGAACTTCGGCGTGACAAGCCTGAACGAGGTCCGCGAGAAGCTCTCCGACCTTGGCCTCAAGATGCGTGGCGACTGATTTGTCCCAGTTTCGCTTTGAACTTCAACACCGCGACGCGACCACCCAGGCACGTCGCGGTGTTTTTTTGACCCCTCGCGGCCCCGTGCAAACTCCCGGGTTCATGCCTGTTGGTACCCAGGGAACCGTCAAGGGACTGACGATCGATCAAGTTCGCGCGACCGGCGCCGACATGATTCTCGGTAACACCTATCACCTTGCACTTCGCCCCGGCCACGAAACCGTTCGACGCCTTGGTGGTCTGCACGCCATGAGCGGCTGGACCGGCCCAATCCTGACCGATAGCGGCGGCTTCCAAATCTTCAGCCTCGGGGCGATCAACCAGGTTACCGAAGAAGCCGCGACCTTCCGCAGCCACATCGATGGGGCAAAAGTTCGACTGACGCCGGAACTCTCCATCGAAATCCAAGAAGCTCTCGGAAGCGACGTGGCGATGGTGCTCGATCACGTCATCGCACTTCCAGCCGAACCCGCGGCTGTTCAAGACGCCACCGAACGCTCGATTCGATGGGCCCAGCGATGTCTCAATGCGGCGACTCGCGATGACCAAGCCCGCTTCGCGATCGTCCAAGGCGGGCTCGATGAAACGCTTCGCCAACAATGCGCCCGCGAGCTGGCGACGATGCCTTTCGATGGCTTCGCGGTTGGCGGCCTCAGCGTCGGTGAAGCCCCCGAAGACATGTACCGCATCACCGCCGCGACTTGCCCGTCGCTTCCAGCGGACAAGCCCCGATACCTGATGGGCGTCGGCCGACCAGTCGATCTACTCGAAAGCGTCGCACGCGGCATCGACCTATTCGACTGTGTCATGCCCACTCGCAATGGACGCAATGGGCTCGCGTTCACCGACACGGGCCCGCTCAAACTCAAGAACTCGATCCACCGCGAAGACACGTCGCCGCTCCAAGCCGACTGCCCGTGCCTGGCCTGTCGCCACAGCCGCGGATACTTGCGCCACCTCTTCGTCGCTGGAGAAATGCTTGGGCCCATCCTGCTCTCGATCCACAACCTGACCTACTACCAACAACTGATGCGAGAAGCCCGCGAAGCCATCGAGTCCGACACCTACGCCGACTACGTCGCGAGAAAGAAACGCGGCTGGGGATGGAAGTCGGTTGAGGGTTGAGAGTTGAGAGTTGAGAGTTGAGAGTTGAGGGTTGACTATCAAAACGTTGGTATTAACACGAATCGCGTTGAAGCCTGTATTGTTTCCCAATCGCGAAGCGATGACAGCCACGAACCCGGACGCCAGTCCGCGGAGTCGTTTCGTCAAAACAAAGTAGCAGGCACGCTCCGCCGTGCCGTCCGCCACTCCTAGCAAATCCGAGGCCCCTGGTTTCCCCAGGCGGACGGCACACGGAGTGTGCCTGCTACGTTCAGCGGAGCGATGGCAGTAACCCAAACAAAGCAGGCCTCATTCGCCGTAAACCTTCTTCACTCTCCTGAGGGAGAGTCGGCCTCTCAGGGCCGGAGAGGGCCCGCCCGCAATCGCGAGGGTGGAACTCAATTTTGTTTTGCTTCATCATTTACGCTGATCTAGTTCCACAACGCGGTTCGTGATTCTGGCGTCGCGTTGCGACTGTGGTCCAGCACTTGATCAAGAACTCCGGACTGGCGTTCGGGGCTGGCGCATGCCGTCCCTATCGGGACGAGAACTCGCGAAAACAAAAAGCGATCCACCCCCGACCGTTGAATGGCCATGCCCCCTGCTGGGCGAGCCCTCAACCCTCAACCCTCAACCCTCAACCCTCAACCCTCAACCCTCAACTCGCCCAACCCTCAACTCGCCCAACCCTCAACTCGCCCAACCCTCAACTCGCCCAACTTCCTGATGCAGTTCCCTCGCGTCGATGGTATCCTGTAAAGGGAACCACCTCTCTTCTCCATTTCAACTCTCAAAACAACTCGGAAGAGCCCAGCGATGCAGGACTACACGGACTTGTTGATCAAAGCCGGCGTCATCAGCCTCGACCAGCTTTCGGAAGCCGAGAAAATCTCCCGTGATACCAACGCGGATGTCGGCGCCGTTCTGATCAAGCTGGAATACGCCCTGCCGGACCAAGTCGCCAAGGCGATGGCGAAATTCCACAAAATCCCCTACGTCGATCTGGCCAAAACCAAGATCCCTGAAAACGTCATCGAATTGGTGCCTGAGTCCGTCGCCCGCGAAAACACGGTTCTTCCGTACAAAGACGAAGACGGCTCGCTCACGGTGCTGATTAGCAATCCGTTCGATATCGAGACCATCGAAAAGCTGCGTTTTATCCTGAATCGTAAGATCGAAACCGCCCTCGCCCCCAAAGAGACCATCCTGGGGGCGATCAACCAGTACTACGGCCAGGTCGAAGGCGAATCGGCTGACTCGATGCTCCAAGAATTCACTGACACGGCCATCGACTTCACCGAAACCGAAGGCGACGGCGGCGGAGGCGGCAACGAAACCGTTGACGATTCCAGCGCCCCCGTGGTCCGCCTCGTCAATCTGATGATCGCTGAAGCCGTGCAGTTGCGTGCCAGCGATATCCACGTCGAGCCGTTCGAAGACCGCGTGCGGATCCGTTATCGAATTGACGGCGTTTGCGTCGAGCGAGAGAACGCCCCCCGCCGGATGCTCACCGCCATCGTCGCGCGGATTAAGATTTTGGCCAAAATCGATATCTCCGAAAAACGCCGTCCCACGGACGGACGGATCAAGATCACCGTCGGCGACAAACAGCTCGACTTGCGCGTCAGCATCATCCCGACCAACCACGGCCAGTCGGTCGTGATGCGATTGCTCGACCGTGACAACATCAAGGTTGGCGTGCGACAACTCGGGCTCTCCGAGCGCGACTTCCGAAACATGAACAATCTGATCCGTCGCCCCAACGGAATCGTGCTCGTCACCGGACCAACGGGCTCCGGGAAAACGACCACCCTCTACGCTTCGCTCAACGCCCTGAATCGCCCAGACCGCAAGATCATCACGGCGGAAGACCCCGTCGAGTATTACCTGCCAGGCGTCAATCAAGTCGAAGTCAGGCACCAAATCGGACTCGACTTTGCCCTCATCATTCGAGCCATGCTCCGCCAAGCTCCCAACGTCATCCTGGTGGGGGAAATGCGAGATCACGAGACGGCTTCGATGGGAATCCAGGCCTCGTTAACTGGACACCTGGTATTCAGTACGCTGCACACGAACGATGCGCCCAGTGCTATATCACGAATGGTGGACATCGGTGTCCCTGCCTACATGGTGGCAAGTAGCGTGATCGCGGTGCTGGCCCAGCGGCTGGTGCGGACGATCTGCCCCCGCTGCAAAGTCAGGTACCAACCATCCGAGAGCGTGATCGCAGACGCCGGCTTGCCGCCAGAGATGGTCAAGCAAGCGGAGTTCTGTCGCGGTAAGGGTTGTGCGTACTGTGGCCGCAAGGGATACCGTGGGCGAATCGGTATCTATGAACTGATGCTGGTGAACAACAAGATGCGCGAGTTGATGTTCAAGGGCACCGACAGCAAAACTATCCGCACCGCAGCCATAAACAACGGCATGTCAACACTTTACGCCGACGGTATGCTCAAGGTCATTCGCGGAATCACGACCTTCGAAGAGGTCTATCGAGTGGCCAAAAAGACAGAACAAGAACACCTTGCATTGGCACACATCGTCAAAGACCTGCAAAGCCTCTAACGACTCGAAATCGGGATGCGAAACAGCTCGAAATGGCGAAATGAAAGAGCCCTTTCGAGCCTCTTTGGACGAAAGGTACCATCAATCGACAGCACCCGAGCGAGCTAGGCGAAGCTAGCTTACATTGGTTGGCTGAATTCGCCGCAACGAGCGATGCAGTGCCCCCATTCAGTGAAACGGCCTGTGGCCGGGTAACGGGAATAAACGCATCCCGTCAGAACCTTTTAGGGTCTTTTCTTTGTGTTTCGCAACCAACGAGAGATAATGACTCGTCGGCGGCAAGAAGTCGTGACTCCAAAACGCAGCGACATTCGGTAGCGACTCGATTTATTCATTCTATTTTCCTATCGATCGTCACCGACACAATCGCGATTCCTTCACTGCACTTATCACAAAACATTTCAAGCTAACACCGTCATGAATGCGGTGCTTACGTGAATAGCTCCTCGTCGGCCAGATACATTGTGGGTCGCACCGCCGAGGCGCGTTGGCTGAATGACTTCAGCCGACCTGTCACCTTACAGCCAGCTTCTACAACTCAATATCCCGACATGCATTCGGGTTGAAACTCGAAGGAATCTCCATGGCCACCGTCCTGATCGACAAACTGTTGCAAGCCGCCGTGAAGCAGGGCGTCAGCGATATTCACATCGTCGTTGGCCAACCCCCAGTATTCCGGTTGCACGGTCGGATGCGCAAGCTCGAGACCAAAACGCTCGAAGGCGAAGATGCGGTCTCGCTGATGAAGAGCATCACGCCCGAACGCTGCCAACGGGAACTTCAAGAATCAGGAAGTACGGACTTTGGCTTTGCCTTCGGTGACCTTGCTCGATTCCGAGTCTCAGTGTTCAAGCAACGCGGATTCATCTCGATGGTGCTCCGCCAAATCCCCAACGACAAGCTGACCCCCGAGCAACTCGGATTGCCTGAGATTGTCGTGAAGATGATCCACCGCCCGCGGGGACTGTTCCTTGTCACGGGCCCGACCGGTAGCGGTAAAAGTACGACGCTTGCCAGTTTGGTGAACCTGCTCAACGAGACCGTCGACCACCACATCATCACGATCGAAGACCCGATCGAGTTCTATCACGAGCACAAAGAAAGCACGATCAACCAACGCGAAGTCGGCGTCGACGTGCCAAGCTTCTCCGAAGCGATTCGACGAGCCCTGCGACAAGACCCCGACGTGATCCTCGTCGGCGAGCTTCGCGACTTGGAAACGATCGAGGCGGCGATCAGTGCTGCGGAAACCGGTCACGTCGTGTTCGGCACGCTGCACACGAATAGCGCCCAAGGCACCGTCAACCGGATCATCGACGCGTTCCCCGGCAACTTGCAGGACCAAATTCGGACCCAGCTCGCCAGTACGCTGATCGGCGTCGTCGCCCAAACCCTGATTCCCAAGATCGGCGGTGGCCGGGTCGCAGCTTACGAGGTTCTCGTCGTGACCTCCGGTATCTCGAACCTGATCCGCGAGAACAAAACGTTCCGTATCAATTCATCGATGCAAACCGGTGCCAAGTTCGGCATGCAATTGATGGATGATGCCCTGTTCAACCACTGGAAAGAAGAACGCATCACTGTCGAAGACGCATTGGCTAAGTCCCACCGTCCCGATGACTTGGCAAAACGCATCGTCGCCTTCCGCCGCGGCGGCGTCGACGAGCAAATCCCAGTACCCGAAGAATGAGAACTGCGCACTTGAGATCGTGTGAACAACAACTGACGAATTTGAACGTAAGACAGGCAGCCAGCCTGTTATTCCACCAGCAACAGGCTGGCAGCCTGCCCTACTTATTGATCACGCGAACTTGCTGAGGATCGTAAAGAAAATGAGTATCGCCTTCGCTCCTAGGCTGTTGAATTGACCGTAGCAGGCACACACAGTGTGTCGTCCGCTGCTATTCGCAATCTGGCGATGGGCCTTTAAGGCCACGGCACACGGGCTTTTGAGGCCACGGCACACGGAGTGTGCCTGCTACTTTGGAAACGAAAAGCGATACTCAAGCTGCTGAAAAAGAAATAGCGAATTGAAAATTGAGAATGGAGAACACGTTGCGACTCCTGACTCCGGTTACCTGACAACTCACTCCTGAATACCTGACTCCTGAATACTTATGTCAACGCGTCGCCTCGGACAGATTCTCGTCGATCTCGGTTTCCTCACCGATGAGCAGCTGGAAGTCGTGCTCGAAGAGCAAGAGCAACAATCCGGTATGCTGCTCGGGCGGATCGCGGAGGATATGCAGCTCATCACCGGTGAGCAATTAATCCAAGCGCTCGCTGAGCAACTCGGGATGCAAACGGTGTCCCTCGAAGACGCCAAGATCCCGCCCGAAGTGCTCGGACGGATCACGGAAACGATGGCTCAACTGTATCGAGTCGTGCCGATCAAATTCGAGCACAACACGCTCACGGTCGCGACTTGTGATCCACAAAACTTGAACATCCAAGACGAACTGCGCACGTTCCTTGGCTATGACATCGCGATGGTCATCGCGACCGAAGTCGATGTGATGCAAACCATCGGCCGGCACTACGACAGCGAGTCCGAAAGCGTCGAAAAATTGGTCGCTGAACTTGCCAATGACGAAGAACTCAAGCAAGCCGTCTCCGCACTTCAATCAGAAAAGTTCAACCTCACCAACGTCGAAGCGCTCGCGGACTCCGCCCCTGTCCGCAAACTGCTGAACATGGTGCTGCTGCTTGCGATCAAGGACCACGCAAGCGATATCCACTTTGAACCTTTCGAAGACGAATTCCGAATTCGGATCAAGGCCGAAGGCGTGTTGTACGAAATGGTGCCGCCACCACGTCACTTGGCGTTCGCGATCACGACACGCGTGAAAGTGATGGCGAACCTCGATATCGCCGAGCGCCGCATGCCTCAAGACGGTCGAATCGAATTGATGGTCGGTGGTCACCCCGTCGACCTTCGCGTCAGCGTCCTGCCGACGATCTTT
>JBGTAI010000103.1:0-24227 GCA_041749955.1 Pirellulaceae bacterium | reverse complement strand
CTTGAGCGGTTGGCCAGCGTCATCGTTGCCGTCCCAGTTCACTTTGTAGACACCAGGGTTCCGCGTTGGCTTTGAAACGGTCGCGATTAAGTCAGTGTTGTCGACCAGTTTTCGTAATTGGTCGTCGGTGTACCAACGTCGCAAATCGCGATACCAACGTGGGCCAGGATCGTTTTGCATCAAAAACAAGCTGAGTGTTTTCACAGGAAAGCCATCTTTATCTTCGATCCATACACCAACGTAAGGACGGCGATAGCGACGTGAGTCGTCCGCCTTTGCAATCTCGAATTCGATCGACATCTCGTGCGTGCCGGTCTCGATTTGAGTTGAGACTAGCGTTGTGGCTGTTCCACGTTGTGAATCAACTTGTGGCCAACTCCTACTTCTCGCGATGTCGCCGCTTTCTGTCATCAACAGGCATTCGACACCTTCGAGCGAATTGACAAGTGCCAGACTTTCTCGGATTGCCAACACACTACAGATCGTGGCGACCGAGTCGGCGGTGCTTGCGTCTTTCGCGATCACCGTGGCGCTGATCGTGTGTGATACTGGCATGCCGTTTCGTGGATCAAAGATGTGCGAATAGTGTTGTCCAGCGATCTCGAAAAAACGCTCCGAGTTTCCGCTTGTCGCGATGGCCCCCTCCGTAACCTCCAAGGACGAGAGCGTCTCGCCGCCGATCGCGTCGGACTTTGGATGCGCGATGTCGATCTTCGCTGAGATCTTGCCTGCGACACGAATGTCACCGCCGATATTCAACATCACGCCATGCACTTGATTGGATGCGAGCAGCGAACTGGCGACACGATCTAGGATGACACCTTTCGCGATTGCATTGAGTGAAAGCGTGGCCGACGAAGTTCGCGTCACATTACCCGTTGATGGATCGATGTTCCAATGTGGTTGGTTCAACTCTTGAAGTGTTGCAGCGATCGCTTCGTGACTCGGCCGAATTCCGCTTGCGGGGAGTTGACGCCACAGCTTTGCAAGTTGCTCTGTGGCGGGATCGAACGCACCGCCGCTTGCTGATTTCCACTGGTCGCACAGCGATAAGACTTCACAAAGTTCGCTGGACATCGACACGTGTTCTCCAACTTGTGTGGCGACAAATCGTGAAAACTCACTTTGATTGTCGTAGTGGCTGTAGATGGAACATAGGCGGTCGATCTCGGTGAGTGCCATCGACTCAGCTGTGTTTGCCGCGGCTTGGTCAGACGCATTGACCCGCAATTCAAGCGAGGTCCCAAGCACGTTTTCATGGAAGAACGTGAATTCCTTGCACTGGCCGAGTGAAACAAAACTGACGGTTAGCAACAATGCGGAAACAGCACCGCGAAACACAAAAGCCATGGATCGATCCGAGGAGAAAGACTAGGTCGCGAACGCGAGTCGTTTAGTGATTTTGGGCACGACATTCCTGTGGTGCCAGCTTGTTAGTACTGTTAACACCGTAGCAAAGTCGAAGTTTCGGCCATCGCCTGCCAATTTTTGCGTCCGAACGTTCTTAACTCGCCTCGGGCAATTCGACCGGGTTCACGCCAAAGGTTTCAACAAGGATCGCGTAGAACGCGGGAACAACAAACAGTGTCAGCGTTGTCGTTAGAAGCAAGCCCACGATCATGCACCATGCGAGACCTTCCCAGAGGGCGCCGCCACTCAGAGCGAGCGGAATCAAGCCTCCCACTGTCGTCGCAGTCGTGAGGAAAATCGGGAGCATCCGCTGCTTGCCAGCTTCGATCAAGCTGTCGCGAAACTCGCTGACCGACAAGCCAACAATCGGGCCATCCGCGGTGTTTGACTTTGCCTTCGCCACGGCTCGTTGCGCGATCACGATGTCGGCGAACTCGACAAAAATGATGGCTGTGTTCAAGACGATTCCGAACAAGGCAAGGAAGCCGAGTTGTGGCATGAAGCCCAACGACTTGTCGAACAGATATAGCCCCAACCACGCCCCGACGAGTGCAAGCGGCAGTGTCGACAAGATAACAAGCGGCTTGGACCAACCGTTGTATTGAAAAATCAAACACATCACGATCAAGACAAACGAGATCGCGAACGACATCATCATTTGTCCGCCAGCTTCCGCACTTTCCTCATACGATCCACCGGGCTCAATCCAGTACCCGACGGGAAGCGTGGCCTCGATGTCACGCAGTTCGCTCGAATTCAAGACTCGCATGACGACGTCGTTGCCCGTAACTCCAGGCTCTATTTGTGAGCTGACTTCGATCGTGCGATTCATGTTCCGACGTTCGATCTTGACGAGTTCAAAGGTAGGTTTGAGCCGCGCGATCGATGACAACGGAATCTTGCCACGGTCACCTTCGACGAACGCCTCTTGCAATCCACGAATCGATTCACGCTGGCTCGGCCTCAGACGAAAGTAAACTGGGACCTGATGATCGCCTTCGCGAAACGTTGTCAGTTGCAATCCGGAATAATACGAATTCAGAGTCCGTGCGACCTGTGAGTTGGTCACGCCCGCGAGCACTGCACGATCTTGGATGACATCGACGCGAATTTGGTAGCCGTCAACGCCCCAAGAATCATTCACATCCCAAGTCTCTGGTTGGTCAGCGACAAGACGACTCAGCGACTTGGCTGCGCGGCGAAGGATCGCTGGATCCGCAAAGCCATTGCCCGAGATGCGAAACACCAACGGGTCGGCGGGTGGCCCCAACGCGAGTCGGACTGGAACCACGCGTGCCCCAACAATCGGCTCCAGCCCCAGCGAAGCATCGCCACGTTCAGCAACTTCGCGAACTCGTTGAGCGTACTGTTTCGTGACCGAGCTATCTGTTGTCCGCACCAGGATCTCAGCGTACGAGCGGGTTCTTGGTTCCGGATCCCAGCCCAAATGCCATCTCGATCCGCCACCACCAACCATCGACCGATACGAACGAAGTCGACGCGTCCCCTCGCCTGTTTCGCTGCTCAGCTTTCGAATGATCGCTTCGACTTGCTCTGTCGCAAGGTCAGTTTGCTGAATCGTCGCAGTTTCTGGAAGCACGACCTTGACGGCGAACTGGGTTCCGTCCGCGTCAGGGAAGAACTCCGAGCTGACTGGCAATGTCATGATCAATACCACCAAGATCAACGTCGCTAAAGCCGTCAACCATTTGGCATCCACCGCCCAGCGACCGAGCTTTCCATAGATACGCAAAACAAGATTCTCGCCTGCGGGTTGTTTCGCTGGAGACGCATTCGTGCTGCGTCGCTTGCTCGAAAACCAATTTGCGACTCGATTGAATGCCGCCACGACGGGAGATCCGGGTTCGTCTTTGTCAGAAACGCGAATCCACATCCCAGCAAGAATGACGCACAATGTCATTGCCAACACCCAACTCAGTGCAAGCGTCGTCGACACGGTAACAGGCAAGCTATAGACGTATTCCTTTCCACCACCCTCGAGCGAGAACAACATCGGAACGAACGCGGCCATCGTGGTCAATGTTCCGACAAGCATAGGGATAGCCAGCGTGTTCGCCCCATCAATCGCAGCTTCAAACGGCTTCATCCCAGCAATCTGGTTCGTTCGCGCCTGGTCACACACTTGGACTGCGTTGTCCACCAGCAACCCGAGCGAAATAATGATCGCCGCCAGTGAGATCTGTTCGAGTTGAACGCCGAACATGGCGATCACGCCGACCGTGATGATCACCACAATCGGAATGTTCGCAGCCATCACAAACGAGGTGCGAAACCCGACGACGAGATACACAACGACCACAACAATTAACACCGCTTCGATCACATTCACAATCACGTCGCGGATTTTCTTGGCCACGCTTTCGGATTGATCGGAAACGGCGGTAACAGCCACGTCGGATGGCAACTGTTGCTCGACGTTGATCAGTTCGTTCACACGCTGTTTCGCCGCTTCGCAAACATCGATGATGTTCGAGCCCGACTTCATCGTGATTCCAAGCATCACCGCTGGCGTGCTTCCGCTTTCGTCGCCGAACCGGCAAATGTAACTCGCTGGATCCTCGTAACCTCGAGTCACCGTGAGCCCAAGTTCCGCAAGCGGGACGCTGTTGTCGCCGCTTCCCGTGCGTACGGTGCTGGCGATTTGTGTGATTTCCGTGACCGCGTTGAATTCGCCACCAGTCTTGACGGCGTAGTGACCAGATTCCGTGTCCAGTTCACCGCCAGCCTCGATGATGTTGCGGTCGCGGGCAAGCGATTCGAGCTGGGCAGTTGTTAACTCCAATTGGGACCAATTTGCCAAATCGGTCTCGATGTAGATTGCTTCCTCGCATTGGCCGAACATGTCGACCTTAGCAACGCCGGGCAGCAGTCGCAGCGAATCCTGGACGTCTTCGGCAAAGACTTCCAATTGTCGATTTGAATAACGATACTTGGGGCGAATCTCGTCTCGCCCAGCCGAAGGTATTTGGTGAATCGCAAGCAGCAACACCGACGTGTCACCGAATTCATCGTTGACAATCGGACGAACGTTCGACGTCGGCATGCGAACCAGTTCGACTCGCGCTCGGACCTTGTCCCAAACGTTTTGGATGTCTGCGGGTGCGACGCTGTCTTCCAATTCAACGAAGACAGTCGATTGGCCTGTGAGTGTAGTCGACCGGGTGAGCTTGACCTCCTCGATGCTTGTTAAGTTCTGTTCGATCTTGTCTGTAATCAACTCCTCGACCGTCTCCGCCGGTGCGCCAGGCCACGATGTCGACACAACGCAGACGCGGATTGTGAATTCGGGGTCTTCACGGCGAGGGATCGTGATGTACGTGATCGCGCCCCATACCATCGCGAGCACGACGACGGAGATGACGATCGGTCGATACTTGACTGCTAAGCCCGGTAGTGACATGAGACTACTGAACCTCCTCAATCGCGGACGTGCTTATCGGCACAGACGCGGTGACACTGTCACGCATCACGCGAACTGACTCGCCGTCTCTCAGAAAGTGAACGCCGCGGAGCACGATCTGCAATCCGTCGACTAATTCCGGCGAACTGACTTCAACCAGCGATCCCGTATCCAGGTTGTCGCGTTCTTGCATTTGCACTGGGAGACGCCGCACCTTGTCACCATCGACGACAAACAGCGAGGCGTTACCTGAGTCTTCGTCCACAGCTTCGATCGGCACATAAAAACCGACGTCGACATCGTCACTCGACAGATCAACACTGACGAGATCACCAGGACGTAGCATCCACTGGGACCCGGCATCCAAGACCACGGATTCCCCGTCCCAGTTCGCTGGTGGGCCATCGCCTGATCCGAATCTGCCGACGTAGAGCGATTCGAGGTTTGGCGCTTCGGGTGCTCCGCTCGCGTCAGTGAACGATACTGAGCGAAAAATCCAATTGCCCAAGAACGGAATTCGCAAGTCATTCTCGACGATCCGTTGTTTGCGAACTTTCAGCAACTTGGGAAAGAGCTGGCGCAACTTGGCGTTCGTAACAATATAGACAAACGGACCTTGATCATCGTGACGGATCGAAAGTTCTTCGACGAGCGTGACGTCATCTGAGGTACCCATCATCCGATTCAGCTGCAGCGGCCACGCATCTTCTGAACGTGCGACGGTTTCCTCGCTCATCGCATCAGGCAATTCGTCACGAAACGTTTCATTGAGCAACAGCATCGTCATCGTGAAGGTGCGTGTCGCAGGGTCAGCACTGGCGTCGATGTTGTAAACGAGTCCATTCGTTTCGCGGGGCGTCCCGTCGGGCAACAAAAACCTCGTTGGCAAGTCGCGTCGTTGCCTCAGCTCTCGTGATTGCGTCGCTGACAACTCCACCTCGACCTTAATCGGGTTCGTCATCTGTAACCGGAGCACCGGCGACCCGGCTGAGACAACGCTACCGGGCACCACCATGACTTCCGAAATTTGACCCTGGAACGATGCGTACAACGTCGTGTTCGCGAGGTCTCGTTCTGCGTCGCGAAGTGCTTGCTCGGCACGCTTGATTTGAGCTTCGGCGGACCTCAAATCCGCCCCGGCCTGTTTCGCACTGGCCTCGAGAGAGCTGATCGCAGTCTGGCGAATTTGCACAAGGTTCTCTGCTTGATCGTACTCACTTTGCGAAGCTGCGTTTTGTAAATTCAGCTTCTTCATTCGCCCGAACTCGTCATTCGCAACTTTGAAATCCAACTCGGCCGATTTAATCTCGGCCGGAAGGGAGTCAGTCAATCGGATTTCGATATTCTCTTTGCTCAGTTTTGCGACTTCGAGATCCGCTTCCGCAGACTCAACGGCGATCTTGAATCGCACTGGATCAACCTGTGCCAACGGCGTTCCTTCTCGAACGAGGTTTCCGTCGGGATCAACGACGCGGCCGTTTATGTTTTTTCCGGGTTCGAGTACCCACAAGACTCGACCCGCGACTTCGAAGCCAATGTCCTCTGTCTTCCAAGACTTCACGCTGCCAGATGCCGCGAATGACATGGTTGGTTTGGATTTAACAAGCGTCATCGTCGTAACGGGCCGCGGGGCTTTGCCAACACCCTCGACGGCGGACTTTCCGCAGCCACTTATCGCAAGTGATAGCCAGACGATCAACAGCCCCTTTGAGGCCCAGGTAACACTATTTCGATGATTCATCATGGTCGTCCGCTTTTGTGTCTCCAACTCGCGTAAATGCGAGATAACGTCGTCACACGGTTGTTTTGTAAAATCATTCAACGAACGCATGAAATCCACAATCGTGACACAGGTTACACTACGCTAGATCACAATTTTTAACGGTGTCGTCGTGTCCGTGATAGGCTTGTCCATTCCCAAGGGGCAGCTAAGTCGCGTTGTTGACGCCTTGTGGCGTTTCATCGCTGGAAAAGCACACCTGTTCAGAAACCGCGACTCGGCTTCCAAGACACCGATGGTGACTTGGATTACTTTCCGCATCACCAACTTGTTGGGACTTTCAATGTTCACTCGCATTCTTGTCTTGATGCTTGGCTTGTTCTTTGTAAGCCAAACGCATGCCACAAAACCAAATTTTGTGTTCATCATGGCCGACGACATGGGCTGGGCGGACGTGTCGATGCACGGTGGCACTGCTCCGACTCCGACGTTGGATGCGATGGCTCGAGATGGGTTGGAACTGCGATCGCATTACGTGGCGCCGGTGTGCAGCCCCACGCGAACGAGCCTGATGACCGGTCGTTGCTGGAGTCGACTCGGTGTCACCACGCCACAAAATGAACAGGCGTTTCCGCTCAGCACTGTGACTCTCGCATCCGCTTTAAAAGAAGTTGGCTATGCGACGTGCTTGACGGGCAAGTGGCACCTGGGCTCGTTACCAGAGCAAGGCCCGAATCACTATGGATTCGATCACTCGTATGGTTCGCTCGCCGGAGGCGTGACGTCGTGGACGCATCGCTACAAGACCGGCCCGTTCACGCACACGTGGCATCGAAACGAAACGCTCATCGAAGAACAAGGCCACGTGACGGACTTGATCACAGACGAAGCAATCAGGTGGCTTCAGAAACGTGACAGCACGCCATTCTTTCTCTACGTCCCGTTCACTGCAGTCCACTTGCCGGTCGACGAACCGACACAGTGGCTCGATCGAGTCCCCAGTTCAATCGATGGCGAGCTCGAGCGGCATTACGCGGCGTGTATCATGCACTTGGACGACTCCGTGCGGCGCATCGTCGAGACGCTCGACGAGATCGGCAAACGTGAAAACACCTTAATCGTGTTCACGAGCGATAACGGTGGTAGCACTGCGGAGAATCGTGATGCGAAGTACCCCGACAACATGGCTCCGAAGGGTCGTCTACCTGGAAACAACGAGCCGTTTCGCGGAGAGAAGGGAACGCTTTACGAAGGCGGCACCCGTGTGCCAACAATCGTTTCTTGGCGAGCAACTGGCACGAATCCGCAAGCCAAGCCGGTTGTGGTTGAGACTCCCGTGCAGATCATCGATTGGATGCCGACGTTCTGTGCACTTGCTGGATACAAGGCAACAACCGACTTGAAATGGGACGGAGTGGATCTTTCAGGTTTACTTACGCGCCACGAGCCACTTGCACCGCGGTCCTTGTACGCTGTCGGGCCAAGCGAGAAAGCCCGCTCGCTTCGTCATGGCGATTGGAAGCTGATTCTCACCCAGTCCAAGACTGGCGAGAAGGCGGAACTGTTCAATCTCGAACAAGACCCGCACGAAACGACGAATCTTGCGGACTCGAACTCAGAACTCGTCAGTGAACTCACGACGCTCATGAAACCGTTTGAATCGCCGTAGGCCGAGCGACTGTTGAATTAGTACCACGCAGTGAGTTTTTCCGCCACGGCAGTGGCGACACAGCCATTGCCGGGCCCATGAGGGCCCGGTCGAATCAAAGAAAACCGCCGACGCCCTGAAGGAGCGACACACTCAACACCTTCAAAAAATGTGTCGGCCCTTCGGGCCTTTGAGAGTCTCATGGGCCGCTAACCGGCGGCTCACACCGCCGGCAGTACATGTTTCGGCCCTTCGGGCCTGGGAGCTAATTTCAAAACTGACGATTCAGGTTGCCGTTTCCGCAGTTTCAAACCTAACGCCTCATCTTTCCAGAACGCAAGGCTTTCGCAAACGCACTCGCTCGGGAACTACCAAAAGAAAGCTTGGTGAATCGACTGCATGTTGGCGCGTGCAAGCACACACCCTACGTCGCGACATCGACGCAGTGAGTTCCTCAGCCACGGCAGTGGCGACACTGCCATTGCCGGGCCCATGAGGGCCCGGTCGAAGCAAGGAGAACCGCCGAAGCCCTGAAGGGGCGACACATTCAGCACCTTCAACAAATGTGCCGGCCCTTCGGGCCTTTGAGAGTCTCATGGGTAGCTAACCGGCGGCTCATGCCGCCGGCAGTACATGTTTCGGCCCTTCGGGCCTGGGAGCCGAATATCAAAACTGGCGATTCAGTTTGCCTTTTCCGCAGTTTCAAACCTAACGCCTAGTCTTTCCAGAACGCAATGCTTTCGCAGACGCCTTCGCGCGGGAACCACCAAAAGAGAGCGTGGTGAATCGACTGCATATTGGTGCGTGCAAGCACACACCCTACGTCTACTTCTACGCAGTGAGTTTTCAGCCACGGCAGTGGCGACACTGCCATTGCTGGGCCCATGAGGGCCCGGTCGACTCGTCTACTAGACCACAAAAACCTGCAGTTTCCGGCAACCGTGAGCTCCGAGTACAAGCGATTGCTCGATGTCCGCGGTTTTGCTTGGCCCCGATACAAAAACTCCGAAGCCTGGTTTGGGATAACCAATGCGCGCATAGGCTTCGTGCATGTTGTCGACAATCTCTCCGCGTGGAACGACGATCGCCAAGTACTGGGCAATGAACAACATCACGCGGTGCGGCATCGAGTTGCCTTCGATCCAAATCGCACCGTTCTCCGCCACAGCGAATTCGCCTCGCGCGATCGTCCAGTCCAATGAAGCCAGTGTGTGCGGGTCTTCGATCGCCGCAGCATCCACGTTGCCTTCGATCAATTCAGGCACAAGTGATGCGACTCGGGTGGCTTCGCGAAACGCAGCGATGCCTTGAAGGATTGCGTGAACTTCCGCTGTCGAGTTCACAACATGCATTTCGCCGCCAACGAACGAAAGCATCTCAGCAAACTTGGCAAGCGGATCCGCAAACTTGGTCAGTAGCGAAAAGTCCGTGACCGGTAACGGCGGCGCTTCGACAACGCTACTAGTCAACCGATCGAGAATCGATTGGCGACTAGCGGTGCGACCGGCGAGCGATTTCATCGGGTGCGATGTTGTGTTACGAAAAGCGTTCATGGTTACTTCTCCGAACCGGCAGTGGCATGTGACTCAGCCGCGCCGGCCGCGGGGGGCCGTGATTCACGATTTGCGATGTACCAATCACGGAAACTTTGCTTCGGCGGAACAGGCAACTCGCGTGCATCAGTCCACTTGTTCAATCGGTTGTGCGTCGCCCAATACGGCAGAAAGCGAAGTGATGTGCGTCCGACCTTGCCAAGCAAAGCGAACAAGCGAGGTCGCTGGAACAGGAACGACGCGGCCTTCATGCTCAACCGCTTGCTCATCGGCAACATTCCATGCCCAACCAATTCACTTCGCCACGCGAGTAACTGGTGATGCAGCGGAATCTTGACTGGGCAAACGTCAGTGCAGGAACCACAGAGGCTGCAAGCGTACGGCAAGCTCTTATACTTCGATTCGTCACGTTGCGGCGATAAAACGCTGCCGATCGGCCCAGGCACCGTCGCGTTGTAGCTGTGTCCGCCGCTTCTTCGATAGACGGGGCACGTATTCATGCACGCGCCACAACGGATGCAGTGCAATGAATCGCGAAACTCTTTGCTCTCGCGAAGCCGTGTCCGACCGTTATCGACCATCACGATATGCAACTCGCTGTTGCTGTCGCGTGGCCCATGGAAATGCGATGTGTAGCTCGTGATCGGTTGCCCCGTCGCGCTGCGGGCGAGCAATCGCGTGAACACGGCCAGGTCCTCAAACCGTGGAATCAACTTTTCGATTCCCATGCACGCGATGTGAACTCGAGGCAGCGATACACCGAGGTCGGCGTTTCCTTCGTTGGTGCAAACGACCAAACCGCCTGTCTCGGCGATTGCAAAGTTGACACCAGTGATGCCAACTTCGCCGGCCAAGAACTTGCCCCGCAAGTGACCGCGAGCCGCCTCAGTCAAATAGATGGGATCGGACGCGCCGGACTCCGTCCCCAAATGACGATGGAAGGTCTCGCCGACTTCCTCTTTGCGAATGTGGATCGCGGGCAGCACGATGTGACTGGGTGTCTCGCCACGCAATTGGACGATGCGTTCACCCAAGTCCGTGTCGATGACGTCGATGCCGGCGTCTTCGAGAAAATGGTTCAGCCCACATTCTTCCGTCAACATCGACTTGCTTTTGACGATGCGCTTGGTGTCGTGGTGCCGCAAAATCTCTAGCACGATCTTATTGTGCTCGTCCGCGTCGGCGGCCCAGTGGACGGTGGCGCCTAGCGCCGTCGCGTTTCGTTCAAACTCGGTGAGATAGTCCGCCAAATTCGCGATCGTGTGCGTTTTGATTCCCGACGCGAGCGTTCGCAAGTACTCCCACTCCGGCACGCTTCCGGCTTGGCGGTCACGCTTTGCTCGCACAAACCAAAGTGCCGCGTCGTGCCAGTGCGTGCGTTCATCATCGGCGACAAACGTTTTGGCTGCGGTCGGGTGATCGATGATTGGAAGAGAAACCATGTTATCCGTTCGTTGTATTTTGTAATGCGCCCGAAATCTGTTTCGCCAACGGTCGACCGACGAGGACTTGCGCGACGTGCATGATTTCAATCGGGTTCTTCTCGCGACGGATCAAACCTTGCATGTGCATCAAACAACTCATGTCCGCCGAAATGATGACTTCGCTGGTACTTCGAACGTGATCGCCGACGCGGTCTTTGCCCATCGACGCTGACACGTCCGCTTCATTGACCGCAAACGTTCCGCCAAAGCCACAGCACTCGTCGACACGTTCGATCGGCATCAGCTCCAAGCCACCAACCATATTCAAGATATTTCGCACCTTGTCGACACGCGGCTGCATCGATTCGCTCGACGCCCCCAGTCGTAGCTCCCTCAGCCCGTGACAACTCTGGTGCACACTTGCCCGGTGGGGAAACCGCACGTCAAGCGACTTGATCTGGAGCACGTCGTGCAAGAACTCGCACAATTCGAACGTGTTGTCGCGAATGTGAGCGAACTGCTTATTGTCCGACTCAAAGTAGTGTGCGTAATGATGTCGCACCATCGCGGTACAGGACCCCGACGGGCAAACGACAGCGTCGTAACCAGCGAAAAGATCGACAAAACGCCGTGCGACGGGGGCCGTGTCATCGTTACAGCCCGTGTTTGCCATCGGCTGGCCACAACACGTTTGGCCATCGGGGTAGTCAACGTTCACCCCTAATCGCTCAAGTAATTCGAGGGTCGCGATCGCGACATCGGGATAAAACTGGTCGATGTAACAGGGAACAAATAGGCCGACATGCATGGAAATGTGATCAAAACTGGGCAGAGTCTAGTAACCCTGCCCAGTATAACTAGCGAATCCAATTTCGGCGTCACGCGTCTGGGAACTAGTTTTGCTAATTTCTGACGCCAGATTCCTTTTTCCCCTACGCCATCGCCCGCATCGCTGGTTGGCGTGCGGCTGAGCGGCTTGTCGCATCGACACTGGTCTCGACCCAGCGACGGATCCGCTTGACGCTCGGCAAACGCCGGCCTTTCATCGCCCGCTGGCCTTTCGTGCTCAGCGCAAAACGCTGCAAATCACGATACAAAACGGCTGGCGATTCGCTGGCCAGCGATCGAATGCTTCGCCGATGAACGCAAATCAGCAGCATGGCGTCGCGCGGCATCATGCCAGGCACGGCCGCAGCGAACTGGATCGCGCGAACGGTACGTTTGAGACGTCGTGGCAGCGTCTCGTCACCCGTCACTCGCCCAATCCGAGCGAGATCCGCCGTAACCAGATCCCCAGCCGTCAAAATTCCAATCTCAGCCAAGCGTTCGCATCGCACCGGCGAGCAAATTCGCAGGTGATCCAACCGCATGCTCAGCAGCCACGCGCGGTGGTCACTTTTCCCAGTCGGCAAAGCCAAACCAGTAGGAGCAGAATGAACGAGTTTCGCTTTCGCCGAGACATCGACGTGAGCGTAGAGAACGACACTTCGCCCGTCCGTCGACTCAATTCGACGCGGGGGATTGGGTGCAGCCGTCAAAAACCGAAGCAGTGTGCGTAACATCATCGAATCCATTCGAGTGAGAAAAGCAGAAAAGGCACTCTGGAAGAATGTACTACCGAATTCTCGAACCTCATTTCTAGAGCGGAAAATGCTGCGAGTTTCCCGACAAATGCGAACGGTCTGCGATAAGCGTCTGGGACAGCCCAACTTTTGGGTCGCGAGACTCGCTCATCACGCTCCTCCGTCTATGGAGTTGCACCGTGCAACAATTGTTCTCAAGCCCGGAGGGCCGATACATCCAATGCCGGCGGTGTAAGCCGCCAATATCCAGGAATCAACAACAGCACAGGCCCGCAGGGCCGACACACTTCTGTTTGCGTCGATCCTTCGCGCCTTTAGTTCTTGGCTGAGGACGCACCGGTGGTTAACATCACCGGCAGTCCATGTGCCGGGCCTCCGGCTCTGAAGCCGCCGCCCTCGGCACCACAAATGAAAGCCGTTCGGATGGCGGAGTTGATGATTCATTCATATTGAAAGAGCAAGCAAATGGACTTGATGCGACGGCTCATCGAACGTTGGGCTGAACATCATTTGGCAATTCGCCGCGGCGCCAGCGCCACCTCCATCGAGGCATTCGAGAAACGACACCGCGTCTTGTTGCCTGCAGATTTGCGAGAATACCTATCCACGGTTGATGGCATGGATGGGGTGGGCACAACCGACGACGACTTGTTCAGCTTCTTCTCACTATCCGATTTCCAAACGATCGCAGAACGAGCGCCTGATCGCGCCGCCAAGCTTGAGGATGCACATCGATATTTCATTTTCGCGGACCACTCAATAGCCCTTCCATCGTTTGCGATACGCCTTACAGAAGATTCGAAAGCAGGCTGCCCCATCGCTTCGGTCTACACAGATGCTGGTACTCTCGAAGTAGAAGACATCTTTGACTCGTTCACTGATTTTGTTCGCTCCTATCTTGACGATCCACACGGTACTAGCGTGATGTTTCCTCGAAACGTTGGCTAACATTGTTTTTCCACAAATCGCAAATCTGTGTTTCAATTGACTTTGGGTTAATCCACTTAACCCGCCACTGTTTCGGTAATCGTCCAGCCTCGTACTGACAACCCACCGGGACTCCAGTCATGGATCGTTGAAGGCTGTGGTTAGTGGCCGAGAGACTCGTGAACGCAAAGATGCCAGCTCGAATCCTTGCGAGTTTGCGACGAACTTAGCTATGCTAAATCTGCTCTAAAGAAAGTGTCATTTGCTTCGCTCACGGAAGTGAGGCAAGAACCGTTTTGCAGCAAACATGGATCAAACGATGGCTCAAGTTGAACTTCGTGAAGCGGAAGATGAATCGGATCGAAAGCTGATATCCGACGTGCAGCGGGTTGGTTGGCATGTTGTCGGAATTGCTGCGGACGCGGACGAAGAAGTACCCGACTATGCCTTCAGTGTTGGCCTGTTCCATTCATTCGATCATCCCGAAATCGCGATATATGGACTGTCGCATGATACTGCGATGCAGCTCATTAACATCATGGGCGAAGCCATAGCAAACGGCTCGCGATTTTCACACGGTGACACGACCGATGATGTCGCCGAGGGTGTTACACTGGCGTTTATTAACTTCGATGCGGCGCACTATCATTCGGAACTCGGTTATGCTCGGTGGTTCTATCGTGGCAATGCGTTTCCGGCCCTTCAGTGTGTTTGGCCAAACAAGAATGGGCAATTTCCCTGGGATGCAAGCCGCCTGGATTCGATGAAGGCGATTCAGCCACTTTGGGGAACGATTTAATGCGATTGCGATCAGCCATTTCCTTAGCTTGGTTGATCTTGCGACGGCAGAAGATGCCGAACTTAGGTTCCTGGCGGCTGTGTTTTCGCAACGACGGTTGGCGAGATAAACGACAGCAATCCAACGAGCATGATCCATTGGAAGAGACACAGGTTCATTGTCAGTTCGATGCCGAGATGAAGCGACGCGGCAGCAATCAAGCATGGGACTCGCAATCGTGGGAACCAAATGAAGATTGGAAAGAGTGCTTCGATCGCGATGGTTCCCCAAGTCAACGTGCGAAACATCCATGGCTCTTGGAAGAGACTGTCAAGCAGCGACAGGCGTCCGAAGTAGTCGTCGAGTCGAGAGATGTGGAATAACGCGCTGCCGTCACGCCAGGTCTCGCCCAGTAACTTGCACCACGCGGATGAAAAGTAGATGACGACAACTTGGAACTGGACCAGCCTCAGTGCCCACGTGTCCGCAGTCGTTGCCTTGGACGATTGACCGCTGAGTTGTCGTGCCAGTGACCAGCGATGATCCAATGGCATGAAAATCATAAAAAACGCGAACCAACGAAAGACGACGTCTTCGCCGTCCGTGATCATCAAGTTGCGATGCTGGAACGAGACCAGCCAAAAGAAGATGCACGCGGATTGAAATCGTGACCAACAGCCAAATAGAAGCAGCACTGCTTGGAGCAAGAACACGCCGAGGCAAATGTGGATGGCTGTCGTTGACGTCAAGTAAAAGAACAGCGACTCATGCGAGCTGCCAGTGACGTCGCGGGCAGACGCGATGGAGAGGACTCCGGCGTCTGAAAACCAACGGGCTGCGTCGGGGATCAACGTGAGCACGTAAACGAGGATCAGTGCCGCGTAGCCGATGCGAAACAACGACGCGACGCGCGGATCGCAAGACTCGAAAAAGAAGCGATCGAAAATTCGTTTTACGCTTTCAATCATTACCGCCAATCGATTCGTGGCCCTCGTTGTTTGTCATCAACTTGCGTTATTCGCCTGATTTATTTTGCTGATGGTGTTGGGTATTCGCGAACGGTCAGTGGTTTGGTCACAAGCATCGTGATGGTTTCTTCGCGGCTGGGGAATGGCTGGTCGTCATTTGGCAAGGTTTCGAATGCGCTGAGTGAAAGCTCCACGCGACTTGTCAAATATGCGGGTAACACGTTGATGCTGAGATAGTCAGCCAAGTCATCCGAAACAGACTGGATCAACGGGTCACGAAAGCGACCGTAGTAGTTCAAGCTGCGAAAGCCAACGAACTTTTCATAGACACTCAACTCCGACCAAAACGGCGACGTCCACCGGGTCGAGGAACCGTCGCTTGCGATGAGTTCGGCTGAGAGCCATCCGAAGTCCTTGCGAGGATCGGGGGCGAACAGCGTCCAGGGCCGTTGCCACAATCCAACGCAGTCGAGATAGGACTGGACCCTTTCACCGAAGAAGCGACTCTCGCCCAAGCCACGCGTCTCGCGGCCAGCTCCGGGGATGTCTGCTCCGATAAAGTCACTGCCGCTTTGATCGGGAATGGATTGAACCACCATCACGAATACGGTCAATACGATAAAGAGTCTCAGTGCCGCTCGCTTCACGTTCACGTCACGTTCACTTTTGGATGCGGATGAGCCAATCGTGCTTGGTGTTGGGTGCCGTGATTTCGGCACTCTCGCCAGCTTGAATGACGGTGGTGGCTTCGGTGACCTTGCCGCTAGAAGGGTCGATGAAAGTAACTGTAAACTCACCTTGCGCGGAGCTCATGTCGAGCTGTGTCGAACCGCCGCTGGGTAGATAAACAAGATACAGCTCACCTGGTTTGGCAAAGCAATAGCGAGAATTGTCGTGCTTGTCGTTACCGACGAGTTCATCGGCGGGAGCCATCTCGGCGAGCGGCAGTTTCTCGAACAGCTCAACGGCGACACGACAGTAGTCCCAGCTTTGATCGCGCGAGCGCCAGTCTTCGCACTTGAGGTCGTTCTGGGCGTACTGGTAACCAAAGTAATATTCCACTCCAGCCCCGCCGCCCATCAGTGTGCCGTAGAGCGTTTGGTGTCGGACATCGTGTTGGTTGTACGTCATCTTGCCGGAATTGTCTGTGCCATCGAAGCCTTCGTAACCGAGATCGGGGCACTGGCCGTGTGCGGCGGATCCCGACTCGTCGAAAGCGACGATCCAAGGTTTGCCAGCGTCGGTCGAGGCTCGGACCCATTTCACCGTTTGCCAATGCGTGTCATGGATGCCACTGTTTTGGAGTGACAAGCCAGTCAGTTTCGATTTGTTCCCGATCAGCGGTAGGTACTGTTTGTCCTGTTCGTTCGGGAACGTGTGCAGAACAATAGGATGTTGATAAGCGTCGGTTTCGGCGATGTAATCGACCATCGCTTGGATTTGTTCTGTGGTTTGCGTGTTTTCTTCGCCGAGGTTCCAGTTCAACGCGAGTGCGTGCCCGAAGCGTGCGATCAGCTCACGGCAATATAGCTTGCGTTGCCAGCCGAGATCGCCTCCGTCGAGCGACTCCGGAACGTTGGTCTTGTTCTTGCCTGCGTAGTGATCGTCGTTCTCGGTTTCTTGCATTTTGAAGTGCAAGTACATACCGCGGTGTGTGCCGTGGTCAAAGACGATGCCCCACTGGTCGAGTTTGCTGCAGTCGTAGTGCAGCTTGTCATCGCGATCGACGAAGGGCCAAACGTTGTCGCCATCGCCGCCGGCGTTGTAAGTCAGAAACGAGAAAGCATTACAGCCTTTACCGGACAAGTAGTTGACGGCTCCGATGAGCCCCTTGCCCTTGTCGCCTTTCCATACGGGATCACCGCTCTTCCAATCTTGAAGGTGGGGAGCCCAAGTTTTGAGTGGAACCTTTTTCGGGTTCCCGGCAACGGTGTTGTCGAAGTCTGCGTAACCGAGCAACGTCTCCGGCGCGTCGGCACCCGCTTTGATGAAGTATTCACCTGTGCCGGCAAATTGCAGGTATCGTTTTCCGACATAATTCAGTCGGCCGCGTGAGCGTAGATCGCGACCGGACTTGTCGCTCGAGGTGATTTCGAACGAGCCCTGTTTTCCGTTGGCGGTTGTAGCGGTGCTCGTTGTAGCGGTGTTATCCAACGCTGCGTGTTCGCCGGATTCGAAGGTGACGGTGTAGCTCCATTTGCCGGTTCGATCGGGTGCGAAGTGAGCACGCCAGACGTTTCCGGAGTCCGCCGACGTATTGCCTGCGTTACCGTCGGCGGCGAAATACCCGGGGACGGTGTAGGTCGTTCCATCGTCGTGGCGGAACGTGACGTTGAATCGATAGTCTGTAAACGGGTTCGGTGTGTTGTCGAGTTCGTGAGCGAAGGGCCCTGCGAGATCGAGAGTGACTTTGTGCCACTGTTGCATCTCGCCGCTGAGTAAGACGCTTCCATCGCCATCGGCACCGCGTGGTATTTGGAGCGGTTCAAGGCTCAGCGGTTTTGTGGGGCTTTCGGCGTACGAAGTAAGCGACATCTCGAAAACGCAAAACAACAACAACCAACGCAAATTCGACATATCTGCCACCGACAAGAAGGTTCGATCAATTGACGCCAGTGTAGTCGTTGCGACGGTGCGATCCCAGGCTGGAACGCATACCGTCGGCAATTTGCTATCGCACGCCTCCTTCGACGGGCGAGAATTCTGCGAAGACGGGGAGGCTCTTTGAGGCAGCTTCGGCTTCCGCGAGGCTGAGGTTGAACACTCGGAGGAAATCGAACGCACCGGCGCGACCCACGTATTCCGTCGAGTTGGACGAGTCCACAAGTAGGTTGCTGGTTTGGTACTGGTTATAGATATCCGTCATTCCCGTGCGAACAATGCTCTCGTGCGTTCCGCCGGCAAGCACGCTTCGCAAGTACGCGTCGTCGGCTTGGAACAACCCAAGCATGATCACGTCGTCTTCGCCGCGACCATCACGTCGGACTGCTGACACCATGCTCGGCAGCAACGCGACTTCGGCGGCCGCATTGGCAAGGTCGACACGCACATTGACGAGCGAGAACGTCCACGCCGCATCACGACTCGGCTCGGCCGTGCGGAACCAAGCGACGAGCGGATCGTAGTTGATGCTGTTGGTCGGATCGGTGAGCGAGTAGGTTTGAGTCCGATCGACTTCGACACGCGTGGTGTCAAAGATGAACGCCAGGTGCTCCGGTCGGTCTGGCGGTCCCGTTGGTTTGCTCAAGACAAAGTCGTATCGCGGGTCGCCTTCATTGACCGCGTCGACAAGTCGCGTCACCAAGTCGCTTTCGATCGCAGCAATTTGCTGGATCGCGATCACATCGAACTGGCGAATGACTCGGCACGCCGTACGACGTGAGTCGCTGCTTGCAAGCTTGGTCGGACCGAACTCATCGAGCGACCAAGCGGCGATGCGAATACTCTTGAGCCGTTGAGTGGCGACGCCGCGGGACTTGTTGGCTCGCGAATCGCTGCGGACATCGTCGATGGTTCGTCGAAGCGAAGTCGCGTCGCTGACGTCTTGAGACGACCACCGGCTAGCGAGGCTCGTCTCCATGTCACTGGGGCTGCCAACGGTGCCTTCGTCGCGATAACCAGCGAACGAAGCGTCGGTACCAACTTCGCTGAACGGCCGAACGCTGACGCGATCCAGCCCGCTGACTTGGTAATTATTGAAGAAGTACCAGCCGCCACCCACGAGCATCAGGATGCTGATGAGCGGCTGGATGGGGCGGGGATTGGATTGTTCGGACATCGCCGGCTTGCCTCCTTGTTGCAGAATTCCGTCGTGAGGTCACGGAATTCGCCAAGAGTTTCAGAGTCATTCGTTGAAGCGAAAGCCTTTGCGAGCTTTCGTCCGCACAAATATTGCCCCCAATCGAGAGTGGGGCGGAGATTATGCCGGCGTTCGGTCCGACAACGGGGAAGTATTGAGAAACCGAATGTTCTTGGTCGATCCAGACGCTGTGTCCGGGAAAGTCGCCAAGAATTCGCTGGTCGGAAAACTTTGGCTGACCGGAGCCCCCAAATCGATGTCACGAATTCCTAGTCGAACGGTTCATGACACTTTTACGATTCGCGGGTATCTTGATAGGACCATACAGTTTTCTATCACCCCTCGAATCGATTAAAGCAACCGCCGTGAGCGAAATCATCAATGTCGAAGTCCCCACCGTTGGCGAATCGATCAGCGAAGTTCAGATCGGTCGCTGGTTGAAAAAAGAGGGTGACTGGGTCGCCGCCGGAGAAGATATCGCCGACATCGAGACCGAAAAGGCCTCAGTCCAAATCCCCTCGCCAGCGTCTGGATTCCTGCAAGACATCACCAAAAACGCAGACGAATTTGCAGCCGTCGGCGACGTGATTGCCAAGATCCGCGTGGCAGAGTCGCCAGCCGGTGGTTCAGCCCCCGCGTCGAGCACGCCAACCGCAGCCAGCGCACCCGCAAGCCCAGCCCCTTCGGCGGGTTCATCAGCCGCTTTCGTGATGCCAGCCGCCCAGCGACTGCTCGAAGAGCACGGTTTGACGGCTTCGCAAGTCCCAGCGACTGGCCCGGGCGGACGATTGCTCAAAGAAGACGTCGTCGCGTTTGTTCGCAACCGTCCCGCTCCAGCAGCCGCGCCGAAGCCAGTCGCGGCGCCCGCTCCGACTGCGATCGCCGCACCGAAACGTGCGACCGCACCAACGAGTCTGGTGACGGACTCGGCTTACCGAACCGAAGAAGTCAAACCGCTGAGCATGTTGCGTCGAACGATTGCGGCTCGGCTTGTGGAAGCACAACAGACGGCTGCGCTGCTGACGACGTTCAACGAAGTCGACATGCAACCGGTGATGGCGATCCGTCAAAAATACAAAGACGCGTTCGCAGAGAAGCACGGTGCCAAGCTCGGCTTCATGTCGTTCTTTGCCAAGGCCTCCGTCGAAGCGCTGCGTCGGTTCCCGGCCGTGAATGCTGAGATCCGCGGCGACAGTGCGGTGTACCGTCACTACCAAGACATCGGGATCGCGATCGGTGGCGGCAAAGGACTCGTGGTGCCAATCCTTCGCAACGTCGAACGCATGTCGTTCGCCGAAATCGAGTCATCGATCGCTGACTTTGCCGCACAAGCCGGTGACAACCGATTGCAACCAGCCGACTTGATGGGTGGCACGTTTACAATCAGCAACGGCGGGATCTACGGATCACTGTTGAGCACGCCGATCGTGAACCCACCGCAAAGCGGCATCTTGGGTCTGCACTCGATCCAAGAACGTCCGGTGGCTGTGGATGGCCAAGTCGTCATTCGTCCGATGATGTATCTCGCGTTGACTTACGATCACCGCATTGTCGATGGCCGAGAAGCCGTCGGTTTCTTGAAGACGATCAAGGACGTCATCGAAGACCCTGCACGATTGTTTCTTGAACTGTAATTAGTTCTTGAAATTCTCACTCTAAATCCCGCGACTGTTCACCGCACAGTCGCGTTGCGTTGTTTGACTTGCAATCCAAGGATCCGAATCGCGCGGATCATTGGGAGTCGGTCGCGTCACAGTTCGATACTCTCTGCGAAGCACACGAAAAATGACGTGGGAACTTTCTGAGTTTGGCGAAGCGTTGGGGCGTGGAAGCGGCATCGGCGAGCTGATGCTGGATCTTGGCGAAGCGATCGCACACGGTGGCGAGCATGTTTGTATGCTTGGCGGAGGACAGCCCGCGCACATCCCAGCGATCGACGCGGTGTGGCGACATCGCATGGAAGAGTTGACTCAAAATCGTGGTCAACTCGAACATGCGTTGGGCAATTACGAACCGCCGGCTGGCAATCCAGCGTTTCGCATGGCGCTCGCGGACCTGTTTCGCCGCGAACTAGGCTGGGACATCGGCCCCGAGAATATTGCAGTGACCGCTGGCGGCCAAACGGCGTTCTTTCTGTTGTTCAACGCGCTCGCGGGACGCATGCCCGATTCTCGCCAGAAGAAAGTGCTGGTGCCGCTTGTACCCGAGTACATCGGCTATGCGAACCAATCAACGAGCGGCGAGCTTTTCCAAGCGGGCAAACCCAAGATTGAATTGATCGGTGATCACGAGTTCAAATACCACGTCGATTTCGATTCACTGACTGTTGGCGACGATATCGCAGCGATTTGTGTGTCGCGACCGACGAACCCGAGCGGCAACGTCCTCACCGACAGCGAGATTTCGCGGCTCGCGTCGATCGCAGCTTCGCATAACATCCCGCTCATCATCGACAACGCGTACGGCAACCCGTTCCCGGGTGCGATCTTCACCGACGCCACGCCGGTATGGAACGAAGACATCATCTTGACGCTCAGCCTCTCCAAGATCGGGCTTCCCGGGACCCGCACAGGCATCGTCGTGGCGCGACCCGAGATCATCGAAATGATTTCATCGATGATGTCGATCGTCGGTTTAGCAAACACAAACATCGGGCAAGCGATTACCACGCCACTGATCCAAAGCGGCGAGATACTCGAGCTCTCGCGTGATGTGGTAAAGCCATTTTACGAAAAGAAGTCTCGCGACGCACAGAACTGGGTCCACGAGTACTTTCCTGATTCGCTTCCGTACCGAATTCACCGCAGCGAAGGCGCATTCTTTCTCTGGATGTGGTTCGAGGGGTTGCCGATCACGGCACGCGAGCTCTACAAACGCTTAAAAGCACGCGACGTGTTCGTGATCCCAGGCCATTACTTTTTCTTTGGCAATGACGATGCCGAGTGGCGGCACCGCGACGAATGCATACGCGTTACCTTTACGATGCCCGAGGAAGTCGTCCGCCGCGGCCTGAAAATCATCGCCGAAGAAGTCACGCTCGCTTACGGTGAAACCGCCAGCGTCTAGCTCCCAGAGATATTGAATCAAAATGCTCGCGACATCATCAGTGGCTTTCTATCAAAAGATGATTGCATGTTCGCTTGCATGCTTCTTGCTCGCCAACACATGCTACTCGGATGGTCCAACTTGTTTTTCAATCCGAGTGATTGATGATGAGTCCGAACGTGGGGTTCCGCTGGTCGAATTGAAAACGGTGAACGATGTCAGCTATTGGACCGACTCGGCGGGCTACGTTGCGATCAATGAACCGGGTTGGGTGGGCCAGTCCGTGTTCTTTCATGTCGCAAGTCACGGCTACGAATATCCTGCCGACGGCTTCGGCTATCGCGGAGTTCGGTTGACAGTTCAACCGAACCAGCAGGCGGTAATCAAGTTGCCGCGAAAGAATATTGCTGAGCGTCTCTATCGAGTGACTGGCGAAGGCATCTATCGCGACTCGGTGCTACTTGGAAAAGCCACGCCGATTGACGAGCCATTACTCAATGCGGGAGTGCTTGGAAGTGACAGCGTGTTGACGGCGGTGTTTCGCAACAAACTGTACTGGTTCTGGGGCGATACGAATTTGCCGAATTATCCGCTGGGCAATTTTCATTCTCCAGGAGCGACGTCCGATTTGCCTTCGCATGGAGGATTGAGTCCGAATGTCGGTATCAATCTGAACTACTTCACCAATAAAAATGGGTATGCCAAGCCCGCGTGCAAAATGCCAGGCGATGGACCAACTTGGATCCAAGGGTTAACGGTGCTTGGAGGAGACGATCCGACGACCCAGACCATGTTCGCAGGTTATGCAAAGATTAAAGCACCGCTGGAGGCGTACGAACGTGGCGTCGCACAGTGGGATGACGACACGAAAGAATTTGTCCATCGAGTCACGTTTCCGAAGTCGCAGCAGGCTTATCCGATGGGGCATCCCGTTTTGTCGGCGGAAAACGGAACGAACTACATCTACTACTGTCACCCGCTGCCGCTGGTTCGTGTTCGCGCAAAACAAGATGCAATTCTTGATCCGACTCAATATGAAACATACAGCTTCATTCAAGACGGAAGCGACGAACGGAATGTTACGATCGATCGGGATCGTGATGGCGCATTGGTTTGGAAGTGGAGACGGAATGCGATCCTGCCAACGCGTGAACTTGAGGAGCAACTTGTCAGACGAGAACTGCTTGCAGAGGACGAACGGGCCTTCCGAATGCGAACGCGTGGCTCAGATCGCCGATGGACGCTTCACACCTCTTCAATTGCCTGGAATGAATATCGCAATTGTTGGGTCATGATCGGTTTGGAAGCTGGGGGAGAAAACTCGTATCTGGGTGAGGTCTATTATCTCGAAGCAAGCTCGCTGCAAGGCACTTGGTCACCGGCGATCAAGATTGTCACGCACGATCAGCACACGTTTTACAACCCTCGATTGCACGAGATGTTGAGTGAAGATGATGGCCGTATTCTCTATTTCGAGGGCACTTACACGCGAACGTTCTCGGCGTCTGCCAATGCGACGCCGCGATATGATTACAACCAAATCATGTATCGCTTGGAACTTGACAACAATCGCTTGTCGATGCCTTAGCTCGGATTGCTGGTCACCACGATGGGTTTACAGTAGTCGAGGAATTCGACTTGAACTCGAACAATCTCTTGAGATGCGGAGAAAAACGCATCGAGCACTGCAGGGTCAAAATGCGTCCCACGACCTTCCTCGAGAATCTCGAAGCACTTTTGACGAGGCATCGCTTTCTTGTACGGTCGCTCGGAGGACAGGGCGTCGAAGACGTCGGCGACAGCGGTGATCCGTCCTTCCAATGGAATGTCCTCGCCAGCCAATCCAATTGGGTATCCGGATCCGTCAAACTTTTCGTGGTGCGATTGCGCGATACTTGCCGCCAAACGCATCAGCGAACTTCCATCACGAAGCATTTCGGAGCCGACAACC
>JBGTAI010000102.1:0-32700 GCA_041749955.1 Pirellulaceae bacterium | reverse complement strand
AGTTGTTCACGCAGTGCCTCGACGATTTCTTGGTCGAGTAATCCGAGCCTTTCCAGGCGATCTAGCAAATCGTTAGCGAGCATATTCTCAATCGAATTCTTCGACTTGGGTAACTTGTAATTCCGTGTATCCAGCAATCGTTCCAGCGTCCATGCAATCAACGAGAGCCTGCAGCTTCGCTGCTTCTTGCACTTTGATCACCAACCGCATTCCGTCTCTGCCGCCGCCCATGGCATCCTTGAGCGCCGAAATCAAATTCTGTTTGCCGGGCGTTTCTCGTTCCCAGTCAGGTCCCAGCACCATGAACGCACCGAACTCATCAATTTGCACTTCGACGCTATCAAGTTCTTCGGTTTCCTCCTCAATCGGAGATGAACTTGGGGCATCGGACTGCTGTCGCGGCATTTGGATCGATTTCTGGAGGCTGAACGATGCCGTGACCATGAAGAAAATCAAAAGCAAGAACGTGACATCCACCATCGGCGTCATGTCCAGTTCGCCGTCATCGCGTTTTTTTCGTTTCGGTGGTTCGTCATCATCGTCAAACTCAAGACCCAACGCGTGGCCTTCGGTGATCTCGTGAGTGCGGTGTAACGTTGATCCTGTAACTAAAGTACTACCGCCATTTGCAGCCGCAGCAATGGATTCCGCACCGATTGGTAGAGGTTCTTCCGCGTCACCAAGGAAATCGTCGGTGTCATCGAACCCGTCATCTTCTAGTTCCACTAAGTCGTCATCGCCGATCATCTCAGCCGACTCATCATCGATGGAAGACGATTCACTTGGGTCATGCGATTGTTCGACGTTCGTTTCGGTCGGATCCAGTTCATTCGGTACGTCCACCCAGCCGTTGCATTTGGGACAATGCACGCGACGACCGCGGAACCGTGAGTTAACACGTCCGATAGCGTCACAATGCGTGCAATGAACTTCGACCGACATAATCGCCTCCCTCGGGCGTCCTACTCTTCTTTGACGGCGATGTAGGTAAACGACAATTCTTCCGTCTCGAAATCGTCCGCAAACGCGTCACCCAAAAGTTTTTGGACACGCGTTACTTCGCCGACTTTTACAGTTGCGTCTCCCATCAGCATCACGTGGTTTTTCCCAGCCTTGAGTTCTTCTGTGATGTATTCAACGATCTCAGCTGTTTGTGTTTCCTCATCAGCACTGAATTCGGCACCACCGAGTCGGGACAGCACTGCGGAATCTCCCGAGCCCGTCTCGATCACAATTACGGCTGAGTCCTTCGCCGAGATCGACAGTCCGTTGTCCGCCTTCGGAATTTCGCCCATTTGGCTGGGGTCCATCTTCGACGCCACGACAAAGAAGATAAGCAACAAGAACGTGATATCAATCATCGGAGTGATATCCATTTCTTCCTCGTCTCGCTTCTTTCTTGGCAGCGAGACGCCTTCGTCTTCATCGTCGTCAATGGTCTGTTCGTTCACGTGTGTGTCGCTGGGCCAAATGTTTTACAAAGCGGAATGGGCTCAGAAGCAAAGTCGCTCTTTCAAGCCGTGAGATTGTGTCTCAGTGTTGCGTCGTCGTTGCCAGCAAAACGGTTTACGTTCTGTGACTACAAGCCTCCCAATGAAGTTATTTGTCGGGTGATTGCATCATCGCAGCAACCGGAGCAACCGCTCCGCCCGACTGTCGATTTCCGCCGCTCGTGCTACGCGCCAACCCCGTCTTGAAGGCTTCGAAAAATCGTGTGAGTCCTGAACCAACCAAGTCTTCCATCTTGGCGATTTTGATATTGATGTTGGCGGTGAGGATCATCAATGGAATGGCGATTGCCAAACCGCAAGCGGTCGTGATCAGAGCGACTTGAATGTCACCCGCCAGTGCTGACGGTTCCACCGAAGCTGATGACGCCAATGTTTTAAACGCACCCATCATCCCGAACACCGTACCGAACAGCCCAATCATCGGCGCCGTCTTGATCGCGGTACTCACCCACGCCAAACGATATTCCAAGTCGCTCATGACGTCGCGCTGGAATCGGTCGAGCATGATTTGCTTAGCTCGTTTAAAGCCTTCGCCACGATTCTTGACCGCCATTGCCACCATTTGTGGAATCGCGCGGGTATCTCCATCGCAATACTCGGTAACGCCGTCAAAATCTCCGGCGACAAGCATTTGCTCGACGTCGTCCATGAACGCGTCTTGCGTATCTTCGTTTTTGAATCGTTTTTGACTGACACGAGTCCAAACAATCACGATGCAATACAGACCCCACAAAGCCACGATCGCGAGGGCTCCGTAGGTGGAGTCACCGATCATGTTGTAGACGCCATATTCGGCTAGAAGCGACATTTACGCACAAAACCCTTGTTAAACTGTTTGCTTACCAACTGAAATAGTCATATTCACTGTTCGAGCTCGTCTCTATGTATCAACTTTTTACATTTCAACTTGGTACCTACTTGCTCTTACGATACCGCTGTTCAATCACTTCAAAAGCGAAACCGCTGCCCTTGGGCTTGCTCTCAAAAATCGTCTTGGCGACGTCGTTGATCACTTGGTAGCCCTTCGACTTCGCAAATTCCAATTCAGTGTGCGCGAGTAAATTTTCTAGCTCGGCGTCAATGAACTTAACTTGACTGCGTCCCGTTACTTTCACACCTGCTTGTTGGAGAAGTTGTAGATCGTACTTCTGCAACGGGCTTGGTGTGCTAAACATAAAATAGATTCGTTTCTCTGCGTCGCCCTCGCCATGACGGCTTTTGGGCGAGCCCGACAAGTTCGTAGCATAGTCAACGCCGTTGACACCGCCGCCAAGCGCACCAAGTTCGATCTTGTAAAAGTCCAACTGTGTCGCGTAAGCCTTCAGGTCTTTGGCGCTGAATTCAAGTTGCCATCGCTCGAACCGGGGAATGATGTCTTCGCCCTCGCCCTCCGGCCCTGGCGGACGACTGTCGCCCATTCCCGTTCCACTGGTGCTGGCCGAGGCGTTGGTATTCATGGTGTCGAGCGACGCAGCTACGCTGCTGACTGCGTCCGTGACCGCTTCGATCGTGTCTTGGAGCGTTGGCTCCATCAGTTCCTCGACTTCCTCAGCCCCCGGCGGCTCAAAGTCGCGTTCAAACCCTTCGGCATTCTCACCGCGGCCAGCAGGGTTTTCGATGATCGCCGTCAAAGCTTTTGGCGGAAAATGCAAGCGGCTCGTCAGCCAAACCATGAACATCATCAGCACGAACGTACCAATGAATAAAATCAAAGCAAGAAACAGGGACGTCACCAAATCGAACTTGCTCGTTCGAAGCTGGTCACGTTCCTCGCGACGCGCACGACGGACTTCCTCCAAATCGCGATTGGCGGCTGAAGCCGATCTAGTCGTGGCTGATGACATCATCAAACCTTCTTGAAGGAATGGGCTGGGTTAAGGAGTGATCGAACGAGTGAACTAGGGCAAAAGTGAGTGTGAGGTTGGTCTGTAGCTCAACCGGCTCTCCAGGATAGACACAGACCAGCGTCCTGATCCGCCCCAAATTGACTTCAAGGCAAAAGCGTTGAATCCACCGCAGGCCTCAATTGTACCTGGAAAAGACTAACGAATTGGCAGTGTCCAACAAAGTGGCGAACCGATTGACGATTCCTCGCATCATACCCTACGATCTGCGGACGTCGACTTGTTCTCTGGTCTCCAGTGGCCTGAATTTGGATTTTGATAGGTGATACTTGCAGTGAAGCAAGCTTCACTGACTAAACTCGATGGATTCGCTAGCTGGTAGAATAATTTTACTTCGGTGGATCATTGAGATACCTGGAGTTGTAAAACGGTTGGCGTACGAGTTAGTCTAGTACTCAGTGGGTAGAGTGAACTACACTGTCGCTCACGGAAACTTAGACACACAAAAAACGGTTAGGTAGCTCAGTTGGTAGAGCACTGCACTGAAAATGCAGGTGTCGCCGGTTCAAGCCCGGCCCTGACCACTTCTTTTAGCTCATGGGGCGTTCGGAGTTACTCCGCCCCGTCTTTCGGTCTTTTTCTTTGGCTGCCAGTGCTTTTCTAGCCTCTGAATTTCCATGGCCACTGAGATTTAAGGTGCGCGATGGATCTTGTTCGCCTCTCTGAATGGCGACTTCAGAGCCAGTAATCGAACTGCCGAATGTGTTTTTTTTCGAAGAAACATTTTTTCTGGATTCTCGCTAAAGTACCGGTAAAGGCTTCCGGCATTTCGTTTTGGTTGCCCGTTCGCCATCGTTTCACGGGAGAACCAGGATATGTCTACCCGATTCGCTGCCCAGCGTCGGTTTTCAGAAATGACGTCAAATCGCCAGCTTTTGCGGGTGTTTTTTGTACTGACGCTTCTCATGTTCATGGTGGTGGGACCCATTTCTCAGCCCATTGTGTGGGGAAGTCCGCAATCCGACGTGGACGTACCAGCGGATGCTGCCGTTGCTCCAGCCGATGCCGAGCTGGTTCCTCTGGCTGTGGATGAGGCTGCCTCAGATGTCGTAGCCCCTGCTTTGGCTGCCACTTCCCCGACTTTTTTCGAACAAGTCGATGCCAAATTTGGCGAGTTCATTGTCGGACCAACGGCAACGGTGATTTTCTACGATTTTGGAACTGGACCCAAAACTCTTAGTGACGGATCGGTGAAGCAGGGTTGGCTGCGAACACCCACGCGGCCTGACGGTGTCAGTGTCCCTGGGGTCGTGGTTTGGTTGCTGCTTGGCGGGATTTTTCTGACGCTCCGCATGGGTTTTATCAACATTCGGGCGTTCTGGCACGCGATTCGGCTGACCAGAGGCGATTACGATGACCCGGATGAGCCCGGCGAAGTCTCGCACTTCCAGGCCCTGTCAGCGGCCTTATCGGCGACCGTGGGGCTTGGGAATATCGGCGGCGTCGCCGTCGCGATCGGGTTGGGCGGCCCGGGAGCGTGTTTTTGGATTATCACCGCGGGTTTTCTCGGTATGAGCACCAAGTTTGCTGAGTGCACGCTTGGGCAGCTGTATCGCCGGACCGACGAGGACGGCCACATGCTCGGTGGGCCGATGCGTTATCTTCACGTTGGCCTCAAGGAACTCGGAATGGGGCCGATTGGAAAAGTGCTCTCGATTGTTTTCATGGTGCTCTGCATCGGGGCGAGTTTCGGCGGCGGTAATGCCTACCAAATTGGTCAATCGCTTTCCGCCATCCAGCAGGACGTGAAATTCTTCAATCCGGAACATGGCGGCTATCCAGTCGCCTACGGCGTCATGATGGCTGTGCTCGTTGGTCTCGTCATTGTCGGGGGCATTAAGTCGATCGGTGCCGTCGCGGGACGAATCGTGCCGCTCATGTGCGTCGGGTACATGCTCGCGTGCATGTTCATCCTCGCTACGAGCATCTCCGAAATACCGGCAGCCATCATGGCGATCGTGTCCCAAGCCTTTGACGTCAACAGCATCTACGGTGGGATCGTGGGTGTGATGGTGATTGGAATCCAGCGAGCTGTATTCAGCAATGAAGCCGGAGTCGGTTCCGCGGCGATCGCTCACTCAGCCGCCAAGACCGATGAGCCAGTGAGTGAGGGCATTGTCGCACTGCTTGAACCGTTCATTGATACCGTCGTTGTCTGCACAGCGACGGCACTGGTGATCATCGTGACCGGTGCCTACGACGCGGACAAGTTCGTCGCTCAGCATGATCCCGCGACCGTCGTGGCTTCGTTAACGCTTCCCGACGGCGCAGCAGTCAACGATGTCGATGCAGCCAAGGGCCAGCTCGCGAAACTGATTTCTGACAAAGACGGTGCCGCGATGACTCTCACTGCGTTTCGCAGTGGCGGTCACCATTGGTTCGGCTACTTCTTGCTGATCGCTGTTGTGTTGTTCGCGTACAGCACCTGTATCTCGTGGTCGTACTACGGTGAACGTTCTTGGGTCGAGCTATTCGGCGAGCGGACGTCGATTGTTTACAAAGGCTTATTCCTGGCGTTCACGGTGCTCGGTTCGATCGTTACTCGCGGTAACATTCTCGACTTCAGCGACTTGATGATTCTCGGGATGAGCATCCCGAACTTGATCGGTGTTTTCTTGCTCAGTGGAGTCGTCAAGCGGCAACTCGATTTGTACTGGGCCAAGTACATGTCCGGTGAACTGGATCGGAACGCGCCCAAGTGAGTCGTGTCGAAGCCAATCGACTTTGCGTGATCAACGTGGTTGGGCTCACGCAAGAGTTGTTGCAATACGCGCCGAGGATCGCCGCGATCGGAACGTCCAGGACTTGGGCCAGTCCTGTTCCGGCCGTGACGTGTTCGTCGCAAGCAACGATGCTGACCGGCACCATGCCGCGCCAGCACGGCATCGTTGGCAACGGTTGGTACTTTCGCGAAACACGGGAAGTGCGTTTTTGGCAACAAGCGAACTCGTTGATCACCGGTGAGAAGTTTTACGAAGGCTTCGAGACCGCCAAAATGTTTTGGTGGTTCAATCAATCCGCACCCGTTCGCTACAGTGCGACACCCAAGCCGCACTACGGCTGTGACGGTTCCAAAGCGTTCGACATTCTCGATCACACTGAATGCAAGCTGACCGAAAAGCTCGGCCCGTTCCCGTTCTTTTCGTTCTGGGGACCTGCGGCGGGGCTGCCCAGTTCTCGTTGGATCGCCGATGCCACCGCGATCGTTCTCAAAGAAAAGCAACCGCGAGTCACGCTCACGTATTTGCCGCATTTGGATTACGACTTCCAGAGATTGAACTACCAAGATCCCGCACGTGTCGCCGAAGTCGATGCTTGTGCGGGCACGGTCATTGACGCGGCGAATTCGATTGGTGCCCGAGTCGTTGTTGTCTCTGAGTACGGGCTCGCCCCGGCGAACCGACCGGTGCATATCAACCGCGTGCTTCGCGAAGCTAAGCTACTGGTCACGCGGCGCGGCCCGTTTGGCGAGATGTTGATGCCTGGCGAATCCGAAGCATTCGCAGTCGCCGATCACCAAGTCGCTCATGTCTACGTCCGAGACCGCTCGCGAATCAATGAAGTTCAATCGTTGCTGCAAGGCATCGACGGCATTGCGAGTTGTGTGTCGCCGGAGTCGCTCGAGTTGGATCATCCACGCAGTGGTGAACTCGTTACTCTTGCCGAAAACGATGCGTGGTTCACGTACTACTACTGGCTCGACGACCAGTTCGCACCCGACTTCGCCGCCACCGTCGACATCCATCGCAAGCCTGGCTATGACCCGTGTGAATTGTTCATCACCAGCAAACTCAAAATGGCTCGGCGGCTCATAAGAAAGAAGCTCGGCTTTCGCTACAAGATGGACGTCATCCCATTGGACGCAACACTCGTCCAAGGCAGCCACGGCCTCGCACGAACCGACTCGCATGGAGCCGTCATCATCGGCCCCGCCGCCTCACCCAGTGATCTTCCCTCACACATGTGCGGCTTCAAGTCCTACGCCCGCGCCCTGCTCGACGGCTGAGTTGGTTTGCTGATGAAACGGTCATCGTTTGCATCGCTTTTCATTCGAAGTAAGTTGCTCCGGTTTCAGAGACCGTCGGACCACCACGGAGGATCCGTGAAATGTGGAATCCAATTTCCATTCAACACGGCAAAGTCGCCAATTGGAGTCTTCAGACTGGTCGCTTGAAGCAAAAGTTTTTGTGGCATCGGATTGCTGTTCCAAGTTAGCTTTGATGCGTTGACAACGACTGCATTGATTCCGCTAATGTTTGCTCGATATTTCCAATCCGAGCATTCAATCGCAATCGTCTTGGCTCCAGCTGTCCTGGCTTGTGTGACCACTAGGCGAGCGAACGCAAAGCAAATCGCCAGCAAAGACATCACGCCTAGAAGCCACCTTGTTCCGTACTGCATCGACGTTGTTACTCGGGCGTGGACTGGAAACGGTGTCTTGATTGCGTTACACCTTGCTGCGACTTTGACGCATTTTACTTGACCAATTGCGGTGACTGGAAGCAACTGATGGCGAATTTGACCCAGCCTCTGAAATGGCACGGCGGCAAGTATTACTTGCGGAAGTGGATCGTCGGGCTGATGCCACCACACCTTCACTACGTCGAGCCCTTTTTTGGCGGTGGCGGCATTCTGTTAGCTCGCGATCCTCGGCGGGATTGGATGTCGACGGACGGTAAGAAGTTAACTGCGGCGCTGAATGGGAGCAGCGAAGTTGCGAATGATATTCACGGTGAGCTGATCAATTTTTGGCGAGTGCTTCAGAACCCCGAAGACTTCCATGCCTTCAGCCAGCGAATGGCTCTGACACCTTTCAGCGAAGCGGAGTTCGATGAGGCGCTTCGACAGTCCCAAAATGTTGATCCGGACGCGACTGCGGTGCAACGAGCGGTGCACTTCTTCATTTTGGCGAGGCAATCTCGTCAGGGTCTGATGCGTGACTTTGCGACATTGTCTCGGAATCGTACGCGAAGCCGGATGAACGAGCAGGTTTCGGCTTGGCTCAACGTGGTCGAAGGGCTCGCCGATGTGCATGAACGGCTAAGGAACGTCGTGATCCTGAACCAGAGCGCCACGGACGTCATTCGCAGGCAAGATGGGCCGAACACGCTCTTTTACTGTGACCCACCCTATGTGCACGAAACTCGCTCGACGACTGGCGAATACGCTCATGAGATGACTGAACAGCAGCATGGCGAGCTGTTGGATGTGCTGGCGTCAATCCAAGGCAAGTTCATGCTCAGTGGCTATCCGAGCCAGTTGTATAGCAAGCGGGAACAGCAGCACGGATGGATCCGCCACGAATTCCTGATCGACAACAAAGCGGCTTCGGGCAAGGTCAAGGAGAAGAAGACCGAGTGTCTGTGGTGCAACTTCTAGACGGCGCCACCCGCGCTCGTTAGCTCAACTCGTTGATCGACACTGCGTTGGCTGGGTTTTCCGAGACAGGCCGTTCGGTGATGGGGAAGTGGTCTTGGACGACTTGGAAGAATTCTTCTTTGGTCGAGACGTTGGCGACGTGGCTGCGGAAGAAGCGGGCGCCGTGTTTGCCTTGTGCATAACAGCACGCGAACTTGCGCATCAGCACCGTGCCTTTCTCTTCACCAAAACGCTCGACAACGAGTCCGTAGTGATGGAGCATGCAATCTTTTTGCTCAAGCAGCGTGGGCTCTGGCGGAATCGGGTCGCCTCGCAGGGCTGCGGCGGATTGAGCGAATAACCATGGCCGACCGAGTGACGCGCGTGCGATCATCACGCCGTCGACTTCGTAGGTCTTGAAAGCTGCGACCACCTTGTCAGCTGAATCGAGATCGCCGTTGCCGATTAGCGGAATGTTCTTGAGGTGTTGTTTGATTTCGCTGATGCGATCCCAGTCCGCGTTGCCCTTGAAGAAGTCTTGTGCGGTGCGGCCGTGCACGGTTAACGCCGCGGCGCCAGCTTCTTCGACGACGCGTGCGATCTCGTTGCAGTTGACGTTGTCGCGGGTGCATCCCAGTCGGATCTTGGCGGTCACCGGGGTTGGCGCACAGGCTTCGACAAGGCGGCTGATGATGCGAGACATCCGCTCGGGTTCGCGAAGCAGGTAGCTGCCGCTGTGTGCTTTCTCGGTGACTTGGCGAACCGGACAGCCAAAGTTGATATCGACGACGCTGACTTGGTATTCCTCGGCCAACCGTTTGCCGACTTTGGCCATGGTTTCGGGATCGTTGTCCCAGATTTGTACGGCGAGCGGACGAGCTTCGCTGGCGACGCCCCATAATCGATCGGGATGTTCGGCTTCGTGTTCGTCCATCCAGACGAAGCCTCGAGCGTTGACCATCTCGGTGGCGAGCAGTCCCGCACCGCCGTATTCGCGGACGATTTGGCGAAACGCAGCGTTTGTGAAGCCCGCCATTGGGGCTTGCAGGATCGGCGGATCGATCACCAGTGGACCGATTCGGAGCGGCGGTGGAGGGAATTGAGGCATTCCCTATTTATAGTGCGTTTGAAGCGATAGTCGAGATCCGGCTGGCATGATCAGGATGGTGACCCGTGGCCAAAAGGTCTCAGTCCAGTTCTCAAGCAAATCCACTGAGCTCGAGCCAACGTTCTTCGGCTTCAGACATTTCGGCCGTGAGGGCCTCGAGTTCCTTGTGCAAACGCATCGCTTCGGCTGGGTTGGTTTCGGTCATCATCTTCTCGTTCAGTGCTTTCTTTTCGCCATCCAGGCGAGCGATTTTCTTTTCGAGATTCTTGATTTCTTTGTCGCCGCGGCGTTGGTCGCGTTGGTTTTGGCGTGGGTCAGCTTCTTTGGCTTTGGGCGGAGCACCGGCGGGGGTGGCTGCGGGTGCTTTCGTGCCTGTGCGTTGCCGCTCGCCTTCGTCGACTTCGCTTTCCATCGCGGCAAGGTAAGCGTCGTAGTCGCCAAAGTAGTTGCGAACTTTGCCGTCACGGACTTCGATCACGCACGTTGCCACGCGGTGCATGAAGTGCCGATCGTGACTGGTGAAAATCACCGAGCCTTTGTAGAGCAGCAACGCTTCGGCGAGCGATTCGACCGTCTCGACATCAAGGTGGTTACCAGGTTCGTCCAAGACAAGCACGTTGGCGGTGCCAAGCAGCAAGGCTGCCATGCACAATCGAGCACGTTCGCCTCCGGAGAGGACTTTGACTTTCTTGTTGATGTGTTCGTCGCGAAATAACAACGCACCGGCCATCGCAAGAAGTTCTTGTCGCGTGGTGCCCGGCTCGGAATGGTACTCCAGGTGTTCAATGACGGTGTGTCGTTCATCGAGGCTCGTGTAAACGTGTTGGGCGTACGTGCCAATTTCTGTTCCGAAACCCCACTTCATTTTTCCATCAAGCGTCGGTAGCGAACCGACCAGCGCCCGAAGCAGCGTCGTTTTGCCTTGACCGTTATCACCCACGATCGCCGCACGTTGGCCGTGTTCGATTTCCAGGTTGATGTCGTCGGCGATGACATGGTCGCCGTATCCAATTACCATGCCTTCACATCGCAGCACAGTGCCTTGGCGAGGCTCAACACGCGGTGCTCGGATGCTGACGGTTGGCTCGTCGGATGCGATCTCGGTGACTTGGAGTCGTTCGAGTTGTTTTGCTTTGCTGCGAGCTTGGCTGGCGGTGGATGCGTTGGCTCGGTTCTTGTCGATGAACCGCTGTAATTGCTTTTGCTTCGCGATCACGGTCGCGTTCACACGTCGATCGTGCTCGCGACGGTCATCGCGAAATTCGAGGAACGCGTCAATCTTTCCGGGGAACATCGTGAGTTTGCCTCGAGACAGTTCAAGTGTTTCGCTGCAAGTAGCTTTCAAGAAAGCTCGATCGTGGCTGACGATTAACGCGGCATGTTTGAAGTCTCGGAGGAAGTGCTCCAACAGGATCTGGGTCCGCAAATCGAGAAAGTTCGTCGGTTCGTCGAGCATCAGCAAGTTCGGCGAGTGCAGTAGCAAGGCCGCCAGCTTGACGCGGGTTTGCCAACCGCCCGAGAGAGCCTTCACCGGGCCTTCGAGATAAGCACCCTTGAGTTCGAATTGGCCGGCGACTTCGCCGCATCGCCAATCGGGCTCGCCGCTGTCTCGCATCAAAAAGTCCAGTGCCGATTCCCCGGCCTGGAACGGGTCGTGTTGCCGTAGGTAGCCGATTCTCAAGCTCGGGTGGTGGATGACTTCGCCCTTTTCGAGCTCTTCGTCGCCCATGATCGCTTTGAGGAAAGTCGATTTTCCGGCTCCATTTCGACCGACAAAACCAACTTTCACGTCATCCACTAACGCAACCTCGGCGGCATCCAAAAGGACTTGGTCGCCGTAGCGTTTGTGAGCATCTCGAACTTGAATCAGGACGGCCATAGCAATCAAAAACTGTGAATACAGTGGAAATTGGGAACTGGGAAATCGGGAACTGGAAGGCGAGTTGCATGCCGCTTGGGCAGCAATTGTTCGCTTTCTCGGAGCCAAATCGACGGTGCACGAAAGCGGTGAACTTAACAGGCGCTCGCGGTGGCGACAAAGGGCGGATCGCAATGCGTGATAGCCTGCCCGCGACCGCTAGCTTGGGTTGTTGATTTGCAAATTGTTGAATCTCGCACCCAAAAGTTTTAGGGGTGTTTTTCGGAGGGTTTTCGGGAAACAGTTGTCGTAATCACTTCCGCCTGGTTTGGCGATTCTCTAAAGTATTTACACCCACCCCTGCCTTGATCATTCGGCCTTTATTGGCTGTTTTTGCAATTATGAATAGCTATAGCCTGGACTACATCGACGATTTGTATGTCCAGTTCGTTCGAGACCCAGCGAGTGTCTCGGAAACTTGGCGTCAATATTTTGAGCAATTTCTGGTCGGAGCTGGCGCAAAAACGCTAGCAAAGACTGCTGCCGGTACGAAAAACGGCTCCGGCGGTGATTGGTCCGCGGGCAGCGACGGCGAGGACCGACGCGGTTCGACCGGTGACGAACTTGCTGACCAGGCACTGTGGCTGGCACGCGTCCAGGATCGCATCGACCAGCTTGTTCGCGAATACCGCGTCCGCGGTCACTTGGTCGCCCAGCTCGATCCGCTTGGGTTGTTCAAGCATGATTGTCCCGAGCTGAGCCCCCAGAGTTACGGACTCAGCGACAACGATTTGCAGCGTCCCTACGACAGCAGCGCGTTGGAAAACGTCACTGGGGGAACGCTTGACGTCATTCTGAACAAGCTTCGCAACACGTATTGTCGAAGTATCGGTGCGCAATTCATGCACATCGACAACCGTAACATTCGCGATTGGCTCCAGCGTCGTATGGAGACGACTGAGAACCGTCTCGAACTGTCACACGAAGTTCAACGCCGCATCTACACGCGACTCGCCGACGCGTCGATCTTCGAAGAATTCGTGCGACGCAAATTCGTCGGGGCCAAGACTTTCTCGCTCGAAGGAGCTGAGAGTCTGATTCCGATGCTCGACTTGGCGCTTGAGAAAGCGGGCCAGCACAACGTCAAGGAAGTCGTCATGGGGATGGCCCACCGCGGCCGACTCAATGTGATGGCGAATATTCTGAAGAAGCGGGCGATGAATATTTTCTGGTCCTTCGATGACCCGAACCCCGAATTGTCGCGAGGCGGAGGTGACGTCCGTTATCACCTCGGTTACAGCAGCGATTGGAAAACCGCTTCTGGTGACAACATCCACATTTCGCTTTGCTTCAATCCCAGCCACTTGGAGTTTGTGAACACGGTGGCTCTCGGACGCAGCCGTTGCAAACAAGATCGACGCGGTGACGTGAAACGCCAAGAAGTGCTCACGATCCTCATTCACGGTGACGCAGCTTTTGCCGGTGAAGGCGTTGTGCAAGAAACGTTGAACCTGAGCCAGCTCCAGGGTTACACCACTGGTGGTTCGCTTCACATTGTGATCAACAACCAAGTCGGCTTTACGACGGAGCCGAGCGAAGGACGCAGTACGACGTATGCGACCGACATCGCCAAGATGTTGCAGATCCCCATTTTTCACGTCAACGGCGAAGACCCAGAAGCGGTTGCTCAGGTCGTTTCCGTCGCAATGGACTTCCGCAAGGAGTTTCATCGTGACGTCGTGATTGACTTGTACGCGTTTCGACGTTGGGGGCATAACGAAGGCGACGAGCCGCGGTTCACTCAACCGGGGATGTACACTGAGATCGATCGTCGAGCCTCGGTTCGTGAGCAGTACCTGCAGCGATTGCTCGAGCTTGGAAAGATCAGCGCCGAAGAAGCGGAAGACATCGGCCGCGAACGTACCTCGAAGCTCGAGTCTGAATTCGAAGCCAGCAAGAACCAGCCGTTCGTGCCGGATACGCAAACGCTGGCCGCGAATTGGAGTGATTACTTTGGCGGGCCTGAGCCGACCGTAGCGACCGACACAACATTCGACCAAACACGTTTAGGCGAGCTGATCGACGGTCTGACACGATTGCCCGAAGGTTTTTCGGCCCACAAGAAGCTCAAACGGCCGATGGCCCAGCGCCGCGAAATGGCTGCCGGGAAGCGTTCGCTTGATTGGGCGAGTGCCGAAGCGGCAGCGTTCGCGACTTTGCTTGCCGAAGGCCGACCCATTCGGATCACCGGCCAAGACACCGAGCGAGGCACATTCAGCCAACGACACGCGGTGCTCCATGATGTCAAGAATGGCGAGGAATACACGCCGCTCAAAAACATCGCTCCGGACCAAGCTCCGTTGAACATTTTCAACAGTCCGTTGTGTGAGGCGGGTGTGCTCGGATTCGAATACGGCTATTCACTGGACAGCCCCGATGGGCTCGTGGCTTGGGAAGCACAGTTTGGTGACTTCTGGAATTGTGCCCAAGTCATCGTCGACCAGTTCATCGCAAGTGCCGAAGACAAGTGGAACCGCCTCAGCGGTATCGTGATGTTGCTTCCGCACGGCTTCGAAGGCCAAGGGCCAGAGCATTGCAGCGCTCGTATCGAACGATTCTTGTTGATGTCGGCCGAGCATAACATTCAAGTGTGCCAGCCAACGACACCGGCACAGTACTTCCATATGCTGCGTCGCCAAGTCATCCGCAAGTGGCGCAAGCCTCTCATCGTGATGACGCCCAAGAGCTTGCTGCGTCATCCTCAAGCCGTCAGCCCTCTCGAGGATCTTTCCGGCGGTTCGTTCAAGAAAGTTCTCGCCGACGACACGGTCGACATGAAGAAATGCCGCCGAGTGATTCTGTGTACTGGCAAGGTTTACTATGACCTTGTCGAAGCTCGCGAAGAACAAAAGATCGAAGGCTTGGCGATCGTCCGTGTTGAGCAATTGTATCCGTTGACGTCGCAAGAGTTATTGGCACCGCTTGCGGATGCTCCTGGCGGAATCGAAGTGATATGGGTCCAGGAAGAACCCGAGAACATGGGGGCTTGGTCCTACATGAAGCTTCGATTCGGTGACGACATTCAAGAGCGATTCAAACTTCGCAAAGTCACGCGTGCCGAGTCGGCCAGCCCGAGCACCGGCAGCATGGCTGCTCACAAGCTCGAGCAAGCAGAAATCCTCGAAGCAGCACTGGCTGGTTTGGCTTAACCAACCAGCACCGCATTTTGTTATCCAACTACGCTCCGTTGACGACGGGCTCTTCCACGGTTGAGTCTGTCTCTTCGTAGCTCTCGATCGGTGCACAGGAACAAATCAAGTTCCGGTCGCCGTACACGTTGTCGACTCGGCCAACCGGCGGAAAGTACTTCACGCGGTAGTCTTGATCGGGGTCTGGGCAAACGGCTGTGCGGTGATCGTAGACGAGCGGTTCACCTAGAATCGAATCCAGGGTGTGTGGTGCGTTGTGAAGTGGATTATTGTCCGCCGGCCATTCGCCAGACTTGACCTTTTCGCACTCGGCGTGGATTAGGTTCATCGCACGACAGAATCGATCGAGTTCAGACTTCGGCTCGCTTTCGGTCGGTTCGATCATCAGTGTCCCAGCGACTGGGAATGACATCGTTGGGGCGTGGAATCCGTAGTCCACGAGACGTTTGGCAAGGTCATCAACGCTGACGTGTGATTCTTTATCCAGCGGCCGTGTATCGATGATGCACTCGTGTGCGACTAAGCCACGGTTGCCGGTGTACAGAATCGGGTAGTTGTCTTTGAGGTGGTGTGCGATGTAGTTCGCATTGAGGATCGCAACTTGTGTTGCCTTGCGAAGCCCGTGTGGACCCATCATGCGAATGTACATCCACGAAATCGGCAGCAAGCTGGCACTGCCGAATGGAGCCGCACTGACCGCTGGTCCGATGCGATTCTCGTGAACGCCGTCTTTGGGCATGAACGGCACAAGGTGTTCGCGAACGCCGATCGGACCGACACCAGGGCCACCGCCACCGTGCGGAATACAGAACGTCTTGTGCAAATTCAAGTGCGAGACGTCTCCGCCAAACTGTCCTGGTTTGGCGACGCCGACCAAGGCATTCAGGTTAGCGCCGTCGATATAAACTTGTCCGCCAGCCGCGTGAACCTTCTCGCAGACGGTCGACACGCCTTCTTCAAACACACCGTGCGTTGACGGGTAAGTAATCATGATCGCCGCGATTCGGTTTTCGTTGGCGGCGATCTTGGCTTCCAAGTCAGCGATATCCACGTTGCCGCTAGCGTCGCATTTGACGACGACGACTTTCATGTTCGCCATTTGAGCGCTAGCCGGATTCGTGCCGTGAGCGCTACTCGGCGTCAGACACACGTCGCGGTCGAAGTCGCCTCGCGATTCGTGGTAGTGCTTGATTGCTAGTAGCCCCGCGTATTCACCTTGTGAGCCTGCATTGGGCTGGAGCGAGATCCCCGCATAGCCAGTGATGGAGCACAGCATGGCTTCGAGGCTATCGATCAGCTTGCGATAGCCTTGCCATTGATCTGGTGGAGCAAACGGGTGAATCGCATTGAACTCTGGCCAAGTCACCGGCGTCAATTCACTGGCCGCGTTCAGCTTCATCGTGCACGAGCCAAGTGGGATCATCGCACGATCCAAGGCAATATCCATTTCCGAGAGCCGACGCAGGTACCGCATCATCTCGGTTTCGCTGCGATGGCTATGGAAAACTTCCTGGGTCAATACCCGGTCGGTTCTCAAGTGCGCGCTATCTAGCAAAGAGTCTTCGCTCGCGTTCAATCCAGCGCAACCGAAAAACGCGGCTAGCTGTTCGACTTCGCACTCCGAAGTGGTCTCATCGAGCGAAACGCCGATTTGCGTGTCGCTGAATCGACGCAAGTTGAAACCAGCTTCGACAGCCTGTCGGATGATCTCATCGGCGCGGTCGCCTGCATCGATCACGAGCGTGTCAAAGAATTGGTCGCTGTTGAGTTTCATTCCTCCGGCAACGAGCGATCGGTACAACCGTGTGGTCAGCGCGTGAACGCGATTCGCAATCTCACGCAAGCCTTCTGGGCCGTGATACGCCGCGTAAAGCGTCGCCATGATCGCGAGTAATGCTTGTGCGGTGCAAATATTTGATGTCGCCTTTTCCCGACGAATGTGTTGTTCACGAGTTTGCAAGCTCAGGCGAAACGCGGGTTTGCCGTGTCGATCGATCGATTGACCCACCAGCCGTCCAGGCATGGTGCGTTTGAATTCGTCTTTGGTCGCCATGAAGGCCGCATGTGGTCCGCCCAGTCCAAAAGGAACGCCAAATCGTTGCGAATTTCCGATCGCGATGTCGGCACCGAGTTGTCCTGGCGAACGCAATCGCATCAACGCCAATAGATCCGTGGCCATGATGACGAGCGCTCCGTTCTCGTGTGCTTCATCGATGAGAGCTTCATAAGAATTCACGCTGCCATCCGTCGCGGGATACTGAACGATCACGCCGAACACGTTGTCCCAGTATTCAACTGGAGCGGCTTCGTGGAACATCACAATCTCGATGCCCAATGGCTCGGCACGAGTTTTTAGAATATCAACCGTTTGCGGATGACAGAGTGTCGAAACCAGGAACCGCTCTTTGTTGCCCTTGATGTTGCGTTGGCAAAGCGTCATCGCTTCGGCGGCGGCGGTCGCTTCGTCCAACAGCGATGCGTTGGCGATATCCAGCCCGGTTAGCTCCGACACCATCGTTTGAAAGTAGAACAGAATCTCCAAACGACCCTGAGAAATCTCCGGTTGATACGGCGTGTAAGCAGTGTACCAAGCTGGGTTTTCGAGCACGTTTCGCTGAATCACTTTCGGTACGTGCGTGCCGTAGTAACCTTGGCCGATGAACGAACGCAACACACGGTTTTCGCTTGCGATTGTCGCGAGCTCCGCAAGTGCTTGCTCTTCGCTCACACCAAGTTCGAGATCCATCACCGAATCGTCGAGGATTCGTGGCGGGACAACAGTGCTTGTCAACTCATCGAGCGACGTGAAGCCCAGCAGGTCCAACATCTGTTGGATCTCGGCGTCTCGGGGGCCAATGTGGCGAGCAACAAACGGAGAAAAACGGGCAGCCATAACGGTTCTCGTGTGAGACGTTTGGCCCCTCTGTCCGTGTACCTGAGAGATCCGGATTGCAAATACAATCTGCAAACCTTTCCCCTTCGGTGGACACTTTGAACGAGCATTCTAAAACGCAAGAATGTTCGAAACGTGTCGCTCTCCAGAGGAGGTGTATCAATTCCGGCGGTCCTTTTGCCTGAGCGATTCAGGGTTACTTGCACCTTCGGCGTTTCTAGCCAGTTCGACGTTCTCGCGAATCGGGGACTGAAGCCAGAAATCTCTCCCGCCGGATATTCACCTCATGAAGCAGTGTAGCCGAGCGATCTGGAATGACTAGTGCGTCTGGCGTGGAATGGAGCCGCTTTGATAACGTGTCAAAACGCCAGTTTGCCTATTGGATAAACGGGTTCGACGTGACGCCTGAGGCTGACTTTACGGGTGCGGCTGTCTTAGCCCCCGAGACGCTCACTGGTAACGGAATGCTGACCGGTGTCGCTTCAGGCGTCGTGCTGACGTGTGCTTCGGACTCACCGCTCCCAGAGTTTCCGTTCATCGCTTCTTGGGCCTGAGCAAAGAACAGAGAGCCACGCTCTTGCAGCCCGTTTAATGCTGAGCCCATCGAGATGGTAACCATTAACACAATGGCGACGGAACCAGCACTCGCAAACAACGTGTGCAGGAATGTTGCAGCCACAGAAATGATCGGGTTTCGTTTAACGACTAGGCTGACAATGAAAGCTTGGATGAAGAATTGATAGGCCGTAACGATGTACCAGGGTTGAGGTCCCAGTGCCGCAAGGATCGCAAAGAAAACGCCAACGTTAATAACGAGCATCAGCACCGAAGCCAGCAAGCATCGCAGGTAGCTCGGTGGTTCACTCGAAAGCATCACAAATGAGAGCTTCAGTGAACCGCCCAACATCGCCGTCCACATGAACAACGACATGACCAGCATGACGATGACGAAAGGAACCAAAATGGCTGGATCGAGTTCAGGTGTTGAGGTCATGAGTGGTCATTCATATCGGAGCAAAGCGATGATCGCGTGACGTCCTAATTCGCGTGCAATCGCCTTTTGGAGAACGGTTCGTTGGAACCTTAGGTTGCCTTGGGGAACCAGGACGAAGGCATCCTATTTCAAATTCTTTGCTGCTCAGGTTTTGGTCCTATAACCGTCAAGATCGCGGCGAACGCACCTGTTCAGTCAAGGTTTTCGCGTAAGTCGCACGTCGACTGGGAGAAAGGTGAAAACACCAGAGAAGCACCGTAGCGGTCCATTCCACGGGCTTGAGTGATAGATATGCCATGTCGGCAAGCCATGGATTCGAAATACGTGCTGCGAGCTTTGGGCCGATGCGATCATAGATGTGCCGCATCGTATGATGCCCTTGCGGCCAGGCCTGTTGTAACAGTCGTTCGAATGCCCAGAGTCGTGAAAGTTGGGTGTTGATGGGAAGGTCGATGCCGTCAATTAACTCGATTTTCGAGCCGACAAATCGACGATGCCCACGCGCGGCTGCCGTGACGACATAGCACTGGCTCACAGGCTGTGTGGGAAGACTCGAGTACTTGTTGATTGAGAACAAGACAGATATCGGGCAGGCGGCGAAAGCATAGGCGAAGTATAAAACGCCACTCAGTTTTTCGAGGATCTCCACTTGTCTTGGGTTTCGCGGATCGCGCAGTAATCGCAGCGATGCATACGTGTAAACCAAGAACGCCCATACTGGACCACAGGTAAGCGAAGCGATCATTGGGCCGCCGACAACGAGGCCTAGTGTTGAATCTGGGTCAAGCACGCACCCAACGAGTATTCCACCGACAACGATTACGGCGACGACGTACCAACCGATCGGAATGATTGTCTTTCGATGAAGCCACTCAAAGAACCGAAGCAACACATAGATTGCAAGTGGACCCCCAAACTGTCCGATAACGAGCAAGATCTCACCGGGTGAATCAATGATCGTGATGTCCAACACAATGCTGTACCAAAGCGCCACTGGGACACCGCCATAGATCCCGAGTTGGACCCAGAACGCGACGCGTTTGTCGCTGTCAAAGATGAGATACAACGTGAGACACGCGATGGCGTAAATCATCAATGGATAAAAAACAAAGCCGGCCTGAGGCGACAAGATGAACGAGAGCTTGTCGCCGAGTTCGCCGGTCTGCCAAAGCGGGGCCGTCGGAAGGCCGATAAGACTGAGCAAGTGGCTGCTGATGGGAATCAGTATTCCAGCGAAAATGAAGGCCGAGCGAGCCCACCACGACAACGGCCGAAATGCTGATTCGGACGCCGGAGACGTTCTTGGAACCGCAGCCTCAGGCTCGACACTCGCAACCGGTTGGTACGGATTCATCGCTTTTTAGTCTCACCTTTCGCTCCTAGGCAGCGAATTCAAAGTAGCAGGCACACTCCGTGTGCCGTCCGCCTCGACTCGTAATTCAAAAACGCTGGCTTTTTCGAGCTACGGCCCACGGAGTGTGCCTACTGCTTTCGTGGATAAGCTGTGAAAAAATGTGGGAAAGGCTGCCAGCCTGTTCAAGGACGATCCTAAGTACCGTCTCGGAGTCGATTGAAGTATTGCTCAGCATGTTCGCGTTCGTCGCGAGGAAGTGTTTGACTCTCGAGTGGATCACTTTCGTTGGAGAGCACGTTTTCAACAGCTTGCTGGATTTCTTGCTGCGTCGCGCCTTTGCGATTGGGGCCTTCGGCAGTTCCCGAGGTGATCACTTCTCCCTTTTGCAGATCGCCTCGCACCTGGGTGTCGTAAGTGTTCGAGTCGAGATCTGTCTCGGGGCCCGTACCGGATCCCTTGCCGCGTCCCCATTCGTTTCCGCCCTTGCCGCCATCTTGATTGCCGCGACATTTCTCGCATCCGAGTCCACCACAACTCTTGCATCGCATTTGGTTCTTGCCCTGGGACAGGCTATCCATCGCTTGCTGTAACTCTTCCATCTCAGACATCTCTTGTTGCATTTCTTGCAACTGGTCGCTCATTTCTTCGAGTGCTTCGCCGGCCTGCTGGGCGTCGCCACTTTCCATCGCTTCGGCGGCCTTCTTCATCGATTCAGCCATCTGTTGCATTTTTTGCATTTGGCCATTTTGTGCTTCCAAGCCATCGAGTTGAGTTTGCAGCTTGGCAGCGTCATCACCGCGGCCTTCTTGCTTTGCTTGGTCGATCTGTTTTTGCAGGTCTTGTTTCTTTTGCTCGTGCTGCTCAGCCGCCTGCTGCATTTGTTGTTGCATCTGCTCGATCTGTTTTTTTAGTTGAGCTTTTTCTTCTTGCGAGAGTTTGCCGTCTTTGAGTTTCTTGGCGAGGTCTTGGATCAGCTCCTTTGCCTTGCCAAAGTCGCCCTTCTCCATCGACTTCGCTACTTGATCGGCTGGGCCCGACTCGAGTCCTTTCATCTGTGCGAGCGCACGTTGTACTTGCTCGGGTGAACCGAGTTCATCGCGTCGTTTCTCGAGTTCCTTCTTGAGATCGTTCATGGCGATCATGGCATCTTTGCGATTCAAGTTTTTCTTTTCAGCAACCTTGTCGAGATCGGCTTCGAGTTTGCGAAACATATCTTCGGCATCGTCGAGGCCTTCGATCTCCGCTTTTCGACGCTGTGCTTGGATGCGTCGTTTGAGCTGTTCCGTTGCCGTCTTCACTTGCTCTGTTTCGACTGAGTCAACGGACTTGGTGCTGCTCGCAATCGTGGGACGAGCGGGTTCAGCAAACAGTAGGATCAATGTCAGAACCGGGACGATCGAAACCGGTAACCATCCCCACTTGTTTGGACGCAGAGCAAACTTGTCGGCGATCGCAAGCTGGCTAGCGCGTCGCTCGGCATCCGAAACGAGTGCCTCGCCGAAAGGAGAGCTCTGTTGGTCCTTGCCGAGCAGCATCACGCTACTGACGCGTTCACGCAGGCCGAACCGTCGGTCAAGCTCACCAGCAACGGCGGCTGGCGGCGGCAGTTTGACGATCGCATAACCCATCGCCGCCAAAACCCCAGCGACGCTTGCGCCGGCTAGCCAATACGTGGACCAAGTGCGAAACGGAGTCTCGATCGCCCAGATCGCTGCGGCGCCAATGGCGAGTGTCGCCACAACAAGTGACACAAACAATGTCACGCACAACGCACGGCCGAACAAACCGACCAAAATGCGGCGGCGTGCTCGATTGACCTGTGATTGGATCGTACTCATTGCGGTCACTTTCCTAGGAAAAGGTGGGTGGAAGAACTCTTGGCAAGCGAGTGGCCAACGGTGCTTCTGCGATCATCATACGGTGCGGGCCAGGTTGTGATCCAGTTTGCCTTGGCCTTTTCTTTCTGCATTGAAGCCGAAAATAGCGTAAAGTTGCGTCTTCGATGCTTCGTTTCATTCTGAGAACAACCCCGTGACCCGACCTCCAACCGTCCTGCCCGATCCAGACACTCGCGGTGATACCGACGTGGTGATCTTTGACGGAGAATGTCGGTTTTGCCGCGGTGGCGTCGAGCGGTTGCAGCAACTCGATCTCGGCGGAAAGCGGCTGTCTTTTCTCTCGCTTCATGATCCGCGTGTGACGGAGCGTTATCCGGATTTGAGCTACGACGACTTGATGAGCCAAATGTATGTCGTCGATCAGGCGGGCACGCGACATGGCGGTGCTGATGCGGTGAGGTATTTGTCGCGTCGTTTACCGCTGCTGTGGCCCGTGATGCCAATCTTGCATGTGCCTGGATCCGCTCGCTTGTGGCGATGGCTTTACGCTCAAGTCGCCAAGCGACGTTACAAGATCGCCGGCAAGGACTGTGAGAACGGCGCCTGCAGTATCCATCTGAATCGCTGATTCAGCGAACAGTGAATCAGCGAGCAGTGAATGCATTGATGCTACTGGTTGAGCACTTCGCTTGAAGCTCGTGTTCCGAGTGCTCCCCACAGGCCATATGGGCTCGGTGCACCAAATTGAGAGGGTGCTGCGCTGCTGTCGGTGACGTTGCCATCCGCATTCATGTCGTAGAACACACTCGACGCATTCGCGTTGCCGGCTTCGATTGAATCCGTGACAAAGCGTACTGAGCCATCGGCAATGAGCATATGTGCTCCGCCGATGTGGCGACTGCTTGCTGGTGTCACGCCGCCCATCAACGGCGAGATGACGGAACCGATTGAACCACACATGCCTGTGTTGGGCGGCAAGATGGTGTTGAATCCAGTACACAGATGAAGCCCAAGTGCCCACGCAGATCCGCGAACGTAATCGATCTCGACTTTCGTTGATGCTGGTCCCCAGTACCTTGGTCGCGCGGGGTTGGGGTGGCCCTGGTCGTAGCAAAAATTTGGATTCGGAGCCACGTCCGTGAGGGATACGACCGAGAGTTGTGTCGTGATGTCATCGTCCCCCAAATCCGTGTTGATCTCGCCGACCAAAATGGTATTGGCCAAGCCGTCGCGGATGTCGGCAAACGAAGTCAATTGGCGACCAATGAAAGCACCACGGCATGAGCCGCGCGCCGCGATCGCGGGATTTTGGAAAGCTCGCCATGGACCGTTGTTGTTTATGTTCGGATCTGGAAGCAACGGTCCGTGATTCACCATCGCTGAATCACCCAAGCACGCGGCATAGTTCGTTCTTGCGTGTGCGGGCAGCCCAATTCCAGGATCGCTTGGGCACCGCAATGTTGGTATCTCCGTCAACCACGGCTCGTAGCGTGTCACGGCGTGGCTGGCCAATCGTTTGTACGGCGTCGGTCCCATCGGCGGAAACGGATCGCCGGTGATTGGGTCGAGAAGCGGGTTGCTGATTTGTTCCCACATCGCCTGCTGTTCAAAGAACGGTAACAGTCCCACAAAGATGCTGAGTGAGTTTGCGTTACGGCCAACGATTGGGTCGAACGACGCTGCCAATGGCTGGCCGCCGCTTCCACCTTGGTACTCAGGAAGCTTGTTGTACGTGGAGTGATAGTTGTGTGCGGAAAGACCGAGTTGTTTAACGTTGTTGCTGCACTGCATTCGTCTCGCGGCTTCACGGGCCGCTTGAACCGCGGGGAGCAACAGCCCGACGAGCACGCCAATGATCGCAATCACGACGAGTAATTCCACGAGCGTGAAGCCGAAATCTCGACGGTTTCGTTTCATTGGAATTCTCACTGCTTCGTCGTCACGGTCATTGCCCGTCATGTTTTGACTCACGGCGAACACTCCTCTAGCGGCCAAGTTCTAGTGGTGTCTTGGATGATCCTGGAGGAGCAGATGCACCCGCGTAATCTGGATTTTCCGCCAGAAACTCCGCGAGCTCTTCTTGAGATGTGGCTGCTGATCCGTCGCCATCGCGTCCGCCGCAACCGGCCGATATCAGCGAAATCGCTGTGAATACAGCTCCCAACATACACCGCCCGCGCATGTCATCATTCCCGATAAGACTAGAACGCCCGCAATGGAGTGCGCGGGTCAAACCGCCGCATTATACCTAGCTGGGGCTCTCGGGGGGAGGATCTTTTGTGTCGATTGAGAGTCTTAAGACTACGCGAACCAACTCACAGCGTTCCGGAACATCGCGAGTCCGTCGCCAGCGTCGGGCTGGGTCTCGCGACGTGTCCAGTACGGATGATGCGTGTAATCGATGTGACGTTCTGGGTGCGGCATCAGCCCAAACACTCGGCCGCTCGCGTCGCAAACGCCAGCCACATTGGCGGTCGCGCCGTTCGGATTCGCTGGAAATGCGAGAGTTTCCCCGGCCACAGACCCGTTTTCGCCGTCGCAATATCGAATCGCCAGTCTTCCGGCTGATCGTAGCTGTTCCAAAACAGCCTCGTCCGCAGCGACGAATTTGCCCTCAGCGTGTGCCATCGGCAGATACATTCGCTCAATTCCCCGCAAAAACACACAGGGAGTCTCGTCGACAGCCAGATGCACCCAGCGATCCTCGAACCGGCCGTGGTCATTCCAAGACAACGTGGCTGGGACTGCGGCTTCCGTTTGGAGTCCTTCCGTGAGCACGCCCAATCGCATCAGAACCTGCATTCCGTTGCAAATTCCAAGCACCAATCGGTCACCGTTGCCATGCACGAACGCGTCCACCAGCCCCGAAAGGTGGCGACGTAGCCGAGTCGCAAGGATTCGCCCCGCGGCGATATCGTCACCGTAGGAGAATCCGCCTGGAATACAGAGGATTTGGTAGCGATCCTGCAACGCCGGGTTCTCAATCAGCCGATTCACGTGCACACGCTCAGCCGTGGCTCCGGCTAATTCGAAGGCGTGTGCCGTTTCCTCGTCACAATTGGTACCAGGGGCGCGAAGAACAAGAACTCGGGGCGACGGCATGAGCTGAGGTTCGTAGGGCAGGAAGTGGGGTAATTGTGAGAGTCTAGATTGGTCTGGGCGACTTGAGAACCAGAGACCTTGAGAACCCAAGATCATTCACGTTGCTTCGCGTCCTCAGGCTGGCAGTGAAGGACGATCCACCTTGATTTGCAGCCGCCGGTGAACATGGTCCCAACCGACGACAGTCCCCTGCCCTTTCCAAACGCCGCGACCGACCTGTTCGAATTCATCGCCCAATTCATGGGGAACGTACAAGGCAAGCGGCAGCGGCGGATCCGTGAACTGGGCCCAAACTGCGTAGCCGTTCGGGTAAACGTGCGGATCGTCTTCGCCGCTGTACAGCAATCGTCGCTCGATCTTCGCTTCGATCATAAACGACAGCCCCATGACGGCTTCCGCCAGCATCTTCGCTGCGTCGTTGTTGTCTCGCACAGACCAAACATGGTTTGCGGTCTCAGCAAACGTGACCACTGAGTTGTCATTGGCCGACAACGGTACATCCGCCGCCAAACCTTCCGACTCAATCAAGCGGGATCGTTCCTGAACACTCGAAGTACCAGCAACGCTCGAAATCCCCGAGGTGCTTGCATCGCCAGGCACAACCGCGATCGGCAACTCCTTTCGCCAATCAGGCCACCGTGGAATGTCAACTCTCAGATTCGCACTCCAAATCAAGTCGTTGTCGCTCAAGTCAACGCTGTACGCTGCGTCCGCTGGGAGCTGAACCGAGAACGGAAACTCGTGCGGCTGGTGAGCCACCAACGTTGTTGCCTGTTCCAGGTGTTCCACTTTTTCAAAGAACACGTGCCGGTGAGTTGTCTTGTTGCTCCCACTGCCGCTGACGCATTGCTCACGAGCTTCGAATCTCAGCTCGACGCCGTTGATCGAAACGTTGCGTCGCGGGCGGATGAACAATGTGCCGTGGATCGCTTCACCCGGCGAGACCAGTTCCTTCGCTAGCTTGCAATCAATCTCGCCGAGCAAAAATTTTGGCAAAAACGATCGGAAGAACCACAGCAGAAACCCTCCGAGAGCGACTAAGGCAAAGAATACTAACACGATCGGGTTCATTGCCGACACGATGCAAAATGTGGCCATGAACAAGCCGATAAATCCGACGATGATCCAACCGACGATTCCTCCAGCCTGAGTCGCACTTGCATGCGCCATCGCGGCGTTCGCTCCGCCCGTCGGTCGCATCAAAAACATCTGTGACGCTTTCGGATCAAACGCCCAAGGGATCTTCGCTTGCGCCTCGACATAGTGATCGATATTCAAATAGTTCCCGTGATATGTCGGAGGCCAGTTCGCAATCGCTAGCTCAAACGGATACTCCGCTGCGTGCCCGGCCGTCCAATCACCCGTGAACAGCGTTTTCGTTTCGCAAGTACCTGTTGCGACGTTGCCGCGACCGTGCGTCTTCCAAACGGTGCGCACTTCCAGGGCGTTGCACTTGACGTTAGCGTCAGCCCGAACACGAACGATCCCAGAAATCTTTCCGCCACCTGTTTGAACGACGTCGCCATCGTTCAACTCAATCGATAAATCGCATTTTGCCATAGCTGTAACACTGTGATTGGACTTGGTCGTACAGAAAGCTTTCGATCGCTCGAAAATCAGTCCCGAAGCGACGTATCAATCGCTCCGCATCATCGCTTGTGAACTCGGGAATCTCGCCATCACCCGACCGAGACGCTTCGATTCGCCGTCGCACCAGTTCACACAATAGCGTCGCATCGTTGCTATTTCCGATAGTGTACGTTGTCACATCGTACCCCGATGTTCGTAGCACCCTTGTGAGATCTTGGTGTGTGGCAAACACAATCGGCTCGCCCGAATCCGTCACGGCCTCGCGAGCTCGTCGCGTTAAACGTTGAGCCTCGTCAACAAGAATCGGTCGACCCCACGGGATTGCCGGGCATGGTTCGTCCTCAGCCACGTAGGTGTAACTGCACTCAGGAAAATTCGAAGCCAGGGCGAGCATCCGAGTCGTTTTGCCCCGCCCTGCCCTGCCGATAAACTGAATCGCGACGCGTTTGCATTCACGCATCGCTCGTTGCAGCGTCTCGCTCCACTGGACGACGTCGGTGACCGCCAGCAATACTCTTTCGTCGCGTGTCAATTCACCAAACGGGTTTCGGCGCAGATTGCACCATCCCCACGGTAGCCACTCGGAGCGGCAATCGTTTTGACCCGCGTTTCGATAAAGTGTACTTTTCGTCATCGCATCACGTCCTCTGGATATGATGCTCGACTTGCTAGGGAAGCCGCAACCCGATGTCGTTCGTCTCTCGCCAAACGAGATTGCGCGTCGCCGCGTTCGTTACATTCATTGCCCTGTTGTCGCTCGGTATCCTGGGACTCGGGTTCAACGTTGGCTGGATGCAAAGCCAACTCGAGCAAGCTGGTCCCTGGGCTCCCGTCTTTTTTATCGCGATCGCAACCAGCCTGATGTCCTTGTGTATTCCCAAGACCGCCGTTTCGCTGACCGCTGGGGCGATGTTTGGCGTCGCCCAAGGCATGGCACTGTTGATGGTCGTCGTAACGCTCGCCGCCGCATCTAACTACTGCATCGGCTACGCATGGTTTGGCCGAGGCTCGTCTGGCCGCAGCTCGTCTGGGAGATCTCGGCCGAGTCCGCAACGAGAGCCCGATTCATTCGTCGCCGCGATCATGGATGTTGCTGCCAAAGCGGGATTTTGGTTGCACACGCTCGTTCGTTTATCGCCAGTACCAACGATGATGATCAGCTACGGCATGGGTGCGGTTCAAGCTCGGTTCACTCCCTACATCATCGCCGCCATTTTAGCTTCGATCCCGCAAGTATTATGGGTGCACAGCGGCGCCAAGGCATCCCAGGTCGCAGCGTCACAACTCTCGACGTCACCAGCCGACTCGATGCAGTGGCTTGGGCTTGTGGTATCGCTGGGCGTCGCAGTCATTGCCACAATCGCCATCGCGAGAGAAGCTAAACGCCAACTTGTACTCGGTTACGCACTCCCACAAGAACCTCATCTGTGAACGCGACTCGATTTCCAAAAACGGTTTACGACTCCGCCATCGATTGGTGGGTCGCCATCATGTTGCTTCTCTCGCCCGTCGTTGCGAGCGTCATGGGCGTGGTGTTCTTTGCCCAGCAGCGGCCTGGTGACGCGTCGATCGTCTTTCTCGCCGGGGCGTTCACGATTGCTGTGACAGCACTCTTTACTTTGCCGTGTCGCTACACGTTGCTCGATGACACGCTCAACGTGCGATGTGGCATCATTTGCTATTCGATTCCGTTCGACACGATCGAGAATATCGAACTCTCCTCCAGCTGGCTGAGCGGACCAGCACTCTCGCTGAAGCGAGTTCGTGTCACCGCGAAAGGACGCAACTACTTGCTGTCGCCCAAGAACCGCGAAGCGTTTATCGATGAACTTAACTTGCGCCGTTCGACTAAGCCTGGCGACTAAACACAAACTCGTTGCATCCCCATCCGCTGCCGACAGTTTTAAGGTTCTCGAGTACGAATCCTTGTTCTCTCAGCGGCACGACAATCTCTTCGACCTTCGCAACTTCAAACGGCAAGCCACCGACCCAATCGACCCAGTCGTACCAGGCCGACATGCCGCGGTCCGCTTTCTTTTGTCGCCAATCAGCAAACGGCAGCGGATTACGCAACTGAGCCGCGCGGACGACCGCGAACCGCAATTCATAAACCCCAGCGACAAGCATCACCCACATCGGTCGAAGCCAACGCGGCAATCGATTGTAGAGCTGTTTGATCTTCAACCATCGACGACTCCCACCGCCTTGGTCGTTGTAGATCGCGATGAAGAATAATCCGCCAGGTCGAACGCGACTCGATGCCAAGCGAATCGCTTCTCGCATGTTACCCGTGTGATGCAGTACGCCCCACGAGTAAACAATGTCGGCTGGCTCCAGCCCGTTCATCATGGCATCATCGAGCACCGAACCTTGTCGAATCACCCAGCGATCATCGCTTGCAAATCGACTTCGAAGCGTCTGGGCACATGCCACACATTGCGGGTCGTAATCAACCGAGACGATCTCCGCACCCAGCCGATACGCTGCCAACGACGATAGCCCGCTGCCACAGCCCAAGTCCAAGAATCGCTTGCCGACCAAGCTCTTGACACCCAGCATCGATCGCAGCGCCGAAATCGATTGGTCGATCCGCGTTTCGTCGACGGTGGCAAGAAACGAAGCCCAGTTCTTCCCAAACTCAAACGCACCCGCAGGAAGTGCTGCGGGTTGGTCTTTCGAATGGAGTGCAGTGGTCGTCATCACAGCCTGCTGAGGTCCGGGAACAAGAGATCAGTCTTCGCATTATGCCTGCTCGCGAGCTCCTGACATACTGGACTGGTTCGGCGACCACGACTGCGGTCAGAGCCCCGGCAAGTAGGCGGAGACCGTCTCCGATGTCTCGATCTTGCGGCGTTCGCGGGCCTGTGCAAATTGAGCCGTTTTCGAACTCGTGATCACGACTCCAACAAAAAAGCACGCGATTCCTCCCGAGATCGGCCAATTGATCTGACTCAGTTTGCCGGTGCTGTATCCGTCATAGCTGATCAAACCTGCCAACACGAGCATCTGCAAGGCGGACACCTTAAACCATCCCTTTCGACGTACCAGCCTCGCGTACAGCAGGGCAACGAGACTGCCTGTTGCTAGACCGGCAATCGGCCGTAGTCGTTCGTCCTGCAGTGCAAACAGATACGCGGCGTATCCACAGCCTGCGAGAAACGCACTCGCCGCAACTGTCCGAAGAAACAGTGCCAAGTCGGTTGGAAAGAACACTCCGATCGCCATCATCGAAACCACGGCAAACGTGGCTGCGGTGATGTATCCAGTAGGTTGCCATCCGTAAGAGCGGCTCGCCATCACAATCGAAACCGTGACGGTCGCGGCAAGCGCAGACCACAACCAATCCGCATCCATACGACGTAGCGTGATCAACAACAGAATCGCCCCGGCGACCGCGACGAACATCCACGACTCGAGTCCATACGACTTGGCGACAATCGGCAGCGGTGCTGTGAAGCCCGCCAGCAATAACATGCCTGTTAATCCAAACGCGGCACCCGATACGCCTCGGAGGGTCATGTAAAGATACAGTCCAGCGACCGCCATGATCGCCGCCGTCCAACCCGAACCACAGTAGATCGCGACGTCATGGCGAATCGGCAAATGTGTCATTCCGCCTCCCGACAACCCGCACGCCAACAGACTCGGTGATGCAAACGTGGCCAACTGAGTTAGCCAACTTTTTCGCTGGCCCAAACCCGCTTCCGCAATCAGTACAACGATCGCAGCAAGCATCGGCAACAGCAGCATCGGCTCGAACTGGACTCGTTGGCCGTGGAAACCGAACGACATCCAAATCGCGTGCGTGCGGATTGCTGCCAGCACGATTAAAATGCCAAATATCGTCAGTGGAAACAACGGCCACTTCCACGGCGTCCCATTGCGTCTCGCCCCGCGATGACCCTGTCGCACGGCTGGAACGAGCACTAACATCGCTGCGGCGATCGCTACGGAGAAGTAAACACTGCCCGCATTGGCAAGTTGGTCGTGGCGATGAATCACGCTGTATCCGAGCAGCGGTGGGACAGCAAAAAAGACCGCAAGAATCGCGTACAGTGCCAACCGATACCAACCACTCAATCGCAATCCACAACAACGGATCAAGAACTCACTCAGCACCATCACCAGCAGAAATCCAACGCATGCAAACCACACGGCGGGATTCCACTCCGAAATGCAAACCTCATCAAAACTCGACGAGAGAGCAACCATGCTGATCAAGACAACAAGGAAGATCGAACGTGCGTCCTCCCAGATTTTCCCCAATCGCACGACTGCGATACACGTGATGACCATGAGGAACGAGTAGGCCGCGATGCCACCAAACATGCGGGCCGCTTTGCCGACCGAATCATTCGCGGGAACAAAACCACCAACAAGACTACTGGCCGAGGTCCCCGCCCAATCCTGCAATCCGTAAATGATCAAAAAACAACTGATCAGATAGAACGGATTGTGCGTGTGAAGAAACCGTCCGAGCGTCAGTGGTCTTTGGATCGGACGATCAATCAACGTAGCATCACTCATCACCGAACTCCTATCGAAGAGACAGTCTCGATGCAGCTGACGATTGCGTACAAACACCGGATTGGAACGCGATGTCCGGTACACCGAACGTCGCCCCAATTTCCAGTACTACATTCCCCAGTTTCACCGAGTGCGAAAAGACAAGTTCAGTTATCGGCTGGCTATGCCGTGATGAGAGGCCAGTCGGTGTGATGTATCCATCATCTTGAAGCCGCGTTTGCTAGCTCCAAGCCATGTTTGAGTGATCTTGTAGTTTACGAACGAGCCTGAAAGGGTGTTCGAAAAAGGAATCAAATATTTTGACGAAATCAAAACGCGTCGTCTTATGCCGCGTCTTAGGCTTCGTCACCTGACGGGCCGTACATGCCAGGCACGGGGAGATCATTGAGCCGGAGATAGACGCACAAATGCGCTCGATGGTGAATCAAATGATTGAGCACGAACGAACGAATGACTGCGGACCGCGGCATCGTGAACAGCGGATTGCCGTTCATGGTGAGCGACCAAGAAACCTGCATCACGTCATCATCGACAACCTCGAACGCCTTCTTCGCCGACGCGACGTTCGTGTCAAACGAATCGAGAATCTCTTGGCGTGAATTGAGTTCTGGCGTTGAGTAGCCAGCGATGTCCCAAGAGGTCTGTGTCAGCGTGCCTTCTACCCAGCCTGGGATCTCCGCCAAGTGACTCGCATTCCAGCCGATCGTGTTGGACTTTTCGTGAGCCTTCCAATCGAGCTTATCGTCAGGCACCTGCTCTAGCACCTTGCGGGTGTTCGCCACTTCCTGCTCGAACTCAGGCAAAATCCATTCAGCGTACTTCACGTTGTGCTCGCTCTTTGACAAGGGTTGGACGCAGATCGCCGCAATCCGCGCGAGCCAATTCTATCGAATGTTTCGGATGTCGCGAACTACAACTTGCTGAAAGCCTCAACGGCCCAGACGTCTTTATGGCTAAGCACGGCGTCGCCATTGAGAGTTGCGAAGGAAACGTCGGCAGCATCGCGGCCAATCCCAATGCGGACCAGTCCGCTGACGAGCGACAGCCGCGTGGGATCAAACAGGTACCACTCGCCATCCAGAAAAGCCTCCATGAATCCATGGAAGTCAGGCGGATTCAAGTTCATGGCGTAACCAGCCACATAACGCGCCGGGATACCTAACGCCCGACAAAGAGCAATCGCCAAATGAGCGTAGTCACGGCACACGCCCGTTCGTTGCACCAATACATCCCTAGCCGTCGTCGTGGAGTTCGTGCTTCCAGGGGTGTACTCTAAGTATTCATAGACCCAATTACAGATCGCTTGAACGCGACTGGTAACCGTTCACGGCCTGCGGCCTTGAACAGCTACCATTCATAATCTTAATCGGTCGGTCAATGATGCGATTGTCAACGTTGCCCCCAGTCAATTGTTGCTCAGTGGCTCATGTAGAGATTTGCAGTGACCGTTGTCC
>JBGTAI010000101.1:0-15208 GCA_041749955.1 Pirellulaceae bacterium | reverse complement strand
TCAACTCAAAGCGGATGACCTGAGTGAGACCCACCACCGAGACGACTTCTGGAATCGACGAGGCGTCAGAAACGACGGCTTCCGCCATCGCCGCCGCAAGACCAAACTCATCGAATCCTAACAAACCCGGTCATGCACCCTTCATCCAACAATGACTGAATTTCTTCTGGCGACTTCTCAGAGTTTTTGAGTTCGAGAATGATGTTGCGAATCGACTCGCGAGACGGCTCGGGATAAGTCGCACGCTCTCGATCGCCAAGCACTCGAAGACGCTGTCTGTCTTCAACCAAATTCAACAGATCCAAGAAGACGGTAAATGCGCGCATCGTGACACCGAGTTCCTCGGCATCAAGGCTGGAAATTCGCTCGGCCATCCGCCTGTCAGAGTTCTCGACACCTGTTCGTCGGTCCCAAGCAAGCCGACGCAGTTCTTCGACAAGATTAAATGCAGGTTCACCGGACAGCTCACGAATCGTCTCGCCCAAGATCGTTCCCAAGAATCCGATTTCTCGCCGAAGCTCCGGATGTTTAATGTGTTCCATGTTTCGTATCGACTTATCGTTCCAGTTGTTCGACGACTTCTTTATCGCGACTGTTATCTCTGCCAGTTCGAGAGTATAAGCATGCGGCAGCCTTTTCAACATGGTCTCTGTCGCATCGCCCACTGGTTCAAGCAATTCGTTCCCACCATCGGTTGCGAATTGCGAAGTTGGCGACGGCTGTTGGGCAAATGACACACGCGAAGATATCGAGTGTTGAGATGAGGCACATTTTCCACTAAACCAAGTTGCCGTTTTTCATTGTTGGCAACGCTAGCCCGCTGAAGTTGCTCGCCCACCAACACTGGTGCACCCTGCAGGCAATTGGTTCATCTTGCACGCAATGCGTCTGTCGCAATCGCGGGAAGTTTCGTGGCGAAATTGATTCTGGACGGAAAGATCCAAGGCCTTTGAGTGTCGTGTTCAACTTGGCGGCACATCCTAACGCAAGCAGCGCCGCGAGCATTGCTGCACACGGCGCTGTGTATTGACCTGGTAATTCAAATTCGTGACTTTGCCGAACGGACTGCTACAGCTGGTCTGTCTCCGAACTTGCCTTGGTGCCAAGGGCGCCCCAAAGGCCGTATGGACTTGGTGAGCCAGGAGCACGATTGCCAGTTCCACCGAGTCGAACTGTTCCGTTCGCGGAGTTGCCGGCTTCGATCGAGTCAGTGATAAAAGTGACAGCTCCGTCAGCCATCAAGACATGGCAACCACCTTGGTGTCGGCTGCTTGGTGGCATGATGCCAATTCCGGTTGGGCCGAAGGGTATACAGAGTTCCGTATTGGGTGGCAAAATGGTATTCACTGCCGTGAATACCCCGTACCCGTTTGCCCAACGGTAACCGCGTCCCTCATTGTCCCTCGAAAACAAATTCTTTCCAGGATTCCAAAATCTAGGTCGGGTCTGGTCAATATCAATTCGGCAGGCTAACGGGTTGTCTTGGCTAACGTTAACGCCTCCAAAGTTTTCATTCATTCTTGTACTGATATTGCGATCCCCCAGGTCAGTCGCAATCTCTCCCATCGCGATCGTATTGGACAACCCATCGAGAATATCCCGGAAACCCACCGGTGTTCGAGCGACAAAAACGCCGCGTCCCGATGCTCGGCTTTCTTGAGCTCTCGTCGAGTCCGGTACGAGTCGAGAAGAGAACGGACCAGCATCTTGGAAGCGATTCGCGTCTCCCATGCATGCGGCGTAGTTTGTCCGCCCCATCGCCGGCAGGCCAGTCCCAGGATCGCTAGGGCACCGAAAAGTGGCAATTTCCGTCATCCAGGGCGTGTATCCCACATTGTATGTGCTCGTCCGAGGCGAGGCGTTTTGAGCATCGTTGTCCGTTGCGGTTGGCCCCATCGCTGGCCACGGTGGTGTCCGTACCGTTCCTGGGTTTGCCAAGTCAACCGTATTGGGGTTACTGATTTGCTCCCATAACGCTTGCTGTTCAATAAACGGCGTCAGCCCCACAAGCATGCTCAAAGACTGATTGGCTGAACGATCCGAAGCAGCGAAATAAAAGTCTGCTCCAGTCAAATCACTGCCAGAGCCGCCCAGCTGTTTTGGCAATTTGTCATACGTCGAATGATAATTATGAAGCCCCAGACCTATTTGCTTGAAGTTGTTGCTGCAACTCATTCGCCTTGCCGCCTCGCGAGCAGCTTGCACGGCTGGCAAGAGCAGACCGACGAGCACGCCGATGATCGCAATGACCACCAACAATTCAACTAACGTGAACCCGAGACGGGTTCGATGCATTCGACCATTCATGAAAATCACCTATTGAAAGGGAAGACATAACGAAGAAGGGCTTAACAAAATCGCGTCATTGAAATAGGAGCCGTGCAATGATTGAGCTCGGTATCTATAAGGTAGCGGCGTCATTCATCTCGCAACATCTCATCGCGCGACTTCGGCCACACACATGTCACCAGCGTCGGCTATCGTTGGCCGGCCATCTCCTCCATCTCTTTCTGGTATTCAACGCTCTCTTCTGCTGTGGGCTCAGCGGAAGATGGCTGAATGACAGTGTTGCCCTCGGAGCCACATCCAAGACACGAGAGTGAGCAAACGGCAATTGCAACGGAAAATAAGATCGCTTGAGTCGTTGAGTTCATGTCGTGGTCTTTCATCGAGCTGTTTCCAAAAGTTGGAAGTCGCGGAATTAATTGGAATTGAGAGATGTTGCACTCTGCATGAGGGTTATCTGGGCATCAGTGTTATCTGATCCTGGACGCCAAGGATCCACACTACCCGCATCCGCTAAAAAAACGACTGCCTGTGTGGAGTTTTTTCGAATCCTACGATCGTTTTCCGGATAGCCAAGAGGGCTTTTTTTTAGCGGCACCTTGAAGCCCTTTGCTATTTTGATTTTGGTGCTTGGCGTGCCTTTGCTTGCTAAGAACGCTTGCCGAATTGCACTCGCCGCGTTGGCTTTGCGATTTCCGGTGGCGATTTTGTGTACCGAGTGCTGCTGAAGGGGAACGCAGGCTTCACTCTCGACCGGAGACGAGGCCATGGTGTTGCGCACCAAGGCGTTGGGCGTGATATATTCCCGTGGTAGCGTAATTGGTGGGATAAGAACACGAAGCGAGATTAGTTCACGATGAATCTGTTCACGATGAAATGGAGCAACAATGCATAAACAAACTGGCTCTTTATTCTCGCTTATATTGGCGGCCACGGTAGTCCTGAGTCTTTGCATTGAGACAACAAGCGTATCTGCTGATAGTCCTGTGATCTTTGTTTCTGAGCCCGAGATGCTCCAGGAGCACGGTGCCGGCGAGGGGCCGGCTTGGCACCCACAACTTGGACTGTTTACCAGCGGCGAAGGGAACATCAACCAGCGAGTGAAAGACGGAACCATGACCGTCTTTCGCGAGAATGCTGGGTCAAACGGATTGATGTGGGACCGCAGTGGACGTCTTGTGGTGTGTGAGCCCGTAAGGCGACGTGTGACTCGGATTGAGTCCGATGGCTCGACGACCGTTCTGGCTGAGACGTTCGATGGGAAGCGGTTCAACCAGCCCAACGACTTGACGCTCGATTCTCGCAACCGAATCTACTTCTCAGATCCACGATATGGTGCTCGAGAGGGGATGGAGATTCTCGACACCGAGGGTAAACCAATTGAAGGCGTCTACCGCATTGATACGGACGGCACGGTGACTCGTGTCATCACCCACGAAGTGGATCGACCCAACGGGCTTGTGGTCACGCATGATGATCAATACTTGTTTGTGGCCGACAACAACAATTCGCTCGGCGGAGCAAGGAAACTTTGGCGATTTCGACTGCTCGAAAATGGGACCGTTGATTCGTCGAGCCAGCATCTTGTGTACGACTGGAAAACCACTCGCGGGCCGGACGGGATGAAGCTGGACGCGGAAGGACGGTTGTACGTTGCCGCTGGTTTGAACGAGCCGCATTTGCCGCAAGAGACGGCTGATCCGCCAACCGCTGGGATCTACGTTTTTTCCGTTGATGGCAAGCTTTTGGAGTACGTTCGTATTCCGCGGGACGAAACAACGAATTGTGGTTTCGGTGGCGACGATTTGAAGACGCTCTTTGTTACCGCAGGCGGAAGTTTGTGGCAGATTCGCACTGCCGTTCCAGGCAAGCGTCTGCTTGGCAAGCGTTAAAGTGACTCGATTTTCATTCAGCAGGAATTGCAATGGATAACCCAGATGCCGCAGTTGTTTCAGCCCCTCGTCGTACTTCCGTTGGTTGGAGTGCATTGCGAGGGATCGTGCCTCCGCTCGTTACGCCTTTGTCCGCACGTGATGAATTGGACCACGAAGGTTTAACACGACTGATTGAGCATGTGATCTCAGGCGGAGTCGCAGGTGTTTTTATTTTGGGAACGACCGGAGAGGCGCCGAGTTTGAGTTACCGACTTCGGCGCGAGTTGATTCGCGAGACGACTCGTTTGGTGGACAAACGCGTTCCAGTGCTTGTGGGCGTGGCGGACACAGCTTTCGTCGAGAGTGTTGATTTGGCAAAGCATGCGGCTGATTGCGGGGCTGACGCTGCGGTGCTGACGACACCGTATTACTTTCCTGCTGGACAAACGGAGTTGACGTCTTACGTCCAGAACATCGCTCCGCTGATTCCGCTACCGTTGATGCTTTACAACATGCCAGGTTTGACGAAAGTTTGGTACGAAATTGAAACGCTGCGTAAGTTGTCTTCGATCGAATCCATTGTGGGTGTCAAGGACAGCAGCGGTGACATGGACTACTTCGCGAGTCTTTGTCAACTCAAAGCGGAACGTCCCGATTGGTCGATTCTGATTGGTCCCGAAGCGATGTTGCCTGATGCCCATCGTCTTGGTGGCGACGGTGGCGTGTGTGGCGGTGCGAACGCTTTGCCGAAGATGTTTGTGGATTGCTACAACGCGCTGCGATGCGGCGATGATTCAGCGGTCGAGCAAGCAAGCAGCCGGATCAACCAGTTTCAAGCGATCTATGAGATTGGTAAGTATGCGTCGCGACACATCAAAGCGACCAAATGTGCCCTGTCACTGCTGGGGATCTGCAGCGACCTGCCGGCTGATCCGTTTCACGCGTTCTTGTCGCCGCAAAGGGAGCGTGTCGCGGTGATTCTAAGGGCAATGGGCGCGTTATGATCGCCGCGAGCCCAATCGTAGGTACGATGTTCTTTTCCGGGCTCGACTACTTCATGTTGGTTGGCTATTTCGTCGGCATTCTGGGATTGGGGTTCTATTTCTGGAAACGGAATCACTCCGCCGACGAATTCACAGCGGCCGGTCGCTCGTTGCCAGGATGGCTTTGTGGGTTGTCGATCTTTGCGACGTACCTGAGCAGTATCAGCTACCTTGCACTTCCCGGCAAAGCGTTCGTTGATAACTGGAACGCTTTCATGTTTTCACTCGCGATACCCTTCGCTGCGGCAATCGCAGTCCGCTATTTCTTGCCGTTGTATCGAGCTTCGGGCGAAGTCTCCGCGTACGCGCTGCTGGAACGACGATTCGGACTGTGGGCGAGAATCTACGCAAGTTGTTTCTACTTGCTCTACCAGATCGCTCGGATCGGTGTGGTGATGTACTTGATGGCCTTGCCGATGGCAGTGCTGTTCGGTTGGGACATCCGAGTCGTGATCGTTGTGACTGGTGTGGTGGTGACGCTGTATTCTTTTGTTGGTGGCATCGTCGCTGTGATCTGGGCGGATGCTGTGCAGGCGATCGTGTTGCTGGCCGGCGCATTACTGGCGCTCGGGATTCTGCTTTGGGGAATGCCGGGCGGGCCGAGCGAAGTGATTGAGGTTGCTGGCCAAGCAGGTAAATTTTCGCTCGGGAGTGCCTCGCTGTGGCCACTTTCCGAACCCACGATGTGGGTCGTGCTGGCGTATGGATTCTTTGACAATTTACGAAACTTCGGTGTCGACCAGAGTTACGTTCAGCGCTACATCGCGTCCAGCACGGACGCCGAAGCGGCGAAGAGTATTTGGTTTGGTGCTCTGCTCTATGTGCCTGTGAGCGCCCTGTTCTTGTTCATCGGCTCGTCGCTGTATGCATTCTACGAGAGGCACCCCGAGATGACGCAAGAAGTGCGACTCGTTGTGGCTGAGCAAAAGCTGATGCAGGCGGGTGAGTCAGTGGATTCGGCGGGTTACCAAGCCAAGCTGGACGAGAAAATTGCAAGTTTGACGACCAAAGATCTGGGCGATCGCGTGTTCCCTCATTTCATCGCGTCGCAATTACCACAGGGAGCGCGTGGTCTGTTGATAGCGGCTGTGTTTGCGGCAGCAATGAGTACCGTTTCGACGTCGCTCAATTCGTCCGCGACTCTCGTCATGAGCGACTTCTACAAACGCTTGTATCGCCCCGATTCCAGCGATGCCCAGCATGTCACCGTCCTTCGCTTTTCGACAATTGCCTGGGGAACGATGGGCACATTCATGGCGTTGGCGCTCGTCCAGTTGACCGAGAGTGCCTTGGATGTGTGGTGGCTGCTTTCAAGCGTGCTCGGCGCAGCGATCATTGGGTTGTTCTTGCTTGGTATACTCGTTCCAGCGATTCGCAGTCGTGGTGCGGTGTTTGTGCTGGTGATGGGAATGCTGTTGATCGCTTGGATGACACTTTCAAAGACAGACCGCTGGCCAGAATCGCTTGCCAACTACTCAAGTCCGTTTCATCCGTTACTCGTGATTGTTGTCGGACCAAGTTGGATGGTGTTACTCGGATGGGTGATTTCGAGTAACAGGAATACGCAGGCGGTTGCTTAACTTAATAAATAAGTGAGATGAATCAGATGAGATGCGATTTGTGGATCGACGCAACAAGACTCAACACAATGAGACTGAATGCAGGCCGGTTCGGTGCAGTTGTTCTTCTGTTGGTCATGGGCCAGCTGCGTGGGGCGTCTGTGCTTGCGGAAGAAACTGAGTGGAAGTTGCAACCGCTCGAGTACAACCATCCTGGTTTGGAAGTCGATCTTGGCGTTGGCTTGTGGGCTGATCCGTTGCCAATGGATTATGACCGCGATGGCGACTTGGATCTGGTTGTGGGTTGCCCCGACAAGCCTTCGCGAGGTGTTTACTTTTTTGAGAACCCGACGCAAGATCCGAAAGCAAAGATGCCTGTCTTTAAACCAGGCGTGCGAATCGGCCAAGCACAGCACTACATGATGATGAGCATGGTCGGAGATGAACCGGTCATCATGGTTCCTGGTCAAGAGTTTCGACGCGATCCGACTTCGGGCAAATTCAATTTTGACAAGCCGAAGAAGATCTATCCGACGAACAATCCTCACTCGTCAAGTGGACGAACCCGCGGAAACATGTGGCGCTACGTTGACTTCGATGGAGACAGTGATCACGACATCATTGTTGGCATCGGCGATTGGGCTGATTTGGTTTGGGACCATGCCTTCGACAATCACGGCAATTGGCGAAACGGTCCATTGCATGGATACGTCTATGTGATCGAAAACCAAGGCTCCGACGAATCGCCAAAGTACTCGAATTCGCCACAACGTTTGAGTGCTGGTGGAGGAGACATCGATGTGTATGGATGGCCCTGTCCGAACTTTGCGGACTTTGACAATGATGGTGACTTGGACTTGCTTTGCGGCGAGTTTCTCGATGGCTTCACCTACTTTCAAAACATCGGAACTCGTCGTGAGCCACTGTATGCTGCGGGGCTAAAGCTCGATAACGTCAACGGCGACCCGCTCGTGATGGATTTGCAAATGATCACTCCAACGGCGATCGATTGGGACGCCGACGGAGACATTGACCTGATCGTTGGCGATGAAGATGGTCGCGTTGCACTGGTTGAGAACACGGGCGAGCTTCGCGATGAGATGCCTGTGTTCGAATCGCCGAAGTACTTTCGCCAAGTTGCTGACACGTTGAAGTTTGGCGCTCTCGCCACACCCTTTGCTTACGACTGGGACCGCGATGGCGATGAAGACATTTTGTGTGGAAATACTGCTGGGTCAATCGGATGGTTCGAGAATCTCGGTGATGGTGAAAACGAGCTGCCAAAGTGGGCTGAAGTGAAATTGCTGAATGTCGCTTCGAGCGATGGGACGGTTGCTCCTTTTCGCGTGATGGCGGGGCCAAATGGTTCAATCCAAGGCCCGTGTGAAGCGAAGTGGGGTTACACAACGTTGTCGGTCGCTGACTGGGACGGCGACGGCGACGGCGACATTCTCTACAACTCGATTCTCGCAAAGTTGGGCATGCTCGTGAATGAAGCGGGAACGCTTGTTTCGCGTGACTTTGATACCGGACAAAGTGAGCTGCCGCCGGATTGGTATTGGTGGCAAACGAAGTCAAGTGCGTCACTGACCCAGTGGCGAACGACACCACTTGCGATTGACTTTGATGCGGATGCGAAGCTCGACTTGGTGATGTTGGATCAAGAAGGTTATTTGACGCTTCGATCCGCCGGTGGGCCTGCGCAACGGATCTTCGTGGACGAAAATAATTTGCCGATTCAGTTGAATCCAAAGACGTGCGGCAGCTCGGGACGCACGAAGCTGGCTGTGGTTGACTGGGACGGTGATTCCCGTTTGGATGTACTGGTCAATTCCGAGAACGTGACATGGTATCGCAACTGTGAAGATCGTGACGGCAAGTTAGTGCTTAAAAAAATTGGCAACTTGACCCAGCGAAACGTGGCCGGACACACGGCGAGTCCGGCGGTGTGCGACTTTGATCGCGACGGCAAGCCTGACTTGCTCGTCGGCAGCGAGAATGGACGCATCTATCACATCCGACATGACGATTGCATCCAATTCAGTTCGGATGCCACTCAAGCGAAGCCTGCAAAGGCTCCAAAGGAACAGCGGTTCGCTGGATTGGTTAGCGAAGAGTTCGTGTTTGAGAAGGCACCGTTCGAAGAATGTCATGCATCGACGATTTGCGAGACGAGTCGCGGGTTAGTCACAGCGTGGTTTGGCGGAACGAAAGAAGGCAAACCGGATGTTGGGATTTGGTCGAGCTATCACGATGGTGCGGCTTGGTCGAAGCCTCAATTGGTTGCCGATGGCGTTCAGCACGATGGCTTGCGGTACCCATGCTGGAACCCTGTGCTGTTCCAACCGCCTGGAGACGCACCGACAATTTTGTTCTTCAAGGTCGGCCCGAATCCTCGTGAGTGGTGGGGTGAGATGATGGTCAGCTACGACCGCGGCCGATCGTTCACCGATCGTGTTCGGCTGCCTGAGGGGATCGATGGTCCCGTTCGCTGCAAACCGATTTTGCTTCGCGATCAGACGACGTTGCTAAGCGGTTCGTCGACTGAGAATGACGGCTGGCGAGTCCACTTTGAATCGACGCAATTAGTCGACGGCGAAGTCTCAGGCGGTTGGAAGCGTGTCGGTCCGATCAATGAAGCGACGGAGTTCAATGCAATCCAACCGACGTTTTTGCAGCACGCGGATGGTCGGCTCCAGGTTCTATGTCGCACCAAAGAGAACGTGGTTGCAACGAGCTTTTCGAGCGACCAGGGCAAGAGTTGGACAACGATGGAGGCGATCAACTTGCCGAATCCGAACTCGGGAATCGAGGCTGTGACGCTAGCCGATGGACGGCACTTGATGATCTACAATCACTTGGGCTCAGGCAAGTCAGGCTGGGGCAAACGTGGATTGTTGAACTTGGCGATCTCGGACGATGGATTGAATTGGCAAAGCGTCGGTGTGCTTGAGCAGGAAATGGGAGCGGAGTTCAGCTACCCAGCGATTATTCAAACCAATGATGGCAATGTTCACATGAGTTACACCTGGAAGCGAGACCGAATCAAGCATGTTGTTGTCGATCCAAAGCAATTGGTCGCCGGTGATGTGGTGGACATGAGCGTTACGTTCGAGAGCAAGTGATGATGTCAGCGGCTATTTCACTCGGATTGGATTTTGGGACTGAGTCGGTTCGTGCGATTCTTGTCGATGCGAATGGTCGCCAGCTGGGTTTGGCCAGCTCCGATTACGTGCATGGCCAGATCACCGACCGGCTTCCAGGGACTGGTGAAAAGCTACCCGTCCGATACGCACTGCAGTCACCCGGTGATTGGGTTGACTCAGCGATCGAGGCTACACGTGCGGCGATTGCTCAGGCAGGTGTCGAAGGCGATTCGATTGTTGGTATCGGAGTTGACTTTACGAGTTGCACGATGTTGCCAACGAATGCCAGCGGGACGCCACTTTGCGAGCTGGCCCCATTCAAATCGATTCCTCTTGCGTGGCCGAAGCTTTGGAAGCATCACGGTGCACTCGAGCAGACTGAGCGAATGAACTCCGTCGCGAAAGAACGTGGTGAATCGTTCTTGAATCGTTATGGTGGGACGATTGGTTTGGAGTGGTTCTTTCCAAAGTTGTTGGAGACGATCGAAGTTGCACCCAGCGTCGCGGATGCTGCGGAAGTCTGGTTGGAGGCTGGTGATTGGTTGGTTTGGCAGCTTGTTGGTGGAGCTGCTGAGGCGTTGACGCGATCAACATGCCAGGCCGGCTACAAGGCGATGTGGTCTGCGAGCGATGGCTATCCGTCTCAAGACTATTTCCTCGCCGTTCACCCGAAGCTTGCTGAGGCGGTAGCGAATCGATTACCCGGGATCATTAGGTCGCCTGGCGAGAGTGCTGGTGGATTAACGTCGGCAATGGCCCAGCGAATGGGGCTTCGCGAGGGAACGCCTGTTTCGACCGCGATCATCGACGCGCATTCGGCGGTGCCTGGCGTTGGTGCCGCAGAGCCGGGGACGCTCGTGATGGTGATGGGGACGAGCAGTTGCCATATGCTCAACTCAGTTCAATATGCAGATGTCCCAGGTGTGGCTGGGGTTGCCGAAGGTGGCATACTGCCAGGCATGTTCGGATATGAGACCGGGCAAGCTGCGGTCGGTGACGCGTTTGCTTGGCTGCGCCGGTTGCTCGGTTTAGATTCGTTCGATTCGATCGCTGAAGCCGCATTGCGGTTACCGCCTGGCGCCAGCGGTGTGATGTGCTTGGACTGGATGAACGGCTGTCGAACGCCGCTGATGGATGGCAGCTTACGCGGTGCGTTCACAGGTTTGGGGCTTGAGCATGGTCCGGCGCATTTGTACTTGGCACTGATGGAAGCGTCAGCTTTCGGACTGCGTTGGATCGTCGAATTGCTTCAAGATGGAGGCGTGCCGATTCATCGCTATGTTGCGACAGGTGGCTTGCCGCACCACAATCGCGCGTTTGTTGAGGTGTACGCAAACGTGCTAGGTCATGAAATCGAGATTCATCCGTCGACCCAGGGGCCAGCGGTCGGTGCGGCTGTGCTTGGAATGGTTGTGGCCGGCTCAAGCGTGAGCGGATTCGACTCGGTGATCGATGCTTCCTCGTCGATGGCAAGTGTTCATGAGACTCAACGAGATCTCATTCGGCCTTGCGAAGAGCGTACGCGTGCTTACGATGCGTTGTACTTGCAATATCGTGAGCTAGCAGCAACCGTTGCCAAGTCGTCTCACTGACCCAATCCTGTTGGAGCATGGAGTGAGTTGGCTAACTGGCTTGCTATAGGTTGTCGACGCTGGTTGGAATGTGGGCGAATTTGACCAGCATCATCGTGTGCTGGATCGATCCGTCGGGCATCGTTCCCCAGAACATTTGACGGCCAAGTCCAGAACTTGATTCGAGGCTTGAGATCACGAATAGGTCGCCTTGGTCACCGGTTAAGTCGATTTCCAAATCTTCGAGTGACCACACGCTACGACGCTGATCAATTCGCATTGCGGTGTCGACACCGACCCACGTCTGTTTCATGGCCCCATGTTGGATCTCGGGACGAAGTTGCAATCGGAGTTCGCCGGATGATCGTCCCCGCGAAGCCGTCATTGCGAAAAGGTATTGAGGGTCTTCGACGGTTTGGCCGATCGTTTCGCCGTTCAATCGGACAAGAGCGACTTCGTTGCCTCGCGTAGGATTTCGCACGGGCAATTCTTTGCGTCGTCCAAGTGGCATTTGAATTCGCTGCTGGCCTTGGGACGACTCCGTTGCCACGGATGCTTTGGCTAAAAATGATTCAACTTCGTCTAAGACTGGCGTCATCTCCTGCACGCGACTTCGGAATCGTTCTTGTTCAATCACGCGTCCGATTCTCAGTCCGTTTTCGCTCAATCGTCGTCGGAGTTCTGGCTCGATGCCGGTTTCGTCAACCCATTGCCACAACGATTGCACTCGGTCCGAAGGTGAGCTGGTGTCACTACTAGCAATGTTCGATGGCAATGCGGCCCAAATTGGTTCGCCAGCTGGATCCGTTTCTGGTGGCGTTGCGGTCAAGCCTTGAGCCGACTCCGACAGCAGAATCGGGATGAACTCGACTTCAATCATCGCGGCGCGGGAGTCATCGCTCAGCGACGTGAGGGGCGACTTCGTTTGCGTTATCGTGGATCGATCGCTCCAAGAGGCGCAGCCGGCAACCGTGATCACACTCGCAACAAGTGTGACTAAGTTGATCCAATAGTTGCCATCGATCCGCCTCATCGAGACCCTTCTTGTGGAAGCGGTGGAGATCCTAGGTGGCACGGTACGAACCAGAGCGATCGTTCGTCAAGAGAAGTCGAGTATCGGGCGAACGCCGAGGAAGTCGCCTGGGCTGCCCGGTGCCCCCGGCCTTCCCATCATGCCCAAGCCACTCTGCCCGCGGCCTTTTCCCATGCCCTTTAGTCTTGGGCCCACACTCTATCGCGGCGGACATTGAGTTTTCGGTCCGCCAAGACGTATTGCTTTGGTTGGACGTTCGATACAACTACTCAGTTGGAAGTTACTCGCGACTGCGGTTTTCGTTTGCACCGCGGGCGAATGATGTGCGTGGCGAGACCCAGTACGCCGAACAGCCGAATCACGTAGTAGTTCAAGTCGATCTCCCACCACCGATGCTGGACCGATGCACTCGCGGGATCCGCGTGGTGGTTGTTGTGCCAGCCTTCGCCAGCAGTCAGCAACGTAACAAACCAGTTGTTTCGGCTGTCATCACTCGTTTCGTAATTGCGGTATCCAAACACGTGCGTGATCGAGTTGACTGACCACGTGATGTGCCAAACCCAAACGGTGCGCAGAATCACTCCCCAAACGAACAGGCTTGCGGCACGTTGATACGCTTCCGCGGTGTTGCCCATCGCGAGAACGCACACGACGTTCGCGATGACAGCAAATAAAGCTGCATGACCCAGAAAGAAAATGCCTGCCGGGATCGGGAGTTTCTCGATCCAGCGATAGTACGGGTCAGCGAGAATGTCGCGAGCATACTTTTCATACATCGAAAACGTCGCCAATCGAGTTCGGCTTTCGTACATCAACCAGCTGACGTGTGCCCAGAAGACGCCCAGTCGAGGTGAGTGTGGGTCGTCACGGTGATCTGAATGCGAATGATGCATGCGGTGCCAAGCGACCCAGTGTGCGGGTGTTTCTTGGGCACTGCACATCGCCAGTGTGACCAGCGTTCGCTCGAACCATTTTGGTGTTCGGAAGCTGCGGTGCGAAAGCAGTCGGTGGTAGCCAATCGGAATCGCCATTTGGCCAAACACGATCGTTCCGATCACGAACGCTGCGACGCCAGCCCACGAGAAGAAATAAGGCAGAAACGCTAGCAATGCCAAAACGTGTAGCGTTGAAAAGAAAATCGCGTAATCCCAGCGAATCCGAGAAGTTGTTGGCCGAACCGGCTGGTCTTGAGGGTTTTCCGAAGTCTCGACGTACGTGTCACGGACAGCGACGGCCCTGACTTCCTGGTCATCGTGAACCGGCCTGTTTACGGTTTCCGGTACGTTCTCAGTTTCCTGCGTTCTTTCGTAGGTGCCAATACTGGGGGCGTCGGCCGGCTCCACAACGGGAGCGATACTAGCGGTTTCGGTGGTCATCTCGGCTCCGGGGTAGTGATCAACATCCTGTTTAACGCTACCGCCCGCACAAATCGTGTGATGGGGCCATCGAGATGCAAAGCCCGAAGAATAGCTGATGGAGAGGGTTTCCGATCAGTAGCAAAATCGAGTTCTAAGTAAACGCGTCAAAGATTCTGAAAACGCGCAGCCCAAATAATCCGGGAAATTGGCAAACTCGACCACAGAAAGCCGGTAAATTACGCCATGTGTCATCGAAATGAGGCAGGGTCGACGAAGTTCGCTCCCGGATTTTCGGACGCGATGATTCTGATAAACTATGGCTCAGTCCGGCATTGCAGTTGCGGAGTAGCACATCCTTTCGGATATTGTCGTAACGGTTGATTCGTTCGGCTTTCGTGAATCAGGGAACACCACGTGTCAGACGGTACTCAATCTCAAGTCCAGCTCGAGCATTTCTTCAAGGCGTCTCCTGCACGCGTTTTTGATGCGTGGATCGATACGGATCTGCTGGCGCAGTGGATGTTTGGCTCTCGAGTGCGCGACGAGACCGTGCTCACGATGCGAAATGACGCAAAAGTGGGGGGTGCGTTCCGCTTCACCGTGGAACGAAACGAGCAAATTATCGAATACGTTGGCGAGTACTTCATCGTCGACCGGCCGAATCGACTCGTTTTCACTTGGGCTGTGGAAGAGCACTCGACCGAGAGCGATCACGTGATTGTGACGTTCGAAGCGGAGAAGTCCGGCTGTCAACTCAAGCTCACGCATAATCTGCACCCCGAGCGAATCGACCACTCATCAGACGTTCTCAATGAATGGCCAAAAATGTTGGCCGCTCTGGAGAAGGTCCTCGCCGGTCGCTAGTAACACCCGCGGATCATCTAGCTGAGTAGATTCAGTCTGAAATCGTCAGCCGCAATTTCTTGATCCGCATTGTCTTCCTCAGCACTGTATTCGCTGAAGGCAACGTCCACTGCTTCAGCTTCTTGCTGGTGGCCTTGCGATTGAGATGAACTCGATATCAAACGTTTCGCTGCCGTGACTTCAGCGACGAAGGCAACAATCGGGTCTTTGTCAATCAGGTCCTTGTCAATCAGGTCCTTGTCTTTCACGGAGCTAGTTTTGTTTGCATCGATGAGGTCGACTGAGACGGGCAGTTCATCAACCGCAGTCGCGCGTGACGTTGCGACAGAAACACCACTCGAGGCTGATACTGCGGCCCTCGCGTTGGCAAGGCTTGTTCCGCCAGTGATCCCGGCTGCAGCGTAGGCAACGGATGTCGTTGCATTGACGCTGCCGATCGCATCGGAACCGTTTGCTCGTCCAATCGTGCCGGAC
>JBGTAI010000100.1:0-29754 GCA_041749955.1 Pirellulaceae bacterium | reverse complement strand
CACGGCACCCTACAAAAAGACAAAGGCCTCAATTTGAAAAAGTGAGCTGACCTGAAGTTACACTCGAATCGGGTTCCTCCTTCCTTGATCAAACCGCTACAATACTGAGCGGAAGCCGCGCTGGGCGCTTCGCGACAGTATTTCTGGAGAGACGTAGTGCGACTCGGTTTCGACCATCCTGGTTACCTGTGGCTGCTCGCGCTTTTACCGCTGCTGTGGTGGATCGGGTACCAACGGTTCTCGGCACTCGGATATTTCCGAGCCTTCATCGCGATCTTGCTGCGATCGCTCGTCGTCGGTGCGATCATCGCTGCGATCGCCGGTGTCCAAATCGCTTGGATCACTGACCGTGTCACAGTCATGTATGTCCTCGACCAATCCGACAGCATCGACGAAGCTCGCCGAGTGTCCATGCTCGACTATGTCGTTGATTGCGTCCGAGAGCATCGCGACAAGCAACGCGAGGACCTTGCCGGTGTGATTGTGTTTGGGCGGGACGCGTCCATCGAAGTGCCACCATTCAACGACGACCTGCCGCAACTGTCCCAGCTCGAAGGCACCCCGATTCGTGGCGATGCAAGCGACCTCGAGTCGGCACTTGAACTGGCCCAGTCCTCGATGCCGAGTGACACGCTCCAGCGGATTGTGATCGTGACTGACGGTAACCAAACCATCGGCCAAGCCCAATCGATCGCAAAGCGACTGGCGAGTTCAGGCATTGGCATCGACGTGATCCCAGCCCCCACGCAATCCGGCGCCGACGTGCTGGTGGAGAAGATCGATTTGCCGTCGGAAATTCGACGCGGCCAACCCTTCGAAGCGCGTGTCGTGATGACGAACTTCGCGGAAGCTGGATCCACCGAGCCCGTGCGTGGCCGTTTGAGTATCACACGAACGATGGGCAAGGACGAAGAACTGTTGCTCGACGAAGCGATTGAACTCGTGCCTGGCAAGAACGTCATCCCGCTTCGACACACGATCGATCGACCAGCTCCCTATACCTTCGAAGCGAAATTCACTCCTGCAGGGGCATCCGACGACTCGCGCTCCCAGAACAATCGAGCGATCGCGTTCACGGACGTTCGCGGCAAGAGCCGTGTCTTGCTCGTCGAGCCGTGGGACGAACCTGATGCATGGAAGTGGTTCGCCGATCAATTGCGTGATGAAGAAATCGAAGTCGTCGTGCAACCGAGCAACGACACCTTCACGTCGCTCACGGAACTCCAGGCTTACGACAGTGTGATCTTGGCGAACATCCCACGCACCAGCGGCGATTCGGCGGAGTCGATCTCGAACATCACCGATGCACAAGTCGAGATGCTTGTCCGCAATACGCAACAACTGGGTGCTGGGTTGCTCATGATTGGTGGCCCCGATGCCTTCGGCGCCGGCGGATGGTCGGGAACGGATCTCGAAAAGGCCATGCCGGTCGATTTTGAAATCAAGAACTCGGTGATCTCGGCCGTCGGCGCGCTGATGCTTGTCATCGACAGCTCGGGATCGATGAGTGGCGAGAAGATGGACTTGTGCAAAGCGGCTGCACGCGAGGCGGTGCGGTCACTCCGATCGAGTGATTATGTCGGCATCAACACGTTCGACTCCGAAACTCGCGAGATCGTGCCCATGCAAAAGGTGGCTGGGCGGACTCACATGATTCCGATGATCTCACGAATCAGCCCCGGTGGTGGCACGGACATGTTTCCGGCGATGGAGCAAGGTTTTCGAACGCTTCGCAAGGTCGACGCAGCCGCCAAGCACATGATTGTTCTCACTGACGGGCAAACGGCACCGAACCAGTTCGGAAGCTTGACCCAGCAAATGAAGGCTGCGGGGATTACGGTCACGTCCGTCGCAATCGGTGACGGTGCTGACCTAGCGTTACTTCGTGAAATCGCCACGACCGGCGGTGGAAAGCTTTATCACGTTCTTTCGCCGCGAGCGATTCCCAAGATCGTGATGCGTGAGTCGCGCAGAATTTCACGGCCGCTGATTTATGAAGACCCGAATGGCTTCGACCCGCGCGTCGAGATTCCCCATGTGATTCTCAATGGTATCGGAACGCCGCCACCGATCAGCGGCTATGTGATGACAACGGCCAAAGACAGCGTGCTGGTGCAAACGCTTTTGTCGGCGCCAGTCCCACAAAAGAGCGAGCATCCGATTCTTGCGACTTGGCAATACGGCCTCGGGCGATCCGCTGTCCTAACGACTGACGGTGGCCAGCGTTGGGCAAGCTCGTGGACGTCGTGGCCTGGACAAGCCAAGCTCACATCCCAATTGGTTCGATGGCTGATGCGTCCCTCGGGCGAGACCGGCAACTTCTCGATGGCGACGGTGATTCGCGACGGTGAAGTCCAAGTGGTCGTCAATGCGCTCGACCAGCAACAGGACTTCATGAACTTCCTCGACATGAACGCTTCCGTTCTCGATCCGCAAATGAAGCCCATCAATTTGGAGATGCGTCAAACGGCTCCAGGTCGTTACGTCGGATCGTTCCCCGCCGACAATGCGGGCAGCTATTTCGTTCACGTGTCGCCGGCCGCCGGAATTGCACCGCTGACGTCCGGTGTCACGGTGCCTTACAGCGAAGAGTATCGTGCTCGCGAAATGAACGTCGCACTTCTCGAACAACTTGCCGCGGTGACGCCAACCGGTGGTGAGCCTGGCGTACTTTCACCGGTTCTCGGCAGTGCTGGTTCCGAAGAAACATCATCGGTGAACCCGTTTCGCGGCGGACTGAAGAGCGTTCGTGCGATCCAGGACGTTTGGCCTTGGGTCGTGCTCTTGGGGTGTTGTGTGTTCGTCGGTGACGTGATGGTTCGGCGGATCGATTTCAATCTGCATTGGCTTCGCAAACTCATGAATCGCCTGCGTCGCGAACCGGAAACCGCGCCGGCGGTCGTTTCGCGGTTGGATTCACTTCGACAATCGAAGCAGCGAGCCACCAAAGAACTGAATCGCTACCAGCCGCCATCGATGGAATTCGACGCTCCCCAAGACGCGTCGCGTGAAGCTGCAAAGGACATCAAGAATATGTTCAACGCGGAACGAGCCCCAGCACCCACGATCGAGACTAAATCGCCTGAGGAGTCGATGTCCTACACCGAGCGATTGCTGGAAGCGAAACGCAAATCGAAAAAGTAGCCAGCACGGGCATTGGCAACTAACCTTGACCGTCCTCATCCCAGTCCGGCGATGATGAATCTCCACCTGGCAAAAAAGCCTAGTCAACAACCTTAGAACCTCATGAAACCACTCTTCCTACGCACTGTTATCCTGACTCTCGCTTGCTTGTTCACGCTCAGCACCGTGCATGCGGACAAGCCGCTTTTTCCCGAGATGCCTGGGATGGTCTCGTATACCTACCGCAACCAATTTGCGAAGGACTTCGAAGGCACCCTTGATACCATCGCGGCCTTGGGTGTCACGGACATGGAGTTCTCGAACTTGTTCGGCAAGACCGCTGAAGACATCCGCAAAATGCTCGACGCTCGTGGGATGAAATGTTCGTCCTTCGGCGTCAGCTATGATGATTTGAGAAACAAGACCAACGAAGTCGCGGCGAACGCCAAGACTCTCGGAGCCTCGTTCGTTCGCATCGCATGGATCCCCAATCGCCAGCCGTTCACCTTGGAACTCGCCGAAGAGACAACGCGTGAGTTCAACGAAATTGGTCGACGGCTCAAGCAAGAATTCGGATTAACGTTCTGTTACCACAACCACGGTTATGAGTTCGTTAAATATGGCGACGGCACGCTCTTTGATGTGCTCATGGCCCAAACCAATCCGAACGATGTGTTCATCGAACTCGACATTCTCTGGGCCTACTTCCCAGGCGCCGACCCCGTCCAGATCATCGAGAAGTACGGCAACCGCATCAAGCTGATGCACTTAAAGGATCTCAAGAAAGGCGTCGAAGGCAACTTATCGGGCAAGACGCCCGTTGAGAACGACGTCGCCTTAGGCACCGGCCAACTCGACATCCCTGCCATCATCGCCGCCGCAAAGAAGGCTGGCGTCGAGCATTACTACCTCGAAGACGAAAGCCCTCGCATCGACGTCCAAGTCCCGCAATCCATCGCCTACCTGAAGAGCCTTCAAGCAGTCGACGCCCCGTAAGCCAACGCTATGAAGCATTTTTCGGGGCAATGCCCCAGCCGTTTGCTTAGCCCAGCCCAACGGGCTGGTTAATGCAAAAAACAAACATAAGTAGGGCCAACGGCCCGACCGTTTGCGCCAAGAACAAACTGCCGTGCCGTTGGCCCTATCATTGTCCGGTCTGCCAGCGACCCAGCCCGTTGGGCTGGGCTAGGCAAACCAATGGGCCTTTGGCCCGGAAAACAGGTGCAAAAAATGCTTCACAGCGTTGCCCGTAAGCGTCGAGTGAGCAGTGAGTCGAACAGGCTGCGGGGATATTCGTGATACACTAACAGGCTGGCAGCCCGTTCTACGTTCTCATTCGTCGTTCCCGCCAGTCTTTTCGTTGACGGCGTCTGTTTCGGTGCCGCTTGGACGAATCATCTCGAAGTACTTTCGGATCGTTTGACGGTGTCCTAGAGGGATCGACTCGGAATCAAGTACCGATTCGCTCAATGCTTCGTATTCTTCCGCCTTCTCTCGGTACGCTCGCACGGCGGCTTGCTGTTGTTCGTCGCTCGCCTCGGTCTCGGTATCAACGTCACCTTGGGAGGACTCTTGTCCTTTCAGATTCATTTGCGGTTGGGTTTTGAGTTTCGCCGTTTTGTCTCCAGCCTCGTTGCCGCTCGCCGCTGAGCCCGCTTTGTTGCCACCTTTCTTGTTGCCCATCGATTGGCTGCGACATTCGCTCTCGCATTCTGACTTGCACTCGCCCAGACACTTGCATTGCTTCTTCAACAAGTCCGACAATTTCTTTCGTTGTCCTTGTTTTCTTGCTTCGCTGGCGAGCCCCTTCATGCCGTCGCTGAATTTGGCTCGGTTGCCGTTGCTCAACCCTTCGCTGATTTGTGACGCGGCTTCTTGCACTGACTTTTTCTGGTTGCCGTCGCCGGAATCCTGGTTCAATTTGTCGAGCTGTTCCGTAACCGCCTTTTCCGTCTTGCGATCTAATTCTGGCATCTCGAGCTTCTCCAGCTCATCGGCTGCTTTCTCAAGTTCGCCTTTGGAGAGCGATTGACCGGCCATCGCCATCGCGTCGGATAGCGAAAGGGCGTCACCAATCTGCTGTAACTCGGCAGCCGTTTGTGGATCGTCGATCTTCTGCTGCATCTCTTGCAACGACGCTTCCATTTCCGACAACTTCGCCAGCGCCTCCTTCGGGTCGATTCCAGGCTCCTTCAATTGCTCCATCAACAATTGAAGATCCTTCACCAACTCGTCGAGTTCTAGGTCCTGGCGTTCTTCCTGCAGTGCCTTCAGTTCTTCGAGTCCATCTTCAACCCGCAATGCTTGTCGCTCAACCACGGTGTTGCGCACTTCCGCAGCGGTGACATCGGCCGGTGGGCCAGAGATGATCGCAAGCAGGATCGCGGCGACGGCGAGTGAAACAGCAATCGGCCATGCTCGTAATCGCTGGGCCGGAACCACACGATCCGCGTCCACCAACTCGGCATGCGCTTCGGCATCAGCCAATTGCAATCGTTGAAGTGCTGATGGCTCTGTCGCCGCCGATTGATGAAACTGCAACGCCGTTTCCGTGCGATCTTTCAAGTCACACGATTTGTCGATGGCTGTTGCGGCCAAACGCAGCGATCGTGAAGTGAGATACGAGTACGCGACGCCTGCCAGCGGTCCAGTCACACCGACGATCACGATCCAACCCCAGCCGAATGCTCCTTGCGTGTAAAGCCGAGCGATACCCAACAGACAGGCGAGCCCGGCGCTGATTAGCATCCCCGTCGTCAGACACTTCCACATCCATTGCCGCTGCTGTCGAGCTTGAACCGCGGCGATCTGTTGCTGTAACCGAGTCATGCAAGTGCCCTATCTAGAACGAGGAAACGTCTTCCGATGGATGTCTAAGAATACCAAACCGCCACTCCGGCAACTAGCGATTTCCAAGGGAAATCCTAGTGGTCGGGACGCGGCTTTAGGCGTTGTTATTGGGAGCCCTGAGGCGGTGCCTTCTCGCGGAACGTCAATCTTTCGAGCGTGGCTTCGGATCGGCCAGCGGCGTCGGAGCACCGATTCTGGTACGAGAAACTGCTCACCGCGGCGTCACCCACAGCAAAACTGGCCAGCAGTCGGAACTGTTCCGCCCCCGCCGGTGCGACCAAACAATGGACTTGGCCGCCCTCACGAACCATCCTCAAGCGACCGGACGTGGACGCGTCGCCGATCACAATCTGGTCATACGTCCTGTTCCCGCCATCCAACGCAGACCGAGCCACTTGCGTCCGATAGGCGAGTTTTCCGCTTTTGTCCAGCGACAGTAGGCAACTCACGATTGTTTTTTCGGGGACGTCCATCGCCATACTTATTCCACTGTTAATTCCCCAGCCTTCCTTGTTTGGTGAGAACTCCACGTCGCGATAGTCCACCGTTAACTCGAAATCACCTTGAATCTTCTTGCGTCGAGTAATCCCCGGCCACGTTGGATAGCCATTTGCATCGTGCAGTGAAAGATGAAGCCCATCGTCGCCCACCGTCACTTGATCAGTGGGACCGAGAATCGCGATGCCTGTTGATTTGAGTTTTTCGTGAGGTTGATTCAGTAACTCATCCAACGTGGGCTGAATATCGCTGAACGCGAAAGGCCCCTCAGCCGGATAGGCGAGATCTTGTTCGTCGACAGGCGGCAGCGTTTTGGGCCACTCACCACGATAGAGCAATTGACGCACTCGACACTGTGTCTTGTTCGAATACCGAAACAAACCAAAGTGCCGCTCGTTTGGTGCAACGGAAATCGGAATCGTCGCAACGTCGGTGTGGTTGACTGATATCGTCAAACGATCGCCCTTGAGCGAAAGCTGAATGTAGTTCCAGTTCTTTTCGGTAAGAGTGATCTCCGTCGCCGAGTCCGGAACTCGTTCTTCGTTGCCTGGGTCCAATCCCGAAGTTTCGTATTGTGCATTCGTTAAGCGATGGCGATAGACTCCGTCGGGGCGGATGATCCATGCGTCACGACCGAGTGCCGGGTGGACCTCATACTTACCCGCCTCGTACCAAGTCTCGAATTCAATGTCGCCATCCTCCAGCATCGGACGTTGGTACATGAGCAAACTTTCAACGTGCTCATTGTCGGTTCGCGTTTTCAGTTGTCCTGTGAGTTCTTCACCAATCCGTTGCCATGGAGCTTGGGTATCGCCGTTGGCTGCGTGGGACTCGCCGTAGATGTCCGCCCGCCAACCAGACAAACCGTCGATGCCGATCAAGTCGATCTCCGTCGGGATCTCTGGCGTCCCAACAATTCTCAAGTTATTGACCGTACAGAAATTTGTCGGCTGACTCGCTTGGATGACTAGCCACGGATCAGCCGGCGAATCGAAGAGGTGTTCATGAATATTGACGCCGTTCGTCCACGTCGTCACTTTCCTTCCATTCACCTTGAATCGAGTTTCCGCGATCGGGTCCCAGGCGGGCAGCACCAAGTTGCTTCCGACGTCTCTTGCCCCATGCATCATCCGCGTCACTCTCGTTTTCGAGAGATCATAAAGGGGTTGTGCGGCGTGTGTTCCCCAGGCGATCGAAACTTCACGATGACCGAAGGTGGAATGTTCCGCCACAACCTCGAATTCACCTTTCAGTGGCGATTGGAAATACATTTGACTCCAGGTTTCCCCGGGAAAATGTTGCATCGAGCCTTTCGCCGTGATCCATGTAGAAGGCCGATAGCCTTGCGATTTTAGTTCCGGCTTCCAATACGGCACCGGTGACCACTGAGACAATGTTTGTCCGAGCGGTGTTTGTCCGAGCGGTTGAGCCACATTCGGTGAGCGCGATCGCATCGCCAGCTCAAGATCCGCGAACAACCCGTTCACGTGCCTTCCAAACGATTCATTACCCGATTGCCGTTTCGTATCGCGCTCAACCTCTCGTAACTCACGCACGATGTCTGAAGCTGGTGCCCAAAGACTCTGATGCTGTGCCGCTTGCCAAGCCACGAGAAAGTACGCACTACGATCGGCTAAGGACGTGTCTTTTGTCACTCGACCGAATAGCGATTTCCAGACTTCCGTGAGTGCTAATGTCGTCGCACTCTTATCACCCGATTCGATCGCGATCAACGCCTTCAACGCACGATGGCTGGTTCCTTGCTTCGCAGACCCTTCCGTCGCGTCCTTCGAAGCGAGTTGATCGACGGTCTCACCTAGCTCGTTCAGCTTACCAACCGCATCGGCCGCACGAACCAATTCGATCGCCGGACAGAGTATCTCCGCAAGCCGAATTCCGGTTGCAGGCAAATCTTGCTCACTTGCCTCGTTGGCATTCACGGAAGAATCCGCCGCTGGATTGTCGAGTCCATAATACAGTCGCAGATGACGGTGGCTTGGCGAGGGCAGTACCCAATTCTTGAGCAGCTCAAACGCTTGGTCGCTTGGCATCTTTCGAACCGTCTGGACAATTTCAGCAGCCAAGGGTTCGAATGGCGCATCGTCAACGATGGTTGCGACGACATTGAGTTGCTCAGACGTGAGGGGCTCGGCAATGGAAGCCAAATCTTCGCGAATCACGTCGCTCAACTCCGTCGGCCAGTCGCCTGTGAGTATTGCGTTTCGAACTTGGGACGATTGTTGTTTGTAACGGAAGATGCCGAAGTGCGTACTCAGTTCCTCTTCCATCGGCCGTTCATAGATCACCGTGTCATTGAGCTGAACGGTCGCAACACCATCGCTCAGCGTGACTCGAACTTGATTCCAATCGTCCGCCTTCAGCGGCAAAGGAGCTTCGCCACGTCGAAATTTGCTCTCGACAATCGAATTGTCTAGTTGCACGCCATGAAGACTGTTATCCCAATCAGGCGTAGCGATCCAGTGTGTCTTAACGCCACTGGGGTCCAGCAACATTGCGATGCGTCCGATCGTGGGATGCGCGACCGACTTTCCAGGAACATAGTGGAACTCGTATGCAAACGAATCGCCGTTTCGCAGCGGACGGTGATAGTGGACCCAACTTTGAGCGTCGTTGGCTTCCTCGCTGCGTGCCTCGCCATGCAAGACACCCTCTCGAACGCTCCAATCAAACTTTGTCGGCTCTTGGCTTTGGTAATAGGCAACTGAGTCGTTCTCATTGGCAGGTTTCTCGGCCATGAGACGTCGTCGCGGTTGTGATTCCGTGAACTTTGAGCAATCCCATCCATTCATAGTGTCAGTGCCGATCAAGTGGACCTGGCGAGGAATGGTCGGTGAGCCGTCGATTCGGAGATTACGAAACGATGTGACTCGAGTGCTAGTTGACCCGAGGGTGAGCCACGGGCTCGTCTCGCTCACCGCCTCTTGATACGTCAGGTAGTTGTTCACGAAATACTTCGCCTGGCCGTCCTTTACTTCTACGGTCAAACGATTGTAGACGGAGCCTGAACGTCGCATGCCGCTGGGGCGACGAAGTGTTTCATGGTCACTGACCGATTGGATGCTCGTCATCGAACCTGGTTGAGAGCGGACAGCGATCCCACCGTAACCCACGTCACCGCTCGATGTCGCTGCGTCGAAACAGTCCATCGAAACGGTGAACTCGCCGCTGAGTGGATAACAGAATTGCAATTCGTCACGACCGTAGCCGCTCAGGTGAACGACTTGATCTTCAAAGCCAGCCCACCAGGCTTGATAGGCTGGGTCAGCGTTTACATGCGACGGCACTATCCAATATTTGAACGGACTGTCGCTCGGCCACTCCGATCGCTTGGCAACAGCCGTCACACGATTTGCCCAGTCAACATTGACCAAGTTAAGAAAAGAAGTTCCATTGCCTGATAACCGATTTCTCAATTCGGGCAAGCGGTTTTCGAATAGTGGCACAAGCGATGGCGATTCCAAGCATGCGCGATAGATGAGATACATGCCTGGGGCAATGGTGCGATTCGCCTGTTCGCCAGCTTTCGGTCGATCCTTGAGTAAGTCCCAATGTTTGTCTACGCCTTTCGTCGCTGGACCGATATCGTCTTGCGCAATCATCGCGAGTGTTAGCACGAGTTCGGCGTTATCCAGTTTCTGTTTCACCAGCGCATCCGCCGCCGCACGCAACTCATCAAGCTTCCCCGCGTCACGTGCGGCGCTAACCAACTCACTGAAGTTGCTCAGGAAAGTGGGTGACACCGCCGGCTCCGTTTCCCCCGCATTCGGAAGAAAACCACTTGGAATGCGATGATGAGCATAGATTTCGCAGACAAAACGAATTGTCTCGCGACCTTCTGTCGGTAGCGTCCAATTTCGCCACGCCTCGTACCGATCGTCCGGCGATAGCGATTGTAAATGGCGAACGACAATCGCCAACGGCGTCGCCATCGGCGGTCGTTGATAGCGACCAACTTCGAAATCAACCGTGCGCCCCATGAAGTCCAACGTCGCGAGTGGCAAACCCAAACTCGCGGCTTGATTTGCGATCGCGGCAATATCTCGAGCCTGTTGATAGAGCCCAGAGTCACCGCTGTATCTGCTGTAATAGTCTTGCCGTCCCAGAAGCACGCTGTCGAAATACTCGATGATCGACTTCTCGTCGCCAGTGGAGGCTAAATATGAATTCACCAGGTTCTGAAGCTTCCCATTGATATTCAGCTGGCTGCTAAAATTTGTCCCTGAGGACTGAACTTCTTGCTGCAGTACATGACGGATGATCGGGAACGCGCCCGCTTTGGTTGCTTCCGCTTCTGCATTTCGCAAAGCGACCATCAGTGCGATGTGCTGATCCGCCGAGCCCGCCCCTTTGCTGACGTGCGCCGCCAATTCATTCAGCAATCGAAGTATCTCGTCAGTATTCTTCTGTTCGGTCGCGATCAACGCTTTCATCGCTGTGACAGGTAACGACGGCGCCACGTCACTTGACCTTTCGTTCACCGCTTTTAGGAGCTGCGGCAATTGATTGGATCGCGAGGCAGCCAACACGAGTTGCAACGCCAAACTCTCAACCTTCGCTTCCGCGATGTTGGTCGCTGTGACATACATCAGAATCTCTGTTGGTCGGTTCGCTGGCATGACGAGTGATTTCAAAACTTGATACGTGTCTTCGTCGGGATAGTCACTCCCATTCCAAAGCAACACGATCTCCTTCAGTGAGCTGACCACTTCCGTTTCAATCGGATCCGCGTTGTTGCGCTGGGACGATGACGGAAACGGGGAGAACGGTTGGCTGCGCGCATTGGGATTTACCGGGACTGGATCTGCGACCGGAAAACCACCTTTCAAAGATTCCGAAACGGCCTTTCGAGAAAGCCCCGACATGCCATTCTCCGCAGCAGCCTTTGCAACCGTGATCGCCGTTCGGAATTGTGAAAGCGTGAGTGGTGGAATCAGTTCAAGTTGGTTTGATTTTGGAGGCCCGCCGTTGCCCGTCGGTGCGAGCGCTCGAGCCGGTAACGGCGGAAGTTGCCACGCGACCATTCCAAGCGGATGAAGCTGGAGGACGGAAGCGGCAAATTGCAACGCCGAGTTTGCTGGTCGCATGAAGGCTTTGGGGTCTCCAGCCTTCTTCGTCCGCTGTGGTCGCTGTGTCGAAACTTCGAGCAGCTCCGCCCAACGGGATTCAGCTTCAGTGTTGTTGCCCTCTTCAACCAGAATCTTGCCCCATTCGAACAGAATTGCGGACTGTTCCTTGATCCCAACTTGTCGGCGTGCAGCTTGCAGAGCGATGCCAGCTAATTGTTGGCCGACGTCGTTAAGTTCATCGTCTTGCAAGCACTCGCGTGCGACGAGCCACAACGGAATCAAGGCGGTTGCCTCTCGCCGCTGGCGAGAGTTCGGTCGACGGCCCTCGGGAATTTCTTCAAGCGGGTGATCCGACGCGATCACTTCCAATTGACGCACGGCCTCGGCTGCATCGTCATCCTTGGTGCTCAATTTCCACGTGGCCGAGGCGATAGCAAGCGCCAGGTCCTCTGGATGTTGCTCGACCATCTCCGATAAACGTGCGGAGATTCCATCGGTGATTTCAGGATTCTTTGACAGCGTACCTAATAATTCGAGAAGAGAACTCTTGATCGGCTCTGTCGCCAATTCCTTCGCACTCGGAGTTCCGAGCATTAAATCTACTGATCCGGTGCCTGGACTTGTCGATTCGGGAACCTCGAGCAACTGCTTTGCCAGCTCGTAAGCGTTCCCCTTGTCCATCATTGCAACAGAATCGCTTATCCCTTTTTTGATGTTGTTGATCAGGTACTCCGAGTCGCGACCTGTGAATTGCTGTATCGACGCGAATTTCTCTGGATCATCGAGCAGTTGCCGATACAGACGAATTGCATCGACGGGGAACTCGATCTTCATCAGCTTGCCGGCGACCCAATTGGTGTTCTCGTATTGCTGGTACGCGGCATACGATGCGTCATAATTGTCGAATGACGAGTTCTTGAGTTGCTTGAAGAGTAAGTCGCGAGCTGCGTCGTTCTTTCCGGCCTTGGTATAGCTGTCGACAAGCATCGCAACGGGCGAATATTGAATTTGGCTCATGGCGTTTTGCGATGGAGTGGCGATCGCTTTCTCGAACAGCGTCATCGCCGTCGCTTCTGTCTCCTCAAACCGGTTGAGTTCCTGGCCGATGATCCAGCATGCCTCGGCAGGAATCGTCTTCATCACGTCTTCGTCATTAATGAGCTCCTGCAACCGAGACGTTGCGGCCGACTTTCGGTTGGTTTCGAGTTCAATCAACGCCAGCATCGCTCGGCCACTCATCCACTCTGGCTGCTTCAGAAGCAATTCCTCGATCGACTTTTCCAAATCCTTGATTCGGTCAGTGGACTTCACACCGCTGATCATTTCGTGAAAGAAGACGCTCACTTGCCCATTGCCTGAATAGGAGCTGATCTCGTTCAGCCCTATCCATGGATTCGACTTCACATCCAATTCGCTTGGTAAAACAATCCGCTTGGCAAAGTTATAGAAACGCTCGTTGCTCCAAATCTTGCTGTTGTTTCGGATATTCTGGACAAGAGATCGTCTGTATTGGGGAAACGCGTCGAACGCTCGTTCCAGCAATGTGATGACCACGTCGATATTCTGATCATCGCGTAGCAAGTTCGAAGTGAGATTGGTGATGTAGTATGGCTGGGATATGGATTTCATATTCATCGAACTGACTGCGTTCACAAGATCCAACGTACGTTTGGCTTGAGTAAATACTCGTTCGATTTGGTAGAGATCCGCCGTCACCCACTCGGGCTGTAACTTCATTAGCGTGAGATACTCGTCACAGGCTTCGTTCGGCTTACGAGTCTGTTCGTAGTGCTTGGCGAGTTGGTAATGCAGCATCGGGGAATCGGGGCGCAGGTCGACTGCTTTTTGCAACAGTTCGCCAGCCTCATCTTTTTGGCCAGTAATCCCATAAAACTCAATGAGCTGTTCCAAGATGCGGACGGATTCCGGGGAACGCTCGTACTGAGTTTTCAACTGTGTGATGAGCGTCTTCATCGCCCCACTTCGCTGGAGCAACTGGAGTGCTTGCGTCCGATACCCGCTATCGGAGGTTCGATAGCGCATCGGGTTGCGCGATCCACGAGCCATAATCGACATCGGTGACGCTGTACGACGCAACAGCATGTGTGCTAATTGATTCGCTTGGTCCGTTTTCCCTTGACCCTGATAAAGCATCATCAACGAGACGAGCGACGAAGTCTGGTTGGTGGACGTTCGCTCGACGCGCGCAAGGACTGCATCGGCCATTTCATTCAGCCCCAATCGTCGCATTCGATCGACGAGCGTGAGCTGGACTTGTGAACTCAGTCTCAGCCCGAACAGTCGCTCCGCGGCACTGCGAGCCCGTTCAATGTCTCCCAATCGCTCGGCTAGTTGCAACGCAAGCAGTTCACGTTGTTCTAGCATCTTTTGATCGCGTGGCGTGATTGAATCGACCAGAGTTATCGCATCTTCATAGTCACCACGCGCCTCATACATGGACGCCAAATCGAATCGCATCGCCAGGTCGTCTGGCTGTTGACCCACAGCCCGAGCCATCAGTTCAACCGCCTCGTCTTGCTCGTCCATCCACCACAACGCGGATGCCAAATAAAGCTCGTTGTAGAAGTTTTTGCTGCCGCTTCGGCCCGCCTCCGCGTCTGGGTCGTTTTGCTCTGCCGTCGCGACCCGTTTCCTCAGAAGGTCCACCAGATCGCTGGCCACATCATTACGTTGCAAGACCTCGTGAACTTGTTTCAACAAGGTGACTGTTGCCAGGTCGATGTAGGTACTTAGCGGTGGAAACGTCACATTGGACCGAATCGTCTCGGTGCCGAAATAGTGGGAGATTTGCGTAACGGGCGACGAAGAGCTGGATGCCGTGGACCGTCGCGTCTGAGTCGCCTGAACAAGCCGCCGATGCTCGGCCTCAGCGATCGCAACTTCCAACGTGCTATCCAAGATCGACAACACTTGTTCGTTCTCCTCCTCGACACCGAGCTTGGCCATCCATCGTTGAATTGTATTCAAAGCAGACGGGAGGACCGATGCGGAGATCCGCTTGGTCGCTTGTTGCGAGGAGCGACGCTTGGGAGCAGCGACGGGAGCCTCAGCAATTTGCTTCAATGCAGCCGCTTTCCATCGCTCCAGGTACGCGGGCAATTCGCCGAGACGCTCTTCCTGGAGCAACGTCGACATCGCTCCAGCCAACTCCGTAGCTGACTCCGCTTTCCCAAGAGACTCATCCAGCAACTTGCCAGCTTCTTCGGTTCGGCCAGCTAAACGGAGTTCCTCGATCAACACCGTCAAGAATCCGCCTTCGCCGCGAAAGACGCCGGGAAGTAACGTATAACTGCCACCCATCAACACATACGCTTGGCCATTGGTGTCAAACAAGATATTGCCACCATACATCGCTTCGTAGTCCACAGACTTGCTGTCTCTATTCAGTGCCTCGTAACACGCTTCGGTCAGCTGTAAATCCTCTTCACTGAGCGGTTGCTTGCTCGGTTTCGCGGCACGAGACGAGGACTGTGCTTGTGTCGACTCACTCACTTGCCGCAAATTCAGCGACGACAGAAAGAATCGCTGTTCTTCGGAACCGCCTGCCTTGGCAAGTTGCCGTGCGATACTGAATACGGCAGGATAGTCATTCTTCAATTGCGCCACATACAACCAATCGTAAATCGCCTCGCGCGACGCATCCTCTTCCGAAGCTCGCGTTTGGATCGTGCTCGCAAGTGATTGCTCCGCGGTGGGTTTAGCTTCGGGATTGGCTTCAGCAGCAGCAGGTTCGCGTTCGGCATCCTCTTCGAATTTCAACAACCAACCGAGCGCAGCCATTCGTGCAACACCGAACGCTTCGGGCGTCCACACCGGAGGCGTCGAGCCGGGGGCGTAGTACGCGTTATTGGCAATCAAGCCTGTCGCACGTTGCACTTGCCCAGCCATACTCCGCATCGCGAGGGCCGACTGTCGTTGTGGTGCCACCGTTGCAATGCCACGCAGATTGTCGGACTTCGCTTTCGCTTGTGCTTGCTTGAGCTTTGCCTCCGCCGAACGTCCGAGCGAATCGAAAGGCACCGTGAGCGCCAGCAATCGCTCCAATCGAAGCTTCGCCTCGTCGGTCTTTTCGAGCGAAGCCCAGGCGACTGCTTCGCGATAAAGCAATTCCCAGTCGTCGCGATTTTGTGCAAGCAACGGCTCCACGACGCTGATCACGGACTCGTAATTGCCTTGCGTCAGCAACGAATCGATCGCCTTCACTTGACGCACTGGGTCCTCTTCCCGCTGTGTCAACTTGACATAGATCTCGCGAGCGGCATCGATGTCGCCATTGGCCATCAACATCCCAGCGAGTGGAAACTCCGTTTCGTGACCCGGCGCAATCGCCACGAGTTGCCGCTGGTAGCCGATCGCCGACTCCAATTCCGCACCATCCTGGCACAACTTGGCCAATTGGTTCAACAAGTTGGTATCTCGCGTGTCTTCGCTGAGCAGACTCTCGAGTTCTTGTCGAGCAGCGGTAAAGTCGCCTGTCGTGTGCCAGGCCTGGGCCAAGCAAATGGTCATCTCTCGACGCTTGTCCTCCTCGCGCCGATCTCGCTCGAAGCGTTCAATCAATTTGTCGAACTGATTCACCTGTTGGTACAACGGGGCCAGCTTCATGGTCAGCCCGACTTTGTCTTCCACTTCTTCTGACTTCTCGAAGGCGCGCCAGTAGACTTCGATGGCTTCATCGGTTCGCAACTGTTCCGCCAGCGCCGCACCCATCGCCATGATCAAGTGCGGTTCGTTGGGATTGATGCGAACCGCTTTACGCAGTGTGTCCAGCCCTTCCTCGGATCGGCCCAATCGGAAACACGTTTGCGCATAGAATTCGTAATGGTCGGTGTTCCCGGGAGCAGACAAAATCAACTCCTGAGCCGCCTTGAGTGCTTCGTCGGCACGCCCCAATTGTGCTTCGAGACGCGACACATTCATCAAGTGGTCGCCGCGCGATCGGCGGTCGATCTCCGCAAGTTTACGATTTGTCTCTGCGGCTTGTCCGTAATCACCCGACGTCTCAGCAATGCGAGCAGCCGCCGTCAGCGCCACGATCGATTTCGGATCCCGCTCAATCGCCTGCTCGATCGCCTCCGTCGCATCGGGCCAACGCCGACTCGATTCCATGTATCGCGCCAGCAGATACCAGTCGCTGGACGTCGCCTCGGTATTGCCGCGGATTTCTTCAGCTAACCGATCGGCTTCGTCTTCAAGTCGTTGACTCGCTTGCAACACCTCGATTCGTTGCTGGATGACTGCGTCCCGTTCATCGTCACTGCTGGTCAGCTTCTCCCCACTAGCGACATAGGCCAACGCCTCATCAAACTTGCTCGCCCGGCTGTGATACTCCGCCGCTCGCAACTGCAACGCAAAATCCTTTGGGTCGCGTGTCACGGCATCCGCGATTTCGACAACAGCTTTTTCGGGGAATCCAAAGCTGTTGTAAACCTCCGCCAATCTCGTCACATTCACGGCGCTGCGACGATCGCCATCTGCGATGCCGGACCAAACAACCAGGGCCTCTTCGGGTCGCTTTTGGACATACAGGAACTCGCCTAAGTATTCGCGATATTGTGGGTCGGCCGGCGACAACTCGACCGCTTTGCGATAGAGATCTTCAGCCGATTTGAACAAGTTGTTTTGGCGATGCAAATCAGCGACCTGGGATACCGTCAACGCATCGTTCGGGCGAGCCTCGAGGATTTGGCTCCAGATTCGGATGGCCTCTTCGCGGCGCTCTTGCTCCGGTTGTTCCTTGTTGCGCAACACCAACTTGCCCCAATCCCGCAAGAAGTCCGAATTGCCAGGCGCGACCGCGTTGAGCTGCTGATACTGCACAATCGCTTCGGGGTATCGCTGGTCGTTGACGAGTTGGTCGATAAAAGTCTTACGCAGATCCGTGCGTGACGGAGCAAGTTTGAGTGCCTTTTCCATCCATTGCGACGCTTCCGGCACGCGAGCCGACGTCGCCAAGAACCGCGCGAGCCGACTCATTCCTTCCACATCTTCGGGATGAGTTTCCAGCCACGATTGGTAATACTTCACCAGCCCGTCTTGGTCGCCGGATCGCAAGAACACGTCATCAATTCGTCTGCGAACATCCCGATACAACCAACTCTCAGGATTCAACTGGCCCATCACCGCTTCTAAACTCGTGACACCTTCTTCGCGTTGCCCCGTCTTGATCTTCATCTCAGACGCCGCGACCAGATACATCACGCGTCGATAGTCATCCTTCACCAGCTCAGCCAGCTTCTTATAACGTGGCAATGCGAGCGCTGGCTGGCCTTCTTCAGACAACGTGACAGCGATCTGTTCCAGCACACGCGGGTCGTCGGGATACAACGCTTCGAGTCGCTGCCAGACGTTGAGTGCTTCTTCCGTCCTTTGAGCGCGTTGATGAACGCGACCAAGTTGTTGGTAGATCTCGAGCAGATCCACGCGAGGCGGCTTGCGGTCGATACCGCGTTCGAATGATGCGACCGCCTCTTCCGACTGTCCGATGCGAAGCTGGGACTGTGCCAGATAGTAGCTCGCCATTGCATCTTGCGGACGCAGAGCTTCGGCTTTGATCAAGGCGTCAACTGCCTCGCCGTCGTTGCCACGCTGGGCCTCGAACAAGCCCAGCAACATCCACACGGCGCCGTCTTTCTCGTTTTGGCTGTTCTCGTTTTGACGCGTACGTTCTCGAAGCGACTCGAGAAATGTGTCGAGCGAACCGAATTCGATGTGGTGCCCGTAGACTCGATCCAGCGCCGTGCCTCGCCGCGGGTTCCTTTCCAGGATGGTAAGAAATCGCTCCGCCGTTTTAATCTGCTGTAATTCTTCCTCAGAAAGCTCCGTCACCGGAGACGTCTCGGACGGTTCTTGCGGTGCCGCAATCAACGTGGAATCGATGACAAGCGGACTAACGAGAAGAGTCGCCCCGATGACGACTGCAGCAAACCGTTCGCACCAACCAGAAAAAGTTTTCACGGCGTGACCCCACGAGTTAAAAGTCGATATGATCGAACAGCAGTTGCGAAGTCGCACCATTGCCCACTCTCCAACGAGTATCATGGTATCGCAGTCGCATCGGGTGCTGTGGTTTCAAAATACCGAGGGGCAAACCCATTCGCTAGACTTTATGATGCATTCGCTGAATAAACTGGCCGGCTTGTGAAGTCTGCTGGCTTTTGATGACTGGTTCGACACGGGCACTCGCTCAACGTATGAAGGGCGTGCCAAATCGTATGTGCGACACTCCAAAACCTCTAACGTGATTCGCGGAGCCATCGGATGGATGTTGATGAACTACTAAAGCAGCAGTTAGATGACTTTCGCCGTGATTTTCATTGTCTGAAGAATGAAATCGCAAAGGTGATTGTCGGCCAGCAAGAGATTCTCGATGACATGCTGATCTCGCTCATTGCTGGCGGTCACGTCTTGCTCGAAGGCGTGCCGGGGCTGGGGAAAACGCTCACGGTGCGGACACTCGCCGAAGCACTGCACCTGGACTTTCGACGCATCCAGTTTACGCCGGACTTGATGCCTGCGGATTTGATCGGGACCCAGGTGATTGCGGAATCAGGCGACGGGCGCAAGGTGTTCGAGTTCCAGAAAGGGCCTGTGTTTTCGAACGTTTTGTTGGCTGACGAAATCAATCGAGCCACGCCGAAAACTCAATCCGCGTTGCTGGAAGCGATGCAAGAGCATTCAGTCACGGTGGCTGGGACGACCCATCGTTTGTCCGAACCGTTCTTTGTGATGGCGACTCAGAACCCTTTGGAAATGGAAGGCACGTATCCGTTGCCTGAGGCTCAATTGGATCGGTTCTTCTGCAAGCTTTTGGTGAAGTACCCGACGATCAGCGATTTGGAAATGATCCTCGATCGAACGACTGAATCGACGAAATCGAAAGCAGAGCCTGTGATGACAGGCGAGCGAATCATGGAGATGTCGGCACTGTCGCGTTTGATTCCGATCGCGACGGACGTGCGTCGATACGGAATCGCGATCGTCGTGGCCACGCATCCAGATCATGAACTCGCATCGGGGCCGACGAAGAAGTATGTCCGCTATGGTGCCAGCCCTCGAGGGCTCCAGTCGTTGATTCTGGGGGCTAAGATCCGTGCAATTCTCGACAATCGATATCATGTCGCTCGCGAAGATTTGCGTGTCATGGCCACGCCCGTCCTACGCCATCGGCTGATTCTGAACTTCGAAGGCCAAGCCGAAGGGATCAGTGCCGATGAGGTGATCAGCAAAATCGTTGCGAGCATTTCTGAGGATGCATTAGTGGCCGCGTAGTCGACCGATGCTGTCGCAATCAATGTTGACGTCATTGACCGTTGAGTGTTTCGAAAATCAGTTTTATGGTTGTTTCGCTTTAGGGTTGCGCTCGATGCTGTTCCCCGCCGACTTTTTGACTCGATTGGAATACCTTTCGATCATGTCCAAGCGAGTGTTTCGCGGCACGCTGCTGGCCCAGCGTCGGACGATGCAGATGGGCTCAGGGATCGAGTTCTCCGATCACCGCGAGTACACCATCGGCGACGATCTGCGTTATCTTGACTGGAACATCTACGCCCGACATGGCGACTTGTTGCTCAAACGATTCCAAGAAGAGCAAGACCTTCATGTCTATTTATTGCTGGACTGTTCCCGCAGTATGGCTTTTGGTCAACCAGCCAAGTTCGATCTGGCTCGCCACTTGGTTGCGGCACTCGCATACATCGCATTGGCCGATCTCGATCGCATCGCCGTGGTGGCCTATGCCGATGGGATCGTTTCCGAGTTCCCTGTCACTCGCGGTAAAGCTCGTATCCTCTCGTTGATGAAGTTCCTCGAAACGCTTCCAACTTCCGGAGAAGACACGAATCTGCCTCGTACCGTCCAAGGCTTGATGCATCGAGGAACACGTTCTGGGTTGGTGGTCGTGATCAGTGACCTGTTTGACGAACACGGCTTTCAAAGCGGGCTCGATCAATTGAGGGCACGACGTTTTGATGCACACGTGCTCCAACTCCACGATCCCAAAGAAGCTGACCCGAATTTGCTCGGCGATGTTGAGTTTGTCGATATCGAGACTGACACAGTAAGAATGGTTACGGTCACGGAAAAGAATGCACGGAGCTATAAGCGTCTGTTCCAAGAGCATCAACAATCAGTCCGTGATTACTGCAGCAATTACGGACTGGGTTGTACGCAATCAACGTCGGTCGTGCCATTCGATGCGCTTGTGCTGAGCATGATGCGTGCCTCCGCGGTGGGAAGGTAAACAGTATGTCGTTTGCGGCCCCTACCGCTTGGTTGCTGATCGCGTTGTCGATTCCGATCATCGCCCTGTACATTTTGAAAGTGCGACTTCGGCGGATTCCAGTGTCGACTAACTTGTTTTGGAAACAAGTCTACGACGAAAAGCCGCCTCGCTCGCTTTGGCAACAATTACGGCACTTGCTTTCGCTGCTCGCGCAATTGTTGTTGTTGCTACTACTTGTGCTTGCGATCGCCGATCCGTATTTTTCGTGGCAACCACTCCAAGCACGCCGCATGGTCCTGGTGCTGGATACGTCCGCCAGCATGCGTGCAGGCGACGTCGCGCCGTCACGGTTCGAGGCTGCGCGCAAGTCGGCCCATCAAGTTCTCGATGGACTCCGCAGTCGCGATCAAGTTGCAATCGTTTCCGCCGGCAGCCGCCCAGAAGTTGTGCTGGGAATGGCAGGGCACGTACCGACGCTGCGACGCGCCGTGAACTCGATCCAGCCGACGGACGGCACGTCATCTGTCGACGCCGCGATCGAGCTGGGCAAGCAACTCATCGGTGACCATCCGCATGGCCAAGTGCTGGTGCTCAGCGACGGTTGTGCCGAGAGGCCTCCGACGGTTGAAGCTACAGATCTGCTTGCATCGAACCCGTCCGATCCGCAATCGCCGACTGGATTGAACATCGAATCGCAACCACGGAAAGACGTACTACAAACGAAGCAAGCAATCAGCGTCCGACATCAGGTGTTCGCGACGGATGCAGCAAACGTTGGTGTCATACAGTTCCAAGCACGACGAAGTTTTGTTGCTCCGATTGGCTATGAAATCTTGGCAAAGGTTCGCAACGCCTCCGGTGCTCCCGTGAAGGCGAGATTGGAATTAGAACTCGACGACGTGCCCGTGGATGTCATCCCGCTGAGTCTCAAAGCGAACGAAGAATGGTCCCGAGTGATCGAGAAAACCTCGCTCGAAGGTGGACTGTTGAAGGCCTCCTTAACGCAAATCACGAGCGAAGCCGACGATGGAAACAATGCCGAGAATACAAACAGCACAGAGAATATGAGCTTGAATTGGCTGACGACTGATGACGCGGCATGGGCGATCGTACCACCACGGTTGGTCCAGCGAGTGTTGATCGTTTCGCCCGGGAACCTCTTTCTCCAAAAAGTGTTCGAAGCGAATCCGCTCGTCCAAGTCATGACCACCAACGAGATCCCCGACCAATGGCCAGCCGACACCATCGTTGTTTGCCATCGACTTGTTCCCACGACGCTCCCGACAGGCCAATTGCTTGTGGTGGATCCGGAAGCCAGTTGTGATTTGTGGGACTTGGGGGCAGTGATTGAGAACCCGATTGTTACTGAGCAAGACGACGCGTCGCCCTTGATGACGCATATCCGATTGGACAATGTGTTGATGCCGCAAGCACGCCAATTGCAATTCAAGTCGGAGTCCACGACTCTCGCAGCGACAGTGACTGGCGAATCCGTCTATTCGATCATCACGCGGCCTCAAGGCGATAGCCTCGTGCTCAGCGTTAACTTGGAACAGAGCGACTTGGCATTCCGCACAGCGTTTCCGATCCTTGCGACCAATGCGCTGAACTGGTTCGCTGGCCTTCCTGGTGAATTGCAACCGTCAATACCGTCAGGACATATGACGAGCTTGGCGTTTGCCGCCGTTGCTGTGGATGCATCCGAGCCTCAAGAATCCGCTGCCGAAGGTATTGTCGAGTCGCCAGAACCTTCACCCGGGTCGAACGATCGAATGCTGGTGTCGCCGTCCCAGCATCCCACGCGACTATTGGGCAACCAGATCGGGCCGCTTACCGAGGTGGGCGTTTGGAGCGTCGTCGAGCGATTGGATTCAACGCTCGCTGACTCAGCCTCCAGCACGGAAGCCGAAGACCACTTGCTGCAACTCATCGCGGTGAACCTTGCCAATCGCGAGGAGTCCGATTTGAGGCCTGTTGAGGTGGCTGATTCAACAACCAACGAACCGCTTCTCGCTGGCGGATGGTTCTCGCGACCGATCTGGTTCTATTTGATCGTTGTGGCCTGCTTGCTATCGACACTGGAATGGTTTCTCTATCAACGCCGCTTGATTACCTAGAGGGTTCGCGTGTTCCCATTTGAACTCACACGACCGTGGCTCTTACTAGCGCTGGTGCCAATGGCACTGGTTGTGGCGTTTTACTTTCGTCGAAGTCTGAGTGACTTCCCGCGTTCCCAGCGGATGGCTTCGATGGCGATGCGATTGGGGATTCTCTTGCTGCTTGTCTTGTCTTTATCGGACCTCAACTGGCTGCATCCCACCGACGAACAATTCGTGATCGTGCTGACCGATGAAAGTCTGAGTGTCGGCGAAGACGGCAACTCAAAGACAACCGAGTTTCTGAGTGAGATCATGGCCAAGAAAGGGAGTCACCAAGTCGCACGACTCCCGTTCGCCGTGAACGTCAAAGCCCCTCAAGCATTGAGCGAAGCGGAACTCAGCGACCCATCGACAAACGATGCCTCAGCCACAGTCCCCAGTGACGCGCCTAATGTCACCGCATCGCCAGTCGACCTTGCTGCCCAAGAGAAAGCAAAACGCAAGCAATTCGACGGGACGAATCTTGCGGCTGCGATTGAAGCTGCCTCAGGCTACATGCCGCCAGGCTATGTGCCTCAAATCGTCCTGTTGACAGACGGTAACCAAACCACCGGTGACGCGATCGCCGCTGCCGCCGAAAGTCGCATTCCAATCACCACGATCCCCTTGCCAACGCTGACTGAGCCAGAGGTCCAGGTGGCTGAAGTGAACGTGCCAGCCGAAGTGCGTGAAGGGGAGCCGTTCTTCGTCAATGTCGTGATCCAATCGAACCACGAAGACGAAGGGCTAGTCGAAGTCTTTCGTGGCGACCACAAAGTGATTAGTGAAACGCGAAAACTGCAATTGGGCGAGAACCGCTTTCGATTTCAACAGTCGATTGAACGCGATCGGCTGGCGGCGTTCAGCGTCCGTGTTTCTGGACTCAAGCAAGACACGCTTCTGGATAACAATAGTGACGCGGGACTCGTCTATGCCTCCGGCAAACCACGTGTGCTGATCATCGAAAGCGATCCCAACTTGATTCGCGAACTTGCATACGCCCTAGAAGACGAAGGGATCCAAGTCGATGTTCGCCCGCCGCAAGGGATGCCAGAAACGCTCGCCGATCTACAGAATTACGAGTGTCTGATGCTGTCGAATGTTCCCGCGACCTCAATCACCCAGCAACAAATGCAGGTCGCTCGCACCTGGGTCCAGGAACTCGGTGGCGGGTTCATCATGCTCGGTGGTGAACTTTCATTTGGCCTGGGTGGCTACTACAAAAGCACGCTCGAAGAAGTTTTGCCAGTTCGCAGCGATTTCGAGAAAGAGAAACAGAAGCCGTCGCTCGCAATGGTCCTTGTCATCGACAAATCCGGTTCGATGAGCGGCGACCGCATTGAAATGGCCAAGTCGGCTGCTCGCTCTGCGGTTGAACTGCTCGGACGTCGAGATCAAGTCGCAGTGCTGGCTTTCGATGGTGAGACTTACGTCATCAGCGAAATGCAACCCGCCACGAGTGCGATGAAAATCAGCGACGAGATCGCTCGTATCGAAGCTGGCGGCGGAACCTCGATGTATCCTGCGATGGAGATGTCGTTCGAAATGTTGATGACGGCATCCGCGAAATTGAAACATGTGATTTTGCTGACGGATGGTATTTCCAGCGGCGGCGATTTCGAGGGCATGGCCCAGCAAATGTCGTCTGCCAAAATCACCGTTTCGACTGTTGCTGTTGGCGATGGTTCCGATACAAGCTTGTTGGAACAGATCGCGCGCGTGGGTAAAGGACGCTATTACTTCACGAGTGATCCAGCTCAAGTCCCACAGATTTTTGCGAAAGAAACCGTAACGGCGAGCAAATCCGCGATCGACGAACAGCCCTTCATTCCACAAGTGATCCGGGCGACACACGCGCTCGCTGACTTGGAGCTCGAGTCGGCTCCGTTCTTATTGGGCTACGTGATGACACGTCCAAAGCCGACCGCCGAAGTGATCCTAGCGACTGAGAAAGGTGACCCGCTCTTGGTATGGTGGCGATATGGTCTTGGCATGACCGCAGCCTTTACGTCCGATGCCAAATCTCGCTGGGCCGCCGAATGGCTGACGTGGCCTGGGTATGGCAAGTTTTGGACTCAAGTCATTCGGCAAATCATGCGCAAGAGCGATACGCGCGGCATCCAAGTCCAAGTTGCTCGCAACTCCGACAACGCAAGCGTGCTAGTCGATGCAGTCAACGATGTGGGGCAGTTCTTTAACGATGCCGATGTCGAGTTGACTGTTATTAACCCCCAGCTCCAACGTCAATCGCTGGCGATGAGCCAGTCTGCGCCAGGTCGTTACGTGAGCGACTTTGAACTCTCCCAGCCTGGTTCGTATCACATGGAATTCGCGGTGAAACAAAATGGGCAAACCATCTATCGTCAATCGCGAGGGATCATGCGTGGCTACAGCGACGAGCTACGCATCCGTCCCACGAACGAGGAGCTGCTTCGCCAAGTGGCAAACGCCTCTGGCGGAAAGTTCGATGCCTCCGTGTCAGACATCTTCGCGCCGACAGACCTCAGAGCAACTCGACCAACGCCACTCTGGCCATGGCTTCTCACTGTCGCCGCAAGCCTCTTGATCATTGACATCGCACTACGCCGCATCGACTTCACACTGTACCTTCCCGCGGTCAAGGGCACCGTGTTGAGCTAGTGTTGAACTAGTGATCGAAGGGATCGGCAAATGCACCGAACGCGCCCAGTCCGCCGTCGACTTCCAGGTCTGTTGCCGTGACGAACGAGGCGTCTGGGCTTGCGAGCCACAAGACGGCGTGAGCAACTTCTTGAGGCTTTCCAATGCGACCGATTGGATGCCGATTCGCAAGCGCCGCCTCCCCGCCTTGAGCTTCCAATGATGCACGAACCATCGGCGTGTCGATCGCTCCTGGGGAGACTGAAACGACTCGGATCCCGTCGCGAGCATACTCGACGCCCCATTGCATCGCTTGCAATATGTTGGCTGCCTTAATCGGTCCATAGACAGACACCTGACGTGCCGTGCGATGCCCCTGGCCACTGGCAAGATTCACCACCACGCCACTTTGTTGCAGCTTCATTTGTCGCAAGGCATACTTCGCCATGTACGCGTAACCAAAGAAGTTGACACCGGTCATCCGCTCGAGGTCATTGCCTTCCAACTGCCCCGCCGCGACATAAGAACTTTTGGGCTGGATCGCAGCGTTGTTCACCAGCACATCAAGACCACCATACGTCTCGACAGTCCATCGCACGACCGCTTCGCAGTCAGTCTCCGACGAAACGTCGGTTCGACGAAACGCAACTCGCTCCGCGTTTCCCGAACTCGGCACCTCCGCCACATCCGCACACACGACCGTAGCACCGCTCGCCGCAAACCCGTCACACAATGCCTTGCCAATGCCGTTGCTTCCACCCGTGACAATCACCACTCGCCCCGTGTTGTCATAACGAACCGAACCCGTCGAACGAGCTGTCACCGCGTCATTCACTGTGTTTCCCATCTCTGAAATCCTTTACTGTTCCGCGTTCCGACTTGAATGTCCGCAATATACTGCACGTATCGCTACCGCACTTATCGCCCTCCGCCTCTTGTACCGCTATTCGCGTTATTCGCGAGTCACCGTGAGTGGACGCAAGACACTTGCTTTTCCGTCTCAACTACCGAGCGACCACATAGGTTCCAGCGAATCGGTCACTGAAAAATCGCTTGCGGCTGCGGTAGATCACGATCGCCAAGCAAGCGACACTTACAAGACCGATCGCGGACAACACAAGTGTTTCTTGGTGAGCAATCCTGAAGTATTGTGGCAACAGTGCGAGGGATCCAGCAATGATCAGAAACGGTACTACTCCCGTCGCCAACATCCTGAGGAAAACTCGTAATCGCGACGCTGGTTGCATGCGTTGATTGACAAGAGTCAGCCCAAACATTCGGAGCAAGACGCCACCGCGAAACAGTATCGCTGTGATTAGGCTCGGCAACCAAGTCGTTTCTAACCAAGCAATCGAGGTCCAAAAAATCCAGTTGTCTGGGCTTAGAGCGGGTCCAATGGATAGCTTCACGTCAGGCATATCCAGCTCGCTTCGAATGGTCTCGTACTCGCGTCGTGCTATCTCCAAATCCTCGCGTGAAGGACTTGGTTTCGAAAAGAAGCTCTCGAGTTGCCCATCTCTGAATCCACCAAATTGCGTTTGTCCATAAATGGAACCCATGCGAGCGGGGTCGTGGTACACGTCTCGAAAACTTCCGTTGATGTAGGTCTTGACCGCTTGAAGTCGCTCGATCTTAAAATATGGTGGACCCACGGCGACGTGGTCATGAACTTTAATTGCTTCCTTGAATTGGCCGATCTCTGGCATCGCGGCTTCTTCACGGCTGTACATCATGGACATCATCAGCATCGATAACACGGTGAACAGAGGCAACACCAGCGTCGCAGCGACCATTCCAGCAATGCGATATCGCAAACGAATCGGTCGCCTGGAGATGAGCCTGCGAATCGAGGTCTGTGCCTCGCCAATGCTCAATGCAGTTGTGATTTGGCCCAAGTCATGCCTGTCGGACAAGGACATCCCGAGATCGCCGGTCTTGGTCGGCCCAAAATGTTCGAGATAGATTTTCGCTGTATCTCGCAGTAGCTGCGTCGCAACATCGCGAGACGGTTCGTCGCTTCGATCCGGTAGTTCCTCCGTTGATTTCGCGTTTGGGATCGCGAACGGAAGAATCTTGATTTGGCCCGAATCGCTGATCCACACATTCTCGACCGACAGACCTCTCGGCAAACTGGCTTCCTTCGTCGCAATGGCCAACTCCTCGCTCAAGTCCGCAATCGCTCTCGCCGCGGTTGGCCAATCTAAGTCGACTAAATCATCGGATAATAACGCTTGCCCCGAGACGACTTCGTATGTGTCCCAAGCTTGGCCGTCGTTCGATTGGCCTCCCAACCATCTCAAACGAGTTTGCCGAGATAGAGATCGATCGCCAAGCCAGTCATGCGATTCGCCATGGTTACTTTGATGAATCCAAACCCGACGAAGCAACTTGGCGTCATAGCCGAGCAGGAGTTGTCCAGCGTTCGTCTTTCCTAATTCTTGCAACACGTGATACGGACCAATCATTTTGGTCCCCGCATCAGGCTCAAACGTCTCCACTTTGGATGGCTTGGTTCTCGTTGCCGGTACCGTGAGAGCCTGGATCACTCGAGTCCCAGAAGTCAAGTCGTAGATCGTGGCATATCCATTGCTCGGCCGCGATGTAACGAACATGCCCGCTTTCAAAATGTACTGTGTCCAACCGACAATCATCGCCGGAACTACGGACCATCCAGAGTGAAACACGGTATTCGTGCGCAGCTGGAACAGGGTTAGCAAGAAAACAGGAATGACCGGTGTCACGACATAGATACAAGAACGAATTAGTGCTGATTTGATTCCGGGGTTGGATTGGCCCTGCACGACTTGTAAACCGAACAGCCATTTCCCAATCGTCTTTCCATACTTCCATTCACAAGCGGCAAAGTAGATGCACATGGCGATGATCGAGCCGAATGACGTCAACACCGACGACATTCCCACAAGCGGCTCCCCTGGAGACACTGGGCCTGATGCCATAAACAGGTACGTGATGGGTGACATTGTGACCGAAATCACGGCGATATCACATGCACCCGAGAGAAATCGGCTACCGATGGTTGCTGGCACGGGCACGCGTGAACTCAATGGCAACAACGCCTTGCGTAACTCCGAGTAGGACGCGAATCGGTCGCTCGGCGTTTTCTGCAAGCACTTGGTAATTACATGACCCAGTTCATCCGATACGTCATCACGAATCATGCGCACTGACGGCGCGGCAGTGTCGAGAACGCGTGCGAGCAACTGAATCATGTTGTCTGCAGCAAACGGAACCTTTGCTGTTAGCAAGAAAAACAAAGTCACCCCGACAGCGTAGATATCGCTGCGATGGTCTAGCGGTTCTCCTCGAAGTTGCTCCGGCGAAGCATACGCGGGCGTGCCAAGAAACGAGCCAATTTGGGTGATCTCCGTCTGTGATTTGTGCTCGTTACCCAACGCCGATCCATCGCCTCCCGTCGTGGCGATTGATAATCCAAAATCGCCAACCTTTACGGCACCAGCAAGATCAACGAAACAGTTGTTCGGCTTAATGTCGCGATGCAGCACACCCACCTGATGAGCCGCCTCCAGCCCATCGATGACCTGCAAGATTGCGTCGACCGCTGCCTTGGTCTGCATGGGCCCTGAATCTCGAACCAACTGCTGAAGTGTCCCGCCATCAACCAGCTCCATGCTGATGGTTGGTCGTCCTTCGATCTCTTCCGTTCCGTAAACATAAACACTGTTCGGATGATTGATCGATGCCGCAAGTCGCCCTTCACGAAGAAACCGTGCCCGTGCCTGGCGATCTTCCAGAGAATGTCCCATGACTTTCAAAGCCATGCGCCGCGAGGTTGGGTGATGCTCCGCCTCGTACACAACACCCATGCCACCACGGCCGAGACGCTTGATGATCTCGTAGTCTCCGAATTCGGTCCCTGGCTCCAAGTCCGCACTCAACTCAGTGGGGACCACGGAGCTTTGGCTGATCGCAATGGAGCGAGTGATGTCGAGCGAACCGGTTGCTAATTCAGAATCACTCGGCGAAAGGACGAGTTTCATTACGCAAGCGGGACAGAAACTCTGGCCAGCACTTTCGGTGTCTAGCGACAATTAAATTTCCCTTTCCGCGACAATTAGAAATCCGCTGTTGAGTCGCTGGGTCGGGTTTCACGCGATTGCGTTCCCCGGCTCAGCGACAATTAGAATTCCCCTCCTCGGGGAGATCATCGCACCAT
>JBGTAI010000099.1:0-38143 GCA_041749955.1 Pirellulaceae bacterium | reverse complement strand
ATGGTGCGATGATCTCCCCGAGGAGGGGAATTCTAATTGTCGCTGAGCCGGGGAACGCAATCGCGTGAAACCCGACCCAGCGACTCAACAGCGGATTTCTAATTGTCGCGGAAAGGGAAATTTAATTGTCGCTAGACACCGCCGGATCAGCAACTTCGTAGCGCGGTTTTCGAGGCATGAACAGGCTCCTCTTTGCAAGGTTTGCGTCACTAAACTACCCAACCTGAAGCAACCTTAATACAATTACTGGTGGCCCCATTTTTCTCCTGCTTAGCCGACCCAATCAACCCAGCTTGATTAGTCGGATAGGAAAACAAAAAAGTGGATTGGACCAACCGGAGTGCCGCTATGGCATAATCGACATCCGCTTTTCTCACCCAAGACGCGTCGAAGAGAGGTCAAGCGTCGCACGCACAAAGAATGCGCAGACGCGCGACCTATTCAGCATAAAGTGACATCGGCAATTTCTAGTGAGCGCGAAGCGCGAAGTGGTCGTAGTGGACTTCGCGATTCACTGTTGTGATATTCATGTTAGATTTGGATGGGTGCGCGATGCCTTCGGATTGTAGTCGCCCAGCCTTCACGCCATCGATCGAAACTTCCAGTACATCACCTTCGATTCGAATGACCAGATCGTGCCAAGCTTTTGGATCAAGCTTAATTGCGTTGCGTGAGGTTTTCTCTTTGAGTATCGCTTCGGTGGCAGCGTCCAGCTTCTCTCCGGCCTGTCGTTTGTCCCGAATGTCCTTACGGAATTGACCCGTCTTTCCGTCGTAAAGGGTCACCGATTGAGGACTGACGGCAACGTGGCAAATATGACCGGCGTGCGATCCCTTGTATTCCAAATCTCGGATCATGACCGAGAAGCTTGGGGAGCCGTGGAATTGGAACGACACCGACACCTCCAGGTCCGCCTGCGGCGCGAATTCGATTGTGTTCACTGAAGGGTGGTCGGCATCTTCGGGCGTGATTCCAACCAGTACTCCATCTCGCACGACGGACTCACTCTTCCAGCTCCCCCATTCCTTATCGAGCGTCGGTCCCGAGAATTCGTCTTCGAAGAGCGTGGTTTCGAATTCGACGGCACCAACGCACGACGCGTTAACGGTAACGAGCACTAACAACAAAAAGGCATTCTTAATCATCGGTTCATCCATAGAAACGTTGAATTCCAACAACAGGCGGGCGATCTAGCTGCCGTGCTTGAATTCTACGCCAGTTTCGATGCAGAAACATTGCGGTCAAGCTCGGTGGCCTTGGATTTCGTCTTGAGCTGGATTGAGTGGGTAAACCCACAGGGTCACTCCAGGCAAGGGGCAAAATGCGTGCGGACACTGGGACAAATCGAGCAGCAGCCCTTGCGATGGCCGAAATAGAGTCGACCATTAGGGGCCAAGTGGAACGACCAGCCGATCGCAACAATTGCGCAAGTCTTCACCGTCCAATACGTAGCGACTATGTAGCGAAGGGTTGCGCGCCGCGCCAATAATCTTGCGGTACGAAGTGAGAATCCCGATTTTGTAGTCCCTCCGTGAGCAATGGCGTTTCAAAGAAACGCCGGGCTTTACCGATCTCTTTTTCGCTGCTGTTCGTCGCGACTATTTTCTTCCCCGGTAAATTTTGTGATTGGCTTCGCCGCCGGAAAGAATGTACGCCATCAGGTCACGTAACTCGTCTGCGTTCATTCGATCGAGCAATCCGCTTGGCATTTGCGATACTTGGGAGGGTCGGATCTCTTCGATATCGTCGGTCGACACTCGACGGGGTTCAACTTTCGGATCCGATGTGTAGATCAGTATGGTCTCAGGGTCTTGCTCGATCACGATCCCGCTCAGAACTTGTCCACCGGAGGTTAAAACCGTTTGAGCTTGGTATTGATCCGAAATGTCCTTGCTGGGATTGATGATCGCTTCCACAAGGTATTGCTTGGTGAACTTGTTGGGAACGCTCGTCAGATCCGGTCCAACGCCGCCGCCAAGTCCCGTGAAGCGATGGCAGGCTCCACAGCTCACCGAGTGAAATAGGCTTCGTCCACGTTCGTAGTTCAATTTTTTCGGGTTGAGTGATTCGGTCGCCGCCAAAGCCTCCTCGACGGTCCATTGTTGGCCTGGACCGACTGGCGGCGAAATGTCGAAGTCTGGAACCGGATTGAAGTCTTCACCAGTCAAATCGGCCAAGGCGGTTCGCTCAGCGTCGCTACATGTCGCCAACGATTCTTCGCGAATGTTGGTCAAGTATCCCGGATAGCTGGCTCCACCGCTGGCTTTGGCGGCTGTGTTGAGAAACGTAAAGTATTGTCGTCGAAGTTCGGGTGTCCAGTCGTTGCGAGCATTACGAAGAGTAAATGCAATATCGATGGCTTCGGTGGGCGGCGGGTTCTTCGTAATTTGTTTCAACGTGTTCCCGTAGCGAGCGTTCAACTTCTCAACGCCGCTCCACGTAACTGGCTTGCTTTCGCCACGCTGGGCGATCAACTGCATCCCCTTCGCTGGTGCACTTGGCGCTCGCAGGAAAACCAGCAATCGCAGGAGTTCGAAATCAACATCCGCATGCGTAGACGGCACTAATTCGTCAAATGATCTAATCATCTGTTCGCGTTGCTGGTCCGATGGCATGCCCATTCTTTCCAACACAAGCTCGTAGGCTCGGAGTAGTCCCAATTGCCGCGAAACCGGAAGGCTCGCCATTGGCAGTTCATTCAAGCTGTTCAACAGCCGATCACGATGATCGGACGTTCCCATTCGGGCGAGAGCAACGGCAGATGTGATTCGTGCTTGCGAGTTTTCCTCGGAGTAAACTTTTTCGGCCCAGGACTCGACCGGTTGTGATTCGATAGCGATCCGTGCAGCATGACGCAGAAATCGGTCGCTGCTCGAAAGGTGCGGCCACGCCAATCTTACCGCCGATGAATCAACGACACCATGAAACGCTTCCAATCGCCGCCGCGTTTTTGCTGCGTCCGTCAACATGGCCGTTGTCGCTGGATCCGTGGGGGCTTTGCCAGCGTAGACCACGCGAATCAATTCGGAATCCGTACCGCGACCGCCCGTGGTAACGTACAAAGCACCATCTGTACCAACGACCGCGTCCGTCACAGGCAGTGCCGGGCCAGAGATGAAGTCTTCTGCTTCTGCTGTATAGCCGGCGCCGTTGGGAGTTAAGTGAATCGCCAATATCCGACCGTAAGTCCAGTCGAGTGCAAAGATTGCTTGCTGGTAATTCGCAGGAAACTTTGCACCTCGACCGCTGACAACTCCCGTTGGTGACCCCGGGCCAATATTGACTAACGGTGGCAAGCTGTCTTCATAGTACTCTCTCCACTTACCTGAACCGCTGCGCCATCCGTAATCGCCCCCGCTGACAACGTGACAAATCCGAGTGGGTCGATACCATGGCAATCCGAGGTCCCATTCCATGTCGGCGTCATACGTAAACAAGTCACCGTGCGCATTCAGTGCCACGTCATACTCGTTACGAAATCCTGAGCAATAGAGATCGTGAGTCTTACTCAAGGGATCGAAACGCGTCACCCAACCTCCTGGCGCCAAGATGCCTGCAGCGTGGCCGCGCGGATCCCATTGTCGCGGCAAGAATAGGTCTTCCTTCAACGATGGATTACAGCGTCGAACGATCGAGTCAGCCGCGGGCAGTGGCGTTTGGTTTCCAGATACGGCAAAGAGCTGTTCGCTGTCTTCGGTGTCAACCAAGGCGTGATTACCATGTTCGCCTTTACCAAAATACGCCGATAGAAGTTCTGCGTGATCCAGTAAATCATCGCCGTTCGAATCGGTCACACGGAACATGCCCTGGCCGGTAATCGATGCATAAAGACAACCTGATTTCCACTGCAATCCTTGAGCGCTCGATAGATCCACAGGCATCTTTTCCACGCTCGGCGATCCGTCTGAATCAATCGTCACACGAAACAGCCCCTTGTCGCCTTGATCCGATACGATGAATCGTCCTTTGTCGTCGATGGTCATTGAAACCCATGACCCTTGAGTCGCCTTGGGCACCGAGTAAACCTTTTCGACTTTGAAACCTTCGGCCACGCTCAACCCGCGAATCTCGGTCGCCCGGTTTCGGGAACCTCCCGCGTCATTAGCCGGTGGCGCCGCGACTTGAGGTTCGTTGCCTTTTTGACCGACCGTTGCTGGAGTCGCTGTAAACTGCTTCAGCATCTTCTGGCTGTCTTTCTTGTCCAACCGCCTCAACTTCAAGTCTTTGAATTCGACTCGCATTGGGGGCCCTTTATGCAATTGCAGTCCCAGTTTGCCGCTGGACAACGCGTCTGGATGATGGTCGGTAACATCGATGGTCGTCACGCCGCCGACTTGATGAATCAGTCGATGGCCGACGGCAAGGATGCGGATGTCATTCCACTGCCAGTCGGTAAACTTCTCGTCGTTACCCACTTTTCCGATCTGCTTTACCGCTGAGTTCACATCGATTTCAATTTTCTGTCCACGTGTCGCAATCTTGCCTCGGCTTCCATACTTTTCGCCGTACAACATGCCAAAGAACTTTTCGCTCGGATGCAAATCCATCTGGTAACCCATCAGTGCCAAGTTCGCCTCGTCGATAAACTTGCTGCGGTACTGCACACCCGAGTTATTCCCTTTGAATCGCACCTTTGCCGTAAACTCAAAGTCATCAACATCGCCGTCCTGCCACACCAGGAACGTGTTGGCTTCGATTTTCTTGTCCTTCGTTGTCTCACCAACAATCGCGCCGTCCTCAACGCTCCAAAAACCATCAATACCTTTCCAGCCGGAAAGATCATTGCCGTTGAATAGTGTTTCAGTATCAGCCGCCAATGCGAACGGAACCGCGATCAATCCGACAAAGGCACTTGTCAAGAGGATTCTACTCATTTCTCATTTCTCTGTTACTTGTATTGTGTTGTTTGAAGTGAAGAGCGTGACAGTCGAGCATTTGTGATGGTCTTATTGCCTCGAATACTCTTCTTTGTATTTCAATGCTTGTTCGCGAAGTCGCTCAAGGGTTTCGCTGTACTCCGAATCTCCAGCCACATTGACCAATTCAGTCGCATCCACGTCTCGGTCATAAAGCAGTTCCACGTCGTCCTTGTAATAGTTGGCGTAGGTGTAGCGATCGTCGCGAACGCCAAACCATCTCGGAAGCTTCGCATTGCCAGAATGGTGTTCGCAGTAGAAGTCGGTTCGCCAATCTTTCGGCGATTCGCCCTCGATGAACGGCTTCAGCGAAACGCCTTGATACTTCGACGGTACAGTCAAGCCAGCTAGGTCAAGAATCGTTGCGGGAATATCGAGGCTGGTCACGGTCTCATCCATGACGCGTCCGCGGTTTTTCGGCTTCATTCGGGGGTCGCAGATAACCAATGGCACATGCAGCGATTGATCAAAGTGCGACCACTTGCCTTGGAAACCGCGGTCGCCCATGTAGTAGCCGTTGTCGGCGGAGTAGACAACGATCGTGTTTTCATCGAAGCCCTTTTCCTTGAGAGTCGCCAACACCCGTCCCACGATTCGGTCCATGCCGGAAAGCATTCGATAAATCCCACGCAGGTTATCACGATATTTCTCAGGCGTGTCGTAGCCCCAGAAATAGCGTTCTCGATTCAATGACTTTTTGAGGAAATTGGGAGCAGCAGCGTAGTACTTGGGGTCGTCGAGGTTGGGACGCAGCGGTTCAATATCTTCAAACAACCCGTCCTCCGCAGCGGGCCATTGATAGTGATATCCTGGCCGTCGATCGCCGTCTTCCGCATGCGAAATGTTGAAACTCATGTACAGAAAGAACGGATCCTTCGCCGATTGCGACTCGACAAACGCCACCGATTTGTCGCCGATGATCTCATCGACGTGACGAAGGCTCCCGTCAGGCATCTTTTTCAAGTACGGATTGCGATGCAAGACTTCGTGAACGTCGAACATCTCCTGCATCCCGTCAACGCCCTTTTCCCACTTCACATGTTGCTTGCCGAAAAACCCGGTTTGGTATCCGGCCTTTCGAAGCAGCGTCGGAAAACTCGATTCAAGGTTTTCTTTACTCACGGGGTTCCCAGGGTTTCCGTGGAAGCCGTGCGTGGTCGTCGTCAGCCCCGTGAAGAGATTCGCGCGGCTGGCCATGCAGATCGGTGTTTGCACAAAGGCATTTTCAAAACGAACACCCCGACGAGCCAGTTCATCAATCACTGGCGTCTTGATTTGCGGATGCCCGGCACAACTGAGCGATGTGTTGCGTTGATCGTCGACAAGCACAAACACGACATTCGGTCGCGTCTCGGTGGCAGCGACGTTCAGTTGGAAAGCTGTGAAAGCAACGTAGAAAGCAACGTAGAAAGCAACAATGCGTCTCAGAAGATTTTTCCGCTGCGCGAGGACGACGATCACCTCAGCGAGATGAAGAAACATGGTGATACACTTCAACATGCGCGCAACCATTTTCGATTTGAAAGCCACAATATTATTCCTCTTTGGTACCGGGTGTTTCTGCGGTTAAGTCACGGCGTTTGCTGTCCGCGCGAATCCAGGACTTTGGTATCGATTCAGCTAGCCGCTCCATCACGGGCTTGAGATTCGGCTGTTGAGCTAGGTTGTTGTACTCACGCGGATCAGTCTGATGATCGTACACTTCTTTGCTGCCGTCGGCGTATTGGATGTAGTGGTAGCGTGCGTCGGTGACAGCGGCATTGCCTTCACCGTGGGAAGTCACTGCCACATGTGGCCAACCGTGATTAGGGTTCTGGAGGAGTGACCGGAGGCTGTGTCCTGCTAGCGTTTGCGGCACGTTTTGATCGAAGTGACAGAATTCATAAAGCGTCGGATAGATATCCAAAAGACTGACCGACGCATCACAATTCCTGCTTGCGGTCGTCATGCCGGGAACGCTAATCAGAAACGGGACACGCGACGTCTGTGTCCACAGAGCACGTTTTGCGAAACGTTCTTTCTCGCCGATGTGGTATCCGTGGTCGGACCAGAGCACGACGATGGTGTTGTCTGCATACGGGCTGGAATCGAGTGAATCGAGAAGCTCTCCCAGCACCCAATCGCAGAAACTGATGCTCGCCATGTAAGCCTGCATGATCTGGTTCCAGCCGTTTTTGCTGTCGCGGACTTTCCGAAACTGCCTGGACTCGACCCACATCTTATTGGGGAGATCCTCGATGTCGTCTAATGGCACTTCCGGAACCACGATCTCGTCGAGCGGATACAGGTCAAAGAATTCCTGCGGTACGACAAAGGCGACATGAGGCATGTTGATGCCGTGCACGATCAGGAATGGCTTGTCATGCTGTTGAGCGAGCCACCCCTGTGTATTCTTAAGGCAGGCGACATCGGGCATTGTCGCCAAACCACCTGGAGCCGGACCGATGGCTGAGATTCCGCGCCCCATGATCGTGTTGCCGTTAGCTAACATCGGGCCGTGGTCGCTGAACGGCTCTTTCATCTCCGTCCATGCCGATTTCATTCGCTCTGCGGGCCAGGCACGTTTCGTCGGTTCGGCGTGATAGAGTTTCCCCGTTTGGTAGGTGTCATATCCGTGACGTTTAAACTGTTCTTCCAACCCGATGGCCGCCATGGCCGGTGGGGAATTGGTCATCGAATGACCGAGGTCGTAGATGCCCGTTTGGTGCGGTGCCATCCCGGTGATTACCGCCGCACGTGATGGTTGGCATAACGGTGCGGCGCAATAAGCGCGAGTGAAATTCAGCGACCGCTTTGCAAGCCGATCAAAATGAGGCGTCTTGATGCCGGGGTGATCCTGAAGAATCGAAACGTAGTCGCTGAGATCATCGATTGCGATCATGAGCACGTTGGGACGTTCGCTTGCGAGTCCGGGGTCTAGAACACCGCTCATCAGGAACAATGCGAGAACAATGACGCTGACGCGATGGAATAACATGGGAGTTTGAATGTGTTACCTGCGAAAGAATCGTTGCAACAAGCTGTCACAGAGATTTGTCAGCACGGGTTTAACTGTTGTCGCTTCAGTTTGCCGCGGAATCTCGCGAGAGTGGGTGTCCGCAAAGGTCGTCTGGATTGTCGGATGGCTGACGATAAGACTGACGAAACAAGTGATGATGTTTTTCATTGATGTCTACTTGTTCTCACTGTTCAGTTGGATGCCTTGCGCGCGAAGCTTGACACGCGACATCGAGGCCTTTTCATCGGGAATGCTTTCGCGTGCTCCCGGTCCGATTTTTCCATCGGCACTGTAAATCGGCGCATACTCGGGCTCACGCTCGCCGCCCTTGAGTCGCAACCGCACGTCAGGGCGTGACGCGTAAGCCTTCTGTAGCTCCAGCATCTCTTGCAGACGCTTGGGCTGGGCAGTCGCCAGGTCGCGAGTTTCAGTTCTGTCGTTCGTGAGGTCGTATAACTGCCAGGGCTGGTCGTAAGCGGTGACCATTCGCCAGCCACCATCGACAATCGCCATGTTGTTGAACAGCGAGAAGTAGAGCGTCTTGGGCGGAAGCGTCTCGCCGTCGGTAAGTACCTTGGCGAATGAACGCCCCGGGAGCGGCGGATGCTGTTTTCCACCGAAGGATTGAGGATACTCGGCCCCAGTGAGATCCATGAGTGTTGGTAGGATATCCGTGATGTGAAGCGGTTGATCGATGAACTCCGTCTGCGGCTTAATTCCATTTGGCCAATGAGCGATGAACGGAGTTGTGACGCCGCCGCTGTGCTGGGTTCGCTTGTAGTATTTTAACGGAGTATTGGATGCGTGTGCCCAGCCGACGCCGACGTTCCAGGTTGTCTGTGGCTCGCCAAAGTTTCCACGACGTACACGATCGTTAGGGCTGGCTCCATTATCGTTCATGAAGATCACGAGTGTGTTGTCGGCGATGCCAAGTTCTTCCAGTGTTCTCGTCACACGCCCGATGCCTTGATCGACGCAATCCACCATGGCGGCGTAGGTCGCCATGCGCAAGTCCTCAAAATCTCGCGATTTCTCGTCCAGTGAATCCCAACCGGGTACGTTCGCTGGTCGGTCGGGGAAGTTCCAACCGGCACCAGCGAGTCCGATCGCCTGCTGTCTTTCAAATCGCTCCTTACGTATCACGTCCCATCCCTTGAGATACTTGCCACGATACTTGGCAACTTGATCCGCAGGCGCCTGAATCGGCGCGTGCGGCGCGTTGTAAGCCAAGTACATGAAGAACGGTTGATCCGGGTGTTCCGCATGCTCTTCGCGGATGAACGTCTCAGCGTATTGCGAGAGCGATGTCGTTACATAGAAGTCGTCTTTGGGAACCGACCAAGGCTTCCCATCGAGAGTGAACGAATCATCGCCGAGAAAGAAATTCGTGCCGCCACCCATGAATCCGAAGTGACGATCGAATCCACGCTCGAACGGTACGCCATCACAGTGCCATTTACCGACCATCATCGTTCGGTAACCAGCCGCCTGGATGATCTCACCAAAATTCGGACTGTCGCGTCGCACCGCGACATTCTCGTCGTGCGTCCAGAACTGGTGGCCGGTCGTCAACGCCGCGCGACTCGGTTCACACTTACCACAGTTGTAGAACTGTGAAAACTTTGTCCCTTGTTTGGCTAGCGCATCGATGTTCGGCGTTTCAATTTCCCCGCCATAACAACCAAGGTCTGAAAACCCCATATCGTCGGTAATGATCATCACAACATTGGGTCGCGGCGCGGCTGCATGAGCCGTATAGCTGCACAGTATCGCGACGGCAAACAGGACGTTTGTAAACTCGGGTTTCATTCGGATACCAATCATTCGAACGTCTTTTTGATTGTGGAAAGCTTCAACTCGAAGCGATTGCCTGGTGAAATGGTTTCGATGGTTTTCCAGTTTGTTTGTTCATCCAGCGAATCGGCAATCCAGTGTTTCCCCTGACGGGACAACGCATAGTGATTTGCGATCTCGTCATCCGACAAGGCATAGTCATAGATCACAAGTTCATCGATGACGCCGCTAAACGTTTCACGTTTTCGCCAGCCGCCAATCATTGCTGGCTTCGGGCCGCCACTCTGAATGCAATGCCCGACCGGAAACTGGTGCGAGAATCGAACTTGCCCGTCGATCGCAATCGCTTTGATGCCTGAAAAACTATCGTAGGATGCCGCAATCATATGCGGTTTGCCGTCCGTGATCTGAGCAACGGTTGGGCGACCGTCTTTACCGTCCAGTGGCATGTCCAGTTCGCTGTAGCCAAGTTCGCGCAAGAAGATCCCAAACGATAGAACCGGTCCACGCGGAACCTTGGGCATGGCGAAGTCATTCATCGTCTGCTGATTGTTCTGAAAGCTGAGAAGGATTCGGTTCGGCCCATCTTCTTTGCGAAAGATTACATCATGGTTGTCGTCAGCACCGTCCCACGTGGACATGATGACTGCTTCGATTGACATTCCACCGCTCATCGAAAACATCCCGCCTCCGACCTGCGGTTCGGTTCCGCCAACCAGGGTGGCGTATGCGCCGCTGCGCTGCGTGAACCCGAGAGCACCGGGACCAATCAGTCCGGGAACACGCTCCAAATGCTCGCCGAACAACAGTGGCAACGTGCGAATGGTTTGCCTCTCACGATCGTCATTGCTGTCGAACGACCAATAAAGGCGTGGACCCGGAGCACGAGTCTGAATCTCGATCTGTCCTTCCATAGCTTCAATGCGAGCAAGATTGTCGTCAGTTCGTTGCACCTGGAAACTCGCACTGCGTCCCAAGATCCGCACGTGCTGCATCTCGACGGAATAGTCACTGTTTGAATCGACAGACGACACAAGGACTTCGCCTCGATACAAAAGTCCGCAAGTTTCGGAAGCGAAGCCGTAACGAGAATCAGAAGCAACGCTTACTGTCGTTCCATTATCGGTACGCATTTCCGTCGCTCGTCCACTGGATGCGTTCGATCCAGCAATCACGAGGAACGTTTGATTGAGGTCCGCGTCAACGTATCCGACCGTGCGAATTGGAATGGGCGCAAGATCGTAAGCAAACTCCGTTGTGGTACCCGATTCGATTCGATTGTCCGAAAACCAAACAATAGCCCCCAGCAAACTTGCCGCGATGGCAACCACAAACATCATCCGCCAGACGGATTGTTGACTGAGAGCGATAGACCGCACATGTGTTTGACCGATCGAACCAGCCGCTTGGAGTTCAACGATCTGAGGTTCAGATCCCTTTAGCTCCTCAGCGACTAAGCCCAATTGACCGTGAAGCACAAGATGTCCCGCGAACTCTCGCTTTGCAACTGAATCGCTCCGCAGAAGACTCTCCAATTGCGACATCTCGGCTTCGGACAAAGTTCCGTTGAGATACCCTTCCGCCATCTCACGTAGATCGTCGTTCATGATTCTCGCAGCCTCAGCGTTATACAGTTCTGCAGCTGTTTCCGGATTTCGCGAAGAGAGTTGTAGACCGCGTGTGTGTTGCGATCCCACTGCTTGGCGATCTCACCGGCGGTCATTCCGTTTGCGTAAAAGTCGCGAACGAGTTTGCGTTGACGCTCCGTAAGGTGCCTCACGCAATCTCGTAAAGCCTGAAACTGCGGCTGTTCATCGGACAATATCTGCGCCGTCTCATCCGCTAGCTCGCTGAGCATCGAGTCACTAAACGTCAGTCGATCGCTACGCTTGGTACGGTAGTGCTTCAACACTTGATGACGTGCCACACCAAACGCCCAATTCACAAAATCGCGATTCGGATCGTATTGAGGAAAGCTGCGCCAAAGTTCCAAGCTCGTTTCCTGTAGCACATCAACTGCATCCGCTGGATCGACCACCAGGGATCTCACAAAGCCAGCAATCCGGAACTGCTCGCGCGTGTAAAGCCGCAGAAACGCTTCCGAAATCGTGTGCTGACCTGGGCTATCGGGCGTCATGAACTTCAGCAAATAGGCTGTAAATGAAGGATTTCACGTTATGAAAAGAACGCGCACAGTATGCAATGGCGCGTGTGAACGTGATTTTGTAGTCAATTCTAAAATAATCTCAGAAGTCAGGCTGGATCCCGCAAGTCCCGTCGCGAATGCCAGCCGCACTGGTGCCGTACCTCTCAAAAACTGCGTTCGAACCAAATCCCAGGCAATGTGGAAGAATTGCTTGAGCAACGTGCGGCAGTTGGTCGCTACCACGGATGCTGAATTCGCATTGCATATCTGTAACGGGAACAGATGCTCGTGTGAGTGCTGGTTGCTGACGAAGCCTAATCGGTGGTAGAACCATTGATTGGAGGGGGAGTGTCAATCCTTCCCTCCGTACGGCGTGCGATAAGATATCTTGGCCTCTCTGCTGGCTGAATGGACTGAGGGGTTTGGTTAAAAAGCGAGCTACTCACTCGTCGAAATAATTAGTTCAATTCACTGGAGCGTCGATGTCGACCGTAGTGGCGGGCTCGAGTCGACGCAGGAGAGATCAATGGCTCGTCGACGCATTATCATCTTGGGCGGTAATCAAGCTGGGCCCACCGCCGCAGCGCGGGCGCGGGAGCTGAATGAGGATGCCGCAATCACGATTGTGCAGCGTGGAACGCATCTAAGTTTTGGATTCACTGGTCTGCATCACCATCTCTCGGGCGAGGTCCCGAACCTCGAGGTACTCGACCGCGAGAACGCGAGCTTCTTCGAACGCAGTTATGGCGTCGACAGCCGTCTGAAGACTGCGGCTACCGCCATCGACTTGGGTGGACGGACTGTCACGGTCCGCAGTGACAGTGGTGCCGTTGAGCAACTGGCCTGGGATGCCCTGATCTTTGCCATTGGTGCCGAGAGCGTCCGGCTGCCAGGTGTTGTTGGCAAGAATGTGTATCACCTCCGGACCCTTGAGGATGCGCGGGCATTAGGTGCTGCTTTTTCGACGGGCGCGCGGACTGCAGTGGTGGTGGGCAGCGGCAGCTTCGGGCTTGAAGCCTTCGATGGCCTGACCCGAGCTGGTTTTGATGTGACGCTGATAGAGCGGCGACTGTCGCCTCTTGCAAGGTGCGATAACCAAGTTGCGAGTGCACTGCGGAATGCGATCACTGACAAGGGTCGGGTCATGTTAGGACTCGCCGTGGTAGGTGCCGAGACAGCTACCGACGACGACGGAACGATCGTGGTGAAGGCCTTGTGCCTCGAAGATGGTCGCAGCGTGGAGTCGGACGTCGTCATCGTTTGCTCGGGCGTTCGCCCCCGCACTGACCTCTTGGTTGCTGCTGGCGTGCCCCTGCGAAGCGATGGCACGGTCGCAGTCAACGAACGTGCCGAGGTGCAAGGGTTTCCGGACCTCTATGCATGTGGTGCTTCGGTGAGCGTACCGGACGCTATCACTGGGCAGCATCGATGGTGGGCCCAAGCGGCAATCGCCGACAAGGTGGCCCAAGTGGCCGGTGAGAACGCTGCTGGTGGATCTGCGAGTTGCGGACCGTTCACAGGGGCCATGGTGGTGCGAGTTGGTGATGTCGCCGTCGGTCGAGTCGGTCTCTCCGTTGACGAGGCACGGGCCGCATTCGGTGATCATGACGTCGATACGAGCTTAGTGCCCGGACGTTCTCACGACTCGTGGTTTCCAGCCTCACGGCCACTACTGCTGGAACTCATCTCGCGGCGATCGACGGGACAGGTGCTCGGTGCGGAGGCCTGCGGCGGTGACATTGACAAGAGACTTGACGTGTTAGCGACTGCCATTGTTGGCCAGCTCACGGTGGAGCGGTTAGTTAGCCTCGACCTTTGTGCTGCTGGTGCGTTTGGTGGCGTCCGTGACGTTGTGAATACCGCAGGGCTCCTGGCATCGGTGGAGCGTGCTGGCGGCGGTCGTTCAATCACTCCAACGGAGCTGCGTTCGCGAAGTGACTGGCAGATCGTGGATGTCCGTAACGGGCAGCGCGAAGACCCTGGGCTGGATAATGCCATTCGCATCCCTTTTGCCGAGCTTCGCAAGCGCTGGACCGAACTTGATCCAAAGCGTCCGACGGTGGTGCACTGCGGAACCGGTCGTTCCGGGTGGCTGGCCATGCGTCTCTTGCGACAGCTCGGGTTTGTGGATGTCAGCAACCTCGCTGGCGGTTTGTCCGCATTGCGGCGAGAGGAGAGACAGGGCTCATGACGATATCGCGTCGCTGGTGCGAACCCGCTGAGGCCGACTTAGAGAGACTCCCGCCTGCCGAGGTCTTCAAGGCTGGCGAGCGAAATCACCACATCAGCAACACCGCATATCCCATCGCCCACGAGCAAACATGGTCGCCCTACCGCGTGCAGCGTGGTGACCACGAAGCCGTGGCGAGAGCGGCCTTCGCGGACGTTGACGATCTCTGTCTTTACGTGCACATTCCGTTTTGCGAGGTGCGATGCTCGTTCTGCGAGTACACGGTGGTGAGCGGCAGCGATCTTCACGGCACCGCTTCCTATCGAGATGCCCTGCTCACCGAGATCGATCGCTGGGGGACACTCCTCGACGACGACTGCTGTGCTCGCACCATCAAAGGCATCGACATTGGCGGTGGCACACCTTCGTTCGTTCCCCCAGAAGACATCACGGATATCGTCGAGCGACTGCGTCAGCGTTTTAACGTCGGCGACGCCGGCATCAGCATCGAAACCACCCCGCGTATCGCCGCTGCTGAGCCCGATAAGCTGGAGGCTTACAACGCGTGCGGCATCGAGCGAATTTCGATGGGAGTCCAAGTCATTCAGCCTGACCTCCTCAAGATCCTCGCCCGCGACCAAAACGGTGTCGAGCACCACCGTCGCGCAGTCGACCACATACGTGCCGCTGGTTTCCAACGCCTCAATCTCGACGTGATGTATGGTTTCGCCGACCAGAGCGAAGACAGTCTCGAGGCAACGCTGCGTCACTGCGTCGAACTTGATCCGGAGTATGTGACGCTCTATCGCATGCGCTACAAGCTCACGCGAATCTCACACCAGGCCTCACGTGTAACGGTCGCCCAGGCAAAGGCCCATGCTGCCCTTGCTCGCGCCGTACTTGAGGAAGCAGGCTACGAGGCCAACCCCGGTAAAAACACCTTTGTCCACCGACGAGTAAAGTCATCTCGCCCTGGCGATGTCGGTACCAGTGACTATCTCACCGAGAGAGTCATTGAGGGCACGCCATACCTTGGTCTCGGCCTTGGCGCCCAGACATTCACACACACCACCATCAGCTACAACGATGGTAGCGTCGGTAAGAACCTGCTGCCCTATCTGCGATCCGTCGATGCCGGTCGGTTGCCCATCCAAGATCTCTACGCATTGCCTTCGACGCACATGATGGCGAAGTTTGTCGCCGTGGCCTTCTACTTCGGCGAGATCGATCGCCGAGCGTTCGCTGCTAAGTTCGGACAGACCCTCGAGCAGGCATTCCCCGACGAGGTCAGCTTCGTGAAGTCCCAGGGGCTCATGCACGAGACGAGTGGGCAGCATGGGACGAGCGAAGCCCTGTCGCTTACGGCCGAGGGCGCTCGTCATTTCGCCGGTGTCATCGCATTATTCTTTGCACCTTCAGTGCAGCGTTATCTGGTCAATCGCGACCCTGACACAGCCACCGACATGGACGCATCCCGCATGAAGGCGCTTCGTGTGGGGGCGAAAACCTAACAAGATGATATTGGGCAGCACTGAACTGCGTTATGCGTTGTTTCTGCAAACAACTCATGGCTGACGGCATACTTGAAGATTCACACAACGATGTTCATCAGCCGATTGCAATACTTGCGAGTATAGCCACGTTCAATCCAACGCCTTCGATGAACCTTGAGAGCGACGGGACCAAACTTAACCGCCTCGGTATTGCCATCGTGTTCGTCAAGTTCGTCACACACTTGGTCCAGCTTGTGAAGCTGTGCTCGACTGTTAGCGTAACGATCCTTGCTGTGGTCCCTGAATGCCGCTGTGACGTGTCGCACGAGGATAGGCTAATTCGTTTGGTCGATTGCCTGTGAGCCAGTTTGGCCAAGCAGAAACTCAACCTGTACGTCGGTTGAGCGAACGTCAAAACCGTCGGAGAGCTTCATTCTTCCCGCTTGGTAGATGCCAATCAGGAAGGCATCGCGAGCAATGGATTCAGGTGAATCATGCTCGCCAAGATAGAAACCTTGTCCGTCGATTCGGACAACTGATTGACCAGAGAGATGGTAGCTGCACGCAGGTGCTTTGGCTTTTGTTTTTGCCATCGGCGGAACTCCCGTTTTGCTTCCATACTGGGTTTTTACAGTATGAAATCAGTCGTTGAACGGGGCCGCACACCTTAAGAGGTAGTAACGCTTGTTGCGTTCCAGCCGGCAAAAAAACGTGTTTTCCGGAGAGTACACCCCACTGGATTCGCGACCATTAATTCGTACGTTGGTGAATCGCGATGAAGGGCAATCCGAGGGGCAACAGGAAGGGCAATCAGGCTTAATCTTGAACGATCCCAAGCTATCAGAGTTGTTTTCGCTGTGGGTTGATTTAGACGAAACGGCCCGAGCTGATGTGCTTGCAATCGCAAGAGGATTGAAATCTGCATTGGATCAGAACGAACGTTAGTTTGAGATTCGAGGTGTCTTCCCAGTCTCACGAGTCGTTGACCGCGCTTAATCGTTTTCGATGCTGTTCTGCAAGGTTCTGCGAGCTGGATTGAAGTCCCGGGGGGTGTGAAGATTCTGTCTTGCGTTCAACCTTCGATACACTGAGTCCGCACGCGTACTTTTCCGCAAAATTGGATGTTTGCTGTTGCCCCCGGGGTGGGTGATTTGTGGTTGTTGAATCGCAAGCGACCTATCGTGCTCGCGCGCGTGATTTTAGCCAGTAAATGAACTTTTTGAATTCGATTCTCATTGCGTCCAATTCGAGGCTAGATGGGGCGTTTAATTTGTGGTCGATGCATGGCCCGCTAGCTATTGCTCCCGTTTCCGCTCGAGCGTGCAGCAAAATGGATTCTCAGCACTCGGACCGATACTAGACGGGTCCTTCGTGGGAGCGGCGCGGGCGGGTGCGGGAGACTTACCGCGCATATCTCTCTGGCACCCACTTTTTGAAACATGACCCCACCACCACCAATTGAGTCGCGGCTCCGTCCACGATCGATGACATTGATGCTCTGGACGGTCACCGGCGTGAAGTGAGAGATCGTCCGTTGAGCGCGTAGCGGCCCCTGACCCCGCGAGTTGATGGAGCTAACTAACTATCTCGCGACCGATTAGGACTGATTTTGCCGCGATAGACAATTCGATTCTTGGAGGGACCCGGCGCAACGGCCCCTCACCCCGCGACATTGCTACCGGACGGACTGTGTATTGCGCCGCCTGGGCTCTTGAACACCGCAATCCTATTATCCAGCAGCGGAGGACCCATTAAAGGGTGCCGGGGTGGTCGCAAACTATGTCTCGAACCCGCACGACCTATTGTCCCCAATTTGTTCCATGCGTGCGGCAAAATGAATTCTCTTGCCTTCGTCATCGGGGGCGGGCAGATTCGTAGCACCATTGTCACAGTAGACCGTTGACCCTGCTACGTCCGCAAAATGTCAAATTTCTCGTTTCGGTGCCAGGGGTGGCCTGAATGTCTAGGTCGCTCTCTCACGACCTATCGTTACTCGCCTACGTGATTGACGCCAGCAAAATGGATTATCCGCCGCGAGCGGAAACTGGCAACGTATGTGACTGAACAGGGACAAGTTCGGCCGTCGCAAGTCTTCACGCGTTGGTCGTTTATGTTCAAGACCCGTGGCACGTCCCCTACCGCGATGTTTGAACCAAGTATGTCACGCGTGAACTATTTAGCGTGATCAGAAGCCAATTGTCTGAGAGGTTGCTGGAAGGTGCGTTGCGAACGGTTGCATGATCGCGAACAATGACGTCTGCGGGTTTGGTCGCCCGCTAGTTTCGGCTGTCGCCTGACCCGCGATAGCTTCCAAGGGTAGGCCGGTAGCTCCGGCCGCACGATTCACCCGGCTGCTGGCGTCACCTTTCCGCCGTGGCCGGATGGATCGGCCCGTATAACGAAGGGCAAAGATGGCAAGTCAACAGCAGGACGATGGGTTATTGGCCTCAAAGGAAAACGCTTGGAGTTCCTTGGTGGATGAAGCATATAGAAATGTCGATTTATTAATCGAGGAGATGTATCTGATCCCCACGCCACGCACGCAAGGACGCCAAGGGTATGTCCGCGATACCAAGACAGCGTATATTCAGTCATTCAGACCTGAGATTCAATGTCCCGAGGATCAAGCAAGAATTCACTACAAATCCTCGATACAGCGAGTAACGCAAATTCGCGAAAAGACAGAGCTATTGTTCGCCAAATTAGAGCCGTTATTGGCTCGATTGCGGACCGATATAAGTCCGTTTTTCTTTCCGTTTCAAACGCGGGTTTCCTCCACACTCAAAGGCCCAGAATATTGCACGCAACCCGAAAAAACGTTCCCTTTCGTTTGGCTAGCGATTAACGAAAAGTGCCGAGAGTACGTTGGATGGAGCGAAGTGACATGGGAGAACTTCTATAGCTTGGTTCCAGTTTTTGCAAAACGAAATGAGTACACTAGTTGGAATGAGTTTTATTTACATCACGCTAATGCGTTTTACTTAGATCACTCTAGTTACCAAGCTCCCGACGTATTTCCCATTGAAGTTAGGGAACGCATGGCCTTAGAGCGGGGCCACCTATACCGTTATCTTACGGAGGGATTCTCGCGGTTTTTACGTCCTTCTGAATACATGTTAGGTCTCTCGGGTGAGAAATTACTGGCCCCCAAACTTTGTGAGCTAAGCACGACGCTAACCGCTAATGACAGGGCAATTCTAGTCGCGATGTTGGAACTAGACGCTGGGAAACATCAACCGCATTCGGCCTCCACGATCGTTCGAGTTGCGTTGTACTCTGGGGACAAGAAACGTGCGTTTGACAATCTTATAGTCAACAAACTTGTTGACTCAAAGGCGGGCCGGGCCGGTGGGTATTGGCTCACAGAAAGCGGCAAGCTATGGGCGAAATATATCTCCGAGAACGGTGCCACCGTTTGACCCGCTGATTGCACCGATTAAAGCGTGATGATTAAGGCATCTCGAAAGGAGGTGCCTGCATGGCAACTGATTTGCGACCAAGACGGGTTTGTATGCCTGTCATCCCGTCATCCGCGACGGTGCGAGCACGTTTGCGTCAAATACAAGCGGAAGCCGAAAAGCTAAACGTTCTCTTGCGTTTGGCGACTGAGTTAGAGCAAGTGGATACCGCTTTCGCCGTCGATCGGCAGGAGGTGGCCCGTGGCTAACCCTCTTGCACAGTGCGAAGCAATCTTTCGTCGAAGGCTCGCCAATGGGCAACCGACCGCCCTCGAAGATGCATCGTCCCAAGTTCGAACGCCCGAAGGTTTTGACCGTCGGCAATTCGGGTGCATCCCGCTACGCATGTCCAAAGCTGGACTGATTGTTGAAGCGGGCTTTCGGCAAAGTAAGTCCGCGAAGTGTCACCGGTCGATCAATCGGCTTTGGGTGCTCGCGGAATATGCGGACGCGAAACAGGGAGGCCAAGCAAATGGCTGATCTGATTCTGCGGGACATTGATCCCGAGCAATTGCGAGCGGACATCGCTAGTGAAGTGATCAAAGCTTTGCGTCCGCTTCTGGCAGAAGCCAATGAACCGCGTTTGGTCGATGGCGATCGGATGGCGGATCTCGCGAGTGTCTCACGGCCGACAATTGATCGAGCGGTGAGAGACGGATTGATCCCGAGCGTTCTCATGGGCCGCCGTCGGCTGTTTGAACCACGGAAAGTGATTGACGCGTTGGGCCAAGCTACCGCTGCGCCTCGCTCCTAGTACCGCAACGGAACTATGGGCCGGAGCGTGGTCGCTGGGACTGGCTACTCACCTCGTCCTCCGGGGTTCAATTCCCCGTCGGTCCAATGACAAACCCCGCGCATAGGGCACGGGGTTGTCGCTGGAACTGGCTACTCAACTAACAGGATACTTGGAATGGATGCGACTTACAAAGGGCAATCCGCGCACAAACAGGGGCCGCCGCTGCGTCAACAACGACGACCCCAACAAACGCAACTACATTTTACGCACGAGATCGCTCGCGACTACATCAACGCGGGCTTGTCGGTCTTTCCGTTACGGTTGGACGGATCGAAAGCGCCCGCACTAGCGTCTTGGAATCCCTACCGCGAACGCTTCGCGTCCATGGATGAACTCGGTGTCTGGTTCCGTCGGCCCGCTGGCATCGGATTGGTTTGCGGATTGCAATCAGGCGGCTTGGAAGTCTTGGACTTCGATGATCGTGCCGATGAAACGTTCCATGCTTGGTTCAATTTGTTGCCCGTGGATGTTCGTTGTCGGCTGACCGTTTGTGAAACGGGTGGACTTGGCTACCACGTTCTGTATCGCTGTGACGAAGTGTGTGGGAACACCAAGATCGCGATGTCCGATTCCGGTAGCGTGCTGATCGAATCACGTGGTGAAGGTGGTTACATCGTTGCGACTGGATCACCACGTGAAGTTCATGTGAGCGGTTCACCGTATGTCCAAGTGCGAGGTGTACCGCTGCCGTATGTGCCAAGAGTCTCGATCGATGAACGGAGGATGATGTGGACATTGGCGGCCGCGCTGGATGAACGTCCTGATCCGTTGGCGGAGTATGTTCGCGGACGTGTGAAAGAGCTCCGGCCGGTGATCGACGCGTCTGTCGTGGACATCGATACGCCATGGGACGACTACGATCACCGCGCGACATGGGACGACGTTTTGATGCCTGCGGGCTGGACGACGACCAATGGAAAGGCTTGGCGACGTCCAGGGAAACTATTCGGGACGTCGGCTGTCGTGAGCAATGTATCCGATGGGACGAAAACCGTGCTCGTGGTGTTCAGTGGCAACGCTGGGCCGCTAGCACCGGCAGGAGTGGCACATCGCACGTGGACGCGTTTTGGAGCGTTTGCGGCTTTGTATCACAGTGGTGATCGAAAGGCCGCTGCGAGGGCTGTCCGAGTTCTTGGATACGGAAAGGTGGCATCATGAGTATTACCACATCGAAGCTACCTCCGTTTGTCGATGCGAATGAAATTGACCAACGAGCAAAGCACTTGTTGGATGCGAAAAAATCGCCTCCCATACGTCCACGTTTGCTTTGCATGTCGGATGTGGAATCGAAACCGATTCGATGGTTATGGCCGGGTCGGATTGCTGCGGGACGGCTATCACTTCTCGTGGGGATGCCCGGTGTCGGCAAGAGTTATCTCACGGCGGACATGGCGGCGCGTATCTCCCGTGGTCGACCGTGGCCCGATGGATCGCCGTGTGAACTGGGTAGCGTTCTGTTTCTCACTGCGGAAGATGATCCGGCAGATACGATCCGTCCGCGACTGGATGCTCATGGTGCGGACGTCTCCAAGGTTCACGTTCTTGCGGGTGCGTACATTGTGGACGCAAAGGACGATCAGGCGGACATGATGATCAGTCTCGCTGACATCAACATCATAGAAGCTGCGCTACAACAGATTGATAACTGCCGTATCGTGGTGGTAGATCCCATTGGCTCGTTTCTTGGGGGTCGGACGGATGCTCACCGCGACAACGAAGTGCGAAGTGTACTCGCGCCGATTGGGAAGCTTGCGGAAAAGTATGGTCCTGCGGTCTTGGCGATCGCTCACCGTCGGAAAAGCAGTGGCACAGTGGCCGACGATATGGCGCTGGGTTCTCGAGCGTTCACTGGACTGGCACGATCGGTATGGCATTTGTCCAAGGATCGCGATGACGCGGGTCTAAGGTTGCTATTGCCAGGCAAGAACAACTTGGCACCCGAATCCGATGGATTGGCGTTTCGTATCGCTGGCAATCCGGGTGTGATTCACTGGGAAGCAGATCCAGTAGCGATGACGGCTGACGAAGCGCTGGCTCGTGAAAACGGTGGCAAGGACGGCAATCATTCCGCGATCGATGAAGCGGAAGCTTGGCTACGAGATACGCTCGCCAATGGCTCGTACTACGCCAAGGAATTGAAGGACATGGCGAAACGAGACGGTATCTCGGAACGGACGCTGGATCGCGCTGCGAATAACTTGAATGTCCGCCGTGGACCGGATTCGTTCGGTGGTCCGTGGTCTTGGAGTCTGCCGGAAACGGTGGTTGCGACTGATCCGGCCGATGACAGTCTCACCAGTCTCGTACAGTCTCGCCAAGTATTAAACCTTGGCGAGACTGCGGAGACTGTGACGAAACTGGATGACGATGATCGGGAGAGTCTGACGATATGACGCCCGTCGAGATGTTGCTGGAACTGGAAGATCGCGGTGTCCAGATAACGCTCGTGGGCGATTCCCTGAGCGTGGATGCGCCGCATGGTGTTCTGAGCGAAGACGACGTTCAGCAGCTACGCGACCGCAAAACGGACTTGGTGCGGTTGCTTCGGTTGGCGGCCGGATTGACCGTCGATGACGAGGCGGCCGAGCTGCTGGACTGTGACGAAGTGGACCCGGATATGGTTCCGGTCTGTGAATCGTGCGGACGTTACTGTGATGTCGAAACGTTGGATGAGATTTGGATTTGCTCACGATGTGATTCCGAGGCAACAACTAGAAAACAGCGAACACTGAGGATCCTCTCGCGAGCTAGTCAGTCGCGAAGATCAATTGTTCCACCAATCGATGAAATCTCGGACCCAGTAGGGGATGAACGGCCCGAGGGCATCGGCGACGAGAAAATAGAGAAGTAACACTCCAAGGGGCGAAAAGTATCGAGCACAACCTCGCTCACGTCTTGGCAAGTCGCTCTCGTCCGACTGATCGGGTTTATGTTCGGATGGGTCCATTGCCACGATTGGGGTTTGCGGACATCGACGAATTGTTGGCGTGGTCGCCACACATACACTAAGTTACCAAAGTCACGGCTAGGCTGATCCCCGAAAACCGCTTTCCCATGAGCGGCCCGCCGTGGTGCTTTTTTCCTCATGGGCCAACTTATGGGAGTTGTATCAATGGCGACGCTTGAACATGTGAGTAAGGACGGACGGGACCATTACCGATTGCGATTCCTACTCGACAAACGACGTAAGACGATCGGTCTATCTGACCTGGATGAAGGCGGCGCTGCGGAGGCGAAGCTACATGTCGAGCATTTGATTCTTCAGCATAAGCGTGGACGCGCCCCACTTGGACCTGCCCTAGATTGGTTGGAATCGATCGACTTGGAGATCCATGATCGAATTTCCGCGATGGGATTGTGCGAGGCCCGCCAGCGATGCGAATTGCCGCGAACGGTGCTTGCCTACATGCGGGCGTACATCGCCTCTCGAACGGACTGGAAAAAGAGTTGCAATCACAAGCAATCGGTTGACCACTTGGAAACATTCTTGAAACGCGACATTCCGTTGACCGCGTTGACCAAGGGCGAGGCGGACCGCTGGCATCGCTGGATGATGGACAAAAAGAATGGTGCCGGGCTTTCACCGAACACCGCTGGCCAGCACATCAAACGAGCTCGCCAGATGATGATCCAGGCAATCGACGACGGCTTGATCGACTTGAATCCGTTCAAAGGCATCAAGATCGATCTGCGGAGCGATGCGAGCAAGAACCGTTTCATTGACGGCGACATGGCGAAAGCGATCCTGGAAGCGTGCCCAGATCAAGAGTGGCGGACGTTGTTTGCACTTGCCCGGTATGGTGGACTGAGGTGTCCGTCGGAAGTGACGCGTTTGCGATGGTCCGACATTCAATGGGACCGTGGACGGTTCAAGGTGACCGCGCCGAAAACCGTGAGATATGGCAAGGGTGAACGCATTGTGCCGCTTTGGCCGGAGCTCCGGGTGGAACTGGATGATTTATCAGCGCTCGTTGAACCGGGTGTGAGTTGTCCGTCCAATGCCTACGTGATCCAGCGCTATCGAGATTCCGAGACCAATCTTCGGACGACGCTCAACAAGATCGTGGAGCGAGCCGGTTCGGTAGCTTTCCCGAAACCGTTCATGGCGCTGCGAGCAAGCCGACGAACGGAACTGGAACGCCAAGGTTTCAAGAACCATGTGCTAAACGACTGGTTCGGACATTCGGGCGCTGTTGCGGAAACGTATTACTTGCAAACAACGGAAGCGGATTTCGCCGAGGCGATGAAGGCGTTCAGTTTGGAGGGGCAATCCGAGGGGCAATCATTAGGGCAGCCCGAGACACCTAGAACAGTCACCAAACGAAAAAAACCCGGGGAAACCGGGGTTTTGATGGCTGCTTGTGGCGATGGATACGCGCAAAAATACACCCCACTGGATTCGAACCAGTAACCTTCGGTTCCGTAGACCGATGCTCTATCCAATTGAGCTAGGGGTGCTTTGTGAGTTCCAGATTGTAGCGAGAGGTCGCTGCGTCGCAAGTGGAGTTGCTGGGCGGATTTGACGCTTCTGATTGCGTGCTTTATGCCGCTTCGACGCTGGGGACTCGGAAGATTTCTAGCAACGAGTCGGATAGTCCGTCGATGGCTTCATCTCGAATTTTTAAGGGCCGGCTCGCCCAGGCACGATTCAATGCGAGTTCGATTCCAATGTAGGGCTGGTTGGAAAACTCAGTTCGCATCGCACGTGTGATGCTGTCTTGGGTCCCGCGCCGGGGATAGTTTCGCCGAACTCGGAGCATCGGGGCAATCTCGTACAGATCGTCGATCCAGTCCAAGCAGAAATCAACTTCATCTTCTCGCGAAGGATCGTATAGCAATCCAACATCCGTTCGTCGCATGTGGCCCTTGCTAGAGGCGGCGAACGTGCGGACTGATAAATGAATGAGAATCGGACTTTGCCGCAGCCCAATCTTGATCGCACTTCTCACTCGCTCGCGATAGGGATGGTAAATCTGGTCCAGCAACTTGGCTCGTTGCAGCGAATCGAGTTTGCGAGCGGTATCGGAGAATAATTGCCGGTGATGAACTGATCGCGTGACATCGACACAATCGAGCGAGTATTCGTTCTCGATAAGCGGTGCACGAAGATTCTCAGCAAGCCGTCGGGCAGCGTATCGACCGCTGGCATCGCTTGCGACCGTTCTTGGCAAAACTCGCGGATCCGTGTCGTCACGTCGGTCGGCTTGCGCTCTCAGGCTCGACCAGTGCGCAGGAACACGTCGTCCCCCCGTTTCGCAGCTGATCAAATACATTCCCGCCTCGATTGTCTCGTTCGCAATTTGCCTGAAATCCAAGTCGGCGAGCTTACGTACTAGTGGACAGGCCAGTAAAGAGCATCCGCGGGCGATCTGGCGGCGTGCAGATCTGGCGACCTGGTTATTTGGGGGCTCTGCGAAAAGTTGGTTGCGTTTGCCGTGTGTTTGTGTGAGACGAGATCAGCTCGGCGGAGGGAATGCTAGACAACCAGAGGCGTTATCGGCCTTCGCGCAGGCGGTAGCCAAGGAAGTTGTCGAGATCGGGTTCGGCTTCGATTTTGGCGACAGTACGTTCGATGTCGTACTTCACTCGTCGATACACGACTCGCTCGTCATCGAGCACCACATAACAGCTTCGTGAATCGCCATCGCGCGGCTGGCCGACGCTGCCGACGTTGATCATCAATCGCACATTCGGATCACTCGTGCGATAGCCTTCGCCGGTATCGTGCGGACGAACGAATTGACAATCCGTCGTGAAGACGCCTGGGACGTGCGTGTGCCCTTGGAAGCAAAGGTGCGGAATCATTGAGAATAGCTTCTCGAGTTTCTTTGCATTTTGAGTGTCTTCGGGGAAGACATACTCGTTCGTCGGCCCACGAGGTGAACCGTGGACGAAGAGCAAACCGCCTTCTCGGACGACACGTGGCAACGTGCACAGAAACTCCATCCGGCGACGACTGGCTTCGGGGCCGTCTTTGCTGGTCTCGAGTTGGGCTCGCGTCCAGAAGATCGCCTGCTCGGCGGCGAAGTTGAAGCCTTCGGGGTCGAATAGCGCGCTGCTGTCGTGGTTGCCCAGGACACAGAAGTCAAACTTCATGACTTCGTCCAGGCAAGCACACGGGTCGGGGCCGTATCCGACGACGTCACCGAGGCACACGATACGATCGACGTTTTGTGTCGCGATGTCTTCAAGCACCGATTCGAGCGCGGCAAGGTTGCCGTGAATATCGCTAAGGATCGCGGTACGTTTCATACAGAGTTGTCAGTGGACAGTTGTCAGTAAACAGTAAGAGAAAGAAGGTGAAGACTCAGCTGTAAGTGGCCAAGACAAGAACAAAGTCGGCTGATGCTCTTTCTGTCTACTGTCCACTGACTTCTGTCAACTTGCCTTACCTTCCATGCTTGATTCGGTCGCCGAGTGCGTCGGATAAGTCCGGGATGTTGTAAATTTTGTTCGCGGTCTTGTTGAAGTCGTAATCAATGCGGCGATACGTCAGTGTCTTGGCGACGGTGTCGAGGATCACGTAGCACGCGCGGTTGTCCTCGTCGCGCGGTTGGCCAACACTGCCGACGTTCACGAGCACCTTGTTCGTCGTCAATTGGTACTTGTGACTGCACTCCATCGGCGAGATGAACTCACACTCCGTTGTAAAGATGCCTGGCAGGTGCGTGTGCCCCATGAAGCAATATCGCTCGACTTTGCCAAACAAGATCTCCATCTTGCGTTGGTCGAAAACGTGCTCGGGAAAGACATACTCGTTCGTCGGGTCACGGGGCGAGCCGTGCACGAACATGAATTCGCCTTCGTCCTTGAACCGTGGCAACTCGCCGAGAAAATCCCATCGATCGTTCGTGTCGGCGACCGAACCGATGCCTGCGTCGAGTTGGTCCCGAGTCCAGTAAATCGCTTGCAGTGCCATCGGGTTGAACCCGTCTGGGTCGAACAAGGCGGCCTGGTCGTGGTTACCGAGGATGGTTGCCTTGGCGTTCTTGCGAACAAGATCGAGGCACTCGCACGGATTCGGGCCATAGCCGATGATATCGCCTAAGCAATAAATCTCGTCGACTCCGACCGAGCGTATATCATCCAGCACTGCTTGTAGTGCTTCGAGGTTTCCGTGGATGTCGCTGATTAACGCTCGCTTCAACGTAGTCTTCCTAAGGGTGTTGCGCGTCTCGGGAGGGGCGATTGTAAAGGGAACCAAAAATTGCAGACAATCCCACGCTACAGCTTTCCTTCACATTAATCACCTTTGATCCCAGCGCAGGAAGCGATTTATTAGATTTTAACCGCGATACGGACCCTATGCCCGCCCCAGATGCTTCCAAAAATCGAACCCCCGCCGACGTCAATGCGATCGTCCAACTTGCCATTGAGACCACCGGAAGGTCTGCAAGCCTAGCAATTCTCCGTGGTGACACGGTCCTGGCAAGCTATTTTCTGGATGATCGTACAAGGACAGCGGCCAGCTTAGCACCCGCCGTGAAGCAAGCGTTGACAGAATGTGATCATCGGGGCGAGAAATTGTCGTTCGTTAGCGTGGCGGACGGCCCAGGATCCTTTACGGGGCTGAGAATCGGCATTACGACTGCAAAAACGCTAGCATACGCGATGCGGTTACCGATCGTTGGCGTAGATTCCGTCGCATCCGTCGCTGTGGCTGCGTTCTGTTCCGCCCCGGCGAGCGAATCCGCTCGCAATCTTCGTGTGGCTTTGGATGCTTACCGAGGCCAGGCCTTCGTGGGTGAGTTTCGTCGAGACGAGCTCATTCCTGAGATGCAGACACTTTCGCCCCAATGGTCCCAGCATCCGAGTACCGTTCGCGTGATCGACGGGCCGGAGCTAGACGAGTTTTTCGCTCAAGCGGGCGACGACACGTATTTCGCTGGCGACCAGAAAGCACTCGGTGGGAGGGTTGCGGAGGGGCGCCGCCTCGAGTTTTTAGGGCTTTCCGGTCGCGAGCCGACGGTGGTGGACGCCGTCGGCGTGGGGCGATTGGCAATCAGGGCGTATGCTTTGGGGCGCACGATGAGCCCGATGGAGTTGCTTCCGAGGTACTTGCGTCCAAGTGCGGCAGAAGAAAAGGCCTCGCTTAAGGCCTGATCGGGCGAGCTAACCGGGCGAACGATCCAATCAGGTGATCTCAGCGACCACAAAACAATCCGTCGACGGACAGTTCGCTTGGCGAACTGTCACACGGACTGGAACGTGCGGCTACACAGAACCCTGAACTGCCAACGGGCTGTGACCTGCCAAGGGAACAGATTGGCGTCGAATGCCGTCGCTTCCGTAGAAGATCACCGTGTTGTTCTGAAGATCGGCGATCGCAGTCAGCTTCACACTTCGTGGTCCGTGAACACAGAAATACAGGCCACAGGTTTTTCCGGCACGTACGACCTCTCGTTGGGTCATCGGGAACTGTTTCGGTTCCAGGTGACCGAGTTCGCAAAGCTGGTGTTCGACCGTTTCGCGAAGGGAGTTAATGTCGATCGAGCGTGCCGAGAAACCAATCATTCTGATCGCAACCTGGGCTGGTGTATGAATGCGGGAAACACGAGAAAAGCGAATCGAACATCCAGGTTCGCATCGCTTGGCAAGTGGTCTATCGGCGCTGGCCTCGGTCCTCGTGAGTTATGAAAAAAAGCTGAAGCTCATGAGCGGGCAATTGAGTGAAGCCTTTCCGATTGTGATGACTGGTGCGCACCCAAGAGATTGTGGCAAGCGAATTTGCCGCCATTGCCCACCAAGTCACCCCACGTGGCGGCGCACGGCTCCCACCAGGCAATTGCTCCCACCAGGTAATTCTGATCGCCATCAAACAGACGCCATTCGTACTGAGACGGCGGCGTCGTGAGGGTATTGCAAGTCGAGGGTGCTACACGTCGAGCGTGCTACACATTGGCGAGTTCATGGGCAAACGGCAGCCGGATGGTGAATTGGGTCCCGGCGCCCGGTGTGCTACTGACGCTGATCGACCCTTGATGCTTTTGGATGATTCCATAAGCGATCGAGAGACCGAGTCCTTTGCCTTGCCCTTCGTGTCGCGTGGTGAAGAAGGGCTCGAAGATGTGGTCAATGTGCTCAGCCGCGATGCCAGTGCCGTTGTCCTCGACGATCAAGATCACGTCGGATCCAGTCGATTCGCTGCGGATGCAAATTTGTCCATCGCTGCTGATTGCCTGTCCCGCATTGAGCAGTATCCCGGCAACGACTTGCCCGATCTCGCCGGCGTTACAAACAATTCTCGGCAACTCGCCGAGTTGCTTCTCGATGCGACAACCTTGAGGAAGATTGCTTTCCACCAAAACGCATGTGTTCTCGAGGATGGTATTCAAATCGGCTTCGGCCAATCCGCCAGAATCGGCTTGCGCAAAGTCCTTGAGGCCTTGCACGATACTCTTGATTCTTGCGATGCCCTCGCTTGTTTCTCGCATCAGTTGCTTTGTGTCTTCCATGACAAAGTCGATGTCGTGTTCTTGGCTTTCTTGGCGAACGAGGTTGAGTTCATCGACCCAGCTTCCGTCGCTGCCTTGGAGTGATACACAGAGTTTGTCGTATAGTCCAAGGATTGTCTCGATGACGCCGACGTAATCACTCAGTGCACAGAGGTTGATGTCAACAGAGAACAGCGGATTGTTGATTTCGTGTGCGACGCCGGACGCAAGGATCCCGACAGAGGCCATCTTCTCGGTCAAAACCAATTGAGCCTGTTGCTCTGCGAGATGGCGGTTGGCTTCCTTGAGCTTGGTGTTGACGTCGAGCAACGTGCCCATCGCTTCTTGATACGACGTCGCGAGGTCAAGTCGCATGAGGTCGAGACAGAAGTAGCATTCGATTTCACCGGCTTCGCACGTGAGCGTCGTCTTGCCAGTTTGGAAACTCGGGTAGCGAACTTGGCCGAAGATGATGCGCGGTGCGGTGATGGTCAGCTTCGCGTATGTTTGTTGCAGATGAACGATCGACTCGCCAACGATCGTGTTGAGCGTCTCAGCCATCGCATCGCAAATGCCTTCGCGCACTTCATCGCGATTCTCGTCGGTGATCGGTTCGTCCATGCCGATGATCCGTGCGGCCGTGGATTCATCCATGGCCATCAAGTACTCGCCGTAGACTGTTCCCGTATAGTAAATGCTTACGAGGAACGTCTTGGACGTGATCACCGAATGGTTCTGTTCGGCCTCAGGATTCGCTTGAACTTCGACGCCGAACATATCGCTGATGGTTCGGGCGGCGACATCGCGAAAGACGACCGCTTGTTCGATTAGATTGCTCATGATGAAACTGATTTACCCGCAGCATTTTCCAAGGTTTCACACAAACGATTCAAATCTCGTGGGCTGCCGCGTTTAATCGGTTTTTGCAGAAATGCGGAGGCGCCGAGATCGAGGCATCGTTGGATGGTATCGGGATCCTGGATGGCGGAGAGCATCACGACGCGAGCGTCTCGATCGAGCTCAAGGATCTGTGCAAGGCAATCGAGCCCGTCCATGTTTGGCATTGTGATATCAAGCAGCGTCACTTCTGGATGCAGCGTCTTGAACTGCTCAAGCCCTTCGATTCCGTCGTGTCCAAAGCCGACTACTTTGAAACCGATGTCCTCCAAGACGGTGCCAAGCGCCTTGGCCATGAATTTGCTGTCATCTACAACGAGAACTTCAATCACTTAATCGCCCCTTACTTATGTAGCCGATGATCCGGCGGTGTCGACGCGGCATGTTGGCTGCTGGTGGTTATCGATCGAAGCCGCGACCACTGAAAAGGTGTGTCGAAAACGCCTGGGCGGCTGAGCGAATCCTTGTGAAATACATCGTGCCGGGCGAAGACGCAACGATTGCGCTGTATGTGCCGGATGTAGGGCTCCTGCGAGATAGCCGCTATTGTGGCGAAGCGACCATCGGCGGCATTGGGCATTCAAGCAGGTCCGCGATCCCGCGAAGTAGCTCTGCTTCCCGAACACGAACGATTCCATCCGCCGCCACGCATGCCGCACAGGAATCAACGAGTTCCCGCCGACATTGAGCTGAGGACTGCCGAAGCCGCGCCAGCGAGGTCTCTAGTTGCTGAAAATTGCAAGCTGAAGCTGGCAAAAGCGAGGGACGAACTTGCTGTAAATCGCTGCAAGCGACGACAAACGCGTTCTCGACTTCGGCCGAACTGTGACCAACGCGTGCAAGCGTCGATAGCAACACCGAGACCTCGGGACCGAGCTTACCAAGTCCGTAATAACGAGTGAAAATGTCTTTCGCGGGTACAAACTGCGTTCGCAGATTTCGCCTCAAGACCTGAGCCAGCGTCCATTCGAATATGGAAATTTGGTTGTCGGCTTGCACGAGTGCATCGAACGCACGCGTGAAGTCTCGGTATTGCGACTCCGACATCCGGCGAAGCATCGCGAGTGACATATCAACGAGTGGCAACCGCATCGCTTCAGGAGAACCCGCGACAATCGGCGCAAGCCGAGCGGTCAAAAGCACGAGTTGAGGAGGTACGAGTTCCCGAAGAGACGCGATCTGCTTCTTAGCAACTTCGCCGTCGCGATCAAGCAACAGCGCGAACACGAGAGCACGGGCGGAATACGGATCGCTCGCTGCCTGACGAAGCTGGTCGTCCATCTTGGCGAGCAAGTCGGCTGAGTACAGTCGATGAATTTCTTCGGGCGCGCCCACGTGTTCGACGCTCTCGCGAACGCTCGCGAGTTCGACAATCGCATTCGCATCTTGACCACCAGCTGAGGGCGCGGCCCCGGGTGCTCCAAATCCAGAAGGGGTAAAACCAGACACGGCGGCAGCAACATTCGGTGCAGCTTGGGACACAGCAGCACTCGATACAGCAGCACTCGCTTGCGTTACAAATTCACCGAGTCGCCCGTCCCAGTTGGGTTCGATTGCCAGAATGCGTTTGTTGAGCGGCGGATGTGTTGCGAGCAGTCCCGTTAGCCCTTCAAAAACACCTTGCGAGAAAAACAAGTGGCTCGCAACAGACGCATTCGGGTGCTGCAGCTGGCCATGCGCTGACCATGCGGCGATCCGCTTGAGCGCGCCGCCAATGCCACCTGGATTACGAGTGAATTGTACGGCGGAAGCGTCGGCAAGGTATTCGCGTTGGCGACTGACCGCCGCCTTGATTAACCCGCCAATGAAATGCCCGATGCCTCCGATCACAAGCAATGAGATGCCAACGACGAGGATGACGATGATCATCCCGCCTCCCTTGTCGCCACTGCCTCGCGAACGTCCGCCCGAAAAACGCAAGGAGTGGAAAATCAATCGACCGATCAATCCCAAAAGCAAAATTCCGTGAAGGATACCGATCATACGAATGTTCATTCGCATGTCGCCATTGAGGATGTGGCTGAACTCGTGAGCGATGACGCCTTGCAATTGTTCGCGATTCAAGTTCTCTATCGCACCGCGAGTCACACCAAGCACGGCGTCCGCCGGACGATAGCCAGCTGCGAAGGCGTTAATCCCAGGTTCCTCGAGCAAGTAAACTGGCGGAACGGGCATTCCGGCTGCAATCGCCATTTCTTCGACGACGTTAAGCAAACGCTTTTCGAGCCCTGTCGCCGTGTCGGCAATGAGCGGACGTCCGCCGATGCTTTCGGCGACCGAAGACCCTCCGCCGGCTCGAAGCGAGATGATCTGGTAAAGCGAACCGAGCAAAATAACCACGCCCGTGATACAGCCGACGATCGCCGCGACACCGATTGGGTCGAGCGATTCTTTGACCTCAGCGAACTGGCGCGTGTGGCTCATGCCTTTGGCGGCAAAGTAAGCCGCTGTTGACGCGACACCGATAATGCCGACAACTGCGAGCGTGAAAAGCACAACAAGCCACACGGTATTCGTGCGCGCGGCTTCCTGGCGTTGAAAAAACTGTGTCGACATTGCGGTTAAGTGAACGACACCTTAGGAGCTTGTGCAATCGGTTCGTCGCCGAAGTTGAGCAATTCGCGATCGACGGTATGCCCAGTCGCGTTGGCGATGAGCAACGGCGGGAACGTCTGTCGATACGTATTGTATTGCGTCACCGAGTCGTTATAGGCCTGGCGAGCAAAACCGATTTTGTTTTCGGTGCTCGTTAATTCCTCGGTGAGCTGTGCCATGTTCTGGTTGGCCTTCAAGTCCGGGTACGCTTCCGCGAGAGCAAACAGCCGCCCGAGTGCACCGGTCAGTCCTTTTTCCGCGCCAGCCAACGCAACCATCGCGTCCGCGTCGCCAGAATGTGCCGCGGCATTTTGCAGTCCACTGGCCGCTTGGTTGCGAGCGTTGATGACGGCTTCAAGCGTCTCACGCTCGTGAGCCATGTAGCCCTTTACGGTCTCGATGAGGTTCGGGATCAAGTCATATCGACGCTTGAGCTGGACTTCGATTTGCGAGAATGCGTTATCGACGCGGTTTCTCAGCGCCACAAGCCGATTAAAAATACCGACTCCGTACATCAAAACCAGAAGTGCCATGCCGAAAATCGCGGCAAGAACAACAATTATCACGACCATCGCAGGCGATCCTCAAGAGTTGGGAATTGTCTCGGTAGCTTACCCTGGCTCGCTTGAAACGCGAACCGGGCGCGCGGAACTGCGAATTTCTCGATTCGCTCCAAAGTAGCAGGCACACTCCGTGTGCCGTCCGCCTCAAAACGCGTCACAGGCACACTCCGTGGGCCTGCGAATATATATTCACAGCCTTAGCTAGTTGCTGACGTTGTCGAACTTCAAAATTCGGCCGTGGACACTGTACTCCGCCACGTACAGGTCGCCCGCCGCGTCCACAGCAACTCCGTGCGGCGCGTTGAATACGCCCGTGCGCCACTTTGCCGGCTCCACCTTATTGGTTGCGAACTCACCCGGCGTCTCATTGCTGCCGAGCGTGCTCACTCGGCTGCCCTCTTTGTCGAGCACACTCACTCGTCCTTCGATCTCACCCACGATCGCATAGTCTCCGTGAATCACAACCGCCGCAGGACGACGCATCTCAGCAATCTCGCCAAGCACTTCACCATCGAGCGACAGTCGCACCATTCGGCGATGCTCGCGATCACAACAAAGTAATTGTGGCGGATCAAACCTCGTGTCGATCGCCAGCTTATGGCACGTCTTGAATCCATACGGAGCTTCTCGACCACCAAAACTCTTCACGTACTCGCCATCCTTCGTGAATGTGTGAATCAGATCATTCCCGTACCCGTCCGCCGCGATGATACGACCATCCGGTGCAACGACGACGCACGTCAGCTTCTTTAACTTTCCGTCGAACTTGTCCTTAGTAATGCGAAGTTCTTCCGTACCGTCCAATCGCATCTTCACAATCGACTGGCCATCCGACGGAGCCCCAATAATGAACTCGCCCTTCTCGTCTTCGGCAATCACGAAGCCGTGGAAGTCATGGTTGTACTTGGGCAAGTTGTGAATGTAGTCACCACTTGCCGAATAAACCTGGATCCCTGGACGCGGTCCACCACCAACGCTCACGAAGATCCTACCGTCTTTGCTGACCGCAATATCGCCGTGCATATTCCCAAGCGTCGCCATCTCGCTGGGCAGATGCAGCGGACTTTCGACGACATCAAATTTCGGCGGACTGTCCGCACTAACGGGCAAAGCGGATACAGCGACGGCCAACAGAGCAAACACCAGAGTCATTCGGCGCATTTTTAGAACTCGCAAACAAGTGGGGACTTTCAGAGCGTCCCTCATTGTAGCGGAGTTGCCGTGCTCAAACTTGATGCTTAGGGATTTTGGTTCAACGCCAACGGCATCGCAGACTTCTCGTTTTCAGCCGGCTTTTCCGTCTCAGAACTCTTCACGTAATGCGAAGAACGAGGCAACATCGGCCGCTCCAGCAAATGCCACGACAAGTATGACGCAACGATCGCGAGGATCATCCCGGTGGTGAACGCCAACCAGGGCGTGCCAGCAAACAATCCGATCGCGGCGATGATCTGCAAGATCGGATAGTGGTAAATATAGAGTCCGTAGGAGAAGTCGCCGAACTTCGCAAAGTTACCCAGGTAGGGAATGCACGTGGCGAAATAGATGACGGCCACCGCAAGTGCTGCTGGATAAATCAACGCCAATCCAATCGTGAAATGTCCCACCAACACGATCACCGCAACAGCGAACAATCTGTGGCGGTATTGAGTAAACGCATCGTGATAGTAATGAAGAGCACCGCCGGCGATAAAGAAGCACAATTGGCCGGGAAGTTGCTTCGCAAGCAACTCGAACGTGCCTCGATCCGTCGTCGCGTATGCGTATTCAAATCCAAGCTTCCACGCCAACGAGAGGGCATAGACCAAAACAAACAGCCCCACTCGATGGGTTCGATTCGCAAGCCAAGCGATCACTGGAACACACACATAGAACATGACTTCGATCTTGATCGTCCACAGCGGACCATTCACGTAGTCAACGATGCTGTTCGTGAAGACTCCTGGCAATGAGTTCTGCAGGAACCCAAGAAAAACCAAGTTCGAACCGACATAACGATAGAACTCCGAACTCGCAAAGTAGCTGCGAGCGGGCAGCTCACTGAGCAAGCTCAATCCGAAGGCGCACGCCAGCACCACAAACACATACGCCGGCAGAATCCGTCTGGCCCGCTTCTCCGCATACCGCCCAAGCTTAGGCGACAATTCCCAGCTGCGGAAAATCAGAAAGCCACTGATCACAAAGAAGCATTCAACCGCCGACCGTCCGCCCAAGAAGTACTGGTCTTCCACCCAAGGCAAGTGCAACCCCAGAAGCGCACCATGACACCGCACCACCAAAAGCGCCAGCGCAAGCCTCAAAAAATCAAAGTTATTGCCTCGCACGAAGGCCACTCACGCTAGTTTTGGGACAAAGAACGATGCGGCGATGAACGCCACCAGACCATTCAAAACCTCAATCGTAACTGCTTGAACATCGATTTCCAGGAACTTCCGTTTCACCCGACGCGATCCCCCGAAAGAATTCAACAGAATGCTCTGGTCGCACATGCGGAGAACACAGGGCCAACCCACGTTCGAGTCAATGGAGCTAGCCAGGCTTACGGACTTTAGCGGGCGTTCCGATTACGGTAGCGCTTTTAGGAACGTCTTTCGTGACCGTGGCACCGGCGCCCACCGTGGACCATTCACCAATGCGAATACCCTGAAGAATCGTGGCCCCGGCTCCAATAAACGCTCCCTCGCCGACATGAACGTTCCCTGACAGCGTCGCGCCGCAAGCCACATGGACGTAATCCGCGAGCACACAATCATGATCAACCGAAGCATTCGTGTTGATAATGCAATGACGTCCAATCACCGCATCTTCGGTGATGATCGCCCCAGCGGCAACGAGCGTCCCCAAGTCGACTCGACTCGTGGGTGCCGCATAAGCACGCGAGTGAACAGCACTTTGCCACACCACGTTCTTCAGTCTCCGCTGAAACTCAATATCAACACGCCGTCGTGTCGTGTTATCTCCGATCCCGATCATCATCGGAAACGGAGTCACCGTACAAATATCCTTCAAGCAACACACGACTTCTGAGCCGAAAAAGCGAACTCCAACTACCATCGCGTCTTCAACGAAACCCGCCACATAGAATCCTTGGTCACGAAGCGCGCCAGCCACAACTTTCCCGTGACCACTCGCGCCGATCACATACACTGCATCCGGACTCATGACGACGACTCCGATTCATTGCCCGTAAATGCCGGCATGGTCGCATGCCCTTCCGCTGAAACACCTGAACGCTTCAATACGACACAAACGGTCATCAAAAGAATCTTTAAATCGAGCCACAAACTTTGGTTCTCAACATACCAAACATCCATCTCGAATCTCTCGTTCCAATCAACTGTATTTCGACCGTTCACCTGGGCCCATCCCGTGATGCCCGGCCGTACTTCATGACGACGAGCCTGCCTTTCGCTATACAACGGCAAATACTCCGGCAGAAGCGGCCTAGGCCCAACCAGGCTCATCTCCCCGCGCAAGACGTTCCACAGTTCCGGCAACTCGTCCAAGCTCGATGCACGCAGCAACTTTCCAAACGAAGTCAACCTTACGTCGTCACCCAGTAACTTACCAGCAGCATCTCGCGAATCACTCATTGTTCTAAACTTAACAATGCTAAACTCTTTCTCGTCGATACCGATTCGACGCTGAAGAAAAAAAACGGGTCGGCCGATTCGTCCTGCGACCAATAGCGAAACGAGTGCCAACAGAGGAACACAGCACGGCAGAAACGCAAATATGCAAAGAATGTCAAAAAGCCGCTTTGTCATAGCACCGTTCTCATCACTGTGTTGAACGGAATCCAAATGTTCATTAACCGCCGTTCCCGTGAAACATCAATGCTCGAAATCGAAACTGAACATTTCAATTCCGAGAACCTGCACGTCAAAACAAACACTGCCAGACTGTTTTATTGAAGACTCAAGGATTGCCTCTTCGTCGAAGAACCACTCTTTGTGGTACCTCCTTGACACAGAAAACATAACAGCGCAGATAAAGCATCACGACGGCCAAGTGAGCTCAGTACACCGCCAATTCTTTGATAAAACAATCGCCTTAAACGGTTTAGTTGTTAGTCCTCGAGAGAGATCCTCAATGACGCACTGTCTAACGTTCGACATGAATCGGATAGGATCTTGATACACAAACGCTGGAATGTGATTGTAGGCCATCGCACCTAGCTTAGTTTCGGAATCTACGAGCTAGTTGGTCTGCCCCAATTAAAGCGATTGCGTGCAACGCATGCTGAATAAATCGGATGAATCAATTTTCACATTCGCGGTGGATACCGAAACGAATCGCTTTCGCGGTCTTGGTGACAACTGTCCGGCGACAGCTAGTGTTCCGCATCGTGTTGCCTCAACGCTGGATGTTAACGAAACCATGAACTGATAGAGAGCGAACCAAGGACTGGGTGGTACCTACATTAAGTTGCTTGGCCGTGATAAAACGTCACTTGCCAATTCTTCGCTGCAGCATTCGAAGTTCTTTGTCGTCCGCATACTTATCCGAATTCGCTGCTTGAAGTCGCTCCAGCAATGTTGATGCAGCATGAGGTGGTGACCTGAATCAGATGAGCACCTCAAACGCATCTTATTCATAGAAACTGAACGAATGAAGATGCTTTACGCTGTAAATATATACTTCCTTGGTTGCTTAGGCATTTCCCGTGGCTCAGCTTGTCGCCGGTATTCAATGGCTATTTCAAGAATCCGACCCGGAGAGATGGTACTTACTGCGTATCCGCGTAACCGTTCACGGCCTGCGGCCTTGAACAGCTACCATTCATAATCTTAATCGGTCGGTCAATGATGCGATTGTCAACGTTGCCCCCAGTCAATTGTTGCTCAGTGGCTCATGTAGAGATTTGCAGTGACCGTTGTCCA
>JBGTAI010000098.1:0-5507 GCA_041749955.1 Pirellulaceae bacterium | reverse complement strand
CGAACTGAACGTGCCGAGTTACCGCGTCGAGAAGGCGAAAGCCAATGGCAAATCCACTTCCGCCGAGGCAACTGCGAAGAACTCTTAGCAGGGAATTCTAATTGTCGCTAAAGGGGAGAACTAATTGTCGCCGAACAGGTGACGAACCGGACGGAACCATCAAACATCATTGTCTGAACACCACCGGTATGGTCACTGGATGGAGAAAACGTTCCCCAGCTGTTATTGCCGCCACCGTAAGCACAAGAAAACGAATTGGGCGGCAAAGTGGTTGTGAACCGATTGTTGACTGTCCTTCCGTCACCGAGGATCAACCCTCTCCAGCAGTCAGCGCCGTTAGTGTATTGCTGGCGATCGGTACTTAATGGAACATTCAGACATGGACCGGGAAGCGCTGTCGTGCCGTTGTACATGCTGTTATAAGAGGCAACGTCTCCTCGCACGCTCGCTTGCGATCGGGGCGTTCCCCGGACTTCGCTCATCGCAATCGTATTGCTCGTGCCATCGAGGATATCCCTGAACGCGCGGCGACTGGCGCGAACTGTCGTTTCGAGTGCATTGACAAACATACTGCGATTGTCGATTTTCGAGTTACTGCTAGTCTCTTGTGCGTCGGTTCGCATGTTATGCCACATGGCATCGCCGACCGAGAATACGTAAAGACATTTTGACACAGTGCTGTATTCTGATTGGTCAGCATTCGCAGCTGATGGGCACAGGAACGCAGATTGGGGACCCGCTGCGTTAAGTGAAGGACTGTCCCATGCCGACGATCCTCGTGCTGCTCTCTTTGCGTCCGCCTCAAACGCCTCGTACAAGGAATTCATTTCCATGAAGGGCATCAAGAAAATCGCTGCACTGACGTGCGGATACGTTGCGTTGTTATTGTAACCATGGAATTGTGAAGCGCCAGCGGGAAGCTGGTTATAGGCACTATGGTAATTCTGGATTGCCAACCCCAGTTGCTTGAGGTTGTTGGAGCATTGCATACGTCGTGCTGCTTCGCGTGCGGCTTGCACTGCCGGTAGTAGCAGTCCCACCAACACCCCGATGATTGCGATAACCACTAGGAGCTCAACGAGAGTGAAACCGCTTTGAGTCTTGAAGTAGTGACGTTTCGACATTTTTACGGCGTTTCTGCGTTTTTCCGAATGAATCATATTGCTCTTCTTTGAAGGTCATAACCAAGATCGACGGCTGAACCGCAAGAGCAACTGTTGCGCCCGAATTTTCAAGAAGAGCAAAAGTGGATTCGTTGCTTCACCAAGATCTCGCGTAACGATGGAGCGCGCCGATTTTCTGAGAACGCAGGAATGGAACAATTTGGAACATTGTTATGTCGCCAAGGTGCAGTCAGCCTCACGCGTGATGAACGACTCAGATGATGTGCTCGGGGGGGCTGGTTGTGTCGACCGTCGCATTTTTAATGAAGATTAATTTGGATCACTTGAAGACTGGTCGTCTAGCACATTGACTTGTTGCCGGTGCGCGAGGCAGTGAAGCTTGGGCATGCCCTTTTTGCAAGCACGTCGTGGTGTTACTGCGAAAGTATCGAATTCCTTGAGTCGTTCTTGGGGGGGTGAGCCGTTGTCGGAGCTCCAAGTAAACTAAGTTGCACACTCGGAGTGGCTTACCGAACTCTACCGAGTACGCCGACTCGGCAGAGAAAGAATGCCTCAAGATTTGTCCCTAGACGATGCAGACCAAATTAATCTACGCTTCGTCTCCGGTAATGCGGCAAGAATTGCTGCAAGGCATCTGTCATGCTTAACACGCAACGATTTCAAGAGAAACACTGGTGTCATTCGCTACCGGAAGTTCTAAATCAAGAGTCGGCCATTCGTGGTCCAATGCAGGATTCGACACAGGCCACGAGCGGTTCCCCGGCCTCAACAGAAGCTTCTGCAGCGGCGGGAAGGCAGATATCCTCAGCCAGAATCTCCGGCTGGATTGCCAATCGCAATCGGCCGGCAAGCCACAGGCTTAACAGCGTTAAGGCGGCTGAGAGGAGACCGATAAGCCAGAAGTTCATGAGACGGCCATCCGCAGCTTGTACGACAATCAATCCTCCGGTGTAAGAGGCAATTCCGCCAGCAATGTGTTGGATCGAAGAATTCGCACTCAGAAAGGCACCGCGGCTATTGGGTAAAACGCTACTTGTGACCATCGCCATCGCTGGGATCATTCGACCGACATTGCACACCATCAACGTGCCGAATACGGCAATCGCCAACCACTTCGTCCCCGCCGGCAGTTGCGTAATTAACAACAGCATGATTGCTGACACAGGAGCAATCGACCGGAAGACGCGAAGCTTTCCAAGACGGTCGGCATACCGCCCCACCAATGGCGAGGCAATCAGCGTGAGCGTTCCGCCGGCTATATACACCAAGGGCAATTCGCTCTCCGTCATGCCAATATTCCCCACCAAGTAGACGCTTAGAAACGGAAACACGAGAAAGCCACTCATCGTTAGGGCTATGATCAGAGCAAAAGCGTTCAAGTGGTTTACGTGTAGAAACGTCGCGCTCAGTGCCTTGAATGTGGAAGCACGCGTATGAAACATGTGGTTGTTGAGTACGGGAAGGGCAAACCAAGCGAGCATCAAGATCGGAAGCGCCAAGGCGGACAACCCAATGAACGACATTTGCCATCCATAGTTCGTACCGATGAATAAACCGAGTGGAACACCAGCAACCGATGCAATTGCGAACCCCGTCATGAGGGATCCTGTGGCACGACCACGACGACTTTCCGGGAACACATCGCCAATAATCGCCATCGAGATCCCGCCCAAGATGCCTCCAAATGCGCCTGTAACGATCCGAGCGGCAACCAACGTTGGATAATTAGTCGCGAGCCCGCAAAACAGGGTGCCCAACAGAAATCCGCTGTACAAGAACATGAACGCAGCGCGGCGGGAGAACCGGTCAACCGTTGCAGCAGCAATCAGGCCCGCAACGCCAGCGGCGAACGTGTACGACGACACGACAAGCCCAAACGCGGGCGGACCTATGTTCAATGTGCGCATTAGCTGGGGGCCAAGCGGCATCACGATCATGAAATCAACAATTGTGATGAATTGCACGGCCGCCAAGACCATCAAGATCAACCGTTCGTTATGGACTGGTGGCTCAAGTTCGTCACCCATTTTCTCGGCCATCATGATTTTCGGGCCTCGATCCAGGCCAAATGCTTTGTTGAAACAGTAAACTTGAATCCAGCTCGGCGCCAGTGTGACATAACTAGCGGACAGCAAAGCCACGACGCAGGTTCGACCAAATCATTGAACTGACGCGCACAGCTCAAGAGCAGACTCGGAAGTCTGAGCAGGTCACACCGGAATCCAGGTCGCTATTAGGTGTACGCGAGTCACGAAATCCGAGTCAAACGATCGAGATCGTTTTCGATGAAAGCATTTTGACGCGATGAAAGCCTGTCGAGGTGACTTGCCGTTTACCTTCTACACAGCGAACTTCCAATCCAGATCGCACCAATCCTATGCGGCCGGCGGTATCTTTGACAACTGGGAAGGAAAAAAGGGAACACGACAAAAAGGCTTGTCGAAGCTGCTCACGATGCAGCCTTCGTCGTGGGTGTGGTGACTTAAGAAAGGCTGTTCACAGCGTCGCTCCAGCGTCAACTCGCTTGACAACTTCTCTATTTGGAGGCGCCAGCGCAGCAGGCAACAAAGATGTTGCAATAATCGGTGGGATCGGACGACCTGCTACACCGTCGATATGCTGAGCGGATTCTCGCGAGCACACACAGCCAAAGTTGGCCGCTGCGAATCGCTTCCCGCGTGAGGCTCTCCGGCGTGCCCGCCGCGCGTTCGAGCATCCGACCAAACTTCTGCACCACATCACACCAAGCCAGCGTATTTGAACCGAGGCGGCTCAGGATCGGCGCCAAGTGCTCCGGAATCACTCCCACCTTGTCGCGACTCAATTGATGGCCGGTCCAATCCAGTAAATCGATTCTCGCTACAGAGAAATGCGCGTCGGACGCATCTCTGTACGGCATGGAAGGCCTGAACTATTGCCGGATCAGCAACTTTGTAACCAGGTCTTCATAACCAGGTCTTCGACGCATCAAGAGGCTCCGCTGTGCGACGGCTGAGTTACAAAGCTACCAAGCTTGAAGTAATCTTGCATGCAAAAACGGGTGGCGCAATTGGCCCCAGTAAGGAGCGTCACGCTTCGTGTTTGCTACGGCTTTAACGGGTACTGCAACTGCCTTGCCCTTGAGCGGTTTCAATGGCGTTTTCTCCGACCTATTGGATGTATTACTTGTCGATGCCAGGCAACGGCATTCGGACGTAATGATCCTACACCGTGCCGATTGTCCGAACTCATTCCAGGTATCTCAAGTTCGGCTCAAAAAAAAGGAAATGGTGAAGATCTAATCAATACCGGAATCAATGGATCGACAGCTTTACTCGCGCACCATATCTTTCGCCCGACATGAGCCAACTGCTCGAGCTCCGGGCCTTTCTCTTGTTGTTAGATCGCAGTATTCGGTCGTGGCTTCTGGTTTGAAACTTGTGAACAGCAATTACCAAAGCCTTCCATTTTAACCATTTAAGGAATTTGTGAATGATTAAAGCCAGTGTGCCGCGTCGCGGTTTTACGCTAGTCGAGTTGCTTGTGGTGATTGCGATTATTGGAATTCTGGTCGGTCTCTTACTACCGGCCGTGCAAGCAGCTCGCGAAGCGGCCCGACGTATGCAGTGTTCAAATAACTTAAAACAGATTGGCTTGGCGATACACAATTATCATGATGCGTTTTCATTGTTGCCCGCTGGCTGCAATGGACTTCCGAACGCTGCTGGCACCAGCTTCAATGGCCACGGTTGGGTATGGCATGCCGCCATTCTACCCTACATCGAGCAAACGGCGCTTTACGAGGCAATCCAAGGAGGCGACGGACTCGGCAATGAGAAGGGTGATCAAAACACCGGAAAACCGCTTGTTGTACGAGATACAACGGTTTCCGTTTTCTGGTGTCCATCACAAACCGATGTTCGCTATGGCGCACAAAAGAACGGTTACCAACCATCGAACTACAACGGCAATATGGGAACCCGGATCGGCAATGGTAATGACAACTGTATATGCACAGGCATTGCAACGCTCAACGACATGCAGACGAAACCATGGGGCTGCATGAACGGCAACGGTGTTTTTTACGTTAGTAGCCGCACGAAGTTTCGTGATGTACTTGACGGGTTGTCCAACACCATTTTCGTAAGTGAAGTTCCTGATACCGGCGGCGATACGATGGGGCATTTTAGCGCGGGTTGCGATCGCCGAGCCGTCTTTGCCACGGGTGCCGATGGCAATCCGCCCAACGAAATGTCGGAATTCTGTAACTATTTAGCCTGTTGAAATCGATCTTGGCTGAAACGGTGAAATTGGTTCTGTTGAAGCGATCATGGATGAATCGCATTCCACAGCCGTCGCCGACCCGCCAGTCGATACCAGTCTACTGGATAGGCTGCTCCATAA
>JBGTAI010000097.1:0-30506 GCA_041749955.1 Pirellulaceae bacterium | reverse complement strand
ATGGTGCGATGATCTCCCCGAGGAGGGGAATTCTAATTGTCGCTGAGCCGGGGAACGCAATCGCGTGAAACCCGACCCAGCGACTCAACAGCGGATTTCTAATTGTCGCGGAAAGGGAAATTTAATTGTCGCTAGACAGTTGTTCAATAGTGCTCACGTCAGTGCTCCGTCTTGTACGCCGAGTCGTGCATCGATCGTGGTCGGTCGTCACTTCTTTCGCAACGGAAGCCCCTCGCAACTTCACTCACCTTGGGTGAAAGGCAATGACGATCCCTGGGATCAATTGCGAGGCTTCCCACTGCTCTTGCAAGACGCCGGATACCACATCGGTTGGACTTACAAGCTCCACATGACCGAACGTTCCCTCGGCGGTAAAGACCACAACTATCAATCGGCGGGCCGGAAGTTCAATTCGTTTTCTCAAGTCGTTAGTGCAGCAGATAACCAGGCTGAAGCAAAAGAGAAACTACTCGACGAGGTAAGAAAGAACTTCAATTCGTTTTTGGCTGACCGTGACGCGACCCAGCCCTTTTACTATTGGTTCAATCCAACCAACACACACCGTGACTGGGTTCAAGGCAGCGGCAAGAAGTTGTGGGGACTCGAGCCAGACTCGTTGAAGGGGCGTTTGCCAAAATTCTTGCCCGATGACGAGGTGATTCGAGAAGACTTTGCCGACTATCTCGGCGAAGCCATGGCGTTCGATGCGGCTCTCGGTGTGCTACTCGAAGAGTTAACGCGAACCGGTGAGCTCGAGAACACGATGATTGTTGTCAGCGGTGATCACGGTGCTCCAGGGTTCCCTCGCGGAAAGTGCAACTTGTACGACTTTGGATCACAAGTCGCTCTCGCCATTCGTTATCCAAATACCGTCGCCGCTGGTCGCAAGATCGACGCGCCAGTCAGTCTCGTTGACCTTGCAGCGACTTTCTTGACGACTGCTGGGTTGCCGCCGGACCCAACGATGAATAGCCGCGACTTGACTGTGTCACTAGCTCCGGAAACGCAAGATCCTGAAGCAACTCTCGCTGGTGAAGTCATCATCGGTCGCGAGAACCATGTCGACGAGTCGCGTCCTGGAGGGTTGCCGTATCCAATGCGAGCGTTGCGGGATCGCGACTACTTACTGATCATGAATCTCAAGCCCGACCGTTGGCCAGTTGGCATTACACCTCTGAGAGCGCCACTCAAGGGAGCCAAGCCAGGCCAGAAGCGGCGGATGGACCTCGACTTCGGTCCCACGCGAGACTTCTTTGTCCGCTACGAAGGCGACAGTACGATTGCCCAAGCATGGGAACTCGGGTTTGCCAAGCGGCCTGCGGTGGAACTCTACGACGTCAAAACCGATCCAGACCAAATGAAGAATCTTGCCAGTGACCCGGCTTACTCTTCGGTGCTGACACGCATGCAGGAACGCCTGATGGAGCAACTGAGCGAGAACGGCGACCCCCGCATCGTCGACAATGACGCATTCGATAGGCCACCGTACCTAAAAATGAATCCGGAGCGAGGAACGCTCGAAGACTAAGCGGCTCGACGAGCGTTACATCGCTCCCAGGATATTTCGATAGATCGCTTCCGCTTCTTCGTAGGCCTTTTCAGCTGCTTCGCGTTCTTCTTCTCGGATCATTGCTTTCTTCGATTCCCAGCACTGCTTCACCGCGTCGATGCACCACTGGGCGCTTTTCGCGTCCGCGTGAATCGGAGCGTCGTCGATGTGAACGAAAATCGGATTGGTGTGCGCGGACGGCAAAATCCTGATCGCGACCCAGGACGATTTATCGAGTTGGATTGGAACGCTCATCGGTCTCAGCTCGCCATCCGCATCCAACTCAAGCGTCGCAGCGACCTGGCCGTTCACGATCACTTCGACAGGAACCTTGCGTGTCTCACCAATGCGGCATCGTTCAATATGCCAGTACGGCTTGTCGTCGAGTCGTCTGCTTTGGATAGCGCGTGTTTCATCATTCGGCTCAGCCTGCAACAACGCGGCGGCCTCGAATGTGACTGTGACTTCACCTGGCTTTTCCAAGTCCAATCGACTCGCCGGAGCATCTGGCTTGGAACGCGTCCCCATTTCGAAGTCGTTGACCTTAAAGTCAACGATGTGGCTCATTCCATCACCGCAATAGCTGCGTCCGTCTTTCAATCCTTCCACCCAATCGTCGTAATTAAGCTCCTTGTTATCATCCAGCTTCACATAGACGCGGCCCAGTCCAACACGATCGCCATAGATGCACGGGAAATCGGTCTCGCCGCTAATGCGAGTTGTCATGCCGCAGTTCAGCGTGTGGTACCAAATATTCAATTCCCAAATCGCTGGCGTATCGACTGCTGAGATGAAATCGCAAACGCCGTGAGCCGTCGTGACGATGAACTCATTCGCACCAATCCCGTCAAACAACGGCATGGAATAGTCAGGCAACGTGTTCGCAGCGATTCCAGTCCACTCGGCCTGCGCACCGCCCCAAGGGCGTCCCACAAACTGTCGACTTCCGTCGGGCATGATGTCTGGTAAAGCAAGCCCCCAACCACTGTGGCTGTACCCGACAACGCCTCCTTGGTCTTGTCCCCATTTCAGTACCGGAAACGTCCAACTCGGCCAGTCTTCGAGAACGTCGGTGCCTGAATAGTCGTCTTCAACAAGCTTGAGCAAACACAGGTGCCCTGCATGCGACGATGGAAACCCACTGACTTCGACGTCATACCGCATCAGGTTCGTATTCGTTGAAAGCTTTGACAAATCGCCTTCAAAGAATGTCTTCTGCGTGTACCAGCACGGTCCCCAGCTGAGTACACAACCAACGTTCAGGTCTTCGCCGAGAATATGCCGCATCATGTCCGCGGGACCGACGCCTTCGGTGGGGCTGTCGTAGTGTGCACATCCAGCCGCATGAACGTGATGGTCACCCGAGAACCAATTTCGTTTCGCAAGATGGATCCAGCGTTTCAATTGGATATCGACAGAATGCTTCTCCGAGTTCGGAACGGAGAAATTCAATTGAGTCGGTAGATACTCTGGACCGCGTGTGACCTTCATCGTGTATTCACCGGGCGGCAATGATACTGACTCGCCGTCGCCACGATAAACTTGGTTGTGGAAAAAGAAATCCGGTGCAAGACGTTTCGCTGGATTCGGATACACGCGGCCTTGCGTGTCGCGAATCTCTAGTGCGGCAAGGCATGGCTTGCCGTCCACGTCTTTGATGTTGAGTTGCGCATCAACAGCCGGTTCACAGTCAAACAGAATCGGCACGGCGTTACGGAACCCGATGTCCTGGGTCCCCTGGCCGATGTTGAACGAGAGCATCGCTTCGTGTTGGCCAGCGTCACGAGCGAACAGCAGCACGACACGGTATTCCACGCCAAGCCCAGACAAACGACGTTTCATCGGTTCACGATTCAGCATCGCGAGATCGAGCCAGCGGTTCGATACATCGCTCGGATCAACGAGCTTATCATCCGAGCGAGGTTTTTGGCGCGCACCGCGACCCTTCTCATACACTGCGGCGGAATTCGGGCTCTCGACAACAAGCTCAGGGTTGATCCCAGCTTCGTTGTGAACCTTCACGAGAAACGCTCGCCAGCCCTGTTCTAACAATCGCTTGGGAACTGGGCCTTCTTTCACCTTCACCCGGCTTTCCGCATTGATGTGAACTTCCACCATGCACAAAGGATCCAAGATGGCTTGAATCTCGATGGAAGCCTTACCCGCGTCTTCAAGTTTCCCTGCATCGCGCAATCGCGACACCACAGCAGTCTCAAGCGGCGAACCCGAAAACTCCAAAGCTTCGATCAGACGATCCGTCGCCGACACAAGCGGTTGCCGAGGCACATCATGAACAACCGAGAGATCGTCGGCAATTGCATGGTGCGACAAAAAGCAGGCATCGTGAAACAAGAACAGCAGCAACGCCCCAGCAAACAGAATACGCATTGGTAAGCTCTTTACACCGATTGAGAAAACGAACTTAAATCCAGTGTAACGTTCCACAATTACGGAAGTTGCAGCAGTCGCTACTCTTTCAAATGAAAATCACCAGCGAAACTTGAAGTCACCACGCGGGTGCTGGACACCATTAGAAAATTGGTGACTTCATTGTTCAACACGATCTAACAAGACGCCTATGGCACTTGGTAGACGTGCAGTTTTCTGTTGGATGAACCTGGGGCAGCCATCCAAGCTCCGTCATCTGAGACGGTGAGTGCCTGGATGTAGCCGGTGCTGGAGGTGTCTTGCAGATGAGTACGCTGCGCTTTGCTGACGTTCCAGATGCTTACCTTCGCATTGCCCCCTGTGTAAAGCGTGTTGCCGTCGGATGAGAAAACCATCGACCACTGAATCTCGTTACCGATAAGCGGGGGTAATTCTCGACCCGTTTCTACATTCCATACTCGGACGTTGTAAGTATCACCGACTGCAACAAAGTCTCCTGCTGGTGCAAACGCAGCCGCCTGACCCGAAGCCCAGGAACTGGTCAGGTGGCGAGTTCGCGAGGCGCTCTTGCGCCGCGTCTCGTATTCAATCAGCAGCTCACCATCAGTTGCCAACACCATTGCGTTGCCGCGAGAAATGTGAACCGCTTTCACAGAGCCTTTGAATCCGTCAATCAGGGCTAATTCTTGCCCAGTAGCAATTTCCCAGTAGCGAGCCTTCTTCTCCTGGCTTCCACTGAACGCAAAACGACCGTCGCCGGAAACGGTCAAGCTTGTGATCTCGGCTGAATGTCCAGCAAACTGGCTGACCTCTTTGAGCACCCCAGCGACTGACACTTCGTAAATTTTAACGAGCCCCGTGGAGCCGGCGACAAGCAGTCGCGATCCATCCGGCGTAAACACGCACTGAGTAATCTTCTGTAATCCATCCAGATCGCGCAGCTCGCTTGCGATACTTTGTTCGGCGACATCGAACAGCAGGAGCGAGCGATCCGGACGACCAGTCGCAAGAAACTTACCGCTGGGGCTGAAGGCGAGCGAACTGACGCCCCACCGTAAATCATCGAATACGGCATACTCGGTAACCTGTTTCACTCTCGCGTTTGCCGATGAACGTCGTGGTCGCGCGGGCATTGAATGATCGACAGGCGATTGTGCGGAGTTCACCGCAACAGTCTGGGCGCCTAGCGTCGTCAGCTTCAGGTCAACAAAAGCATCGGTGAAAACTTCCTTGAAGACGTCTCTCTTGATTGTCCCCGCCTTGATCGTCAGTGAGCTGAACATACGGGCGACCTGCGTCGATCTTGCCAGCCGATCGAGGAACTCTTGAGGCTCCAATCCGAATTCTGCGGCGGCATTTCTGAGGTCGATATCGATTTGAAACCTTGCTGCAATCGCAGAAATCGATTCGCCGCTGCGGCTAATGTTGTTGATACCGAGTTGCTTCAGCACTTCCGCAAATTTAGCCGCGTCCATTGCCATCCGCGAATCAAGCTCGGAGGAATCACGATACAGCGCTAGGATATCTTCAGCGTCGTCGAACGCGCTACGATTTGCTTTGACTGCGACACCCACTTCATCGCGTTTGGGGATGATTCCCGCGTAGTGACAGGACATGCAGGAGACGCCATTGGTCACCGTGCGGTCGGGCTGCTTGGGATCACTGACAATGTTGGTCGGCCCCTGATCGATGCGCCGGCCCGATTCGTCGGCAAGTAGGTAGCCTTGCAGGCCATTTGGCAAAGTGAAAATGATCTCGCCGCCATCGTGCTTGAAGCTTCCCGCGGCGTTATCGGGACCCAAAGGATATTCGAACAAATTCTGGCGACCGATATTGCCGCCGAAATCATAGCTCTTCCAGTAGCTGCCGTACGGTGACTTGTGCCATTCGATCATGCGATTGTTCTGAGAAACGCCAGACCGATTGAAGCCCGCACGGATCGCTTGTTCCTGGTGAATGTTCGCGGCCACGTTGACTCGCAGCAAGTTTTCTAGTTCACAATCAGTCTCCGGCAACCCGAGCACGGTGTGGTACAGCGGTGGCTTTGAGGCGGCGAAAACAAACCAATCGGCGCGGACATAGGGCATTCGTGTCGCGGCGAGGTCCCGGCAGGAAATCGCGTCGGGTGTAAACAGCTCCAAGAAATACGGATTCACGCTTTCGACTGATTCCCAGATCTCGCTGTTCCAGTGGACGCTGCGCATATCAATGGCAAAGATTGTCTTGGCAGGATCAATGACCTCCGGGACCACGAGATCGGTATTCCAGGAAAGGCTGTTGAGCAGCTTGGCAAATGCGTTGCGATACGTCTGTAATTCGTCTTCCGACACGCCCGCGTTGTAGAGATGCGTGAGTATGAAGTAACGCATGAAGCGACGACTCCGCTCACCAACTCCTGTGATATGTTTGCTGATGTACCGAACGATTTCCTCGTTGCGCACAAACGGTCGGCTCTCTTGCTTGGGCTTGGTAGGCGAACCCGCCGCAATCCAAGCTTTCACGATTGCTATTTGCTCTGGACTCACTCGCGGCTCTTCGCCCGCCGGCGGCATCGCGCTATCTTCATCGTCTGTCATGCGTTCGATCAACAGTGACGGCGTGCCTGGCTTCGCAAACGTCGATGCCAATTTCTCCATGTTGGCAACAAAGTTGAAACCGCCTTCGCTCGTCCCATCCTCGCCGTGACATCGATGGCACGCCGTACGAAGAATCTGTTCTGTCTGCTCGGCGAGCTCAAGCCCATTTGCGCCGGAGCCCATTGCCGAATTGACTGCGTTTGATGAAGCCATGGACGGGGTCGCCGATTCTTTCGATGGCTGGGCTGTCGCTGGCTGTGCTGGGCGATTCATCCCAGCTTGCTGGTCTCGCAAAAATTGTTGGTCGGCGTTGCTCAGGCGACTCATCGGAATGGTGATGATCTGTCCGTCGGTCTTTTCGAGGATCACGTTGGTTCCCCGAATCGCAACGAGCTCAGCCTGCATGTTGAAGCCACCACTCGAATCGGTCCATTCACGAACCTCAGCAGACAACTCTTGCGCCAGAGCCAACACGATGGTGAGAACAAAGGTCATTCGACTCAGCAGGCGACGAGATGCAAGCATGTTCAAAATACTGAATAGAGAGACATTGGGCCCAATCAACGCGACGCAGAGAGTCTAGCTCGGAAGTGATGCCAGGTGCAATCGTTTCATCGTCTTCACGAGCCGAAACGACCAACCGGAAACGCTCGCAGGACGGCTCTTTAGGCCGAATCTCTAGGCCACGCGAACGGTGCTGGATCCGTCTTCGTTTTCGTTGGCTTCGATTTTGATGTCGAGGAAGCGCTGGAGTACGTCGATATGTGTTCGGCTGTGCTGAGATAGAGGCGTTGTGCGGAAGATGCTGGGGTTGCCATGAGTGGCTGCGATGCCCATGGGCATGAGGAGTTGATCGGCGAGATATTCGCCGACGGGGGCGGTGGACGACAGGTACTTTCGGGCTTCGCGCAGCGTTGATCGTGCGACTTGTTCGGCTCGCACACCCACTTTGCCGAAGCCGATGAACAACTCGGTCACGTTATCGAATCCACACTCGATCATGACCACGTTTCCTGGGCCAGCGGAATCAGTGACGTTGATCACCTCACAATCTTCTACTCTCCAATTGGCCTTGCGTCGAATGACGTCGCATTCACGCTCGCCGACTGTGACCGGGATGCGTGAAACGAGTGCTGTCACCTTCGGGCGAAGCTCACCAGTACGGTCGATCAACTCGAGACCAGCGAGCGTCGTGCTTGGCGTGATCTTGATCTCGATCTCACCACCACCTGCTGGGTAGAATCCATGGGAACGGATCGATGCCGTCACGTTGGCATTCATTTTTGATAGCTGCGTCAGGTAGCAACGGTCAAAAAAGTCAAACGGTGGTGCCCAAGACGCGTGCGTTCCGCCACCGATTGTGATCGTCGATGGTGCGTCAGCAAACATCAACGCGGGCAAGACGGTTTGCGCAACCAAGATCGCGCTGCCAGCCGACCCGACTTGAAACGAATGGTCGCCGCCACGAATGGATGATGGCACAAACGATAGCGTGGGTGAGCCGAGTTCCGCGCCGCTGACTTCCGCGTCACAGATTGCGGCAATCGCTTTGACGCCAGTTAGATGTTGGCGCAGTAGACCTGGCTTCGTGCGTCCGCCGCGGATGTTGTGCAACAGCAGCGGCTTTCCAGTCATCGCCGAGAGGGCGAGGGACGAACGAACAATTTGTCCGCCGCCCTCGCCCTGGGATCCGTCGATCTCGATCTTCATTCAGTCATCCGCCTTGCTGGCGTCCTTGATCACGAAACGTGCTTTCAAGCGAGCCACTTCGCTCGCCAATCCAGCAGTTTTCACACTGCGGAGCACTTCATTGAAATCCTTGTAGGCCGCTGGGGCCTCGTCGATTGGGTACTTTCGACAGTTGCTGAGGATATCATGCGAATCCATCTCGCTGTCGACAGCCGATTGATCCAACGTTCGTGCCGCATGACGACGTCCGAGGATACGTCCGGCACCATGGTTGACGCTGAAACGCGACGCCTCGGCGCCAGCATCAGCCACCATCACCGCCGACCCATCGCGAGGATTCCCAGGCAACAAGATCGGGTGACCCGAATTCGCAAACGGAGTCTCACGCAGCGCATGATGCCCTGCCGGCATCGCGCGTGTCGCACCCTTGCGATGCACCCACGCGATTCGATTATCAACGACCTCTTTGCGAGCGATGTTGTGGCTAATGAAGTACACGAGCTTTCCTTGGGTTCCAGGAATCACTTCTTGGAACGCTTCCAATACGAGTGCATTAATCAGCAAATGGTTCACGGTCGCGAAGTTTGCACCGAGCGACATGTCGTCGATGTAGTCATTCGCTTCCTCGGATCCGAGCGGTGCGTAAACCAATTCACGATCACCACCCGGCAACGGAATTCCCCAACGATCAAACTTAATTTGCAAATGCTTGAACTGTCCCGAAGCCAGCACGTGACCGAAGCCGCGTGATCCACAATGCGACAGGAACGCAACCTTACCGTCGCTCAGTCCGAACGTCTCGGCGACGCTGCGAGCTCGATCGTTATCGGCGACTTCGACGACTTCGCATTCACCGAAGTGGTTTCCACCTCCGTACGAACCGAGTTGTTGCATTTTGTCGCTGAAGTTCGTCATATCACGTCGTTCGAGCAATGTCTCTAACCGCGTTTCCAGTGCGGCTTGAGTATCGTCGTGACCGACGTGGAACGAGTCTTCGCAGCGGTAGATCCAATCCGTCGGAATACCAAGAGCCATGCAAACATCCTTGCTGGCTCCTTCGACCACCAATTGCTTTCCGAGTGTTCGGTTGACGTGACGAGCTTGCTTCACGCTACGTTGCCCTTTTCCAGCTCCCGTGGGCGTGCGCTGACAGATCGCGGAAATCAGCGCGCGTCGAACCTTGCGATCGACGATCGCTTCAGCAGGCAAATCCAATTGCAGCAAACTCATCGAGCACTTGATGTCGACACCAACGGGTCCTGGGTAGATGTGTGTTGGCGAAACCATCACGGATCCGACTGGCGCGCCGTATCCGCAATGAGCGTCTGGATTGAGGATCAAGTCAGTCACACCAGGAGCCATCCGCGAGTTCACGGCTTGTTGCAAGCACAAGTCGTCAAACGTTTCGCGGATCGATTCCGTTCCGAACACTTTGATCGGCGCGGTCGACGTAGTTGGCAAAATCGCAGTCGCTTCGCCAGTCGCGATCATGCCGGGGCCGCTGTAAGCACGTCGGTCACCGGAAGGGCGGCGCGGGCTGGTTGTTTGTGTCACGGGGATCGTTTCAGTCGTCATGGGAGCCTCGATAAAATGCGTTCGAAAAGGTTCTTGTTGGGTTCACCACTTTGCACGACCCGTGCCAAACTGCACGGCATTTTCCTAAGTCCTTTCCTGAAAGCAACTTGCGTGCAAAACAAGATTCGCGACGCCAGACGCAAGCCGCTCCGTTTGAATCCTGTGCGATAAACGTTTATATTCTGGGATATGAGCAAAGCGAACGTCGTGATCGGACTTCTGGGGACCCAGCTCGATATGCCTTCCCGAAAAGCTGGGGATCGCTGGACGAGCTGGCGGCCTTCGGTGGGGATTTGCCAGCAAGATGACTTCATCGTCAATCGATTTGAGTTGCTGGCTGATCGGCAATACACAACGCTTGCGGACCAGATCACATCGGACATCGAAACGGTTTCGCCGGAGACGACGGTCCGGCAACACAAGATCGAGTTCAAGGACCCGTGGGATCTCGAAGAGGTCTACGCGGCGCTGCACCAATTCGCTCGCGACTACAGCTTTGATCCAGATCGTGAAAACTATTTCGTTCACATCACGACTGGAACTCACGTCGCTCAGATTTGTTTGTTTCTGTTGACGGAATCACGGCACCTTCCAGCGACGCTCATCCAAACATCTCCGCCCAAGGGCCGCGGGTCTCGCAAGTTAGAAGCTGAAGAGGTTCATGGCAGCTATCAACTCATCGATTTGGATCTCTCTCGATACGACGAATTGGCGAAGCGGTTTGGGCAAGAGCACGACGAAGCGACGTCGCTATTGAAGCGAGGCATCGCAACGAAGGACCCCGCGTTCAACCAACTGATTGATCGAATCGAACGAGTCACGCTGGCCACGGACGCGCCGATCCTGCTCACGGGACCGACCGGTGCTGGAAAGACCCAACTTGCTAAACGCATCTACGAACTCAAACACAATCGACGAAAGATTGACGGCCCGTTCGTTGAAGTCAACTGTGCAACGATCCGTGGCGAGCAAGCGATGTCGACGTTGTTTGGACACACGAAAGGTGCGTTCACGGGTGCAGCAACTGCACGCGTCGGGCTGCTCAAATCGGCTGACGGCGGCATGCTGTTCTTGGACGAAGTCGGCGAACTTGGGCTCGACGAGCAAGCGATGCTGCTCAGGGCGATTGAGGAGAAGACGTTTCTTCCTGTGGGTGCGGATCAACCGAGCGAAAGCAATTTCCAGCTGATCGCGGGAACGAATCGCGATTTGTCGGTGGAAATCGCCAAGGGCAGCTTTCGCGAAGACTTGCTCGCTCGCATTAACCTGTGGGCGTTTGAGTTGCCGGGGCTTGCCCAGCGTCGTGCAGACATCGATCCGAACATCGATTTTGAGCTGCAACTCTTCACGAAATCGAGCGGCCAGAAGATCACGATTGGCAAAGAAGCACGAGACGCCTTTGTCAAGTTTGCGAAAGACCCATCGACACCGTGGAAAGCGAACTTCCGCGATTTGAATGCGGCGATCACTCGCATGTCGACGCTTGCCCCAGGCGGCCGCATCACTCCAGCCATTGTGGATGAAGAAATCTATCGACTCCGGCGTGGTTGGCAAGGGACGCAAGCCGTCAACACCAGCGACGAAGTCTTGATCGAACTGGTTGGCGACGCTCGAGTGGAGCAGATCGACCCTTTTGATCGAGTCCAGCTCGCCGAAGTCATCCGAGTGTGTCGCCAGAGCAAATCGCTCTCAGCTGCCGGACGCGAGTTGTTTAAAGTATCGCGTCAATCAAAAGCCCGTGCCAACGACGCCGATCGGCTAAAAAAGTACTTGGCGAGATTTGGGCTTAGCTGGGATGATTTGAGGTAAGGAAAATGGGGAACCGTCACTAATGACACGACGGGCACGAGCAATAGACTGAGCGTTAGGGCGAAATGTTTGGCTGTCATCATTGGAGTTCCTCGAAGAAGTAATGTCGTTGTGAATGCAGCGTTACACGGACGTCGGCGGCCATGATAGCCGTAGCGAGCAGAGACGCCCACGTTCCTCTAATGTTGAAATTGAGTTTTGTCATAAGCCTCTGGCTCAACTTGTTTCGGCTCAAACCAACGATAAATCGTCGGCAACACAAGCAGCGTGAGCGCCGTTGACGTGATCAACCCGCCGATCACGACGGTCGCCAGCGGACGCTGGACTTCGGCACCGGAACTGCCCGACAGCGCCATCGGGATGAAACCGAGGGCGCCGCACATTGCCGTCATCAGCACTGGCCTCAAACGGTCGATCGCACCATTGATAACTGCATCGCGTTGCGAATCTCCGCCGTGGCGCAAATGACGCACATGTTCGATCAACACGACCCCATTCATCACTGCAATTCCAAACAGGGCAATGAAACCAACGCCGGCAGAAATAGAGAACGGTAAATCTCGTGCCCACAAGGCAAGAACACCGCCGGTTGCGGCAATCGGAACGTTCAAGTAAATCAACATCGCCAATTTGACCGAGTTGAATGTGATGTAAAGCAATGCAAAGATCAAAATCAAAGCAACGGGAACAGCGATCGCCAACCGCTGGGTCGCTTGCTGCAAGTTCTCAAATTGCCCGCCCCAGCGGAGCATGTAACCTGCTGGCAATTCGACTTGTTCTTCGACCACACGCTGAGCTTCGGCCACAAAACCAGCCAAGTCACGACCGCGTACGTTGCACTGCACGAGCAATCGACGGCGTACTGCATCCCGACTGATCTCGACTGGACCATCCTCAGTGATGATGTCCGCCACTTGCGAAATCGGAATCGGTCGGCCTTGCGAATCGTCGATCTTCAATGCCAGTAACTGTTCGGTATTCTCGCGAGACGCGGGTCGCAACCGAATCTGCAACGGGAATCTCCGTTGCCCCTCAAACACTTGACCGACCGGAATACCACCGACTGAACTGACAGCGTCGAGCACGTCGCGGGTATTGATGCCGTAACGAGCCAAGTCCTCGCGTCGCACTTTCACTCGCAGATACGACAACCCTGCTATTTGCTGAGCCGCGACGTCCGCCGCACCTTCGACTTGGTTGAGAGCACGCACCAATTCATCACCCTTGACCTTCAACACGTCCAGATCGTCGCCATAGAGACTCAGTCCGATGTCGCTGCGCACGCCCGCGACCAATTCCTGCACCCGTAGTTCGATCGGCTGAGTGAAACTGTAGGCGTTGCCAGGCACTTCTTTGATCAACGCGGCTTGCATCTCTTCGATCAAATCAGTTTTTGTTTTTCCTTTGTCATATTCGGCCAGAGGATCGATCCGAACGAAGATGTCAGTTTGATAAACACCCATCGGATCGTTTGCGATTTCAGGACGCCCCGTTTTCGAAACAACAGTCTCGACCTGCGAAAACTTCAGCAGTGTTCGCTCCATCGCTTTGGTCATTTCGATGGACGTTTCTAGTGATACGCTGGGCAATCTCGTCGCCTGGATGGCGATGTCGCCTTCATCGAGTTTCGGTACAAATTCGACACCGAAACCGCTGGCCAAGAACACGCTTCCAACGAACAAAATGACCGATCCGACAAACATCGGCCACGGTCGTTTCATCGCAAACATCAAGAGTGGCTGATACGTCGATTTCAACTTGCGAACCACAAACGTTTCACGCTGTTTGAGTCGGCGTGCAAGGAACAAAGATGCCAGAACGGGCATCACCGTCACCGACAACACCAAAGCCGCCGACAGTGCCGTCATAAAGGTGAACGCCATTGGGCGAAACATTTTGCCCTCCATACCTTGAAGGCTCAGGATCGGCAAGAAAACGATTATGACAATCAATCCGGCAAACAAAATTGGTTTGCCCACTTCTTTCGCCGACTCGCGAAAGACACCTTCGGGAACATGGTCGCTGTTGTGTTCTTTTTGATATTGCATGGCTCGCCGGACACAGTTCTCAACCATGACCACTGCTCCGTCAACGATCACGCCAAAGTCTACCGCACCGAGGCTCATTAGGTTGGCGGACACTCCGGCGTAACGCATTGCGATCAACGCACACATGGCGGACAACGGTATTGCGGCGGCAACGATCAACCCGGCACGCACATCACCCAGCAAAACGAACAGCGTCACAATCACCAGGATCACGCCCAATCCGATATTCTCGCCCACCGTATGAATCGTCTTGGCGACAAGCTCCGTGCGATCATAGAAGGTGTCAATCACGATACCTTTGGGAAGTGTTTTTTGGATCTCGGCGATCTTCGCTTTGACGTCTCCAACGACTTGCCGAGAATTACCACCCATCAACATCATCACCATGCCGATTACCGCTTCACGATCCCCGTCGCGTGTGACGGCACCTTGACGCAGCATCGGAGCAAATTCGACGTTCGCGATGTCCGCGATGCGAATCGGAGTCCCCTCGCGGCTGTCGAGTACGATCATGCGAATGTCGTCAAGCGAGCTGACCAGACCCTCGCCTCGAATCAATCGTTGTTCGGCGTTGTGAGCGATGTAGCCACCGCCCGCGTTTCCGTTGTTTTGTTCCAGTGCTTCGATGATTTGAGTCAAGGAGATGTCGTAGTTCTGCAACTTGGCAGGGTCAATCTGCACCTCATAGGTCTTCAGAGCGCCGCCAAATGTGTTGACTTCGATCACCCCCGGAACGCTTCGCAGCTGAAACGCGATTTGCCAATCCAGAACGGTGCGGAGATCGGTCAATGAATGGTCCGCCCCGGGTTCGGCACGCACCTCGAACTGATAGATTTCGCTCATTCCCGTCGCGATCGGTCCAAGTTCGGGCGTCCCCATTCCAGGCGGAATGTCTTCGCGAGCTTTTAGTAAGCGTTCGCTAATCAGATTACGTGCCCAGTAGATGTCCGTTCCCTCTTCGAACGCAACCGTCACAGCCGACAATCCGAAGCGGCTGATGGAACGGATTTCGTCCACCTTTGGGATCCCACTCATCGCGTTCTCAATCGGAAACGTGATGAACTGCTCGACTTCGACCGGACCGAGCGCCGGCGAGTTGGTAAGCACTTGAACTTGGACGTTCGTCAGGTCGGGAACGGCGTCGAGCGGGATCGTGGCGGCCGCGAAGACACCCATGCCGAGAATCGCCAGCGACAGTAGGATGACGATGAACCGATTGTTGAGCGAAAAATCGATGAGATGATTGACCATCTTATTCTTCTCCCATCAATTCGGCGAGCAATTGTGACTTCAGAATGAAGCCGCCGCCGGTCACAACCGACTCGCCTTCGCGTAGCCCTGAGCGAACGACGATGGTCTTGTCATTGGTCGGCCCGACCGTGATATCCCGTCGCAGGAACTGATCGACGCCTTTCAATACGAACACAAAGAACTTGCCCTCGTGTTGCTGGACAGCCGATGAGGGAATGACAATCGATTCTGTCTGCTGAGCGGTTGGCAATTCGATGTTGACGAACATTCCGGGCTTCAATTCATGCTTCGCATTGTCAGCGATCGCCCGCAATGAAATGGTTCGTGTTGCCTCGTCCATGATCTCACCGGTATAGAAGACCTTCGCTGTGAACTTGCGATCGGGCAGTGCGTCGTTATGAAGTGTGATCGTTTGGTCTTTGAACGAGTCCAGCAGTGGCAGATGTTCTTCGTAGACGTTCGCAGTCACCCAAACCGTCGAAAGGTCAGCGATGCTCAACAACATCACATCAGGACGAACTTGCTCGCGCAGTACGACGTCTTTGGTGAGCACAGTTCCGTCAAAGGGAGCTCGGATCGAATAGTGAGATAGTGTTTCGCCTTGCTCGGCCGGATCAATCTCGTTAATTTCCTTGGCAGCAACGTTCAGAATTCTCAGACTGGTCACCGCCACCAAGACTTTTGCCTCTGCTTCTTTTAGAGCTTGGGAAGTCATTAACGTGGATGTTTGCAATTCGTATTGAATTTGTTCGATGCGAGATTGAAACGTTGCTTGATCAGCGTTTCGACCCGACGTTGCCGCCAGCAGCGTTTTGCCAGAGACGGCGCCTGACTCCGACACTCCTTCGAGTCGCGAAACGTCTGCGGCAGACTTCAAATAGGCAGCGTAGGAGGTCAACGCTCGCTCACGATAGTCGCCCATGGGGCGGTCACGAAACTTCTTTTCGATCTCCGTGATTTGCATGTTGCTTCTCAACGCTAGCAGCAATTCGTTGGTATTCTTGGCGATCGTTGTTTGCAGTTCGTTCTGTGTTTTGGCGAGCTCCAACTGCAAGCGGGCTTGATAGAGTTGTAGCTTCGCCGCGCCGACTTCGCGGCTGTGAATGACCGCTAGCAACTCATCCGTTTTGACGGTTTGCCCCAAGCTGACTGAAACATCATCAACGGTGCCCTCGACCATCGAATAGATATGAGCGACGCGATCTTGGTTGAGGGAAATTTTGCCCGTCAGATGCAGCGTCTTACTGAAGGCGTTGCGTTGCACGGGTTCGATGCGGATTCCCGAGGCTGGCCACTGGTCTTTCGGCAGTGTTACGACGGCTTCCGCCACTTCCGCAATTGGCGACTGAGCCGATGCGGGTGCGAAGGGAATCAACGTCGCAGCCATCATTGTGGGAAGCAACCATGCGTGTCGTAAGCGACGTTGGATGCCCGTTACTTGTTCAGATGGATTCATGGTGGTTGGTTATTTGTTGAGAATACGTTGTTGGTAGTTGAGATGCGTTGATTCACCAACGCGGGTTCATACCCACCTGGTCAAGCGAATGGATTGATCAACGAACGCTTAGCAGCGAACGACACCCAAGAGTTCGGGCAGAGACTGCCGGCTGTGTAGTAGCGCGACGTTTTGAAAAGAATGCTGGCGGCTTGCCGGCAGGCTGGGCCTTGCAAAGAACTGCTTCAATGAAACACATTCGAGTCGCAAGATACAAGCAGGTCCGGGCAACTCCAAACGTTGACCAGGAGCAATTTGGTCGGCTTGCACTGCCAATTCCGCGCCACCCAAGCCCTCGTGACCGTCCATCGGGAACACCCAGTGCCAGTGAAAATCCGTTGGCCAACGATCCGAGTTCTCGAAACCGCCGTGGTGACATTTCAAATGGCAAGCCATTTGTTGCTCCGAAACTCGCAGCGATAAATCGCTGTGGTTATGTCCCACCGGGATCGGCACAGCCCAACACATCAACACGAGAAGCATGATCTCGGTCAACATTCGGACGGGCTTTCGGCTGTACGTTTGAAGCATCGACTGAGGAGCGGATTTTTGAGGGGAGCAACGAGGTGCAACCCCAAATCATAGTCCGGAAAAAAACACCGGTCAATCCAACCCAGCTTGCAATCAGAGGGTTCGTCGTCGCCAAAGCCGGGCAAGAAATCGACCAGGCTGAAATTGAAACGACTGCACAATTGACGGAGCGACCTATCGGATGTCACCTATTTCCTTTAGGTAAGAGCTACGTCTCAACACTGACGACGATGCAACTTGTTCCCAAAGCACCTTGATCAATGGAATCCATAGCTTCATCGGGTTTCTCATCGTTGTGTCCAAATTGGATGATCACCCAGTCTCCAGAACGAATTTGTTTAAGAACGAGATTTTCATTCGTCGCAAAAGCTTCTTGAGCTCCGTACGTTAATAGCGTGGTTGTCCACCGGCACGTTGGTTTTGACGTAGAGCGGCAGTAACTGGCCCCACCCGCGTTCCGGATTTTCCGTGATCTCCATTATTTGCGGTCGCGGCACTTGTTTTTGGCGGATTCACGCTGACGGCAAGCCGAATCCGTGCCAAGCGGTTTTTTCGACCGGTCGACGATTTCGCGTCGAACAGATCAGCTAATTTCCGAATGGGAAAATAGTGGAGATAATCTTGGCGGGTGTGAACGCCCATTCCTACTTCTATTGGTACAGGCTTGCTTGCACGTCTGACACGGTGCTTTGACCGGGAGCGGTTCTCGTAAATAGGTACTGTGGGCGGATCCAATTGATCTCGCTGCCGTTCACCCCCTTTTTGCTGTTCTGAACAGCAAAGGGGTTTCTCATGTTGGCATTCGTAAAGAATATGTTTGGCATTCGTGCTGCACAAAAGTCAGTCGCTCTACCTGTGAAGAGTGACATCAAGGCTGGTCGTCGCGGCCGCGGTCGTGGCAAGGATGACGGTCCAAACCATGACGCTGGTCATGGACCGAACCACAAGTAATTGGTTCATCAGGCTCTGCAAGGTGCCCTCCTTATTTGTCCGGCGCCTGGAGAGTCTCAGTCGGTTATCCAGCTGACGGCTCGATTCGCGCGAGGCTTCTTGGGCGAATCACCGTCACGGATGCCACGCGGTGGCAGCAGTTTCAAACACAACCAATGTCTATGTCATGCCTGCTGACTTCTCACGAACGACTTACGCGTTGGAAAAGGAACGATTTCGAGTGTTCCGTTTCGTCGCGGTCGCCCTTTTTATTTCTGCCATATGGGGATGGTGGCTGACCCAGTCGCGAGTTGCTGTGTATCAGACTACTCAGCGGGCTCGCGTTGAAGTTGAGTCGGCTGCTCATGCCATTGCATCAGAAGTAGCTGGACGTGTCGTGATTGCCGATTTGAAAGTCGGAGCAACTGTCGAGGAGGGCGACATCCTCGTCGAACTGGATGCGACGATGGAAAAACAGGCATGCGATGAAGCCAGGCTGCGTCAACAAATCAATTTTGAGACACAACGCGAATTGCTCCTCGAAATTGCTGCCGAAGAAGAAGCGTTGCAATTGGCTTCAAAAGCTCGTGATGCGGCGCTCGGCGAGTCAGATTCGCTTATCGATGAGGCTGTGGCACGGCAGTCACTCGCACAGACCGAAGCGACTATGTTGAGCCAGCTTCGTTCGCATCAAGCTGTCAGTGAGATTGAGTACCAACGCTCGCTCGCGGAGGCAGTGGCTCAGAATGCCACGGTCGCAAGCGAACGTTCTTCCCGTATCAAGATTGACCAAGACTGGGCACTCAGCGTCCAAGAACGTCGCGTGAGGCTGACTCAACTTCGACGCCAAGCCAATGAGGCTCGAGGTGCAGCGGATCTTGAAGCGGCAGCCGTTACACGTTTGGAGTATGTCATCCAACAGCGATTGATTCGTGCGCCGATTAGCGGAAAGCTCGGGAATGTCGTTGAGGTCCATCCAGGGACCGTCGTTTCTGCGGCTCAACCTTTAGCAACCGTAATCCCAACCGATACACCACGTGCTGTTGCGTTCTACCCAGCTCAATCGGTCGGGCTTCTCAAACCAGACCAAACCGCGTTGATGCGTTTGGATGGTTACGCTTGGATGCAGTACGGCTCCATATCTGCAGTGGTTCGCAACGTGGGCAGCGAGCCCAACGGTGGGTTGATTCGGGTCGAACTTGAGTTGTGTCCGCCAGCAGATTGCCCGATCCCGCTCACGCACGGTTTGCCGGGAAGTATCGAAATTCAAGTCGAACATGTTGCTCCCGCGACGATTGTTCTGCGCGCCGCCGGCCAATACTTGGCTCCACGCAAACAATCGATCGCACACGAGGTCGTTTCGTCAAACGGTGCAAACGGATGGCCAACGAAGGCTCTTGCTTCTGCTGAGTCGACGCCATGAGTCGACGTTACTACGCGCCCGAAGTCGTCCAAACCTCTGGAATGGACTGCGGACCCGCTGTGCTGGCGAGTCTTTTACAAGGTTTTGGGATCGAAGCGAGTTACGCCAGGCTTCGCGATGCCTGTCACACAAATGTCGATGGAACGTCAATCGATGACCTTGAGAGCGTCGCGGCTGCTTTGGGGCTCGAAGTCAGCCAAGTGATGATCCCAGTTGACCATGTGCTACTGCCCGATGCGAACCTGCTCCCAGCTATCGTGGTAACCAAGCTCCCTGGTGGCTTCGCGCACTTTGTATTGGCGTGGCGTCGACATGGCTCTCGTATTCAGATCATGGATCCAGCGGTCGGTCGACGTTGGGTTTCGGAAAGCGAGTTTCTTCGGTCCCTGTATGTTCACGAGCACACTCTATCGCCATCGACTTGGCAACAATGGGCAACGTCAGATGGAAACCTCGCTTTGCTGCGGACGCGACTTCGCGAACTTACGAGCGGCAGGGACGCTGCTCTCCTTATTCAAGACACCACTCGTACAAACGATTGGCGAGCCATCGCGAAACTGGACGCTGCAACGCGGATGGCCAAATCGCTTTGCAGATCTGGGATCCGTCGTGGTTCAGAAATTCGTAGCATCTTGAAATCTCTCGTCGTAGAGAATGAGCAAGCACCACGAATCCCAAAGGCGTTTTGGTCCGTGCGTTCGTCAAATGCCACCGAGAACGACGATGGCGAACCAGGCGAATTGGTGGTCACTCGGGGCGCCGTCATGATCCGCTGCGGGGGACGCGTGAAGCCTACGATGAACCACGGCGACCTTATCGATGATGCTCGCAACGGACGATTCGACAACCTCATCGAACCACCTCGAAAGCCATTTCGTGAATTGTGGCAGCTTGTTCCCCATATTCGATTGGGGTCCGCAATGTTGATCGTCCTCGCAATATCGCTTGCTGCTGTCGCAGTACTGGGCGAAACGTTGTTGTATCGGTCTGTCTTGGACGCGGGTCGCGACCTCGTGTTGCCAGAACAACGCATGTTTGGTGTGGGAATTCTACTGTTGTTCTCTGCTTCCATTCTGGTGCTCGACAAATCGATTGCGGAGTGGTTGCTAGGGATTGGTCGATCACTCGAATGTCAACTTCGCCTGCAACTGCAACGCAAGATTCCGAAGCTTGCTGAGGAGTATCTTAACACACGACCGACGTCAGACACGGCTGAGCGAGTGCACGCAATCGCCGAGATCCGTTCGCTTCCATCATTGTGCAGTTCCGTAGCTCGCGCCGTTGTCACGCTCGTACTCACTGCGTCCGCGATTTCTTGGATTGATCCTGCGAGTGCCCCGATCGCATTTGCCGCTGCGTTCCTGGCTCTCGTCGTCCCGATGATTGTGCTCTCGAAACTTCGAGAACTCGACTTGAGTGTACGGACTCATGGGGGTGCGTTGAGTCTCTATTACTACGATGCGTTGATGGGGCTTACAGCAATTCGTGCGCACCATGCCGATCGAGCCATTCGCCGTGAGCACGATGCGCTCTTGCTCCAGTGGGTCCGTTCGAGTCGTCGGCTTGTAATCGCCGCGGTCGCAGCCGAATCGGTTCAATCGATAACCGGATTCGGGCTCGCGGCTTGGTTATTATTTCTTCACGCGGGGCAGTTTGCTGCTGCAGGGAGCACGCTGCTTGTCGCCTATTGGGCATTGTCTTTGCCGGCACTTGGCGAACAAATCATCAGTTTAGCCAAGCAAATCCCGATGCACCGCAGTGTCGCATTGCGGCTTCTCGAACCACTTAACGCACCCGAAGACACCAACGATGAACATGATAACCTTCCACAGACAAATCCAGTTGAAACAGATTCAGCACTTGGGGTGCATTTAAAGTTTTCGGACGTCAGCGTCATCGCATCTGGCCGTGCGATTTTGTCAAACGTCAGCGTGGATATTCCAGCGGGATGTCATGTCGGCATCGTTGGTGTGTCGGGCGCAGGAAAGTCGACACTTCTCAGTCTGCTGCTCGGGTGGAATAGGGTTGCTAAAGGAACGGTACAAGTCGATAGTCAACCACTCACGTCCAGTAAATTGCGTTGTCTACGTAGTGTGACCACTTGGGTGGATCCCACAACACAACTCTGGAATCGTTCACTTGCAAGAAACGTGATGTACGGCGCCGAGATGAAATCAGCGACCGATATTGGCGAAATCATGGACCCGACAGACTTGACCAGCGTGCTGGAGCGTTTGCCAAACGGATTTCAGACCAAGCTCGGTGAATCTGGTTGCCTTCTTTCCGGTGGCGAAGGCCAACGAGTCCGGTTTGCTCGGGCGGCGTTTCACAAGCAAAGTCGTCTTGCGATCTTAGATGAACCGTTTCGTGGACTCGATCGCGGCACACGACGTCGTCTAATGAACGAAGCAAGAAAGTTTTGGCAAGATGCAACTCTCTTGTGCGTAACGCACGATGTAAGTGAGACGTCGCAATTTGATCGCGTCATGGTGATCGAAGATGGCGAGATGATTGAGTTCGGTGAACCACAGACGCTGATGCAGCAAGCCGACTCACGCTACCGTGAGTTGTTAATCGCTGAACGCCATGCCGACATACAACTTTGGCAAGGTCAATCGTGGTCCCATTATTCGCTCCAAGGCGGCCGTCTTAGGTCAAAGGAATCGGAAGCGTCCATTGTCTCGGCCTCGTTATCTGAAGGTCCGAAGCGAAACGGTTGTCACGCTTTGAGGACAAAGAACCTGGCGACTGGGGGTGTCAATTGAGGACTTTAAGTGAGCGATTAGAAATCTATGGCTGGCCGTGTGAGCGGGTGTGTGATGCATTGACACAACTAGCGAGAATTAGTCGCTTGATCCGACGCAATTCCGAAATCACCCAACCGCCTGAGTCAGTGTTCGCAAGCGTCAATCGTTTCGACATGTGGTTAGACGCCGCTTCCGTTGGATTGGGCGTGGAGGTCGAAGAACTCGACGCGGAGTACGCTGATGTTGAGGCGATGCTTCGAAGAATCGGCCCTGGGCTCATTCGAGTCGTGTCGAATGACGGCGTTCGCTTCCTCGCAATTCTATCAGCGGGACGAAATAGAGTTCGTTTGTTGGCACCAGACGGCGAACTTGTCGACGTGCTGATTGGCGAACTCCGCTCGTTGATCTGCCTCCAGCTCGAGTCGGCTGTCATGAGCGAGGTCGACTCTGTACTTGGCTCAGTACGACTGTCGTCGCGCCGTCGTCGGGCCGCTACACAAACGTTGCTGAATCACCTACTCACTGAACAACGAGTCACGGGTTGTTGGTCAATGCGCTCTGCGAGCGACCGAGGGGCTTGGGAGTTGATAAAAGCAGCCCGATTGCCTCAGTGGGTCATCGCAACTGTGTTCGCGCAGGTCGCTGCGTCAAGCTTGTTCGTACTGTCGTGGTGGTTGCTTGGCGACATGATGTTGAGTGGCCGCTTGGAGCTCAGTTGGCTAGTGGCTTGGGCGATTGTGCTCGCGACGATGATTCCTTTCCAAATGTTCAGCTCTCTGGCGGAAGGTTTTATCTCAATTGCTGCTGGTCCCTTGATCAAACGAGAAGTACTGCATGGTGCGATCGCGATGAACCCAGACGATGTTCGACAAGCTGGGACCGGACAACTGGTTGGCTACGTGATCGAATCGGAGATCGTGGAGTCGGCGGCGCTTAGCGCGAGTTTTAACGTGCTCCATGGAGTTATGGACCTGGTGCTGGCGTTTTTAGTACTTGGATTCGCTGTGAGCAATCCGTTCGTTGCGATTTCGCTCGGCGCATTCTTGGGTGTCGTCGGCTTGGTTGCGCGTCGTTATCACGAGTTGCGATCACAGTGGACTGACTTGCGGCAGGACATGACTTCGGATCTCATCGAAAAACTAGCTGGTCATCGCACAAGGTTGGTACAAGAGCCACGTTCACAATGGAGTGAAGGCGAAGACATCGTCCTCGAGCAGTATCTCGCTCTCTCGAAACGGCTGGACGCGATGTCCGTCTGCTTGCGAGTCGTGATTCCGCGATTGTGGTTGATCGTGGGACTTGCCGCCTTAGCGCCGAGTCTTCTGGGGACGATCAGCACGTCCAGCATCGCGATCTGTGTCGGGGGGATTCTACTCGCGCATCAGGCGATTCGATCGCTAGTCTCGGGCATCGCGGATTCTGCAAGTACGCTGATCGCATGGAATCGCATTCGACAGTTTTGGGATGCCGCAGTCACGCCGCGTGAACAATGCGATGCTGTTCTGAGCGCACTTGCCGATCAACACAGTGCACAGGATGGACGCTCAATCATTCGAGCCAAGGGGCTACAGTATTCGTACCCTAGTCGCGGTGTTCCAATCCTTGACAATGTGGATCTCGAGATCAAGTTGGGCGAGCATATGTTGCTTGAGGGAAATTCCGGTTCGGGCAAGTCAACGCTTGCGGCGATCCTGGCAGGCACTCGGGATGCGACCGGGGGCCTTTTGTTAGCCGGCGGTTTAGATCGCAAGACGCTCGGCGATCGAGCCTGGGGGAAAAAGGTTGTCGTTGCACCACAATTTCATGACAATCACGTGATGTCCGCCACCCTCGCTTTCAATGCACTGATGGGATGTGATTGGCCCGCTCGCGAAGTACAGCTTAAGGAGACCGAACGAGTGCTCCGAGGATTAGAATTAGGTCCGCTGCTGGACCGCATGCCTGCAGGCCTGTTCCAAACGGTCGGTGAAACTGGATGGCAACTGAGTCACGGCGAACGAAGTCGACTTTATGTCGCGAGAGCGTTATTGCAGCAGACTGATTTGGTTGTACTTGACGAAAGTTTCGCGGCACTCGATTCAAAAACATTACAGAAAACGATGAACTTTGTGACGTCTGAATGCCCATCACTGCTAGTCATCGCGCATCCGTGATTCGCGTTTGCGGCAGATTCTTGACCTTCGATAGACTACTGTGCGTTGGAAAATTTCAATTTTTTTTGGCGTACATTCGACTCAAAAGCCACTACTATAGCTGACGATCGCCAATTCCAGATTCACTTTTACTATGAACACTTCCGAGCCTACACCAAAGAAAGCAGCAAGTGATGCAACGCTTTTGGTCCGTTTTCAAGCGGGGGATGGGGACGCTGCGACGGCACTTTACACACGGTATGCGCGACAACTGCTCTCCCTCGCCAATCGCAATGCAGCGGAGGCACTTGGGGCACGAGTCGACCCGGAAGATATTGTCCAATCGATCTTCCGAACTTTCTTTCGCCGTGCCGCACAAGGTCATTACCAAATTCCGGACGGTGAAGAACTCTGGAAGCTGCTGCTCATCATCGCTCTAAATAAAGTACGTTCCGTCGCGGAGCATCATCGAGCCCTCAAGCGTTCGGTTGCACAGACTCAGTCGATAGGGAGTTTCGATACTAGCGAATCTCACGATTCGTCAGAGATGCTACGAGCAACCATCGAAGAAATTCTCGCGGACCTTCCCGAGGAACACCAGAGCATTGTTCGCGATCGTATCGACGGATTCGAGATAGCTGAGATCGCTGAACGCAATCTGGCAGCGCGTCGAAGTGTGGAGCGGGTACTGCAAGGCTTTCGGCATCGGTTGCGTGCTTCGCTGGATTTGACATGATCGACCAGCGGTACACGTTGACAACGGACGCATCGCCTCAAATCGAAGCGATGTTGGCTCGTTTCGATCGTGAACGCAAAAGAGGGCCAATAGAGTGCTTGGCGGATTTCACGCCCGAGCCACACGACCCAGCCTACGCAGCTGTCGTCACTGAGTTAGCTCGGGTCGATCTAGAGCATCAGTTCGAGGAAACCGGAACAGGTTCGGCATCGAATTACCTCGAAGCGTTTCCCTACGTGTTTGCTGACGAGCATTTTCGGACCCAGATTGCGTACGAAGAATATCGACTGCGGCGTCGATTCAATGATGACGTTGCGCCCGCAGTGATCGGTTCGCGGTACCAGGTTAATGTGAGTGGATGGGGCAAGCTACCGCTTGGTGAAGCCGTTCCGACCCAGCACGCTGGCGTTTGTCCGTCATCGCTTTACACTCCCCAGAAACTTTCGACGGAGTCAGTCACCTACCCGGCCGTCGGTGACCGCTTCGCAGACTACGAGCTCATTGCCCAGCTCGGTGAGGGAGCTTATTCGAGAGTGTTCTTAACGCGGCAGGATGAGCTTGCGCGTCGGTTTGTTGTCTTGAAAGTGACGCCGCTGGACGCAGAGGAATCTGACAAGTTGGCTCGACTTCAACACTCGAACATCATCCCGATTTACTCCGTTCACCGCCAAGGTAACTTGTCTGCGATTTGCATGCCGTTTCTCGGTGCAACTACACTAGCTGATTTGTCATCCCTAAGCGAACGATGGATGTCGCTCGATGGTCCAGCACAAGAACTTGTTTCGACAGTTCGTGCGAGACAGAAGTCGACGATTGAACTTGTTGCGAATGCGGCCTCGACCGGTGACGACAGTAAGAGCCAGTCGTCAGCACTGCGCGAGGGTTCCGATCAATCGCAGCATCCAGTAGGAGATGATCGCCACGGTTCGTTCGCTGGTCTGGAGCGACTTTCGACGTTTGGCTACGTAGATGCGTTAGTTGAGTTGATGATAGGAGCCGTCGAAGGTGTCGCGCATGCGCATCGTCGTGGAATCATTCACCGAGATCTGAAGCCAGCCAACGTGCTAGTCACCGATGAAGGCAGCCCTGTGGTGCTGGATTTTAACCTAGCGGTGGTTGCTGAAGAACTTGATGTCCGTGTTGTCGGTGGCACGTTACCTTACATGTCACCGGAGCAGCTTGAGTCGCTCCGCACTGGCGATAAATCCCAGGCGAGTGATGACGTTTTTTCACTTGGCGTGATTCTCTATGAGCTGCTTTCTGGACGTTTGCCGTTTGCGTCTCCGGAGAATCACCAGTCGTTTGATCTAGACGCTCTAGTCGCCCAGCGTCGGCAATCACCGATATCACTTCGCTCAATCAATTCGCGAGTATCTCCGGGATTGAAGTCCATCGTGATGCGATGCATCGCCAGCGAACGCTCAAATCGATACGCCGACGCTTTCGAATTGCTAGAAGATCTGCTTCTTCATCGCGAAAATCGTCCGCTGCGTCATGCTGCCGATCGCTCGCTGGTCGAGCGTGCTTCGAAATGGTCACGACGTCATCCTCGGTTAGCGTCTGGGACAACGGTTAGTCTTGTCGCGGCCATCGCTCTGCTAGCCATCGCTACGCTGTGGTGGCAAGGACGACTTCAAAACGCGAGACTGGGAGCCGAAGCACAGTTACAGCAGTTCAAGTCGTCGCTACCTTCAGCAATCATGGCGCTCACCACACCGGGTAAGGAGCCAGAGCTGATGGCGGATGGGCTGCAGCAATCGCTCGGCCTGCTTGAGCCATGGCGGATTGATACCGAGCATTGGCAAGAGGCGTCGGGAGCCAACCTGCTTTCTCCAGACGAAAAGTCGGATTTGGTCCGCTTGATGGCTGAAGTCTTGCAATTGAATGCGTCGGCAGAGGACTACCTGGCGGCGCAACCCGGAGAGGACGATTCATCACGTGAACTGCGTGAATCTTCCGCAATTCGATCTCGTCAGCAGGCACGTAAGATCGACCCAAGTTCGGAGGCGTTGGTCTCTTTCATGCCCGAGAGTGCTGGGGCGAGTGTCTCACGTCGCTCCGCCATCCAAGATCAGTTGAAGCGACAACCTACGAATGTCACCCTGTGGTTTCAGCTAGCAGCGACGCAAATGCAGCGGGGTGAATTTGAGTCGGCGATTGCCAGTCTTGATCTCTGCGACAAAATGTTGCCGAAAACCGTTGCGACAATCTTCAATCGCGGAGTTTGTTATATGTTGCAGGGGCAGAACTCTAACGCAGTCGCAGACTTTTCAAGGTGCCTGGATCTTCGTCCGACGCTGCTGATCGCTCGTTTCAATCGCGCTGTAGCGTTACATGGCTTGGGTGAACATCAAGCAGCGCTCAATGATCTTGGTGCCGTGATCAATTCGGGCGACGCAAGATTGCGGATGCTGCTGTATCGAGCTGAGGTACATGACCGAGTCGGCAATTCCGATTTGGCAAAGGCTGATCGAGAAGCGGCATTGAAAATCGCTCCGCGCGACGTCAACGACTATTTGGCCCGTGGATATTTACACTTGAAGGATTCGACGAAAGAGGCGTTAGCTGACTTTCAAACAGCGGAACTTATCGACGCGAACAATCCATCGGTCCTACAGAATTTGGCAAACGTGTACGCGGAGAGGCTTGGTGACGCGACTAAGTCAATTGATTACCTCAATCGCATTAACTCGCTGCGTCCGAACGAAGCTGGCCCTATTGCATCGCGTGGGATTCTGAAAGCCCGACTCAGAGACTTTCAAGCTGCGATTTCTGATGCGGAGGCTACAGCAGCAATGTCTCCGAGTGGACGTGAAAAGTTGCAGATCGCTGGCATCTACGCGATGGCGTCGGAGAGGTTCCCAGATGAGCAAAGCATCGCACCACGAAACTTAGGTATGCTGCGATCACTCGCAATCAAATGGTTGGCGCGGGCGCTGCAGGATGAGCCTCAACTGGCAGGTCTCGCTAGAACCGATCCAGACCTGAACGCGATCAAAGACGATCCGCAATTTCGACGCTTGGTCGATTGGTCGCAACAGCTCGAGAGATCAGCGAGGTAGCTCGAATATGATGTTTTCGACGTGTTTTGCGATATCAGTCAATTATTCTTAACTTTTTGGCGGTTCAGCGAGCTGGAACCAGCTTCTTTTGGGTGGAGAACGCATTCGACACGAACAGTTCGGTTGAGTCTCGCGATTTCTCATCCCCCAAATTCGAATCGAGGCCAAGAATGTCATCAAATCGAAATCACTCGCGCCGAGGACTGCGTTTGGAGTCGCTCGAAAATCGGATGTTGCTAGCGTCGGACAGCTTTCACAATTTCCTCTCACCGCATGATGTCAACGATGACCGAAATGTGACTGCTGCGGATGCGCTTGTTGTAATCAACCACCTCAATCGTGACGGTTCGCTGGACGACAGCAACTTTGTTGACGTAAACGATGACGGCCGTGCCTCCGCTCAAGACGCGTTGAATGTCATCAACGCAATCAATATCGAGAGATCGCAATCGCGAAGCACAGACGATGCGATCGCTCAACTCACTCGAAATGATGGTGCACGTGTGAAGTTCGAGTATGAGGTGGAGGACTCGCAGGCGAAGCTCGAAATCAAAGTGCAAAACGCTTCGGCAAACACCGATTATGCGGTGCTCATCGACGGCGTGATGGTCGGTACGATGACCACAAACAGTCGAGGCCGCGGAGAGCTGGAGTTTGGATCAGGTCGTGGAGCCCAGCCATTGCCGTCCAATTTGCCAGTGATTCATAACGATACAATGGCAGAGATCGTTGGACTTGGCGGAAGTTCGTTCACCTCTGGTTCATCATCGAGCAGCTCCGATCACAACTCCTCAAGCAGCTCTAACTCCAACAGTAACGTAGAAGACAATCCTTCACGCAGTAGCGACGACAACTCCCCGAGCAGGTCAAATTCAAGTAGCGGCGTTGAAGATAATCCGTTACGAAGCAACGACGATAACTCGTCCAGTACTTCAAACTCAAGCAGCGACACTTTGACAAGCCCCAGCGTTGGCTCGACGTTGGAATTGAAGGCCTCATTGACTGGCATTGCGTCCATCGATGGCAGGGCAAGCTTTGAACGGACGTCGACGAGCCTTGAATTCAAAGTCGAATTGCGAGACGCTCCGGCCAATAAGTCTTACGAAGTCATGGTCGGCGGTGTGTCAGTGGGTACGTTGCGAACAGACAGCCGTGGACGAGGTAAGTTGGCGTTTGAAAGTGGGGACAATTCCAAGCCCTTCCCAACTGAATTCCCAGCAATTGGGGTCGGAACAACGATCAAAGTCGGAAACGAACTTGTCGGCACATTTCGTCGAGATTCTAATTAGGTAGTTATTCACCGTTCGTTTGCCTCTTCGCAAATCCGCGACAACCCAGCCGATCCAAGTTTTCAGCATGCGGCAGTTTTGGTTCCAAAGACAATCAACTCGATCCCAGCGTGTGAAACATCGCACGTTGCGGATTGAGTCATTGACTGCGCGGATTGCGATGCACGGCTCATCCCTTGGTGTTTCAGATCCCCTGCCATGGTTCGATCCCGGAGCCCTGACATACAGCTTTGCTCCTGATGGAACGGACGTCGCGGGCGCTCCGAGCAATCTGTTTTCTGTACTCAATCAACTCGGCGAACCGAGTGTTTGGCAGGCAGAAGTCGATGCGGCGATCGACGCTTGGCTACAACCTCTTGGAGTTGAAGCACACGCGGTGACCGACTCGGGAGCCCGTTTCGGGGTTGCTGGGTTGACGCAAGGCGACGCTCGCTTCGGCGATATCCGCTTCGCCGCGATTCCGCTATCCAGCGACGTGATTGCGACATCGGTGCCTCACAGTGCGATCGTGCAAGGAACTTGGGCTGGCGACATTCTGCTGAATTCGAACGCGAACTGGACCAGTCTTTCTGAAGTCTTCGCCGTCGCGCTCCACGAAGTTGGTCACGTGCTCGGCTTGGAACATTCACTGGACCCGCAATCCCCCATGTTCGTACATGGCGTGCATGACGTCATCGCACCCACCGGCGCTGATCTCGCGTCGCTACAGGCACTGTATAGCGGAATTGAATTCAAGGACTCTCGGGATCCGAGGGAGCCTCGAGTTAACGATGCTGGTGAGGCATTTGAGACTGCGATCGTCCAGAATCCGATCGTCGGCACCACGATTCGTTACACGTCCGGTGGAACGCTGACGGCTGGAGATGACTCCCTTATCTTTCGACTTGATCCAACGTCAAGCGAGGCAACTGCATTACGACACTTGAACGTGGCTTTGCAATCTGCTGGCACGCCACGATTGATTGCTGAAGTCGATGTTTTCGACAAAGATGGCCAGCTCGTTGACTCCCAGATTCTTCATCACAGCCAAGGGGCTGTGGTGCTTCAAGCAAGAAATATTAGGCTCTGTCCCTAAACGGTTGGAGCGAGGATTTTCAGGTAGCGTTGGATGCACGCCATCTTGACCATCCCAGCGTAGTTGATGGCTGTCTTCTCGAAACGCGAGAAGACAGCGCGACATTCCTTGAGCCAGCCAATAACTCGTTCGACAATGTTGCGTGCGCGATAGAGTTCCTTATCAAACTCGACTTTTCGTTTCGATCGATCTTCGTTTTGC
>JBGTAI010000096.1:0-26555 GCA_041749955.1 Pirellulaceae bacterium | reverse complement strand
ATTGCTTTTGGTCGAGTGCGTGTCAATCATTTTCACAGCTACCATGGATTGCTGGTATGCGGGGCGCTAGCGAATGGCTTGTCAGATTTCAGTTGCTCGGAGCTTCATCATGCAAGCCTTGCTCGATCGTTTGAGTCGTGTTTCACCAATTCCTGTTATGGTGCGTGCTACGCTCGAAAGCGTTCTCTCGCCAGAGACAGTCAATCGCATCTTTGTGGAACATGCGGTCTCGCAGTCGCAACGCATGTTGCTATTTTCTAACGTCGTCGAAGTCATGATGCTGGTTGTTTGCAGGCTAAAACCTTCAGTTTTCGCAGCCTTCACGCATCTGAAAGAATCGCTGGGTGTGTCGGCGAAGTCTGTCTACAACAAGCTCAGCTTGGTCGAACCCCAGGTTTCACGAATGCTGGTCGTGGAAACAGCTCAGCAACTCAGCCAAGTCATCAATGAATTGCAGGTCTTCCAAACTTCCCCCATTCCTGGTTACGAAGTCCGGATTCTCGATGGCAATCACCATCCGGCGAGCCACCATCGTCTGAAAGTGTTACGCGACGTGGCAGCAGGCCCGTTACCAGGACAGACACTCGTGGTTTATGATCCCATTCGTCGTTTGGTTGTCGATTGTGTCCCTTGTGAAGATGGGCACACTCAAGAGCGTGCTATCGTTACTGAGCTGCTGGACCCCGTCACGCCAGGGCTCGTGTGGATCGCCGATCGCAATTTTTGTACTTGCACCGTGCTGTTCGAACTGGCGTTGAATCATGCTTTCTTTGTGATCCGGCACCACTCGCAATTGACTCTTCATCGGCAAGGCCCAGTCATCGATTGTGGGGCCAGTGAGACGGGCCACATCAATGAGCAACAAGTCGTCATAACAGATTCAAGCGGTGAAGAACTCAACTGTCGCCTGATTACGATCGAGCTAACGAATCCGACTCGAGACGGAGATCGTCAGATTCAGATTTTGAGCAACCTTCCATCGGCGGTATCGGCGCCGATCATCGCAGAGAGCTACCGCGACCGTTGGCAAGTCGAAAACGTAAATCTCGAACTGGTAAAGCATTTTGCGAGCGAACAAAAGGCATTAGGACATCCGCCAGCGACATTGTTTGCGTTTTGCATTTCGCTCGTCGCCTACAATGTGCTGGCCGTGGTTCAGGCATCTCTTCGATCGACCCACGGTGAAACGGCATCGCCAGAGAAACTATCTTCCTATTATCTGGCTCATAGTTTGGCCAGTGGCTGGGAAGCAACGATGTTGCTTGACGAAACATTCTGGGTGAAACATTACAGTGGGCTAAACGCAGCGGCGTTAGCAGCCGAACTGAAGGCGATTGCAAAGCACTTGGACATCAGCAAATACCGCAAGCATAAACGAGGGGCAAAAAAACAGCCGACCCCACGCACGCGATTTCGTAACACACCTCACGTTTCAACCAAGCGACTTCTCGACGAAGCAAAACAAACAGCAAAATCATGACCTTCAAAGCACTGCGTAGCCACCATACAGCGGTCGGTCGGTGACTTCGGTTTGGGCATCGTTCAGCGATGGACCGCGTCCGACGGTCCACTCGGATTGGAATCCGAGTGGCTGGGGATAGTACACATATGTCACACCGAGTCGTTTGTCGACAATTCCATCTTCGTTGCCTTGCTCAAGTGTCCCAGCGGGGCGAACGGCTGGCCCAACTCCGAGCGGACTGATAGCGGAACTCAGGACGGTGTACATGCCCGTGTAGCCCTGAATACCCACTTCCGCAATTTGGCCATTCGCGAATTTGTAGGGTACAGCGAGGCGCGAAATGAAGTGCACGTCATCGTTTTGCTCACGGAGAGAACCTCCTTGCCCGTTATAAAATCCGAGACCAAAGACGCCATAGTTCCCCGATCCTTTCAGCCCTTCGTCGATAACGTATTTGAATAAGTCTTGGGCATACTCGGGTGTCCAATAATAGAACGCGCCTAAATCCCGTTCGTTCCTGGCGCCGCTATTGAATGCATCGTTGCGATCGAGGGGCAATCGGTTCGAACTCGACTGGAGGTTCTCCCAGCCGTAAGGGATTTTAGATTGACCGACGCGCAGCCGGTGCACTCGCTGCTTATCAAAGTGAATGTCGGCGTACCAGTCACGAACTTGGACAAACTGGTTTGAATCAACACTTCCATTAGGTGTCGATGCAAATCGGGCTGAAGGTAGATCGAAATATAATCGTTGACATCCCCCGAAATAATAACCCGCGCCCGGCGAAGGAGAAAGCTTTGATTTTCGCCGACTGAACTATCACCGACGTGCTGGGCCGGCGCGAGACCGTCCGATTCGTCAATCACGTCGTTAATGCGAAATTGAGCATAGCCTCGTATGGTATATTTCTCGAACCACTTCTTGTTTTTTTCGGCCTCTGCCTTTTTCTTGGCGGCCTTTTCCTTATCGTCAAGAAGCTCATCCACGAGCTGGCCCGTTTCGTTTTGGGCGTCAGATAACACCAACCGATCAGCTTCGAGCGCCGCCAACCGAGATTCCGCGTCTCGAAGGGCTTCGACAATCGCCTCCATCGCGTCAGAGGCCGGCTCCTCTTGGCTGGCGCTATCCACCAGCATCCCTTCGTTTGCGGTAAGATAGCGAGCGAACTCTTGCGAGAATAATTCAGGCGTGAAACACCCGAGTGCCCCCAACACCAACGAACAGCAGAAAAGAAGTGTCGCAGAGCGGTTCATGAGGTTCACTGGTTTGCAATATCCATTTACTTCGCATCGCGCTACGAAATAAAGCGTTGGGTTATACATTCCGTCGTCCAACTACCACACGAGTAACGGGCCACGATGACGGAACTCAGGCAGACGAGTCATGCGATTGTGGACAACCGCTCGCCCCACTTGAAGAATTCATGCTGTAAATCAAGGTCGTCCAGCACATTACGGTGTCATCAGATTGCGCAAAAGACGCACAACTGAAAGCATCGCTATTAATCGCATTAGTGGTATCGGTGTGTTTTTCTCGTGAAGATTATTAAGATTTGCCGAAGCCTGGCTTCATTCTCGTTGTGAAACAAAGTTCCACACTGTAATTGCGCTCCAGTCGAAGCGACTCTTCCGATCAAGGAGACATGATCACGGAGGTTTACCGACCAACACAAACAGCGGTCTCAACCAAGACCACGTTGTTAGCCACGAAAAGAAACCGGTGACTCGTCAGGATCAGACGTGGTTCTCGCGGGGAGACGCAAAGTCGTCAAACTGGCAACGACTCCCTCGTGAAAGTACCCATCACGCTCCGTCGTGATGCCCAGCACGAATACTCCATAGCCGTTGTCGCCTCAATCCCAACCAACAGCTCAGGCACGCGGTTGAAGGTAAAAGATCAGGTGCGAAAAATGGTTGCTCGGTTGATACGATAGCCAGCGAATTTGGCAGGGCAAAAAAATGCCCGATCGAGCGAAGAACGCACTCAACCAAGAATGCCCATATGCGGAATTTTCCTACCTCAATTTTCCTGTCTTATTTCCCAACAATGAAACACGCCAATCACACGGATAAGATCTAGGGTGCCAGGAGTCAATAACGAGACTGCCAAGCGTTCCACCGAAGTTGCTCACTGCGTCCTCTCCTTCGCCGGCGTGTGACGTTGCATCCCTTCAGAGTTTGCTTCGCACACAGTGTTCTTTCGCATTGAGATACAACCTACAATTGAACTCATAGGTCGCCTCCTATTGGTATAGTCCTCGAATTCATTCTCTCTAGCGGGAGACGTCGAGTGCAGTTGCGATCCTACCCGCCGTGCGGCGGTAAAGCCGCGGCGGACCTTTCACAGTCGACCCTAGAAATTGCCGATATCACCGAATGAAATGAACAAAGGATGCCGATAGCGTTTGACAAGCAAATCATGCCAGGACAGGTCTTGGCCTACGGATGACTACAGTGATTTGATCGCTGCGTTGAACGTGGTACTGGGACGCATTGCGGCGCTGGTTTTTTCGGCGTTTGGCCAGTAGTAGCCGCCGATGTCGACTGGCTTGCCTTGCGTAGCGGCAATCTCGCCGAGGATCTTGGCTTCGTTATCGGTTAGCGATTTTGCTAGACTGGTGAAGCGATCTTGGAGTGACTTGCTCTTGTCTTGGGAAGCGAGAGCTTGGGCCCAATACATAGTCAGATAAAATTGGCTGCCGCGATTATCGATCTCGCCAATGGCACGTCCGGGTGACTTGTTGTTGTCGAGCAACTTGCCCGTTGCATCGTTGAGCGCGTCGGCCAAGACCTGGACTTCGTTGTTGCCCGTCTTAGCCGCCAAGTCTTCGAGTGACACGGCAACAGCAAGAAACTCGCCGAGTGAGTCCCATCGCAAGTGGCCTTCTTCGACGAATTGTTGCACGTGCTTGGGTGCAGAACCGCCAGCACCCGTTTCGAACAATCCGCCACCGTCCAACAGGGGAACGATCGACAGCATCTTGGCACTCGTGCCCAGCTCGAGAATCGGGAATAGGTCGGTTAAGTAGTCGCGGAGTACGTTTCCGGTGACTGAGATGGTGTCTTTGCCATCGCGGCATCGCTCGCATGCGTGGGTTGCGGCGTCGACGGGTGTCATGATTTGAATATCCAAGCCGCCCGTGTCGTGGTCGTTGAGGTACTCGTTGACCTTGGCAATCAAGTTCACATCATGAGCACGGTTTTTGTCTAACCAGAAGATCGCCGGAGTCCCCGTGGCACGAGCACGTGTGACGGCCAACTTGACCCAATCACGGACTGCGGCGTCCTTGGTTTGACACATCCGCCAGATATCGCCTTGGGATACCGCGTGCTCCATCAACACGTTGCCATTGCCATCGACCACACGGACAGTGCCATTTTGTGGGATTTCGAATGTCTTGTCGTGCGAGCCGTATTCTTCGGCCTTTTGTGCCATCAATCCGACGTTGGCGACACTGCCCATCGTGGACACATTGAATGCACCGTTCTTTTTGCAGAAATAGATCGTCGATTGGTAGATACCGGCATAACAACGATCAGGAATGATTGACTTGGTGTCATGCAGTTTTCCGTCGGCACCCCACATTTTTCCGGAGGATCGAATAGCGGCTGGCATGGACGCGTCGACGATGACGTCGCTGGGCACGTGCAAGTTCGTGATGCCTTTGTCGGAGTCAACCATCGCGACTTTGGCGCTGGTTGCATAAACGGCTTCGATGTCCGACTTGATTTCTTCTTGAAGGGCTGGGTCGAGCGATTGGATCTTGGCGTAAACGTCGCCGATACCGTTGTTGGGATTCACACCAAGTTTGGAGAATACGTCAGCATGTTTCTTGAAAACGTCTTGGTAGTAAACACTGACACAGTGCCCGAACATGATCGGATCGGACACTTTCATCATCGTCGCTTTGAGGTGCAGCGAGAGCAGAACGTCTTTCTCTTTCGCGTCGTCGATCGCGGCCGCAAAGAATTCACACAGTTCTTTCTTCCGCATGACGGATGAGTCGATGATCTCGTTCGCTTGCAGCTTGAAGGGCTTCTTCAATTCGATTGTTGCTGAGTCCGTCACCAGCTCGATTCGGACTTCGACGGCTTGCTGCATCACGTGCGACTGTTCGCTGCCATAGAAGTCGCCTTCGCTCATGTGGGCAACATGCGAAAGCGAATCCGGTGACCACTTGCCCATCGAGTGTGGGTTCTTCTTGGCGTACTCTTTCACTGGCGCAGCGACTCGGCGATCGGAGTTGCCTTCTCGCAGCACGGGATTGACGGCGCTTCCGAGGACTTTGGCGTAGCGGTCACGGATGGCTTTGTCCTCGTCGGACTTGGGCTCGACCGGGTAGTCGGGTACCGCAAAGCCACTTTGCTGGAGTTCTTTGATCGCGGCGATGAGTTGGGGAACGGAGGCGCTGACGTTAGGCAACTTGATGATGTTGGCTTCGGGTGTCTTGGCGAGGGCACCTAATTCAGCGAGAGCGTCAGCGTGTTGCTGGTCCGCAGCGAGAAAATCTGGAAAGTTCGCCAAAATCCGACCTGCGAGTGAAATGTCGCGGCTTTCAATCGCGACACCGGCTGCACCAAAAAAAGCTTGAAGAATCGGCAAGAACGAGGCTGTCGCCAGCGCAGGTGCTTCGTCGGTGTGCGTGTAAATGATCGTGGGTGATTTTGGGGACATGATTTTCTCCGGCTCAGCAAACTTGAAAGATTGCCAAGAGCGTAACAGAGAAATTCAGGTCGTGGCATCCGAGACGCGGAAAGGGGGTTGGCAACGGCGGTGAAAGTCGCGGAAACTCTTGTCGAGATTCGGCCCAAGAACCACTCATTACTTATTCTACGATTGCCCGAAGCGTGAACTTTGACCATCGATCGATCATGAGCGGCCGGCGGCGAGGGCTCGTCGCGGCTTGCATTCGTGGTGTTTTACGCGTTGCCGCCGTTCCGTATGGGATGGTCGTCGCCCGACGCAATCGTGGTTTTTACAGCGGTGCCAAACCGATCCAACGCGTTGATGTGCCCGTGATCAGCGTCGGCAACCTCACGACTGGCGGTACGGGGAAAACGCCAATTGTTTGCTACTTGGCCAAGTGGTTTCGGTCTTCGGGCGTTCGCGTCGCGATCGTCAGCCGTGGGTACGGGCGTGGCGACGAAGACGAAAACGACGAGGCTCTCGAACTGCACGAACGCTTACCGGATGTGCCTCATGTCCAGGATCCTGATCGTGTGGCTGGAGCGACGCTCGCGATCGATGAGTTCATGTCGCAAGTGATTTTGCTCGATGACGGGTTCCAACATCGGCGACTGCACCGCGACCTGGATATCGTCATCATCGATGCGACTTGCCCGTTCGGTTACGACTATTTGCTTCCGCGAGGTTTGCTTCGTGAGCCAAAGACGAGCTTGGCCCGTGCGGGTCTCGTGATCGTGACGCGAGCGGGTTCGGTGGACAGTGACGTGGTTGCCGAGATCGAACAACAGATACGGCGTCACCAGCCTTCATCGCCGATCGTGTTGTCGGATCACCGGGCGGCGACGCTGCTTGAGTACCCCGACGTTGAGTCGCCAGTCGACAGCATCGTGGGCAAACGCGTCGTTGCGGTGAGTGCGATCGGAAACCCAGACGCTTTCGAAGACTCACTGCGTCGTTGTGGCGCCGACGTGGTGGCTTCGAAACAGTTGCCTGACCATGATCCGTATTCGCCAGAAACAGTCTCTGAGCTGCGTGAGTGGATTTACTCATACGGGTCCACGATCGATCTCGTCGTTTGCACGCACAAGGATCTCGTGAAACTTGCAACCGATCGACTGGGCGGACGTCCGTTGAAAGCATTGCTCATCGACCTGGTCATCACGCAAGGATCAGAAGAGCTCGATGCTGCGTTAACAAAGATCCAGACGATGGTTACGGATGGAGAATACGATGATGTCTGATCGAAATGCCGAATCCACGGACGTCTAACTGTGGAACAACCCTAACAATCGATAATTTCGACGTGCCTTTGCCAGCACTTGGGCGGGGTTGGTTGATCCGACTGGTTTAGGTCTCACCGGGAAACCGATGCCTTTAGCGTAGTTTCTAGACAGACGAACGAGTATTCGTGAACGATTCGAAGTGGACGGGCAGATGAACACACAAAAATTTTTGCTAAGTGCGGCCGTTCTATGTGGCCTTACTTTGAGTGTGGCGACTGACGTCTCGGCCCAGTCACCAATCGCGAGTGAGCGCCCCTCTCGATTGGATCTATTGAGTCTGGACACCAGCGGTCCGATGCCAACAAGCCCTTCGGATATGCGACGATCCGCTCCGACGGCCATGGAGCTTCGCCAAGAGCGTGCTTTGTTTCAAATGCGTCAGCGAATCGAGCGAATGGAAGCCGCAGCATGGCTTGGCTATAGCCCGCTGCGTCCGAATTGGAGCGCCCAGCCGATGATGTCGAGTTCGCAAACTCCACAACGGGTCATCTACATTCCCGTCTACGTCCGCTAGGGATTCGCCCGAAAACTATCGGCTGAGCGACTTTTCCGATTTGGCAAGATTTGCTGGAGCAAGAAAGTTCATTCAGCCGATGACAAGTCACGGGGGAGGAGGCATCGCGCGCCAGCAGATTGGCTGTCGCCGTGAAACACTATTGCTTCGCTCTATTGATGATCGTCCCGTTCTTCGCGAGCGGATGCTCGCTCGTGCCGTCAAAGCTCGAGCGTGAGTCGGTTCACAATCCGTTTCCCCAGTTGAAACGGGTCGCGGTGTTGCCGTTCTATAACCAGAGCAGCGAAAGCACCGTCGACACCGACGATGTCGCCGAGGCGTATTACGCGGCACTGCAGGCAATCCCAGGATTCGAAGTGCTGCCAGTAGGCGTTTCGAAAGCTCAGTGGCTTCAATACGCACGTACATACGGCGAACCGCTTTCGGGAGCAGACTTCCAGAAGCTAGCACAATTCATGGGCGTTGAAGCCGTCGTCGTCGGCTCCGTCACTGACTTCGATGCGTACTATCCGCCACGCTTGGCGATGACAACGCACTGGTACGCGGCGAACGAAGGCTATCATCCGATCCCAGCTGGGTACGGTTTGCCATGGGGCACGAAACAGGAAAAGGATATTCCGAAGCGTGTCGTTCAAGAAGCAGAATTTGAACTCGCGCGAAGCCAGCTTTCAACACAGTCTCCTCAGCCCATTGCACAAACACCACCTATCGAAGCCAGCGGTCTCAAACAGGCCTCTGCTCAATGGCAGGAGTCGGACGCAATGAGTGGGCTTGTTGCACCTTATGTCGTTGCGGATGAAGAGTCCATGACGACTGGCGAGTCGCCAACGATTGCTAGCGAGTTACCCCAAGACTGGCCAAATCCGACGGACTTGATTCCGGATGGTCCTTCGCCCGTTCGACCAACGGCGATCATCAATCATGAACCGGTTTTGACACACACTCGGCTGTATCGTGGTGATGATGCTTACGTCACAACCCGGTTAACGAGCTACGTCGAAACGGGCGATGATGCGCGTCCGCGCGGTTGGCAGGGTTATCTCAATCGTAGCGATGATTTCGTTCGTTTCTGTTGTCACTTGCACATTGTCGAAATGCTCGAATCCCGCGGGGGCAAGGACCAAAGCGACCTCATTTTGCAATGGCCGCTCAGCCGATACTGAATCTCGGCAAGCCAGGCAATCTGGCCGCCGAGACCCAAAGTATCGCTTCAAGCAATCGGACGGCCAGCGAATGGATATGGAAATCAATGTGCTCGCGTTGGTCAAAGGCGAAGAGCGTTTCATTTTCTTGTTTGACGACATGAACCGCGATGAAACGCTTCGCCAGCTAGCTCGCTTTGCAGCAGACCCAGAGCTTGATTTCTCTTGGTACGACGCAGCCATGCTCAGCCGCAAAATTCGTGACGCAGTACCGAGCGAAGAAGAGATGTTCGGCCACGCCGAATTCGATGACGCATCGACAGACGATTTTCGCTAGAGACGTGTTTCAATCGCGTTCATTCACTCGAGCGAATGCGACCGGCGACGACTACAAGCAACAAAGCACATGCGAAGCGCGATCACTCAGTTCTTGAAGTTTCTCGCCAACGAGCGCAACGCTTCGGACCTGACAATCAAGGCATATCGCGAAGACCTGTTTGGGCTGAGTGAATGGCTTGAATCGACACGCGGAAGTCTTCCGTCGCCGTCGTCTTTGTCGCCCCAAGATTTACGAGGCTATCAAGCGGCGTTGCAAGAGGCTGGATACGCTCGAACGACGATCAGTCGCAAGCTTGCGTCGCTGCGAAGCTTCTATCGCTTTGCGATGCGTCAGGGGCTATCCAAAACGAATCCAGCGAAACCGCTTCGCAATCCACGTCGTCAACGCAAGCTTCCGCATGTGCTATCGAGTGACGAAGTCGGCCGCTTGCTTTCCGCTCCTCCGGGAAACAGCACCGCTGGCTTACGCGACCGCGCGATGCTCGAAACGATGTATTCGGCTGGTTTGCGGGTCAGCGAACTCGTGGGTGTCTGTGACGGCGATCTTGACTTTGATGAACAGATCGTACGAGTTCGCGGTAAGGGCCGAAAAGAAAGAATCAGCCCGCTGGGTTCGTTTGCGATTCGTGCTGTCCAAAAATATGCAACTCTACGCGTGCGAGACCCGAAGACAGAAGCACTCGCCCGAAAAGCACCCGTGTTCGTCAATCGCTTTGGCAATATCTTGACGACACGGAGCGTCGGTCGGATGTTGGAAAAGTACATCGGCGAGGCGGGGCTCGATGCGAGAACCAGTCCTCACACGTTGCGACATAGCTTTGCGACGCATTTGCTCGATCGCGGTGCGGACATCCGGAGCGTGCAAGAACTGCTAGGACACAAAAGCCTAGCGACAACGCAAATCTACACGCACGTCAGCGCGACCAATTTGCGACAAATCTATGAGAAAGCTCACCCGCGAGCAAGCTAGTTGTCACCAAAGACTGACCACGCAATTCATGTGGTTATTTGGACGGCGGATGACCTAGCTTGAGGCGATAGAGTCGTCGGACGTTGCTTCGAACAACAATGATGTCAACAATTTCACCGGGCTTGTTTTGCTTGAGCAGATTGACGACATCGGACGTGCGAGTGACGTGTCGGTAATTCACCGAATCGAGCACGTCTCCTTCCACGAGTCCGGCCAATGCGGCGGGTGAGTCCGCAACGATTGAAATCACTCGTGGCTGATCGCTGGACAGCTTCGCACCGACCCACACGTTCGCTTTTGGTGAAGGTAACCGAAAACGCTTGGAGGCAGGATCTATGACGCTGCTAGCGTATGATGCGGAGACAACTTCCGGTTTTGGAAGCGGTGGTGGAAGCTCCATATCAGAACTTATGGGTATTGGAAGTTCCTGGTCCACATCGGTCGCAACAATGACGTCATCACCGGCACGAATGGTCGTGCAGAGGCCTGGGATGGTTAGTGAGAACAGCAGCACCGACGCAAGGAGGAGAGATACTCGCAGCGACATTTTCAAGGTCCTTTGAAAACGGTGGAGAGAAGAATCGAGGAGCATGAACGTTGGGCACTTTGTCCCGAATCGTCAATGGAAGTGTATCCGATCCGATACATCCAAATGCAACCTTCGAGTCCAAAAATCCGGCGTCGGACCGTTAACGATAGAACTTCGTAAGGCGATCAGGAGACACCCCGACAGCGTGTGCGATTTGGAGAAACTGGTTCCGAATTGTTTGACGCAGCACGCCCTTGGTTTGCCATCGCCGGGGCGAAACGATGACGTGGCCTGGGATCAGCACAGGCCACTGGATTTTCCGGAGTTTTTGTGCCAACTCGACGTCTTCCATGAGCTGGACTTCGGGGAAGCCACCCACGCGTTTGTATTCGGACCGTCGAACGAAAATCGCTTGATCGCCAAATGGCAGCCCTCGCCATTGGACTCGCAAGGCGTTGCCGTATTCGAGTAACCTATAAATTTTTTGTTCACTGTCGATTCGTTGTCGCATCGCGCCCCAAAGGAGCGTGGGCTTACTCTCAACAGCATGACAAATCTGCTTCAGTGAATCACTGTCCAGGTGATTATCTGCGTGCAAAAAGACAACGAACTCGCCACGAGCAAACACGCCACCGGCGTTGAGCTGGATCCCTCGGCCGGGAAGTGAACGAATGGTCTCAGTTGCGCCAGCGGAAGCGGCAATCGCGAGCGTCTCATCGCTGCTGCCACCATCAGAGACGATCACTTGTCCAGCTCCAGCGACCAAGGCTGACTTCACACAGTCACCTATCGCGTCCGCTTCATTGAGCGTGGGAATCACAACCGAAAGATCTCGCGGCGTCATACCGTTTCGATCTCGCGCAATCGCGTATACGCGATCGGTCCGAGGATCAATAACGGAATCCACGCGGCGGTACTTGGCGAAAGGAGATAGCCACTTCCCCCCATCGCACCGGCGATCGTTTTCAGCAAGAAGAAAATGAGCACCGTCCCAATCGCAGCGCCGATCATGACAAACAAGTTGCGACCACCGCGATTGATGACAAGCGGCAAACCGAGCAGCACCAAAGCGAAGTCGAGTGGTGGGCGGAGAATTCGCTCGTGAAGCAAGACCTTTAGACTAGCGGCACTGTGGACTGCTGGGTTTTGAACTTGACGAATCAATTCTGAAATGGATGCAATTCGCTTGGCCGCTTGGTTTGTCTGCAACAAGTCCGAGTGAACGGTCGTTGCCACGAAGCACTCGCGTGGATTGAGCCAGGGCTGGTCGGCACTCGTCATGAGAATTAGCCGCTCTTCGGTACCGGCTGAACGTATTTGGTCAATCGACTCGGGGCGAATGACACCACGAAGCAAATAACCGCACGCGTGATTCTCGTCCGCGGGTAACCATTGGGCTGTGTCCGCCAAAAGTAGATCGCCGAATCCGGCGAAGTCACCGTAGATGGGAAAATTTGGTTTTCGAATTTCACGACGCTGTGCCTTTAACCCAGCGCCGTCGAAGAGGATGCCGCTTGTCCGATCGTAATTGGGCAAGACTGGCTGCTCCGCATCACCGCTGATGTCCTTCGCTTTCATCGACAAGGCGTCTCGATACCGAGGCAGCATCCATTCGCGGTTCACGCATTGGATTCCGATGATGAAGAGTGACGCGATGATCATCGGACGGAGTATCCGCCCGTGCGAAACGCCGATGGATAGCGTCGCGGTTAGCTCACCTGTTCGTCGCAACCAGCCAACGGTGAATAACAGCGACATGAGAACGATGATTGCTCCGGTCCAGTCAAAGAGAAGGAGCATGTAGGGGCCGTAGTACCGCAACATGACTTTCACTAGGCCACCCTCGCGTTGCCCTTGAGACACCAGCTCATCCATACTGTTGAACGCGTGAAACACCACGAAGATGCCAGCCAACGAGCAAAAACAGACCAGCGATGTCCGCAAGAAAAGGACGAGAATGTATCGGTCGATCCGTGTCACGTTGATAGACGCGTGAGGTGTGGGAGGCTTACTCAGACAATCCGTTGGGTGGACTATCCCAACGGTTGCCATTTCAGAGCAAGTGCAGTCTCGCACCGCGTGGACATCACTCGGGTCTCGTGCACAAAAAACATTGCTAGCGAACGTCGAACTAGCGTTTCTCGCCGCCGACGTAACCGATGATTTTCGAGATGGCCTGGACGAAGTCTTGGGTATTATCGAACTCCCGATAGACGCTTGCGAACCGGATATAGGCGACTTCGTCGAGTCGAGCGAGGTGTCGCATCACAAACTCGCCGATTTGTGAGGTTGTGACCTCGTTGTCGCAATTTGAATAGATTTCGCCTTCGACGTCCTGCACGACGCGTTCCATCCGTGAGCTGCTAATGGGACGTTTTGAGCAGGCTCGCTCGATTCCGCGTCGAATTTTTTCTCGGTCGAGCGGTTCTCGCGTTTGGTCGCGTTTCACGACTCGAATACTGAGTTGCTCAATTTTCTCAAGCGTTGCAAACCGCCTATGGCAAGATTGGCAGATCCGTTTGCGCCGGACCATGTAACCACCATCAGCCGCACGGGTATCAAGAACCCGATCATTGTCGACGTGGCAATAAGGACAACGCATAACATTCCCCAAAAGGACGAGCAACGCAAAACTGCTAGATTAGCGTCAAAGCCTACTTTTCCGAAGTCGTCATCGTAGCGGCTTTTAGTCACGAAACGGATTCGCCCAAGTGAATTGAGGCGCCGAATTGACAGCAAGACGCTAGACCCGTCCTACGAAACGGACGCCGTGCGGGTAGAATTCAGATACATGGATCTCTCTGAAAGCATTTCAGGGAGAGAACGGTGCACTCCTTTTTTACGTCCGACGTTCTGAATCAAGTTAAATGGCCGAGTGGTTTGTGCAACGAGCGAGCGACGTCCTCGGCCCATTGGGTCCGACTGAGCTATTAGCGCTTGTGCGAAGCGGCGTGGTCAAACAGAACACAAAGATTCGCAAACAAGACTCCGAGTGGCTGACGGCTCGCGAAGTCGGCGGTTTGTTCGAAGCGGCGATGCGTCCAACGATTGAGAGCCGATGTCCAGAGTGCAACATGTTGCTCGATAGCGTCCCCTGTCTCTGTCCCCAATGCGGGCGAAGAGTACAGACCGCCCGGACCCGAATTATCGAGAATACGATCTGTGAGAATACCGTTCCGGGCGAATCGGATGAGGAAGACGCATAAGTCCGTCACGTCAGCTTCCAGCCGCTTAAGCCACCAAACGAAACATGCCTGAACGTTTTAGCGTCCAGGCATTGTTTGTTTCTGTGGGTCGTTAGCGACTGACCTTTGAGAGCAAGTTCTTAGAACTTGTACTCGGCCCCGACCGACAATCCCAGGAAGAAGATGTCGTCGTTGATGTTGACGTTGTTGCCAACATTCGAGGTGACGGTGAGTGGAATTTGATCAGGAGCACTTGCGACTCCGGCCATGTACCAAAACTCACTCCCGAATCGCACCGACAGTGCTTCACCAAGCTGGTAGCGAATACCTGAGCCGAGCTCGAAGAACCCAGCTAGCTCACCGTCACTCGACGTATTGGCCAGTGCAACATTGCCATCGTTGAACAGCGTTGTGTCTGAGTTGACTCGGTTGTAGTAGGCACCAGCACGTCCGCGGAAGTCCATGTAACCGTGGCAACTAATCGGATAGAGCATGTCGATACCGATCTGAGCACCAAACATTTGGTTTTCGACGTTGTTGAACAGTCCACCCACGTTACCGAGGTTGTTGGTGCTTGTGTAACCAAGCTTCTCGTCGTACTCGATATAGCGAGTTCCGTAGATCACTTTCACCAAGTCGTAACCGACCAGTGTACGGCTCGCCTCAAGGCTCCAGAACTCCGAGTCGTAAAACTGAGTCTGTGCAACGGAGAACGAAGCTGGAGTGGCAGGTGTGTCTGGGACGGCAGGAACACCTGGACCGGCTGGAGTACCAGGGATGAAACCGACTGCTGGCGTATTGACGAACGCAATTAGGCTGCCGTCATCGACTCCCAAACCGTCCACAAGCCTAGTTCGCACGCGGTTACCATTCCCATTGAGGCTTGCAGATTGGTCCCAGTTATAGACACCGACGAAGCTTAATTCGTATCCGTGCACACAATCAGGCACAGCCCCAATGGTGATTCGAGGTGCCCACTCGTAGTCGAAACCGTCGTAGCCGAAGTTTTGGCTGAACGAAACGTTTTCGTCGCCAGCACGTCGCATGTAGAGGCCTTCGATCGAAGCATAGCGATAAGGGTTGCAAGGAGTTCCGCAAACGGTTGGTTCACCGGATCCGAAGCGGGGTTGCGAGCCGCCCATGCCGTAGCCGCCCATGTTGTAGCTTGAGTAACCGCCACCACCACCGCAGCTACCGCCGCAGGAGGACGTGCCACAGCTCGAGCAGCCTTGATTGTAGGCGACGGGTGCGACCGCATTCCGAGCGATCATACTGTTGTCCGCTAAACCAGCGGCCTGCATCACTTGATTTGTCTGGCTCGGAAGGGCTGCGTCCATGGACGCAGCGTTCACCACTCGATAGGAGCTGCCGTTGTAAGACATCAACGATGGATCGGATGCCGTTACAACTCTGGAACTCGCAGGCTCCGACCATGACGCGGGGCTCGCGAACCCAGCGTTCGATTGTCCATAAGCTGTACCGCTCAAAGTCGTTCCAGCACCGAGTGCAGCAACACCGCAAAACGCAAGCCAGCCACGAAGGCTACGCTCAATTCGTTTTTGGATCGAAAAGTTAGTCATGATCGAACCTCGTTGACTCTCGGTGCGGATTTTGCAAACCGCTCGGGAAGTGAATTTCGTTTGAATGTGAACCAAACAACTAAGTCAAAAACAGCTGAGTGAACTTGTGCCAACACACGATCACTATCGGATTCGCAGTTCGTCGACGACTGGAATCAAACACGTCTTGCGAACCATCCTCAGGATGCCTGAGGCCGATTTGTCGCTATCGCAATCACCCGCAACCACAAGTTGGCCGTTTTCCTGACGAAGTTGAACTCGACAATTTGGAAACGCTCGTGCAATAGATTGGTTGAGCGTTTCCGCTTTGTCGGTAACCGCTTCGCCTTTCGTATCCACGGCGTCTTCGACGTGAATTCGAAACACGCGTACTTTGGGCTCTTGACCGTTTCCGGTATCCGCCCAAATCGTCAACTCAGTGACTCCGCATCCGGTGCCAATGAGTTTCAATTCGTTTGAACCTGAGTTGACCGCTTGACAAATCGCTTGATCCGCGAGCGAAATTCGACGGAACGTTCCACCGATCGTTAACGTACGGACCTGCGTCTTATTCATGTGCAAATCGATTGCCGCAGAAGCTTGAACAACTTGCAACTGACTTAGCGTCAATTGGGTTTCAGCCAATGTGGGCAGAGCATCGTCAAGGTTAAGCGTCTCAACCCGAGTTACGGCAGGACGCACGAGCGAGATACCTTCGGTTGATTCGTTGCGAATCAAGGGTACTGGCGACGTCGAAACAGCGACGGGTGGACGATAGCGATTAGCGTTGGACACTAAGCTCGCCACAACACCTGAACCGCTTTCTTTAACTGTCGCACTCGAATGAATATCACCAGGCGCTGTCTTGAGCGATGGTAGCATGTCGCTCGCAAAATCAATTGGCACGAGTGGCTCTGCCATTCCAACGACTGGCTTACTGGATGTCGATGGTTTCCTGGATGTAGTTGGATTTACCGGATCATCGATAGTGATCGGTTGGATGCCGCCCAGTTCAGAAGACGGATCAACGAAATCCGACTCTTCACTTGCAGGCTCTTCCGGGTCAAGATCCGACAACGAAAACATGACCGGTTCTGATTCATCTGTGTCGAATTCAGCTTCCTGAGACACCAAGTTTTGTCCGACCAATTCATCGTCTGCTGGCTCTTGATCGGTCTCGACCGTGCTCAACAATTCTTCTGCAACTAGGGCGTCGGTCGTTTCGATTACCGGATCATTAACCGGCTCAAACGAGAGAACTTTTGGCTGCGGCGTAACAGCAGCTTGGGCGGAAAAGGTTTCCGGAGCTCGTTTTACAAGATTGGCGGATTCAGACACCGTGATTTCGCTCTCAGGAGCTTGGTCGTGGTGTAACGAACCGATCAAAGGGTTGATTTGAATTTGGCTAGTCGCTGGCGGCGTGATGAGGATTACCGGCGGCGGTGGCGAGTCTGGTTCGCCAATACTTCGTAACCCCACCGCGACGCCGATTGGCTTCATCCGGATCGGTGACACTTGGCGGTCAGAAGCGAGTTGGACCAGCGGATTCGAAAGCGGTACCAGAACCGGTTCACAGAACGGATTGTCTTGGACGCGATTCGAAGTTGCGTTAGCTGACAGTGGTAGCGGCGAAACAATGCGTAAACCGTCGGAGGTGGAATCAGCCGCAATCGATGGAGCTGCGGTCGCGAGAATCAGCGCGGCCAAAACGGCACGCCGTTGGCATCGTTGACGTCGCATTTCGCTGGTTAATGTCTTGCGCATTCCGCATCCCACCGTGGATCGTTGCTTATTTCGTGGTCCCATCAACTGCGGGACCGTCTGATGACTCGCTTAGCCGGTGGTACTCCCCCCACTCGAAAAGTGGCGCGAATCCCTCGGTTGCTTTCAGTATCGGATGCGGTTTGGCTAGACATTAACGATTCTGACAGTTCAAGCGGCTAGAACGGTCATTCGCTTCAATCCTCCTGTAGCGATCCTGCCTGTCATACAGCCAGTAAACACGACGTATTAGCGAGAATCGGACGTATTTAACGTGCGTTTTCGTACAGCCTCGTACACCAAGAGAGCCGCTGAGACCGAGACGTTCAGGCTGTCCACTTGTCCGGCCATGGGGATTCGGACCCCGCGAATTGAAACGTTTGAAGATGATTCGTCGGTTTGGCTAGCATATGCCTTCCAGTGTTCTCCCAGTCCATGCGATTCGCTGCCCACGAGAATCGCGAGGGCACCGTCCATCGACGTGGACCACATCGGCTCAGACGACTCCACGCGGGCGGCGATCACAGAGACACTATGTTTAACGAGAAAGTTTTGCACTTCCTCGCGAGACCCAGCAGCCGCGGCCACCGAGAATACCGCCCCCAGACTCGATCGAATCGCGTTGGGGTTATGCAGATCACATTCACAGCTCGAAAGAATCACCGCATCGACCCCCGCGGCATCAGCACAGCGAAAGATGGCCCCGACGTTACCTGGTTTCTGAATTCCGTCCAAAACGAGCACAAGCGGGCTGGGGGGGAGCACAAGTTGATCCAGTCGCCGGTCGGGCTCAACGAATTCAGCAACAATCCCGCGTGGCGATTGACCGTAGCCGATGCGTTCCATCAGCGGCTGAGCGACTTGGACGAGTTTTTCGCCTGATTTCCCCTGCGACGACGCGGCACGAACGACCGTTTCGACGTCGGCGCGATCGTGGGGTGCGAGCGCCGAAGTATCCGGCGGCCATTGATTTTCGGGCACGTAACACGCCAAGAGTTCGACTCCGGCCGAGATGGCACGCGCCGATTCTCGCCATCCGTCGACCAGCAAACGTTGGCTGCGGCGGCGAAATCGATTGTCGCGGAGCCGCACAAGCCGCTTAATTGTCGGGTTTGCGGGGCTGGAGAGTATTTCTGGGCCCGGTTCAGGCATCGTGTCGTCTGCTATCCTGTGGCGAATTAATTCACAACAGGCTAACTAAGTAGAGTGTCGATGGGCGAGGCGGTAACCAAGACGATGATCACGGCTGAGGCTGTACAGACCAAACGCCAGCAAAACGAATTCCTCAATCTCGAGAAAGAACTCTACCGAGGCGATCCGAATTGGGTCCCGCCGTTGTGGATGAGCCGCAAGGAAAACGTCGGTTTCAAGCCGATGCCGTTCTACGACCACGCCGAACGCCAGGCCTTCATCGCCCGCCGCGACGGCCGTGTGGTCGCTCGAGTTTTGGCGATCGTCAACCACCCGCATAATGAACGATACAACGAGAAACGCGGGTTCTTTGGGTTCTTTGAGTGCGAAGACGACGTCGCGTCAGCTCACTGTGTCTTGGACGCGGCCTGTGACTGGCTCCGCGAAAAAGGCATGACCGACGTTCGCGGTCCGGTGCATCCGAGCATGAACTACGAAGTCGGGTTGCTCGTCCAGGGTTTCGACACGCCGCCGACGTATCTGATTCCATATAACCACGAATATTACGGGCGTCTGGTGGAGTCGTATGGATTTGTGAAGACCCAGGACTTATTCAGCTACGACGCTCATATTGCACAGCTCGAAGATCTCGATCCGAAGCTCAAGTTCGTAATCGACGAGGCCACACGCCGATTCAAAGTCAATTGTCGCCCCATCAGCCGCAAGAATTTTGCCAAAGATGTCCGCTCGTTTCTCGAGATTTACAACCAATCGCTCCAGCGAACTTGGGGCTACGTTCCGATGAGCGAAGCGGAGATCGCCCATCAAAGCGAAGGACTCAAATATCTAATCGTTCCAGAGCTGACGAGTATCGCCGAGATCGACGGCAAAGCGGTGGGTGCTGGTTTCGGCTTGCTGGACTACAACCAAATTATCGGAAAAATCGGCGGTCGGTTGCTGCCGTTTGGTTGGTTGAGACTGCTGTTTGGAAAACGAAAAATCGACCGATTGCGGCTGATCAGCACCAATGTCATCCCCGAATACCAAAAATGGGGATTGGGTCTCGTGACGCTCGCACGTGTGCTTCCCGATGCGATCAAATATGGCATTCAAGTCGGCGAGTTTTCCTGGGTTCTCGAGAGTAATTCGCTGTCGCGAGGGACGATTGAACGTGGCGGTGCTCGCCGAACGAAGGTTCACCGACTTTATGACCGATCGCTCGTTGAACCAACAGAACAGCAGCCCAATGTTGGACCAGACCCGCAAATTGAAGCGAATTGATCCGTCCCTGGTCAGAGACCAATGCTCGGATCATACTTTCGAAATTCCCACAGCCCATGAAACTCGATGCCGTTTAGCGTCGTTCATTGCTAACCTTGTTTTCCTTCCCTCGCCCAGCCGATGTTGCCTGAACGAATCGTGATTACCGGCGCAGGCGTTGTTTCGCCGATTGGCATCGGGCTGGATGCTTATTGGGAATCGCTCGTCGAAGGTCGCAGCGGCATTCGCAGCCTCGCGGATCGAACCGATGAAGGCGCCAAGCCAAAAAGCGACTCCGAACCGCTCGGGCTGTGGATCGGAGCTCCGATCGTCGATTTCGACGCCAAGCCATACGTGCGACCGCGAAAGTCGTTGAAGGTCATGTGTCGCGAAATCCAAACGGCTTTCGCAGCAACGCAAATGGCGATGGAACAGGCGAACCTGGAGGCCATCTTGCCCGCAACGGAGACGTCAGCGATTCCAGCGGATCGTATCGGCACGGTCTTCGGCAGCGAAATGTTCTACGGTCCGCCCGATGACATGGTCACGGCGATCACCGGTTCGCTGACGCCGGACGGTGACGGTGACCTGTCGAAGTTTGGTGCACTCGCGATGCGTGAAATCATGCCGCTATGGATGCTCAAGTATTTGCCGAACATGCCTGCGTGTCATTTCGGAATTTCCATCAACGCGCTCGGTCCCAACAATACGTTAGTGCTCGGCGAAGTTTCTGGGCCGGCGGCATTGATTGAGTCCGTCTCGTGCATCACGCGCGGCATCGCAGACATTGTGTTTTGTGGCGCCTCTGGCACACGCATCAATACGACACGGATGAACTACCGCGGCGACATGCCGATCCCATGTGTCCGTAACGAAAACGGTCACAGCTCCATCGCAAATGCGTCGCGTCCACATCATCCCGATTCAACTGGCGTAATCGCAGGCGAAGCGGCCGCGTCACTCGTGCTCGAATCCGAATCATCCGCGAGCAAACGCGGCCAAGCGTCACTCGCGATCGTGTCGGGCATGGCGGCTCGCTTCTCGGCGTCACCTCGGTTGCGTGGCGAGGCGACTGCGACAGAAGACCGAGGCTCATGCGAAGCCATTCGACTTGCGATTGTGGGCGCGATCCAGAACGCTGGTTTAAAGGCCGAAGACATCTCGCTTGTCATCAGCCAAGCCATGGGAGATTCATCGATCGACTCCGCCGAGCGACGTGCGTTGGCCCAAACACTCAAGGACGTTCCCGCGGTCGCTCCAGTTGCCTCGATGGGTCACAGCGGTGCGGCGATTGGTACCGTGAACCTTGTCACGGGTTTGCTCGCACTGGTCAATCGCGTGATCCCGCCAACGCTCAATGCCAAGTCGGCTGCACCCGAGGCAAGACTCTTGAGTCAGCCACAACCACTCATCGGCGACCATGTGTTGTGCCTGTCACACACATCCGAAGGCAACGCGATCGCCATCATCCTCAGCCGCCCGAGTTAGCTCAACTCCTCCAGCGAACTCGGAGCGAGCTAGGAAATCGCGGGTGTTTTACGTTTCCACTGCATATGGACGAAAAGGTGTTCGGCACGTTTTTCACTGTACGCCGGACGAACGAAGGAACGAGAAACCCAGGGCAACCCACTTTTTCAAATAGTGGCCTTTGTCTCTTCGTTGCACCTTTTGCTGAATCTGGTGCTTGCAAGTACGGCCCCCTACGTTTCGCAGTTTGAAAACTGATTTGCCCTGCTGGGAAGCAGCGTGGCTTTGACACAATTATCAAGTTCCAACTAAACAGTCTTTGGAGAACGCCTTATTCCACAATCAATCCAAACCGAACTTCTCGATTTCGTTCAGTTCGCTAGCCAGCAAGTCCAGAGCGGCGACGAATCCTCGTCACTGGAGGAACTTGTTCAGCAGTGGCGCAGCGACCATGAGTACACCGCGGCTGTCGCAGATGTGCGTCAAGGAATTGAGGATGACTCTGCTGGCAAAACTTAGTCGATCGAGGACGTATTTGCGAGTCTGCGAGAAAAGTTGGGCATCAATTTTTGAGTCGCGCCGTCAAAATCCTTCCGCGGGCCACGATCCAACTCTATGAATCAGCTTTATGGTGGCAGAGAATCGCAGCATCGTCCAAGCCGCTCGGTGGGTTTCAGAAATTGAGTCAGCCATTTAGGGCTTGGCCGATACCGCTCCTCGCCATCCACTCGCGCGTGAGGCAGTTGCCTTCGAGTTCCCAGTTCATCAGATGAACTTCGGCGTTTCGAGCACGCCCACGCATCGTGTTCTCTTCTCGTTCGACGCCCGCGTTCTCGTCTATGCAGTTCGCCATGTCTCGCAGGCCGACATAAAATCCGACGACCTTGAGTAACTCGGAACAGTTTCAGTGAGTAACATTTGCACGCAGCTGCTTCGGTTGGTCCCGCAACCGAAGCGGGTATCGGGCAGTGCCGGATCGGTCGGTTACTTCAACTAGTAGAATCTCAACGGACCTTTCGAGAAAAATGGTGCCTGGCCCGAATGGCGTTGTCCACGGTCTTTTTGCCGTTTCGACGTTGAAACGAGTTCTCTTGGTGCAGCATTGAAGAACGCAATCCTTTGCGTCATCTATTTCCACCAATGTTGCCCAGGCGAGAGAATTGGCTGCTGGTGTGGACCTGCTTATCATTACAACCTCGCTCGGGCGTGGACCTTTCCTGGTGAGGTTTGTGATTTGACCAAGGAAGGTTCATGTCCATTCTATCAACTCCATTGCCTCACGGCTTTGGTCTCTTGACGCAGTCGATGATCCGAGCGAGCGATCTTCAGCTCAGCGAAGTGCTCAACTGCTCCATCATTGCCGACGCCTTTGAAGACGACAGCATCGACTTTGGAAAAGCCGATGAAGATGTTTTCACCCCCGCGATCACTTTATGGGCGATGGTCTCCCAAATGCTCTCCAGCGGCACAGCGAGATCTTGCAAGGTCGCCGCTGGTCGCGTCGTCTCGCTGATCGCTCAAACGACCGGTCGTATTGTTTCGCAGAACGCAGGCAACTACTGCCGAGCCAAGGCGAAGATACCCACAACAACGATCCGCAAGATCACCATGCGACTTGCCAGGGAAGCGGAACTTGCCAGTCTGGCGTGGGACGATCCAGCATCGCCAATCGAGGCTGACCAAGCTGAAGATCGATCGACGCCTGCCGTGGTTGCCGAAATTCGATCAGTGCCCGTCACCGGTCGAATGATTATGGCCGACGGGTTTACGATTGACGGTCCCGACACCGCTGAGAACCTAGCGGCTTATCCGCAAAACCCTGCACAGGAAGAAGGCTTGGGGTTTCCGATTCTCCGGTGTGTTTGTTTGATTTCGATGTTTACGGGATTGCTTGTTGATCTTGGCTATGCGGCGTACAGCGGGAAAGGAACCGGCGAAACCACAATCTTACGACAGCTGCGTTCTTCCTTGCGTCCTGGCGATACTCTTGTTGCCGATTCGTATCATTGCACCTACTGGTTGCTCGCGATGTGTTTGAAACTTGGAGTTCATGCTGTAATGAAGAACCATCACAAACGCGACGATAACCCGATCCGAGCGAAGCGATATCGCGAGACTGAACGAACCGCTGTGTGGACTCGTCCCCAAAAGGCTTCGTGGATTTCGAAGAAGGAATATCGACAAATTCTCGAATTCATCGAGATTCGTTTGAGCGATATCAAAGTCGTTGATGCCCACACACCTTGCAAAGGCGACACGGTTGCGACGACGCTACTGGATCGCGAAGTTTATCCTGGAGCTTGGCTTGGTTCGATCTATCAAGGTCGCCCGATGGTAAAGCCTGATATTGAGTCGATCAAATGCGTGATGGGCTTGGAGCATTTGCGTGGGCAATCTCCTGAGGCTTTGGAGCGTAAGATTTGGACGGGAATGTTGACGTACAATCTGGTCCGACTGAAGATGCTGCAAAGTGGGTAAGCCGCTGGACGTGAGATTCGCAGCATGAGCTTTACCGAAACCTATCAATTACTTTCGACGAACTGGCTACTCTGTGGATGCGTCGGAGTGAACGACTCAGTGGCGGTCGCTTCCCAGCGGCAAGGCACTTGCACGATCATCGGCAATCCCCCGGGGTCGTTCAGAGCCACGCGAAAACGAGCGTCGCCCGAAGGTTCTGAAGCTGATGACAGTGCCACGAAAACTTTTTCACGCGGCGCTGGCGTGCCTTTCAAAAATACCGTAATTCGCCGTGGACAACGCGATTCAGGCCTGAGACCTTTGATTTGTTACCCCAATTGGATCCGTGCTAGAGTTGCCTAAGTCCGTGAAAAAACCTCGCCCACAATCTGCAGGCGAGGTTTGCGATCGCAATTGTTGACGCAGACGCGACTACAAAGTGGCGTCTGTTTCTTTCGATGCGCGAGTACCCAGCGCACCCCATAATCCAAAGGGGCTCTGTGAACCTGCGGGTAGACGTACGCCACCTTCGCCCACATGTGGACTCGAAGAATTACCAGCTTCGATCGAATCAGTAACGAACTTGACGGCTCCGTCACCCATCAATACGTGGCAACCACCTTGATGACGACTACTTGGTGGCATTACCCCTGCGTTAAATGAATGGGTCTGCATACAGATTTCGTTATTCGGAGGAAGAATGGTATTCACAGCCCCGTGCAGCCCGCGGTCCAAGGCCCATTTCATACCGCGACGATCTTCGGGAACCGCAATCTCACCCGCAAAGTTTGCTGTCGACAACCAGAAGCTTGGTCGCGCTGGATCTCGAGAGGGCCGACAGCCAATCGATCCACCGGCAAGTGTAGGATCCGTGGTTAGCTGGACACCACGTGTACGAACATCATTGTCTCCCAAGTCGGACGCGATTTCTCCAGCGCAAATCGTGTTCGAAAGTCCATCCAACACATCGCGAAATTTTGATATCTCTCGCGACACGAAAAACCCGCGACAACCTGCTTTCGCTGCAATTGATCGAGCGGTTGTCAATCTGCCCTGGTCATCTTCAGGGCCTTGGTTGGTGTAGGCGGAATCTCCTGTGCAGGCAGCGAAATTGTGACGTCCCTGGCCCGGTATCCCTGTCCCGGGATCGCTTGGGCAACGAAGTCCAGGTATTTCTGTCAGAAATGGCGCGTAGGGTGTAGCTGCCTGGGTAGTAAGAGTGCGACGGGGATTTGGCCCCATAGCCGGGAAATCAATCGTGCCATCTTTGTTCCAATCCATCGGGTTACTGAGTTGTTCCCACAATGCCTGCTGCTCAACAAACGGCAACACACCAACTAGCCAACTCAACTCATTGTTGTTGTTTTGGTTGACATTATTGCCGGTTACTAGACCCGGCGTGCCGCCGTTGACTTTCGGCAACTGGTCATAAGCAGAGTGATAATTGTGAATTCCCAAGCCAATTTGCTTGAAATTATTACTGCAACTCATCCGCCTTGCTGCTTCACGCGCGGCCTGGACCGCAGGCAAAAGCAGACCCACCAAAACACCAATAATTGCGATCACGACAAGCAATTCAACCAGCGTGAATGCTTGCCTCTTTTTCAAACTTACCATTCAATTACCTTTTAAAACAAGAAAACAAGGAATACGATCCGTGATCGAATGCATCACGGTGACGCCAACCAACAAGACCTAAACACACCATTGCGACTGCTCGCTTATCGCATGCGAGTGACAACAGCGATAACATTTAAACGCGGTCACTCCCATTTTTGAAGATCTACGGATTCGGCTCATCTGGACTAGAACCCTCCGGATTTGGGTGTTCCGCAGCATACTTAGCAAGTTCGTCTTGTTCGGTAGTGACATTCGGGCCGCCCGATCCGCCACATCCAATAACGAATGCTAATGAAAGAACGTTTAGGATCAATAATCCAGAAATCCGCATTTGAATGAACCGTTTGGGGAGGAGAAACTGAAAGCGTACAAACCGCTCAATTGGCTGAAATTCAATAGTTTCAATTGTGAACACCGCATAGCCAGTCTGGTTCCGATTCCTTCTTCGATTTTCATTCCAGATCAAGCGCGGATGACGTGCTAGTCATGAAGGATTTTAGCGAGTGAGCAGCGGACATAGTGTAATCGAAGCATCATTATCGGCGCAATTGCGACAAATAATTCCTGCATACAGGCAGAATCCACCACGATGAGGGGCAAGGCACCATAACGGGTGGTGACGAATCTAGGGAGAGAAAATCTACTGCGAGTGGAAAGTGTTTAGATGGAATTCGGTTTCGTTTAGATTTTCGGGAAACAGCTTGGTAGATACGAATCGGCCTCCTTGGGTCCCGTCGGGCGATTGCACTTCCTCGTTAGAACGATGCTACCTCCTTCAAACGGCAACTTGATCTCGGAGCATTCCACCGCTCCTGCACCACTGAAAAAAAGGGGGGTCACGATAACCCCCCTGTGAAGAAAGGGCAGATACGGCTGTTTTGCCACGTGAACCTGGGGCGGGTTAAATGGGGCCACCGGCTAAGTTAACGGGGGCTAAGGGAATGAGCTGGGAAATGGAATAACCGGTGGAATAACGAATTGCGATCTATGCGTTGGGCAGGCGTAAAAAAAGCTCAACTTTGGTGGTTGAGCTGATCGCCTGGCTGACGGATATACCCCACGCGGCTGAGCGTGGCACAAACTGATATGTATTTGGACTGTCATTTTGGGGGATAATCGTGGCCGTGTTGGAGTTGCCTGGAAATTTCTTGGAGACGCAGGGATGCGACGATTTCTATTCACTGATGAAG
>JBGTAI010000095.1:0-21960 GCA_041749955.1 Pirellulaceae bacterium | reverse complement strand
AACTGAAATCTGACAAGCCATTCGCTAGCGCCCCGCATACCAGCAATCCATGGTAGCTGTGAAAATGATTGACACGCACTCGACCAAAAGCAATCCCCGCGTACTATTCCGCAACAACTTCAGCGACCTTCAAAGTACTGGTTCATCTGACCTACTGCTAGCCACGTTGGCACGTCCCACCAAAACGGTTTCTCGATGTCAATCCAAACCCGACTGTTCAGTTGCCGAGCCTCCTGCACAAAACGCATCGGCGAAGGAAACTCACGCGAGCGGACACTCAGATCCAGCGGCCGGTCCAAGCCATAGAACAATAACGCGCCACCTTCACGCTCATCTTCACCAGCCATGATCGAATAGACTCGATGTCCATCAAATCGAAACTCGGTTTGCTCAGTCGCCGTCGCACCCTTCGCTGGCGTGTTCCACCAACCGATCACTGGAGCAAAATCAAGATCTTCGGCCATCATCAAGCGTTCGATCTCGCCCGCCGGTCGGTGCACATGCATGTCACCGCTGTACCAACCCTCGTTACGCAGTCTGGCGATACGAGCAAGCGTCACATCAATCGTTGCCGGTACGCCGACCTTTACCACAAACGTGCCACTTGCCCGCGTCCATTCGGGGCCACGTTCAATCTGCCATGCGTAGCGTCCATCTTCTAAATCAACCGCAACGTGTCCTCGGCACACAAAGTGATCATTCCAGAACGGTTGCCCAACAGCCTTCTGTGGTTCCCCATTGTCATTCGTCAGATGAACACGACATGCAACTGGATTGCCCTTCGCGTCGCTGATGTTCAACTGAGTCGTTTCCGCAGCACTGATCTGCGCAAAGCAAACGACGACGAAGACCGTCGCGAAACTGATGAATTGAAGCTGTCGATCTAGATTGTTTCTTGGAATCATCTTCGCAATATATCGCATCCTGGGTGCGGATACCGCTTACCCAGCAGTACCATTGCTAAACTGTCAGCAACGAACGTGACCGCAAGCAATGTTCATTTGGTCGGTTGCTTTGTGCACCTGGTCACAAACACAGCAAGTCTAGCTGCGGCTCAGTTCCAGTCCCGTCAACGTTCCGGTGCTTGTGCCGAACTTGTCCGCTTCGATGCCGAGCCTTTGAAGCATGTTGACGAAAAGATTGCACAATGGCGGAGGGTTGTCAGCGTCAAAAGCAAGGTGCTGACCGTGCTGGAAGCCACCGCCAGCGACCAGGACGGGAAGGTTCTTCGTGGAGTGACTGCTGCCGTCGCCAAGGTTGCTGCCGAGGAAGACGCTGGTGCGATCGAGCAGGTTGCTGCCGCCTTCTTGTGATTGCTTGAGCTTGGCGAGCAGGTCGCGCACAGTCTTCATCGTTTCCAGCTCGACGATCTTCAGCTGCTCAAGCTTGCTGGGATCTTTGCCGTGATGGGAGAGGTCGTGATGACCGAGTGACACGCCTTCGATCGGTGGAGCGAAACTGGAACCGGCGAGCATAATGGTGATCAATCGGGTCGAGTCGGTTTGTAGCGCGAGATGGCTGAGATCGAACAACAATCGCGTGCGGCCGATCAGGTCAGCGGCATTGGGAATGTCTTTGGGAGGCTCGACATTGACCTTGGGCTTCGGTTTCTTCGCCCAGCTTTCGTCCATGACCATCCGCTGTTCGAGTTCGCGGACACTGGTCAGGTACTCATCGAGCTTGTCGCGATCTTCGCTACCGAGATCCGATCGCAGCGACTTCGCCTGGTCGCTGACGTCATCGAGAATACTGCGAACGTCTTCGAGGCGGCGAATTTGCTCCTGCACATCTTCGGTATTGCCTTCAAGAAACAACCGAGCGAAGACTCGCGAAGGTGAGTTGTCGGCGGCGATTAGTGCTCCCGTGCGAGTCCACGACAGGCCGCCGGAACCTTCACCGGACAACGCGAGACTTGGAAAACGAGTCTGGGTGCCAATGTGATCCGCGGCGAATTGGTCGAGCGAGATCGTGTTGCGAAAGCCGGGTCTGCCAGCCCCCGGCGCGCCGGTAAGAAAACTGGCCGAGGCTTGATGCGCGAAGCTCGAACCCATGCCGGCATGAGCCAGCCCGGAGATCACCGTGAACTCGTCGCGGTAATCCTTGAGAATGTCGAGGTAAGGCGAAAGCGCGTAGTCTTTACCGGTTTGCGTCGGAAAGAAGTTGTCAGGATGCAATCCGAGTGGTGCGCAGATACAGATCATGCGCCGCGGCGGCTGATTGTCGTTCGAGGCGGCTCTGGATTCGTCAGCGAAGACATTAAGCCATGGCAGCGCAAGCGAGATGCCAGTGGAACGAGTAAAAGTACGGCGGCGGATGTTCATGGCGGAATCTCTTACCAATGAAGGTTGCTTACCAATGACAGAAGGCTACTTGTTCTGGAACAGATCGCTTTGCACGATCTCGTGGATCAACGTTTTGAATCCATAATTCTTGTCGCGAAGACGACTGACGATGAGTTCGATCTGCGGCTGGTCAGTGTGCGATGGTACAGCGCCAGTGCCGTAGGCGAGCAGTTTCTCAGTGAGATTGCGGGCGAGCTGGTCTTTGTCTTCGAGGATCAGTTGTTTGTATTCATCGATATCTCGAAAACGTCGTCCGTCGGACAATTCGTCACTCGGATCGACGGCGGGACCATTCCAATAACGCACTCGGCGGCCGTTGACTTCTCTCGGTTCGCCGGTAGCTCGATAGTATTCGCGCCAACCACCGATGACATCGAAGCTTTCGAGCGCGAAGCCCGGCGGATCGATCTTGCGATGACAGCTTGCACAGCTCTCGACATCACGATGCTTGGCGAGTTGTTCGCGGATGGTGGTCGCACCGCGGATATCGGGCTCAATCGCTTCCACATCCAGAGGCGGCTTGGGTGGCGGTGTGCCGAGAATGCGTTCCAGCACCCACGAACCGCGAATGATGGGCGAGGTTGTGGTACCGTTGGCTGTGACTTTCAGCACACTGCCCATCGTGAGCAGTCCGCCGCGATGACTGTCCTTTGGCAGCGTCACCTTGCGCATTTCCATGCCTTCGATGCCGGGAATGCCGTAGTGTTTGGCCAGGCGTGCGTTGAGGAACGAAAAATCTGAACTGACGAAGTGGGTCAGCGGCAAATCGTTCTTCAACACTTCATCGAAGAACAGCGAAGTCTCCTTGAGCATCGACGTTTTCAGGATGTCGTCGTATTCGGGATAGAGTTTACCGTCGGGCAAGGTCGCGTCGATCGCGCGGAGACTGAGCCATTGTCCCGTGAAGTTCGTATTGAACGCTTTGGCCTTGGGGTCACCGAGTAACCGCTCGACCTGCTCGCGCAGCACATCGTGTTCATGCAACTTGTTCTCGGCGGCAAGTTGAAAGAGCTCCTCATCGGGCATCGAACTCCATAGGAAATACGAAAGGCGGCTGGCCAGAGCAAAGTCGTCCAGCTTCGGCCCGTGTTCGCGCAGGAAAAGGAAATCGGGCGATACCAAGATGCCTTTCAGGCCAACTCGCATCGCTTGCTCAAAGCTGTAGTTTTCGTCCAGCTTGGACTTCACCCGCGTGAGAAATGGCTTGATGTCGTTGTCGCTGATGTTGCGACGAAACGCCCGACGTGCGAAGTCGCGAAGAATGCGTTCAGCGTCAACCATCGGCTGTTCGGAGACGACTTCGAAGTGTTCCGGCGAAATGCGTGTTTGCTTCAGATCGCCGAAGATCGCTTGGTGACTGGGCGGTGGCCAGGATTCAAGAATGGGGCCTTCGACATCGACCCATTGAATCACCAGTCCGGGCCCCGTGTAATTGTCGGCACCTATTTTTTCGACGGTCGGCGGCGTCGCGGGCAGACCTTCGGCGAGAATGCGGATGCGGTTCTCGGGTTCAAGCTGTTCGGTGAACTCAATCACGGTCGGCGTATCGGCGGGCACCGCGAAGTAGTCGATGAGACGCTCTTCGGTGACTTCTTTCAGTGTGCCGGCGGTGACTCGAAACGTGATCGGTTTGCCTTCGCTTTGGAAGCCGTAACCGGAGATGCGAAAGCGATACTTGCCGCGCACGTGGCTACGGAAGTTCCACATCGTGACGCGGATGTTCGCTGACTCCCACGTTGCGAAGATGGCGACGCCGTCGTCGGTGTGCCGGTAAACGCTGCCCTTGGCTTTAACCGTCTTCTCTTCTCGGATGTCAAAGCGTCTCTGCTGGATCCACGGCTTCGGCTCGTTCGCGATGGCCTCATCAAGCACGCGATCCGCAGCATCAAGGTAGTTTCGCATCAGAAACGACGATGTGTGCAGAAGCTCTGCGTTGTTGTCGAAACCGTTCGTCGAAGTGTCCAGCGGCAGCAGGTCAGCCAAGTCAACTTCGACACCAAGCAGATCACGCACAGTGTTCGCATACTCCGCCCGATTCAGACGCCGCATCACCACGCGGCCTTCGGCTTCCCTGCGAGCGATCTCTGCTTTCGCGGCTTGCGTGCTGATCCAATCCATCACGCTTTGCAAGTCCTCCGCTGGCGGACGCGGCTTCTCTTCGGGCGGCATGTTGCCTTGCTTGAGCTGCTCCAGCACCGTCAGCCACTGCTCACGGTTCTGCTTGTCGGCGAAGTCATCCGTCAGACTGGCTAACGAGAAATCGCCCTCCAAGTTTTCACCCGAGTGACATTTCTCACAGTGCTGAGTGAAGAATTGCTTCGCGGGAATCTCTGCCGCCGCAGTTGTAATGATCGAAGTGAAGAAAGCCACTGCAACGATGACAATGCACATCCGCTTCACGCGCGCGGACAGCGGATCGATGTTCGCTGTCGTGCAAACATTGTTGCCGTCAATGCACAATGCTGAGAGCGTCTGGTCATGACAACGGTTGTGGCGAAACAGAGTGATGGGTACGGGCATCATTTGATCGGTTGATTTTCTACTTGGACTCTCGAGTCACCAATTTCGGATCTAATCTTCACGTCAAAGCTTCGCAATTGCAAGGAAAACGGTGTCGCCTGGGATTTCACTTCTGAAATAGGTCCGGGCTGGGCCAGCGATCCTCAAAGCTACGGACCGTCTCTTCGACCGGCGGCTTTACATTGGGCCAGTTGTGAGGGCGGATGCGAACGGTACTTCCAGGACGGAAACCTTCAAGAATCAGCGGCACCTCAAATTGGATTTGAATCCCGCTGCTTCCCAGAGGTGGTTCTGCCGCAACTCTCGCGACCGAAGTGATTGTGCCATCCATGCCGTCGTGGTCTGGCCACCAGGTGCGCAATGTGCTTTCTGCGGCGGCCATTTTACCGCGGATGTTTGGCTTGAAGTCGGCGTAGAGCGAGTCATCCATGCCATCGAAGAGAGTTGCGGCTATCGTAGCCTGGCCGAATTTTCCATATTCGATTGAGTCCACCTTCGCGGGCATCCAGCGAGTACGGATGTGACGCAGGTGCCGTTGTCGCTGTCGCTCGGTTGCAACTTTCATTGCCTCGTCGTCGAGCCAAATATCAGCCGCGTGGAATTGCTGGTAGAGATAACGCGGATGCCAAGTGAGCGCGAGCTGAATGGGCTGATCATTGAAATCCTTTTGCCCCTTCGCGGGCCAGCTTCCTTCCGCGACGAGTTCATCAAGACCGAGCAATTCCCGGCCGCGCCAGACGCGTGTGGAGCCGTCAATCGTGAGCTTGTGTTCGCCGCCTAGCCCTTCACCTCCGGCTTGCCGCTGCAGACTCGCAATCAATTGGCCCTCCGCCCCGTTCATTTCAACTTGCTTCAAAGTCCAAGACTTGTCTTCACGCAGGCACAAGCTCGGCCCGTCTTCCAGCAGTATCGCGTGGTTCTCAGCCGGCGTGGTCACGTCGTTCCCGTTCACGTTGGGGACTGACGAAGTGTTAGGATCAGGCGGTAGATAAAAGCGTCCGTAGAGGACAGTCCCGATCGGAATATCCCGCAACTCGGCCGGTGCACCACGATAGCGGATGATTCCGTAGGGCAGCATGGCGAAGTGATGCAGCTTCCCTTCGTGATAATGTCCGTCCACGTTCAGCCTCAGACTTCCGCGCCGGTTCACGTGATCGACGAAAACAAGTTCTCCGCGATAAGACTTGGCTTCTTCAATCGCAGGAAACGTTCCCGGTTCCGGTCGGAACGGTTCGTCAGCATGAAGATTGCTGGCAAGCAGTAGTAGAAGAAGCGGGACTCGCAAACAAGCACGAAGCGCGAGCGAGTGAATCGCTAGTGTAAGTCTGCTCAATTTTTCATCTCCGAATTAATTTTCGTGGGGCAGGTCTCTATCCTGCCGCTTCCGTCAACGGCAGGTCGAATACCTGCCTCGCGTGTGTGCTCATTGACTCGCTAGCGGTTCGTGCTCGTAACAGGTTTCATCCCAGATCCAATTCGCTGTTGCTGTCACCAAAGCGTCCGGTTTCCACTCCCATCTTCTGTGCCATCACGAGCAACAGGTTGCTCATGTGTGCGTTCGTGTTGGCTGGGCGGCTGCAGAGATGATAATGATGGCTCGGTGTGTCGAGTTGGTAACCCTCAAAGTGGCCCTGATTGAGATCGACGTGACGACCATGCTTCAGTCCGCAGCCAGTTCCTCCAGCAAGGACAAGCGGCAAGTTGGCGTTTCCGTGGCTATGCCCGTAAGCCATACCGCTACCGAACAGAGACATCGTCGAATCAAGCAACGGTCGACCGTCAAAGTCTGGGGTCTCGGCCAAACGGGTCAAGAAGTAACTGAATTGTTCAACGCTGAACGTGTCGCTCTGGGTCAGCTTCTCCATGTGCCCAGGATCACCGTTGTGGTGGCTGAGTTCGTGGCGTGATTGCGAGATGCCTAACTCTGGAATGGCCAAACCTTGACCTTCCAAACCGCTGCTGAAGGTAACCACGCGTGTCGCATCCGTTTGAAAGGCGAGCACGATGAGATCATAGACCGTTCGAAAGTAATCACCGGCCTGAGTCTGTGAGACGTCGCGATCATTACGTTTGCGATCGGCATCAGCGATCTTTGGACGCGGGACATCCAGCCAAGCATCCGCTCGCTTCGTGCGAATTTCGGTCTCGCGCACGGCACTGAGATACTGACTCATCCGCCCCTTGTCTTCACTGCCCATCTTTTGCTCAAGCGAGCGGACTTCTTCCAAGTTCGCATCGAGCACACTTCCCTTGCGGCGCAGCGCACGCCGCTGGGCAACAGTCCCGCTTTTCGGCTCTTCAAAAAGATGAGCAAAGATTTCACCGCAACGGCTCATGCCCGGCAATCGGATGCCGTCTGCGGTCCAAGCCAGTGACTCGCCTTTGTTGGAGATCTCCAGCGAGTGAAACCGAGTATGTGGCGAAGTCACTTCGGCCATCTGCTGGTCGACCGAGATCGTGTTGCGATCGGTCGGGCCGAGTTGGCCGCCCGTTAGCCAGATTTTCTGGCAATTATGATGATGCCCTAAACCACCTGGATGATGCAGGCCACTGATGGGAGTGATTGAATTACGATGCTTTTCCAATGGCTTGAGCGAGCGAGAAAACGCGTAGCCTTCACCAGGAGTCGTAATCTGGTAGTCAAGCGTGTTGACACCATTGGGGATGTAGATGAACGCGCTGCGCCGAGGAGATTCAGCCCCCGCGGCATGCAGAGGTCGCATGCAGTTCAATAGCGGAAGTGCAATGAAGCTGCCAAGCCCACGAAGAGCGTGACGACGATTGATTTGCCAGGATTGTGTCATGATTATGGTGTGGGGTAAGTCTTAAACAAGCCATTGTTATTGGTAGTTGCGTATTGAGGCGGATGGCAGGTTACAAACCTGCCGCAAATCATCGTTTCTTCATTAAATCAGACAAAGCAACCGCTCGCACGATGTCCTTCAACTGGTAGCTCTTTTGTTTTGCGTCGTTTACGATGGCCTGGATGCCTTCACGATCATCAACCGTTAGCACCCGGCGCAAGCCGTAAGTGCAAAGGTGTTCGACAAAAGCTCGCAGGAATTTTTCGCGATCGCTGAGCAACAGTTGCTTAAACTGTTCCACGTCGACAAACTCCCGACCGTCTGGCAAGGTGCCGCTTGGATCGACGGGCGGATCGTGGCCGATCCCTTGATCCACTCGCTCATGAGTACGCCACTGACCCACGGCATCGAACTGATCAAACGCTAAACCGAGCGGATCAATGTTGCGATGACACGCGGCACAATTCGCGTTCTGCGCATGAGCTTCGATCTTTTGTCGAATCGTTGCCTTGGGACTGTCCGGAGGATTCGGTTCGATCGGATCGACGTTCGCCGGTGGTGGTGGCGGTGTCTTGCCAAAGATCGCTTCACTGACCCAGACACCACGATGCACGGGACGATGCCGAGTTCCGTCGGAAGTGAGCCCCAAAACGGCACCCATGGTCAATAGACCGCCACGATGATCTTCCGGCCGCAACGACACCCGCTCAAAACCAGACGTCTTCGGTGCCGGCAGACCGTAGAACTCGCACAGACGCGGATTGGCCATTGTCCATTCAGACCGGATGAACGCATCGATGGAAAGATTGTTCGCAAACACTTCGCGAAAGTAATGGCCGACTTCTTCATGCATGCTCGCTTCGAGCCAGACATCATATTGCGGGTACAGCTTGCTATCGGGCGGAAACATCCCGAGGCGATGCAACTGCAACCACTGGCGAGGGAAGTCGTCGATGAACCGTTCGATTTTCGGGTCCGCAAGCATGCGATCCACCTGGATCGAAAGGCCATCGCCAGTCAGTGCCCCGCTCTGGGCTGCGTCAAACAATGCTTCGTCTGGCATGGAACTCCAGAGGAAGTACGCCAGGCGTGAGGCAAGTTCCCAGTCACTGAGTCTCTCACGCGGTTGTGGTTCGCCTTCAACGATGTAGGTGAAATTGCGAGACGTCAGCACGCCGAGCAGCGCGACCTGGTAAGCCGACGCCACGTTTTCACCCGCAGCGAGTTCAGATTCACAAGCCGTCAAGTAGTGACGCAGTTCATCTTGTATCACTGGCCGCCGCCAAGCACGCTGAGCAAATTGTTGCAGATGCTTCGCCACCAACTCCAAGGTTGCACCATCGGGTGGCAACACGCCTTCCCGCGTTGCACGTTCGGCTTCACTCTCAATCGGTCCTTCCCACTCGATCCAGTCCAGCAGCACCGTTGAATAAATTCCGTTGCCCTCTTCATCGAACATCTTCGGCGCCGTTGGATTCAGCAAACTGGTTTCACTGCTGTGTGTGAAAATATAGAACGGTTGTGACAGTGCGTTGCGATAATGAGCCCCCTTTTGCCGATCGATAATGTTTGTCGCGACGACGTTGAAATCGAGACTCGCCGGCATCTCCAGGAACAACTCGAACTCGACGATTTCCGGCTCATCCTCCGGGGCTAGAATATCCAGTTCGATCAAACCTTCGTTGCTTTCTTCGCCCGTGCTCTTACCAATGCGAAGATGAGCCGTTTGTCCACCGGGCGGACGAATCCCACTGAGCTGCATTCGGGCCCGATAAAGGCCGCTGTGTTCCGATCCCGTGCGTCCAAACCAGTTAGGCCTGAAGGCTTGCTGAAGCCTGCCTGGAAAAATCAACGCTCGCAACGGTCGCTTGATTCCAAAACGATCGAGATACGCTTGCTGTTTTTTCCCGCCATCGTACCGGAGATCAGCCGCCGTCTTGCGGACCGTTTGCGCCTCGATGGGTGCTGCACGAAAAGCACGAGCCAGCACAGTCTCCGCAGCTCGGTAGTAACGTTCGACATGCGAAGGTGAAAGCGAAAGCTGTGAGCCGATGCGTTCAAAGCCATGCCACAGCGGATCAGCATTCAACTCACCCGGCTGAGTCGGATCGTAGCGTACACCCAATAAGTCATAGACAGTGTTTTGGTACTCACGACGACTGAGTCGATAGTGCGCCACAGGCGGTCGCGCTGCCATGCGTGCAGCCCGTCCTTCACGAACCCGCGAGTCAAGTTGCTCGATGACCGCTGAAATCTCGTCTTCGGTCGGCTGCGGTTCGTCTTTCGGCGGCATCTCGCCAGCGTTGATGCGTTCCACAATCTCCGCCCAAAGATGTCCATCTACGCCGGCTTCGAAATCACGAGACAACTGATCGATCCGCAGGTCCCGCTCCACCTTGTCCGAGCCATGGCACCCAACGCAATGCTTTGCCAGAAACCCTTCAAACGGCTCCGCGCCTGCAACGAACTCTTTGCCTGCAAAGCACACGAATAAGACGAAACTCAATCGCAACATGAAGACCACCGAAGTCACGACAGAGGACGGTCGGGACTGGGACACGCATTGCATTTCACAAAAGGCGAATCGTGTCCTTCTACACACACGAAATGAATCACTCATGTCAAAACTTCCTGAATGACGTGACCATGGACATCAGTCAGCCGTCGTTCGAAGCCGTTGTGGTAGTAGGTGAGTCGCTTGTGGTTCAAACCTAACAGATGCAGGATCGTGGCGTGGAAGTCGTAGACGGTGCTGATGTTCTCGGCGGCTTTGTAACCGAATTCGTCGGTCGCTCCGTAGGTGAACGGTGCTTTCACGCCAGCTCCCATCATCCATGCAGTGAACCCATCTGGATTGTGATCGCGTCCGCTGGCTCCCTTTTGAAACGTCGGCATGCGACCGAACTCGGTCATCCAAACGACCAACGTATCCTTCAACAGCCCACGCCGCTTCATGTCTCGAAGCAGTGCCGCGCAAGGCTGATCCAGCACCGGACCGTGTTTGCTGTACTGCTGCTGAAGCGACTTGTGTCCGTCCCAGTTACTAACGCCTTCACCACCAGTTTGATAGGCGCCGTTGAAAAGTTGCACAAAGCGAACTCCGTTTTCGATCAGCCGTCGCGCGAGGATACAGTTCTTCGCAAACTGTGCCTTCAAGGTGTTTTGCGAATCGTCGGCGCCGTATTCATGCAGGATACTCTGCGGCTCGCTCGACAAGTCGGTGACTTCGGGAACACTCAACTGCATCCGCGCGGCGAGTTGATAACTGGAAATTCTCGCCGCCAACTCGCTGTCGCCCGGAAATTGTTCGAGATGACGCTGGTTCATGCGTTCCAGAAAACTTCGCGTCGCTCGATCGGTTTTTGCGCTGACACCGGGCGGAATGTCGAGATTATCCAGCGGTTTGAGGGCACTGAATTCGGTTCCCTGAAAGGCGGCGGGCAGAAAACCCGGTCCCCAATTGTTGACGCTCGACTGCGGCGTGCCACGTGGATCGGCGATCGCGACGTAGGCCGGCAGGTTTTCATTTTCGGTTCCCAATGCCCATGTCGCCCACGCTCCCATGCTGGGGAAACCATCAAGCGTATAACCGGTCGACATAAAGTTTTCACCCGGCCCGTGCGTGTTGGTCTTTCCGGTCAACGAATGGATGAAGCACATGTCGTCGGCGAGTTCCGCAAGTTGCGGCACAAGTTCCGAAATCATCTTTCCGGATTCGCCACGCGGTTTAAATTCCCACGGACTCTTCGTCAGCATGCCTTGTTCGCCCTGAAATGTCACCAGCGACTCGGCGCCCGGCATGGGCTGGCCATGGCGTTTGATCAGCTCGGGCTTGTAGTCGAAGGTGTCGATCTGACTGCAAGCACCCGCGCAAAAAATTACCAGCACATTCTTCGCCGCCGCAGGATGATGCGTGTCACGAGCAGCGAACGGTTTCGCGGGATCGATGTTCGGACGAATTGGTGCAGCATCGGCAAGCAACCGTTGCTGATCCAGCAAACTCGCCAGCGCGATGCTGCTGAGTCCCGTCGTCGCCTGAGTCAGAAAGTGTCGTCGATTTAGAAATGGAGTCATGGTTTCACTTCTACTCTGAATATTTTCCTGTCCTCAATCTTCCTGTCGAAACCAGGAATTTAGACAGGAAAATGGCTGACAGGAAAATGTGTGATCGGTGTTATGGAATGAATACAAACTCATTGGCATTCAGCATCGCGCGGGTGAACTGCTGGATGCCTTCTTGCTGGATAAACGCTTCGCTATCGGCCAGTTCTTCCTCTGTCGGATCTCGCTGAAAACACAACTGCCAGGCTCGTGTGATCTGCTGCGGCCGTGTTCCGGATTCCTTTTCCAATCTCTTCGCAAACAGTTCGGCTTGCTGAATTACGAATGCGCTGTTCAGCAGATTCAGTGCCTGTAGCGGTGTGGTCGAGCGACTGCGTTTCGGCACCACCATGCTCGCATCGGGACAATCGAACGCGCCGAACACCTGCTCGCGTTCCTGTCGCACCTTCGTCATGTAAATCATCCGTCGCCAATCGGCCGGGCCAAACGTTTTCTTCGCGTGATAGTGACGCACGTTCTCCATCTCGACTTCAAACGGGCTGAACCCTGGACCGCCCGCATTTTGAAGGTCAAGCACGCCGGTGACGGCGAGGACGGAATCGCGAATCGCTTCCGCTTCCAAACGTCGAGGCGGGAATCGCCACAGCAGACGCGATGTCGCGTCGATGCGCATGGCATCTGCATTGGGTCGATTGCTTTGACGCCATGTGTCGGAATGCAGAATCAGTCGGTGAACATGTTTCAACGACCAATCGTGAGCCATCAGTTCGCTGGCCATCCAGTCGAGCAGCTCCGGGTGACTCGGCGGTGTTCCGTTGAGTCCGAAGTCGCTGGGCGTGTCGACGATGCCGACGCCGAAGTGGAATTGCCACAACCGGTTGACGATCACACGAGCCGTTAACGGATTGTCCGTGCTGGCCACCCAATTCGCCAGCGCCAGTCGACGGTCACGCTCGGGCGCCTCAGACGACAGATTCAGCGATGTGAAGACTTCGATCGCATTCGGAGCAACCTGCTCGCGCTTCGCATCCGGCTCGCCGCGATACAGACGATGCGTGGGACCGGGCTGTGAAAACGTGCCGGCATAAACGAGTGTCGAACCTTCGAGTTCCTTCTTCTCGTCGCGAGCTGTCTGCAACCGCTTCAACCACTTCTCACCCTGCATCGCTTCCGCATCCGGAAACTTCGTGAACTGATACTCTGGCTCGGAAGGTTTGCTACCCGAGTAAGCTGTTCGATCAGCCGATGACGCTAACAATTCCCATTGGCCCGCTTCCAAAGCGGATTCGATGCGATACTCGATCGGCAACCGGTCGGCAAAATGTCCGTCACGATCGCGGCCCCAGACGACGCGGTCGATGATGGCCGGTGCGGCGAGTTCAATTTGAACCCAGCCGCCTTTCGCAGAATCGACAATCCAACTGCGATCGTTACCGTGACGTCCGTCGTTGATGTGCATCAGTTTATGTTTTGGATGTACGAAGTCGCCGGACGATGTCGCTTTGGCACCGCTGCTGGCCAGAGCAACGTTGCTTCCTTCGGCGTAAACTTCCAACTCATCAATACAACCTTCGCCGCCAGTGGTCTTTTTAATCGTGAAGCGAATGAAGCGGACTTCTCGTTTCTCGAAGACCTCTTCGTTCTGTCTCGCGTTGACGGCAGGTCGCGACTGCGATTCATCTTCGGCAATGAATTTCTTCAGCCGGTCAGTCAGTTCTGCGATCTCCGCATCCAGCGTCGCGATCTGCTGTTTGGTTTCTGGCGAAGGCGGCAACGCGCGATCGCCGTGCTGAAGGCCGGCGAACACGGCTTGCATCGAGTAGTAATCACGCTGGCTGATGGGATCGAACTTATGGTTGTGGCATCGCGCACAGCCAGTCGTCAGTCCCAAAAACGCTGTGCCGGTGGTGTTGATCATGTCGTCGAGTTCGTTCATTCGCTGAGCCTGTCGCAGTTTCGGGTCGGAACCTTTGACTTGATCGACGGGACCAGCCACAAGGAACCCTGTGGCGACGTCGGCTCCCAATGCATCGCCTGCGATCTGCTGGCGAACGAATTCGTTGTATGGCTTGTCGTCATTGAATGACTGGATGACCCAATCACGATACTGCCACGCCGTCGGTCGCTCGCGATTCATTTCATAGCCATGCGTCTCGCCGAATCGTACCAGGTCCAGCCAGTACGTCGCCCAGCGTTCACCGTAATGCGAACTGGCAAGAACGCGTTCCACGAGTGTCTGCCAAGCGTCTTCAGTTTCATCCGTCACAAACGCTTCGACCTGCTGCGGTGTTGGCGGAATGCCCAGCATCACAAGATACAACCGTCGAATCAAAACACGTCGTTCCGCAGCGGGCGATTGCGTTAAACCGTTGTCTTTCAACTTGTCGTGAACGAATTCATCGATACCACTTGCTTGTGAACGTTTCACTGGCTGAAACGCCCAATGCGAAAGATCGACTTCCGTCTTCGCCGGTCCGTAGCGTTCCGGAGTCTTTGCTCCGCCGGCGATCCATTGTTCGATCAGCTCGATCTGACCGTTCGATAACGATTCCCCCGGTGGCATTTCCTTGCCGGGTTCTTCGTGCCGAATCAACTTCAACAAAAAACTCTTGTCCGGTTCTCCCGGCACGACTGCTGGCTCACCGGAGTTCCCACCGGAAAGCATGGTCGCCAAGCGATCCAATCGGAATTGACTTTCCTGCTCATCCGCCCCATGACAATCAATGCAATGAGCCTGAAAGATTGGTTCGATGTCCTGCTCGAAGTCAACGGCATGCGACTTACATGAGATACAAACCACAACGAGAAAGATGGGAAGATTGATGACAGAAACATATTGACTGAACTTATAACTCTTCATATCCCTGTCCTCAATTTTCCTGTCTCACTCAATATGCCCTCAATCACATGCCCATGCACGTCCGTCAATCGACGCTCAATTCCATTGTGATAAAACGTCAGGCGAGTGTGATCGACGCCCAGTAGATAAAGAGCCGTTGCGTGTAAATCATAGCAGTAGCATGGCGACTCGACGGCTTTGAAACCCAGTTCGTCGGTCGCTCCGTAACCGAGTCCACCTCGAATGCCGCCGCCGGCGAGCCATGCGGTGAATGCTCCTGCATTATGATCTCGGCCTTTACCTTCGCCGCCCTGTGCACCAGGTTGACGACCGAATTCCGTGGTGCAGATCACCAGTGTGTCGTCGAGCATCCCCTGACGCTTCAAGTCTTTTAAGAGCGCCGATGCTCCCGTATCCAGCACCGCGCCCCAGTATCCGTGATCACGTACGACGTCTTCGTGGCTGTCCCAGTTCGGTCGTATCTTCTTCGCCGTGGTGTTCTCGGCACCGCAATAGATCTGTACGAAACGCACACCACGCTGCACCAACCGTCGAGCCAACAGACATTGCCGACCAAACGGCCCCGTCTCGGGGTGGTCGATATCGTAGAGCTGTTGTGTTGCGGCTGTCTCGTGACTCAAGTCAGTGACTTCAGGTGCGCTCAGTTGCAATCGGGCGGCCATCTCGTACGCCTTGATGCGCGCGTCGAGTTCGCTGTTGGCGGTGCGAGATTCGAGGTGCATACGATTGAGCTGATCAAGAAACACAAGCCCCGCACGATCCGCTGCCTGAGTCGCTGCTGCGAAGTCCTTCGGTGGGAACAGATCGGCGATGGGTTGAGTTGGATTCGACGTGTCAAGCGTCGTCGCCTGATGTTCCGCAGGCAGGAAGCCGGCACCCCAGTTGATGATTCCTCCCGGCGGCAAACCACGCGGATCGGGAAGCACCACAAAGGCAGGCAGATCATCCGCTTCACTACCAAGCCCGTACGTCACCCACGAACCCATGCTCGGAAAACCGGGCAAAGTGAAACCGGTGTTCATCATGAAGCAAGCCGGGCCATGCAGTGCGGTCTTACTGTGCATCGAATAGATAAACGCCATTTCGTCAACACACGTCGCCAGCTTCGGAAACAGATCGCTGACCCACAGTCCCGATTCGCCATGCTGTCGAAACTTCCAGTGGCTTCCCTGACAATTGCCTGGCTTCGACGCGAAGAACTGGAGCGTGCCATCGGGGTCAAACGGCTTCCCAGTGCGTTTTGCAAGTTCCGGTTTGTAGTCAAACGTGTCAACCTGGCTCATGCCACCGGGACAGAAGATCTGAATCACATGCTTGGCCTTCGCCGCATGATGCAACGCCGCTCGCCCTTCGCCAGCCAGCATCGCCGTCAGCGCAAGCCCACCGAGTCCACCGCCAGCGGACTGAAGAAACGATCGTCTTGATTGGTTCATATTCATGTCAGGTCCCGTTCGAGACAGGAAAATTGAGGGCAGGAAAATAGCACTCTCTCATATTCCTGTCCTCAATCTTCCTGTCTTATCAACGTCTTTAACCGCACAGTGTTCCTAGAGACATTCACCCAATGTAATGCCGGAAGCAGCGTATGATTCAGGAAGCGTCGCGCATGTTGTTCGAATCGTTGTTCGCTTTCGTTGAAGGCCGTCACCTTAAAGCTTGCACCCGAAGACGTAAGCCTTGCTTTTTGTTCGCCGATCTTTGTGCCGTCTACGATGATTTCAATGTTCCGCAGGCTCGCTTCGTCGCCGCCGAATACATGTGCGATTGCTGATTCGTAGAGTTGCAGATCCAATCCTGTACCCCAGTCACGAAGTGCCGCAATCAAGAAATCACGCCAGGTGGTATCGGCATGATTCAGCGGCTGGAATTCAATGTCATCCAGACCAAAAGATGTTCTGTCTGATGGCCTGAGCGTCGTGTTCACAAACTCATGCTCAACGAGTTCGGGTCGAAGGTTGACCAGCTTACCGCGGGGCAAATCCGCCAGGAGCAAATAGTTAAGCAGTTGCCCGCGATGCTCTGGAGCCAAACAGTCAACAGCCTTCAATTCGAAAATCGTACATTTGTGAATCAACATATCCAGAAAGTACGTTCTGCTAAAGGTTTCGAATGAAACATCCACTGGCACTTCTGTTTCGATATTCCCAAATCGTTTCGCCACCAGTCGCTTGTAAATTTTCTCGTCGCAAAACCTGCCAAGTTCGTTGTGGACCTGAAAAATGCATGCCATCACGTCATATGCGAGTGACTTGAACTCATCCTCTGTCGGTCGACGGATGTCTGCGTTGATGGTAATTGGCATTGTTGGTTCTCGATTCAGGACAGGAAAATTGAGGACAAGAAAACAGGACTGTTTGATCTTCCTGTCATCGATTTTCCTGTCTCAATCCACATAGACGAATTCATTCGAGTTAAGCAGTGATCGGCAGAGAGCAAACAGTCCTTGATGTTCTACGAAGTCGGTTGCAAGTCTGAGTTCTTCTTCTGTTGGCTGTCTTCCGAACGCGATTTCAAAGGCGTGATTGATTTGCATTCGCTCGCTTGAGTCCGCTTTTTGCCGAATACGTTCGGCAAAGTATCTGGCCTGCCGAAGCATGAAGTCGTTGTTGTAGAGAGCCAACGATTGCAGCGGCGTCGTCGTGGTCATCCGGCTTGCCGTCAAGTTCGCTGGATCAGGGCAATCGAGTGTCGTGAGAAACCGATTCGGCGCGGTGCGGACTTTGTAGCGGTAAATGCTTCGACGCCACAGCGTTGGTTCATCAGCGGTGATGTAGGTGTAGATCGGGGCGTAGGCTTCTTGGTACTGAAAGTCCTCGAAACCCGGTCCGCCACGCTCGGAGTTCAGCTTGCCACTGACGAACAGCACCGCGTCACGAATCGACTCGGCTTCCAGTCGTCGTGGGTTCTGGCGCCACAACAATCGGTTATCCGCGTCGATCTGTCGGGCAGATTCTCCACCCGCTCCGCCATCGACGTAACTCGACTGTTGATACGTCTCGCTTTTCAAAATCAATCGATGCATCGCCTTGAGCGACCCGTTGCAGTGAACGAACTCTTGCGCCAACCAGTCCAGTAATTCCGGATGCGATGGTCGACCTCCGCCGAAACCAAAATCGCTTGGCGTATCGACAAGTCCTTTCCCAAAATGCCAGTGCCACAAACGATTGACGATCACGCGGCGTGTCAGCGGATTGTCCGGATGAGTGATCCAAGCTGCCAGTGCGGCTCGCCGCTGGCCTTCGCTCGATTCGAGTGTCTCCAATTCCGGATTCAACATCGCAAGCGACCCGAGTGCCGCAGGACTGAGCACATCACCAGTCGGCGATTCAGGATCACCACGCGTCAACAACCGAACTTCCGGCACCTCGGAGTCTGCAACGACGCCGTAGAACTTTGGTGGTGGCCCGAGAGACTCAAGCTTCGCGTCGATCACCATTCGCTGAGTGCGAAGTTCAGCAAGCCGCTCGCGATCGTTGCCGGTGAGTTCCGCCGGTACGGAGTGCCTCACCACAGGATCACCGAAGCCGATTTGATCCATGCTGAAACCGTTTCCGCCATCGGTTGCAACCAGTGTCAGGAAACGTGACGTTGGAGGCAACTCGACGTCAATGTTTTGCAATCCATGCTCGCGTTTTAGTTCTGGGAAGTGTGCAGTTTGTTTTCCGTCAACAAACACCCATGCGTCTGCGTGGTGTGCGCCAGTGGCACCGAAGTAACCGAGCTTCGCGGTGAATCGAAGCGCGTCGTGCGAGCTTGCATCTTGACCCACGAGTGCGTTTCGTATCGCCTCGACATCGAACGTGATACCCACGTTGGCATGCAGCCCCAGCAGACTGTTTCCGTCATTCGTGAAGTCAACGCCGCCCAGTTCCGGTGAATGCTGGCTCGCAACCGGCCCATTGCGGATCATGTCCCACGCGTCGCCGGATGTTTTCGGCAATCCGGTGATGGTGATTCCCGTTGAGCTGACTGGAATCTCGGCCTTGCCGTCTTCGCCATCTGGAATGAACACGCCGTCAATGAACGCGAAATCCGACGGTGAGAATTGATTCGTTACAACATTGCCGAGCTTCCCAAAGTCGCGGGTCTGGACTTTGGCGTTGCGCGAATCAATCGCGTTGCGATACGTGCCTGTGCCCAGCCCATTTCCACCGCCAACCATGTCCGCGAGATTCAGCCCCTCGCCTTCCAGCCGACCGATCTCAAAGTCGATCTTGTTTCGCTGGTCAGTCAACGACTCCTTCTCTTCTTCGTATTGTTTCATCGCTGCGTCATTGACCAAGCGATCGTCACGACGCGCACCCGCGAACACGGCTTGGAGTTGGTAATATTCCTGCTGCGAAATCGGGTCGAGTTTATGATCGTGACAGCGCGCACAATTGACGGTCATCGCCATCGTGGCCGTCATCACCTGGGTCGCCATGTCGTCCAGATCAAGTGATCTCGCGGCTCGGCGCAATTCGGGACTCTTCGTCTCCACTTGCCCTACAAAATCCCACGGCCCCGCCGCCAGAAACCCGGTCGCGATCACCGCTTGTTCGTCCTCTGGCCACAAAACATCGCCCGCGATTTGTTCTTGCAAGAAGCGATCGTATGGTTTGTCTTCATTGAGCGACCGGACCACATAGTCACGGTATCGCCACGCGTTGTCGCGCCGCTGGTCACGCTCAAACCCATGTGTGTCGGCATAGTGGGCGATGTCCAGCCAATGCTGTGCGAATCGTTCTCCATAGTGCGGTGATTCGAGCATGCGATCGACAAGCTTTTCGTAAGCGTGAGGATCGGGATCGTTCACGAACGCATCCACTGCTTCCGGCGTCGGCGGCAATCCATGCAGATCAAACGATAGACGCCGGATCAATGTTCGACGGTCGGCCTGCGGGCTGAGCGTGAGATTGCGTTCCCGGAGTCGCTCGCGAACAAAGTCGTCAATCGTGTGGCGTAAACTTCTAGCTTGCAGCGGCTGCAGTGACCACCAAGACGCGTCGGCTTTGGACTTCTCTCTGATAACAACATCACTCGGCCACTTGGCTCCCTGTTCGATCCATCGCCTCAGTAAATTCACTTCGCCATCGGATAGTGGCTTTGCATCTTTTGGCATGGCGGGCGACGCACCATCTTGCGACGTCACCAGCTCGATCAGATAGCTGCTATCGGCATCACTGGCAACGACGTACTCGTTAGCATTCAGGTCCTCGGACGTAGCCAGCGAAAAATCACCTTTTTCAACACCTGGAGAATGACACCTCACGCAGTGTTGCTGGAAGATCGGTGCAATCTCGCTACCGAAATCAACCGGCTCGTCAGCCGCAACAGAAGCGCACAGGATCAGCATCCAGACGAAATTCGACGCAAATTTCCCCATCGAACGACTTGGATGTCTGGACCAGAAGTTCGAGGAACCGCGTCCGAGCGACGACAGTACTTTACTTGACTTCATTCGACACAACCTTCCCAATCACCAACAACGAAGCAGCGTACCAAGTGGAATTCGAGTACTTATCAGGATGTTGATCAAAGTCCGATCGATTGTGCTCAAACAGGATGTTTCGCTTGTCTAAATGTTCCGATGTCAGCGTGATACGCACGGTGTGGCGTTGCTTGGGGAGCTCTGTTGCCACAGCCAATTTGCTCATCCGATGGTAGGTACAGTACGAGTCGATTCGATTACGCGATTCTGGATCACGGCCGTCTAACTCTACCGAAAGTTGTCCTCCATCCGGACCGAGTAGATCAAATACAGCAGCCGTCGTGCCCTCGAATGTGAACTCCAACGACGCACCAGGTTCCATTGCCTGATAAAGTTCTGGCATGTTGCGGCTGAATCGCTTTGCCAGCGTGTGATCAGCTGGCAGTCGCTCCCAATTGCCAATCAACATGTCGGGAGTAATCGCGATCTGACTCGCCAATTCCCAGTTGTCCGTTCTTAGAGGCTGCGACAGTTCGTGTGCTTGCGGTTTTCCACTGGCGTCCAGGATCGCTGGCCATGAACGAGCGATTGTTTCCGTGTAAACCTTGTGTCCCGTTTCGACATGGGGGTGCACGCCGTCCGTTGAAAAGACCATTGGCTTCGATTCTCGGATGTTGTCTGGTTTCACAGCCTTGAACACCAACTCTCCTGCGGTTTCAAGCTCGACAATCTTGACGCCAAAGTGGATGGACGGAATGCCGTAGTGATCGGCCAGTTCCTCCATAGCGTTCGCAGAACGCTGCATATTCCCAGCTCGCAAATTATCCATCACCGGTTCACTAACCGTGTAAACGAAGCAGATGTCAATGCTTGGATCTGCACTCCAAGTCTGCCGCACGATTCCTTCCATCGCTTTGTGAATCTGCGAGGGGGCCGCGCCGCCATCGTTCACTGCGAACTCCACAAACAGGAGATCGGGCTGATGTCGGAGCACATCGTTCTGTAATCGGAAGACCCCGAGATCAGAGCCCGTGCCTCCGATGGCCGCAGGAATTTCATCGATGACGACTTCGGGTGATTGCTGCTGGAACCACTGAAGTGACTGAACTCGCCAACCGGGAGCTGCAGTAATGCTTCCGCCAAGATACGCGATCTTGACGTGCTTCTTTGCGAGAAGCTTTGCGGAGAAGTTAGGTACGCCATCACGCGGATTGCATTCGACTGCGTCGCGAAGAGGATAGTCCTCCTGAGATAGCGCAGGAGCTCCGAACAGCAGAAGCGGCAAGAAAATCGCAACGCCAAACGCGAAGTGAATGGATCGAATAGAGTAGGAAGGTGGGTTCATGGTGCTGATTGCGGCGGGGTAAATGGCGTCCAGCGTCCTCGACGAGGGCAACGATGGCATGCGTGATCACAAGCAATGTTGATTGCTCAATACGCACGGCAAGCCTTATTCAAAGACTAACCAAAGGTAATCCACACGTCTCTTTCTGCGCGGTGATATATTGTATGGAATTCCCAGGCCCCGCCGTGTAGTGGTCCGTACTGGCCGATGCTACTGCGGAAAAGCCACGACGCCAAACCACGAAAACTGCGAACAAATCGCTAAAAACATGAAGCCAATCGCCGTTATACCGAGTGCTATCACCTTTTGGGTTCCGCGATGACAAGACGGTGGCTATTCCTGGTCTTGCTGGTGGTCTCGCGGATCGATTGCGTTTTGAACGAGACACGTGCCGACGATACTTTGCTGGCTCACGGGGCTGAGAGTGAACAGTTCTTTGAGCAGGAAGTACGCCCCATTCTTGTGGAACGTTGCAGCGAATGTCATGGAGCGAATAAGCAAGAAGGTGGACTACGAGTCGACTCCATTCGTTCGTTGCTTGAATCAGGCGACTCGGATCCCAGGATCATTCCTGGCGACATCAACAGTCGCTTGTTGCAAACCGTTCGACGCGAAGG
>JBGTAI010000094.1:0-18481 GCA_041749955.1 Pirellulaceae bacterium | reverse complement strand
ATTGCAAAGTGAAATCGCTGCGTGGGCCAAACGCACCAACGAAAAGCAACGCGGCGTCGACTGGCAATTCAAGATCGACGACGCTCGCACAAAGCTAAAGCGTCTCTACCCCCAAATTAAGACTGGATGACGCACTAGCCCATTTCTGGACAACTCCCATCGGCAGTTCCGCGGCGGCGATTGGAACACATCCGCAAGCGAAATTCGTTCGACGTTTCGCCTTGACCTGCCTGCTTCGCACCGACCCTACTACGTCGGTTTTCGTGTAGTGTTGGCAGCAGAGATTTTGCGTGTACCGAACGTCAGGAGCAGCAAGGCTGCAATGGCCGACCCTGCATCAACACCTAATCGGTCTGTTTTGTTTGTAGATTCGCTCGGTTACCGGTGACTCGTTTTGATCCCACCGACACGCAAGTGACGGACGCCGGGCTCAAGCAATTGGCCGCGTCTATCGCCACCAAGCAGGGCCATTTGGCCGCGACTGGGAAAACGAAATTCTATGTCGTTTGCAATGGTCACACGCTATTTGGATATCGAGATCTTCCGAAGCCGTTGTCGGGAAATCGGCCTAAACATCGTGGCTGGGCTTGAGTTCTTGGATTGGCTGCTCTATTGCCGCGACGCGGCAACAGGCACCGTTACGCCAGGCTTACATTGTGTTGATAGATCGCCGAGTAAATCATTCTGGTTTGAGTGGCGTTCGGCACGCATTCACTTCCCTCCTCAACTTTGGGATGCCCTCAATTGTTTAAATACGTATGCATAAGTACGCTTCTGTGCGCGCTAACGTTTAGCGTTTCGTCCTCTTTTGGGCAGTCGCATCAAGAGACCAAGCCGTCAAACGATGACCGCATTGTCACGCTTGAGAACCAGCTATCCGCTCTCACCGAAAAGCTGAGGAAGATGGAGCGTGTCGAAGAACATCACGGCAAGCTAAAAACGTTTGGGTATCCCCTCGCCAACCACGACGCAAACGCGATTCGGCCGACACTCGAACGCCTCCTCACACGATCCGTTAATATGGGGTTGTCAATCGGCGCTGACACGCGTTCCAATCGCATCATCGGTACGGGGACCGATATCGAGCTTTCACAGCTTACGCTACTAGTCACTCTGATTGATGAAGGCCTGATTCAGCCTCAAGATTGATTTTTAAAAGGGTGTAACCATGACGTCCGCTGGAGGATGGCATGGGACGTCGACAAGCGATTGCACGGAGTTGAATTGCCGGAAGGATATCGGAACTTCTTGCTGACGCTTAGCGACGGTGGAACCGGTCCATCATTCTATGGGCTAGTGAAACTTGCGTTTCCGTTCACGAAACGTTGGGTATCCGATGGTGCGGAGCACGCTGATCCATTACGGACTCTGGGTTGCGACGAGGTTTCCGCTGCTACATTTCCGCTTACAATTCAGTTGTTGGGTTTTGCTCGATTTGCTTATTCTCGATTGATCAGATAACCACACTGCCTGAAAGCTCTCTCCGACTGATAAAAGGGGCCACCCCACGGCGACCACGTCAGTGAGCAAATCAGCTATTCGTTCGCACATTCTGATCCAACTACGGTGTTGCCTGCTGCGCAAGTCCCCTGAAGTTGCATCTCCGAGAGATGATTAAGAGCCAGGTAAGGTCACAATGTATGCTAAAGAGCCAGTTGCCGACACAGGTTGCCAAGTTCAGATCAACCGAATCCTACGCAAGTAATGTCTGGCCCTTTGTGACCGCTGCCGTGACCGACCGGCCCTTTGTGACCGTTACGACTTCAGCATTAGAACGAGCCTTTTCCAAGAGCTTGATCTCACTTTCGTACGACGATCCATCGTAGTTCAAGCGGAGGTCGGCCGTGGGGTAGCGGAAACGCACTTCGGCCCGATGCCCAGGGCTCAAACCATGGCGTCGGTGGCCAGGCCTTTGCTGGTAAATGCTGCCTTTCGAATTGCGCAGCCGAGTCGTCTGCAATGATTTCAAGCGGTAGCCCGGCCATTGCCCGACTGAGTTCGTCGCGTGTGAAGAAGCTCGACCAAGCAACCTCGGCCATCTGGCGAGCCAAGTCGTCGGGCACGTAGGACTCGTCGGACAAGAAAATATTGAATACCAACAGTCCACCTGTTCGGAGGCATTGGTTCGCGCATTTCATCAGCTGACGCAGTTGGTCCCATCCGCGAAAGTGCGACACGACCTCGGACAACAAGATCACTTGATAGTGGTCTTTTGAAATTTCATTGGACGATGCGAAGAAGTCGCCCGCGATCACGCGAAGGGGAAGATTGCCTACCTTTGCCGCTTCCTGCAGTTGCTCGACAAATTGTGGAGTCATCCTCAAGTGCATCGACTGGATGACCTCTCTGGGCCAATGGAACTGCGTTGCGTCCGTTACCCGCACCAATGTCCAAAATGGGTGCTTCCCGAGGATCGACCAACTTCTCGACCAATGAAATCACTCGTGTATCAGGATGAGAACCAAACAGCGACCCGTTCTCTCTCGCCTGCTGCCAATTTTCATACTTTCCTGCAACAGTGTTCTCCCGGATTGCGACGCTGCACTTTAGGTTCTTTGTGAGGAATGGCGTTGTTATGGTTTCGTACGAAAGGACCAGCTGGTTATTGCCGGACGCTCGAAACCCATCGTCAAGCGTCTTTGCCAGAAGCACCCGCAATTCGCTCAACTCGGAATGGGACAGTGGTTTTCCAAGGTCTCGAAAGAAGATCCCTAAGTTCTCTAAAAAGTATTCCAAAGCCACTGGGACACAGGGCAAGACGATCTCCCCACGATGCGTCGTTCGCGAGTCGAGCGTTTTCTCAATCGTCGCTTTGAGAAGGTCCGCAGTTGCGATTGGCGTTTCCATTCAAGTTCTCCTTGGATTTTGCGGGTTCGTAGCGTCTGCGTGTAGGTGAACCCGATGAACGTTACTTGCGAGCTGTAACTGGTTATGCCGAACGCGGTAATTGCTCACCCAACCATTTAGTGACAGCTTCCGCCTCCGCTCGACCATTGAGATTCCTCACCAACGTCAGCTCAGAACCATCAGAAGCATCGCCATCAGCAGCGATCGCTCGCTTTTCAATGACGACACGATACCACTCGCCGTTCTCTTTGAGCGCTTGCAATTGAGGCGTAAAGATTGGCTTCTCGCTTTCGTCGACAACAAGCGATTTGCGAAAACCTCTCCACCCGCTTTCAAAACGCATTCCACTTTTACTCTTTTCGATCAGAGTCCTCCAAAGCAAGCGATCTAGCAACGAATACATGGCCACCAAGAACAACAATCCCGGAATCACTGATACGAATAACGCTGCATACAGATCTTGAATGAACCAGAAGCATCCAAGGACGATCGCCAAGAAAACCATTGCCGAAAATGCCATCGACAAACCGCTGGTCAGAGTCCACTGTTCAAAAACCAGTCGCTGATCACCATTCGATTCAACCTCTCGCTTCAATCCCAATCGATTAAGAACTGTGTCGACATTGACTTCCAACTGGAATGGCGCCACCAATTCATTGTCGAGTTCAAAGTCAGGACGGCTCTCTGGTGTCTGAAATATCGGAACATGGAACACGGAACCGCCAAACCCAACTTTATTCTTTTCTTTGACGACCAATTTCCATCCCGCAATCCCCTTGCTCGAGTTGTTGTGCACGCTCGTCGGAAGGCAATCAAAGGGAATCGCGAAACTGAATGGAATAAGTGTTCGATTAGGCGAATCAGGTGGTAGCGTCTTGTCAATCGAGATGGTCGAACTCCAAACTGTTTCCGTTCGAGTCTCGGAACCTTGCGTTCTTTCACCGCTCGATGACCAGCCTTTCTTACGATACGACTGAGTGAATTCGCATTTCAAGCACACGTCAAATGCAGTACCCGCGGGGAACGCCTCCTGAAGAATAGCCACGCCCGAAAACGGGCCTCCGATCACTCCCGGTAGGTCAGCCATTCGTAGCTCGGCAGTGTTCCATTTACGATTGAGCCAAAACACTCGGGCGAACAGCACAAACGCAAGTCCGAAGATGCCGCATAGCACCATGAATGGAGTTGTCGGATTGGCGAAACTGAATGGGACAATGATTCCCAAATAGACCATGATCAGCGAGACGACTGCCCAGAATGTGCCTTTGTTGTTCAATCGAATGTGTCGGTCAGCCCACATCGGATTCGCCATCCAAGGCTCATTCGGATCGTGCGTGGTTGGCTTGATAACACCCAATAACACTTGAACGATCGCAATGCCCCCGAGCGCGGGTAGAATTACGGCAGTGACCGGCAAGATTTTCCAGCAAACATCTGCGACCGACGCTGCTCCGTTGAGCCACGCCTTGATCGCAGTGATCATGGGATCGATGCTCGCGATCCCAAGGAAGACAAAGTAAAGACAGCACAATTGAAGCAGTCGCAAAACTACGCGGACAATGAATCTTGTTGTCGAACTCATGTTATCGCCGTACGAAGCAATTCAGGGGAAGTGCGCCAGAGTGTACGTGAAAAACGGTCATTGAATACTCTTTTCGTTTCTAGTGCTGCGTCACAGCTTGGAATGAGGGTTGGGGAAATTGACGGTTTGAGGGAAACGGCGGGGAACCACGGAGGGATCCCACGCAGAAGAAATACATCGTTCGGTTGAGCGACCAGGAACGCACCGAACTTGCCAGTATCGTAAAGGAGCTCAGCGGAAGTAGCCAGAAAGTTCGTCGTGCACAGATTCTCTTGAAGTCCGATGCTGATGGCCCAGCCTGGACCGATGCTAAAATTGCTAATGCATTTGATTGTCGAACCAAGACCATTGAGAATTTTCGACAACGGTTCGTCGAACGCGGCTTTCGCGAAGCCGGACGGTAAGAAACCCTCCTCGCCACCGACGCTCAAGATGCTCGATGGTGAATAGGAGGCTCGTATCATTGCGACTCGACTTGGCCCAGCGCCCAAAGGATATGCGAATTGGTCTTTACGACTGCTTGCCCGCAAGGTCGTTGAACTGGAGATTGTTGATTCGGTTAGTCATGCAACGCTTGGCCGAACGCTTAAAAAAACGGTATGAACAATCGCAAGATGCAGTACTGGGTGATCCCACCGGAGGCCGATGCGGAGTTCGTCGCTCACATGGAAGATTCTGATGTTCCCGTCGTTTGTATGGACGAACAACCGGTTCAACTTGTCAACGACGTCAAAGTTCCAATCGCTGCAACGAAGGCACATCCAAGGCGAGTAGATTACGAATGCGCCGGTGTTGCTAACGCATTTCTGTTCACTGAACCAATTTCGGGTTGGCGCGAGGTGATAATACGAGAGAAGAAAACGAAAGCCGATTGGGCGATCACGATGGCTGAACTACTCCAGGGCCGTTGCGCCGCTTGCAGTAAAGTCATTGTGGTGTGTGATAATCTCAATACGCACACTATCTACAGAACTTTCGTTGGATTGAGTGAGGTTCTATTTCATCAGCGCCGACTTTAGCGGGCATCCGATGGGTGTCGGTTGGTCTCGGCGGTAGTGATCCAACAGCGACTTGGAACGTGCAGCGAGCATTCGGCGGACTTCGCGGCGTTTCCCTTTCTCTCGAGGAATTTTCATCTCGTCGTAAGCCGTTGTTTGATGTCGCATCCAAGCGATGACGGCGGCCTCGGCTCGTTGTTCCACAGGAATCCGTTTTGTGCGTGCGACGGTGCCACTCCCCACAGGCGTCGCGTGATCGGCAACCGCTTTAGCGAGCTTCGCCGCGATCGCTCCATGGCGGTCATGGAACTTCAAGTACGTCACCACGCATTCGTAGAAGTCTTCGACGTATTCGGCTTGTTGCTTGTCACGTCGCTTCGCGTCGGCTTCGCGTTTCTTGGCGTACGCATCGGTTGATCGCTCCGCCTCGAGATCCGCCATGATCTTTTCCACCGTCGCGAGCGGAGCCCAGACGCCTCGCGAGAACATGCGACGTCCAACTTTCTCTTGCACGACCCAGTGATCACCAGCCGCTTTTACGCGGCGCGTTAAACCGGGATCGCCTGGTGCTACCAACGTCCAATCGTCAGGCACCTTCATTAGCCGACCATCCGCAGCCTTGACCACGTCCACGTCCGGTCCCGGCGAGAAAATTTCACCACTCACGTCAGCCTCGATGCTCTATGCAGAAAAAATTTCCAGGTCGCTCAAGTTCTTCATCGACTCCAGCGCTGTGGATCGTTGCGAAAGCGTAGCTAATGCGGCGCGTCCGATCGAGCCGAGATCGCAAGTCCAATCGTTAACGTACAACTCAACGTGCTGCATCAGCACCTCGTCGTCGAACTCTTGAGCGTACTGGCGCATCGTTGGAAGCGCGGCGTCGCGATCGCTCAACGCGTAGCGAATGGAATCCAGAATCACGGACTCAACGACACCGGTCGTTTCAGCGCCAAGTGATCGACGAGCGACTAGGCCACCGAGCGGCAGTGGAGATTCCGTTTCCGTCTCCCATCGCGATCCGAGATCCTCGACAAGCGAAAGACCTTGGTCTTGCCAAGTGAATCGGCCTTCGTGGATACACACACCAAAGTCAGCCTCGCTCCGAACCAGCCTAGGCATGATGTCCGAGAAAACCGTTTGCTCGACGCGAGTCGTGTGGGGATAGAACAACTCAAACAGCAGAGCGGCGGTCGTGTTTTCTCCAGGACATAGAGTCAGCTGAGAATGTTGAGCTGGAACCGTGTCCGCTTTCGACGCAAGAAGCAGCGGCCCGACTCCGAACCCGAGTGCCGAGCCGACTCGCAGCACGACCGTTTCGCTGGCCAGTTTAAGTGCGGCGTGGAAGCTGGTTTTGGCAACGTCAAACTTTCCCGCGAACAGGCCTCGGTTGAGTTCTTCGATATCCAGAAGCTCAACATCAAACGCCAGCCCGCGTGTATCCACGGCGCGCGTCAAGATGCCGTGAAATGCGAACGTGTCGTTGGGGCACGTGGAAATGCCAAGCTGGATCCTTGTCTTCATGCGGTTCATCAAACCATGAATGCTTCCGAGTCGTCAATCAGTCTTTATGGGGCAGTCTTCATGGGGTCTCGAGCCAGTTGGCAGGCCGCGTTCCAGTCGCTGTCGTTTTGGAACTGGTCACGACAAAGCACATACCAGAGTGGTGCTCTTGCGTAACGCATCACGATGTGGTTTTCCGAGATGGATCGTTCGCCAAAGACGGGCCAGGCGGTTTTGGATTGACCGGTTGTTGTCATCGACACAATGCCCTCGCTTTCCACCCAGCCCTTGGCTTGCCAAAGTGGTTTGTCGTTGCGATGCATTTCTCGGTCGATTTTGAAAATTCGGATCCAAACAGGAATCAGCGCCGCCAAGCCTGCGCAGCATCCGATCAAGGCGGCGGTTGAGGTGCCCAACACGACCAGCACTGTGGTCACGAGCACCACGCTGAAACCACCCACTTTGAAAGCTGCTCGGTTGATGGCTCGCCGCCAATGACGACTCAATTCAGTCGAGTCGAGCGCCGAAACGGTCACTGGGCCACTGTAATGAATGGCTTGGGGACTCGGTTCGAAGATGGGATCGCTGGTGGGCAATTGCTCGCGTCGACGGTCAATCGGTTGTGCTTTTACCACAGGACGAACACGAGCGAGTTGGTCAACGATCATTTTCGCTGAGTTGATTTGCTTGAACGCTTCGAACGGCAAGGTCTCAAATCGGTTGAGCGTCGCATCAAAACAAAGCACAACACGTCGAGAGTTCTTGCCGACGCTCACGAGTTGGTCCATCGAAAACACGCGAGTTTGATTGGGTTGATCAATCACGAAGTTTTCATCATCCATGTAACCCTTGGCGGGGCCCACTAAGTCGACATTCAGATTTGCAAACGCAAAGATCAAGCGACGACGTGCAATCAACAGAAATGTGATCAAAACGATGCCAAGCAATAACAAACTGATGGTGATAAACGGTCGGTCCGAGGCGATCACGACGGCAGCGACAAGGACGCCGGGAAGTGCCAAGATCCGCACCACTTGGCCGATCGAGCGGACTTCGGGGCGGTGCCGAGCTCCGGCGACCGCGTCGATTAAGTCCGTCCACTCAATCGTGGTCTCAAAATCGAGTCGGCCGATGGAATGTAGGACATCGTCGAGCGGATTCGGCTGGGCGGCCACTGGAAGGTCGCTGGGCGACTGGTAGGGGTTTGGAGAGCGAGCCGTGGAGGTGTCAATCTGCATGTTTGCCTCCAATGACGCAAAGAGGGGAAAGACTGCTATTATACGGCCGCTGCGGAGTCCGACCTTTGTTGGGTTCGATTCGCAATTCGACTTTATTTCAGGATCTAGAACGATGCCGAAAGGCTTTTTCACGCAAACCGCCATCATTTTGCTGCGCGAGCCAGTCAGTATTGAAGCGATATTGACCGGATTGGGGGAGTACTCGCCTGCGGGGCCGACCCCGGCGCTCGACGAATGGGCTTTTTCGGGCCCAGCAGTCGTGGTCACGTTCAACGAAGAACAAAACGGCCAAATCGCGATCGATACGGTCGACCATCCGTGGCCCGATGAAATGGGCGACCCCGAGACCGATCCCGTCATTTTTGGTGCTTGGGGAACTGGCCAATTCGGTCCGTTCACCTACCCCGGCTCGCTCGCCCGCGCGATGCAGCAATCCTGGGCTTGGGAAGACGGCCAGACCTTGCCAGGTGAGCACGTCGCATTCATTCGCGTTCGAAGCAGCTATGTCTTTGGCGCCGATGCTGATTCACCGGTTCTTCCTGAGGACTACGATGCTTACGAAGACTTGGCGTTTGTGACTGAGATCGCATCGACACTGACGGAGTTGCCGGAAGCGATTTGCTACTTCAATCCCAACGGCGAAGTGCTTCGCGATATCGATGGCGTTGACGAGAATATTGACTTCGCCAATGAGAACGAATTGCCGCCGCACGAACTTTGGAGCAACGTTCGTCTGTTCAAGGTCGACGAAGACTGGTCGATCATGGACACCGTCGGCAACAGCCAACTGGATCTTCCAGACTGTGAAGCATGTTTTGCTTCGGAGGCCTATGAGCTTGAGCAAGTCGATAATTTCTTGCGAAACAGTTTTCTGTATATGATCGACGAAGGCGATGTGATCGAAGACGGCGATACATCCGAAGGCCCCGGCGAAATCCAGTGGCAAGCGAAACGTTTTGAATCATCATTGATCGATCCGCCGCGAGAAGTCATTCGCTGGTTCCCGCAGGATGATCGCGAGGTCCCCGAAGACTTGTTGGTGGATAGTGCGAGCTCGTTCGATGATTCGGACGAGGAAGCGGTTTGAGATTCGATTCATTTTCTGACAACGACGACCCAAACATTATTCACGTGAGTTGACGATGAAAGCGCTGCTGCTGACCCAATACAAAGAGATGGAAGTCACGGACTTTGACGAGCCCGAAGTCGGTGCCGACGATGTGCTCGTGCAAGTCGAAGCATGCGGGATCTGTGGCAGCGACATTCACGGGTACGACGGCAGCACCGGCCGTCGCATTCCGCCACTCGTGATGGGCCACGAGGCCGCTGGGATCGTCATCAGCACGGGAGCGAACGTCACGGATCTGCCGCCAGGCACCCGGGTGACTTTCGATTCGATGGTCTCCTGTGGTCAATGTCACTTCTGTCGCGAAGGCTACGGAAATCTCTGTGACAATCGACGCGTGCTTGGTGTGTCCTGTGGCGAGTATCGTCGTCACGGCGCGTTTGCTGAGCGAATCAGTGTGCCGCGGCGGATCGTTTACACGCTCCCTGAATCGTTGCCGTTTGAGCATGCGGCACTCGTCGAAGCCGTGTCCGTTGCCGTGCACGCTGCGAACGTCACTCCAGTCGTTCTGGGTGATACCGCGGTCGTCGTCGGTGCTGGCATGATCGGGTTGTTGGCTGTGCAAGCCATTCGTGCTGCGGGAGCCACACAAGTCATCGCAGTCGATCTCAACGACAAGCGACTTGGCGTTGCTAAAGAACTCGGCGCCGACGTGATCTTGCGAGCTGACCAGTGTGATGTGCCGGCCGAAGTTCGCAAGTTAACGGGCGGTCGCGGTGCCGACATCGCACTCGAAGTTGTCGGTGCGACACCCACGATCAAGACAGCGATTGAGTCCGTTCGTAAAGGCGGCAGTGTCACGCTTGTGGGCAACGTTGCGCCGACGATCGAGTTGCCGCTCCAGTCCGTCGTCACACGCGAGATCACGTTGCGAGGCACTTGTGGCTGCAACGGCGAGTATCCCCAGTGTATCGACTTAATGAATCGCGGCATCATCCGCGTCGACGCACTCATCACCGCTAAGATCTCGCTAGCCGACGGCCCCAAATGGTTTGAGCGTCTCCACGCTGGCGACCCCGAGCAAATGAAAGTCGTCGTCATGCCACGCCAGTAGTGCATCGGACTCGGGCAACCGGCAAAACACATACGGTGCTACAACGACTTCGATTTATAGAAAGGAATGTCGGGTTGGCCTCGTGGAAGGCCACGCTTCTCTCGAAAGCGTCTTTGCCCCGTGCCTTCCGCGAGACCAAATTGGTTTGCTTGACCAACATCCGACTTTTGGAGTTTAGGTTGGATCAGACACTCGCGAATATCACAATAATCATGATTCGAATCAACGTTACTCGTGCTTTTCGTGAGATGCTCAGAACTCTCGTTGTGGGCTCAGCCGGAATCCACTCTCGGTGCCAGACTTTACAGTTTGATGTCGGTGACCGTTGGTGCTGTAACTTACTGACTGCACCCATGCCCAGGATCAGTGGACAGCCTTACTCTGGTGGTGGACACTTGCCTGCGAGATGTACAAGTGCGACTGTGCCATATCGCTCAGTCCCAATTGCCGAATCGCAGAATATTACTCCCTTCGATACGTGGAACTAGACTCTAGGCAGTGGCGAGTGACATAATCTCGTCGTTCGGTTGCGTCTTTCTTGTGCTGATAAGCTGATTTGAGGAATCGATGGAATCGCTCGCGCTTTTGAATCGGGATGGGCATTTCGTTTGGGTCGACGATCTCGCACCTTGGGGATTGTGTCGTCAATTGGTGCTTGGGACTCCCGCGTGGAAATGGGTGACGAGTGACAACATTGAAGCCGTTAAGACGGCATACTCACGATGTCTCGTCTTAGAAGAGCCTCAGCAATTCATAGCAGAAGTCTCGATCGACGGACGCAGTGTCGATCTCGCTGTTTGGCTTCACCCGATTGGGCTCAGCGAGACTCGCATCATGGCAAAAAGCGTTCGTCTACCATCACGAGTCAGAGAGTTGACGACTGCGGAAAAGGATGTGTTGCGTCTGATCGGTGATGGGCTTTCGCCAAAGATCATTGCGACTGAATTGAACGTCGAACGTACCACCATTGATACCCACCGCCGGAACATCATGCGAAAGCTTCGGATTGATGACAGCCACAAGCTGCAAGCATTCGCGGTCCGTCGACGGCAACTCTGGTAAGGAAACTGCTGAAGTCAAGTAGGGTGCGTGCTTGTCACTCACCATCGGATGATGGCAACCGGCCAAACACATGCGGTGCGTGGCAAGCACGCACCCTACGTTTTTTTGGGCAACGCTGAGTCGGTTTAGACTCGGCCTCGGGGACCGAGGCGGCCGAACATGCGGTCGAGTTCGTCGCGGGAGAAGAAGAGTGCGGTGGGACGACCGTGCGGGCAATGATGCGTGTCTTGGTAGAGCTCGCGTTGCTCCAACAGACTCGTGATCTCTTCACGCGAGAGTGGGTCACCGGCTTTGATGGCGGCTTTGCAGGCGATCGTGTGCAGAAGATGATCGAGTAGGTCGCGGGCCTCGGGTGACTTGCCCGCGCCGAGCAAACACTCCAGCAACGTTCGCAGCATATCGCCAGGTGCGGTTCGGCCCAGCATCGCTGGGACGGATTGAATGACGAGTGTCTCGCCGCCAAAGTCCTCGACTTCCAGCCCCACGGTTGCGAGCGCTTCGCGTGCATCCATGGCGGCGTTGCGTTCGGCTGGCATCAGCGACACGGGTTCAGGGACGAGCAGCCGTTGGCTTTCCAGTCGCCCGCCTTCACCCAAGACCTTTTCGCGAATGCGCTCGTAAAGTACTCGCTCGTGCAAGGCGTGTTGATCGACGATCACCATCCCGGCTTCATCTTGTGTGACGAGATAGCGATTGTGGACTTGGAACCCGAGGTGGCTCATCGCAGGTGAATTCGCTGCGTTCGCGTGGCTCGGTGCGTTGTGAGTGAAGTTGTTTTCAGTCAGCGGTTGTGACAATGCCGTTTGATCGTTGCTGCGATCGTCGATTTCCCAGGGGGCGATCTCTGTGGGAGGTGTCGTGGGCGCTACGTCGACGACCATCGGCTCGGGACGGTAATTTGCTAACGGCCCACCATCAGGAAAGGGTTGGAACTCAGCGGCTCCTCGACTTGGTAGCGTATGGACGGTGGAGCTTGAGCGAGTGTCGCCAGTTCGAGCCCACTCGATGACGGATTGGCGTTGTTGTTGCTCCACCTGGACTGGCATGCCAAGCACGCTTTGCGGTGGCCCCAGGGGATTGAGCCCGGTGAGATCCTCCGCTCCGCCGCGCGGCTGGGACTGGCCAACACGCATCGTCATGTCGGTGGTTAAGAAGTGATGACGCAGCGTTTGCAGGAGTCGTGCGTAGACGCGACCACTGTCGGTGAAACGGACTTCGAGTTTGCTGGGGTGGACGTTGACATCGATCATGTCCGCTGGCATCTCCAGACGCAAGAAGCATACTGGATGCCGACCGACCATGAGCAGCCCACGATAGGCTTCGGTCAGCGCGTGTTGCAGCGATCGATCGCGAATGTGTCGGCCGTTGAGAAACAGATACTGCATCCGGTTGTTACCGCGACTGACGGAGGGGTCGCAGGTGTATCCCGAGACTTTCACCTGTGCATCATCGGAGCTGATTTTGATCAGTGATTCAGAAATCTCGTCGCCGAAGAACGCGGCGATACGTTCACTCCAGCGCGGCGTCGGCGGCAAGTCGAACAGTTCCTTGTCTTCGCTTGTCATCACGAAGTGGACGTTTGGATGTGCGAGCGCGAGTCGCGTGAAGGCTTCGATGATATGTCCGCGTTCAGTTTGCGAGGTCTTGAGAAACTTACGACGGACGGGAGTATTGAAGAACAACTGGCGGACTTCGATCACCGTCCCGACGGGGCATCCCGCGGGCGCAGGCATTTCCAGCACGCCTCCATGAACTCGCAGTTCGGCGCCACAATCGTCGCCTTCGGTGCGGCTTCGAATGGTCAGCTGTGAAACGCTTCCGATGGATGCGAGGGCTTCACCACGAAAGCCGAGCGTGCCGACATGAAAGAGCGTGTCATCGTCGGGAAGTTTACTGGTCGCGTGGCTAGTCACGGCGAGCGGTAATTGCTCCGCTGTCATGCCGCAGCCATCGTCGCTGATTCGGATCAACTCAGTGCCACCACCAGCGATCGTTAATTCGATCCGATGGGCACCTGCATCGATGCTGTTTTCAAGGAGTTCTTTTACGACCGACGCCGGCCGCTCGATGACTTCGCCAGCCGCGATCTGGTTGACGAGGTTGGCGGGAAGTTGACGGATGGTCGGCAGCGGTTTGGCAGTGATCGTCATAATCACCGAATGTACCGGTCAACGCGAAAGCGCCAACCATGAAAACGAAAAAGGCCGGGTGATTCACCCGGCCTGAAACGCTTCAAGCTGGAAAAGATTGCCACGCCGGCAAAAAGTAATGCCAGCATCAATCGCAGTGACTATTGCCCCAAGAACGGCAACAGCATGCGGATATTGTCTCGCAAGACGATGATTTGAACGGACTTCTTGCGTTTTTTCGCTTCGACAAGAATGCTCGTGAATTCTTCGATCGACGACAGTTTTCGCCCGCCAGCGGACTCGATCACGTCACCGGCTTGTAAGCCGACTTGGGCGGCCAAACTTTGCTCAGCCACGGTGGTCACAATCAGCCCACTTTCGAGGTTCTCATAACCGAACTGGCGAGCGACCGCAGGCGTCACGGGTTGCAGTTCCGCGCCAGGAATCGGACCGTCGGCTGGGTTGAACATCGCCATCGCTTCGCTGGTTCGCTCATCCAGCTTCACTTGCATTTTGACCATTCGGTCACCCCGCATGATCTGGATGGCCACGGTCGTTCCAGGCGTTTGGCTGGCGATGTAGTTCCTCAGTTGCGAGCTTTTCTCGACTTGACGACCGTCAATTTCCTTGATCACGTCGCCGGGCTGGATTCCAGCTTTCGCTGCCGGCTGGCCTTCAAGCACGCTGCTGATCATCACACCGGTTGTCGTCGATAGTCCATATTTTTGGACGACGTCTGGATTCACGTCGCCCAATTGCGCACCCAAAAACGCACGTCGAACTTGGCCTGATTCGATGATCGAAGCTAGAACTGGTCGAGCCAATGAAACTGGGATTGCGAACCCGATCCCAGCGTTACCACCACTACGAGACAAGATGGCTGTGTTGATGCCAACCAACTCGCCTCGCAAATTGACGAGCGGACCGCCGGAGTTTCCAGGGTTGATGGCTGCGTCGGTCTGCAGGAAGTCTTCGAAACCGTCTCCGTCGCTAACGATTCCTTGCACGCGATTCTTGCCGCTGATGATGCCAGCAGTGACGGTTTGTTCGAGACCAAAGGGGCTGCCGATCGCGAGCACCCAATCGCCGACGCGGATATCATCGGAGCTACCAAACGCGGCCGGTTGAAGACCACTCAAGCCGATTTTCACCACGGCGAGATCTGTTTCAGGATCGACACCGACGATCTCGCCATCGACTTTGCGGCCGTCGCTGAGTTCGACTTGTAGTTCGTCGGCACCATTGACGACGTGGTTATTGGTCAAGATGTAGCCGTCTTCGCGGACGATGACGCCGCTGCCCATGCCGGATTGGTCGTTCGGAGCTTGCTGTTGCTCATACTGATTAAATAAATCTTCTTCGAGCCAACGTGGGAAACCTGGCGGGAGTGCGCCACGGCGTCCCTGGTTACGAGTCGCCCTTCCTTTCACAACGGTATTGATGCTCACGACACTCGGCCGAATCGCTTCGGCAACGTTGCGAAAGGCGGTGGACATGTCTTGGGCGGCGGCCAAGTTTTGTTGGGGAACTTGCGAGTTACCCAGCTGGTCCGCCATGACATCGTGCCTGAATGCGTTCGGCAACGACATTGCGACACCAGTAAGCAGACAGCCGAGCAACATCATGCTCAGCGCGAAACCAACTTTTTTCGATAGATTTTGCATCTCTTGATTGAACTCCTGAGAGGTCGGGAAGCAATTGTCAAAGGTTCGGCAAGTTGCTCGAGTTAAGGACGATTTTGAAGCCAAACGGTTGAGGATTGAACTTATTACAGCCCCGATGGGTTAGTGGGTTCAGTCCTGCGGGCGGTTTTTGCCCAAATCCGCCCGATCAGGCAATTTAGGGGGTCGTTCGCCTCAACCAGAGCACGTCATTCTGCCGATTCGACATGACGAGCAACGCTCCAATCCTGACTAGCAAACTTCACGCCATTTCGGCTCTTCTTGCTAGCGTCATTGGCACGGCAATCGTTACATCTGGTACGTTGATGCTGTAGATGTGGGACACTAAGGAGCAAACACGGATGCGAGACGTACTGACAGTGATTTTGGCCGGTGGCCGAGGCACGCGACTCGAACCACTGACGCGCGATCGAGCCAAACCAGCCGTTCCGTTCGGCGGGATCTATCGGATCATCGATTTTGTACTGAGCAATTGCCTCAATAGTGGCATGCGACGAATGTTGTTGTTGACCCAGTACAAGGCTCAGTCATTGGACCGGCATATCAGCACCGCTTGGCGGGGGTATTTCTGCCGGGAGCTCGGCGAGTTCATCGACGTCGTTCCGCCGCAACAACGCATCGACAACAATTGGTACCAAGGCACTGCCGACGCGGTGTACCAAAACATTTACGCGATCGAGCGTGAACAAGCCGAAGACGTGATGATCCTCGCCGGCGATCACATCTACAAAATGAACTACGGCCCGATGGTCGAGTTTCATCGCCGCCAAGGTGCTGACATCACAATCGGGGCGCTTCGAGTCAGCCGTGAAGAAGCCAAGCAATTTGGTGTGATGCAGACGGACATTGATCACCGCTTGGTTGGCTTTCAAGAGAAGCCCGAGAACCCGATGGGCTTGCCCGAGGACCCAGACACTTGCTTAGCCTCGATGGGCATTTATGTCTTCAATTCGCGGTTCCTTTATGAGCGGCTTGTCGAAGACGCCACGTTGCCCGACAGCCAACATGACTTTGGCAAGAACATCATCCCAGCGGCGATCGCGGACAGCCGCGTGTTCGCGTTCCCGTTCTTAGACGAGAATCGTAAACGAGACGCGTACTGGCGTGACGTCGGCACGATTGACGCATATTACGAAGCGTCAATGGATCTGATCACTGTCGATCCTCTGCTCAATCTCTATGACGAGCACTGGCCGATTCGTGCTCACCAATTGATGCTTCCGCCGCCGAAGTTTGTCTTTGGCAGCGAAGGTCATTCGTCACGACGCGGTGAAGCTCATGATTCGATCGTGTGCCAAGGTTCCATTATCAGCGGCGGTAGCGTTGCTCGCAGCGTGATCGGACCGAACGTTCGCGTCAACAGCTACGCTCGGGTCGAAGACAGTATCCTTTTTGAAGGTGTCGAAGTGGGGCGGCACAGCCAGCTCGGTCGTGTGATTGTGGACAAAGGAGTCCGCATCCCACCGGAGACCCGAATTGGCTATGATCCGCATGAGGATGCCGCCAGAGGTTTCACGGTCACCGAAAGTGGGTTGGTTGTAATTGCTCGCGGTGAATCGATCCAAGCTCATTCGATGGTGTAAATCTGTGCCGCAAAGCCCTCTACTATTTATTGTCGGTGCTATCTTTGGCTTAGCACTTCTGGTGGTCGGTATTGTCATCGGACGCCGACAAGCCAAACGTATCGTTATCACCTCCGTGGCCAGTGGTGGTGAAGGTGATGGTCTCAGCCCGAGTGAACGTGAACGGATGGTTCAGTTACTTCATGAGCTGGGTAACTGGACAAGCGAGTACTCGGGCAACGTGTCGCAGTACCAAGACCAACTCGGTGAGATCAGCAAGAGCGTCCGAAGTGGTCTGAGTGGCGGCGGTGGCAGCGAGAGTCGTGTGGTGCTGTTGCTTGAACAGATCATGCAGAGCAATGGGCTGCTGCAAAAGCGACTTGATGCAGCCGAACGGCAACTTGACAAACAGACTCGCCAGATCGAATCTTATCTGAGTGAGGCACGCACGGACGGGTTAACTGGGCTCTCCAACCGACGCGCATTCGACCAAAAGCTGGACGAGTTGTTCGCGGCATATCGCAAGGGCGGACGATCATTCGTCGTCGCCATCATCGACATTGACCATTTCAAGAAAATCAACGACACCTACGGTCACCAAGGTGGCGATCAAGTTCTTCAGCAAGTCGCAGCCAAACTGCACAGCGAGCTCGAAGACGCCATCATGGTCGCAAGGTTCGGTGGCGAGGAGTTTGCCATTCTCCTTGATGGGCCTTTGCGTATCGCCGCCGAAAAAATGAACGCGGTTCGTAAAGCGATCGCTTCCCACAAGCTTGATGCAGGCCTAATTCAGATCGAGGTCACCACGAGTGTCGGTGTCGGCGAGCCTCGCGAAGACATGGTGCCTGGGCCAGTCGTTCGTCGCGCCGACGAAGCTTTGTATGCAGCCAAAAACATGGGCCGCAACCGCACGTACTATCACGACGGTCGCAGCCCAGTACTTGTTGGTGCTCCAGAACTCAGTCGCGAGTAACTCAATCGCCTGAGTTCAGCCTCGCAGCTACTTACACGTTGTGTTCAAGCAATTCAGCTTCGTCTTCGACCTCAGCGTCTTGAAGCGTATCCAAGTGCATTAGCTTCTTGATCAGTGGCGAAATGACTAGCACGGCGACACCGACTGCGATTGCTATCCATCCGATTTCCGAATAGACGCCGAGCACGGTTTCTTTTCCGGCCCCTTCACCTGACGCGGCCTCCGCACCAGTCGCAGCAGCAATCTGTCCAGCTGCAAAGTTGCCTGTTGCCGAAGCAAAAAACCAAGTCCCCATGATCAAGCTGGCCATGTGCGCGGGAGCCAGTCGATTCATTGCACTCAAGCCAACCGGCGAAATGCAAAGCTCTGCCGTCGTGTGAATGAGATAGATCGCGAAGATGTAAAAGACCGGTGTCGCATTGCCCATACCAGCGGCGCTTGCTCCCCAGACCAAAACCAGGAATCCAAGCCCCAACTGAATAAGCGCCAAGCCGAACTTAGCGGGAGCAGAGGGTTCCAGGCCCTTTCGACCAAGCATAGTCCACGCCCACGCAAAAATCGGAGCGAGCATCACGATGTAAATTGCATTGACCGACTGAAACACAGACGCCGGCACTGGTCCACGGTTCACGTGTCGATCGGTAAAGAGATTAAGAGATGACCCCGCTTGCTCAAAAAGTGCCCAAAACAGAATCGAACCAATAATCAAAAACATCGCTGCAAAAATT
>JBGTAI010000093.1:0-2692 GCA_041749955.1 Pirellulaceae bacterium | reverse complement strand
CGGTCGAATCGCGGGCCAGCAATACGTCCGTGGCGAAGGTAAACTTTACATCCGAATCTTCCCAGATAAGAGCGTCAGCAGTACACCGCTGGAAACTCGAATGGGTAAGGGAAAGGGTGAACCAGATTACTGGGCGGCTGTTGTCCGTCCAGGAACTATTTTGTATGAGCTCGGCGGAGTAACTGAACAACAAGCAAAGGTTTGCTTTGCTCGTTTGGCCAGTAAGATGCCGATCAAAGTTCGATTTGTCGGACGGCGACCTGCTTAAAACTGTGTATGCTACTTACTTTTGATAAGTAGTTGATAATTGAACTCGTTCGAGTACTTCGTGCTCGGACTTTAGAAATAGAAAAGACGACGGCCAGAAACGATGACCAAGTCCACTGAATTACGCGAGATGAGCAACGAACAGCTCGAAGCAACATCGAAAGAAGCAGCAATCACGCTTTTTCGGCTTCGCTTCCAGTCACAGTCCGAGCGTCTCAATACGCCTAGTGAAATTCGAAAAAATCGGCGTCTGATCGCACGGATCAAGACGATCCAAACTGAGCGTCAGTTGGCGCAAAGCACTTAGTAACCACCCATATTACTCCGCACCAGCTACTATGCCTAAACGGATCGTTTCCGGAATTGTGACCAGCGACAAGATGAGCAAAACTCGTCGTGTCGAAATCGACCGGTTGGTCAAGCACACCAAATACAAGAAGTATGTTCATCGGCGAACGGTATGTTACGCCCATGACGAAAACAATGAATCAGCTGCTGGCGATAAGGTCGAGATCATCGAATCTGAACCGCTGAGTAAGTTGAAGCGATGGCGTTTGGGTCGCGTGCTCGAAAAGAGCACAGCGGTCGACGTCGCGGCGCTACGTGCCATCCGAAAGGGTGCCACGCCGGCTGAAGCAGAGACTCTCGAGGCGGCACACGCCGGCGAGACGACTGATCCAGCTAGCTGAATGTGAATCCCACGGTGCGGTCGTGTCGTCCAAAAGACACAGAAAGCATTAAGGCAACGAGACACGTCCAGTTTACTGATACCCAAGAAATTCACCCCGTTAGTTTGTCGCCAAAATGATCCAAACAGAAACTCGGCTTGATGTCGCTGATAACACAGGTGCACGTCAAGTGATGTGCATCAAGGTGCTCGGTGGCACGCGTAAGCGTTATGCCACTGTAGGCGACATCATTGTGTGCAGTGTCAAAACGGTTATTCCCGGCAGCGATGTTAAGAAGAAGGCTGTCGTTCGTGCGGTAATCGTGCGGACGAAGTATCCGACACGACGCAGCGATGGAAGTTATATCCGATTCGATAGCAACGCAGTGGTGTTGATCGATAAGGACAAGTCACCTCGCGGGACTCGGATTTTTGGTGCAGTGGGTCGTGAGCTTCGCGATCGTAACTTTATGAAAATCGTAAGTTTGGCAAACGAAGTCGTTTAACTGAAAAACCGCTCGACAGACATTGCCGTCTGATTGGTTTTACCACAGCATTTGATAGATCTGAATCCAAAATGTATTTCCGAATTGATGACGAAGTCGAAGTGATCGCCGGGGCTGATAAAGGCCACCGTGGCAAGATCTTGAAAATCGACCGCAAGAACAACAAATTGATCGTCGAAGGCGCTGCCAAAGTTTGGAAGCACGTTCGAAAAAGCCAAAAGAATCCGCAAGGCGGACGTTTGAATAAAGAGATGCCGATCTCGGCCAGTAATGTGATGCTGGTGGATCCGTCAAGTGGTAAGCCAACCCGAATTGGTGTTCGCTTCTTGGCAGATGGCAGCAAAGAACGGTTTGCGAAGAAAACCGGAACGAGCATCGGCAAGATTGCGCCAGCTCGTGCTCAACACGCGACCAAGTAGTCCGTAGCAAGACGTTCAGTAGCAAGACAAAGACCCAGTTTTCGCGTTTGAAATAGCGATGTCCGACAACAAAACACGACTCCAGACCCACTACGAAGAGACTGTCCGCAAGGCACTCCAAGAGCAGTATGGGTACACCAATCCGCACCGTATTCCACGGTTGCAGAAGATTACGCTCAATATGGGCATCGGAAGCGCGATTGGCGACAAGAAGATTTTGGAGATAGCGAGGGACTGCATGACGGACATCACGGGCCAACGCCCGGTGATTACGTTGGCTCGAAAGTCAATTGCTAATTTCAAGCTTCGTGAAGGTATGCCAATCGGTTGCATGGTGACGCTTCGACGTCATCGCATGTATGAATTTTTGGATCGTTTGGTCTCCATCGTCTTGCCTCGGGTGCGTGACTTTCGTGGAATCAATCGAAACGCGTTCGATGGACGTGGAAACTACACGCTCGGTTTGACTGAGTCGTTGGTTTTCCCAGAGTTGAACCCCGATAAGTATACGCGTCCGCAAGGAATGAACATTTCCTTCGTGACGAGTGCAACAACGAATGACGAAGCTCGTTCATTGCTGGAACAGTTCGGCATGCCGTTCAAGGCTGATAAGAAGAAGACAGACGCGGCATAGTGTGTCGCGGTGACAGCGACCGTGTTGCTGTTTGATAAGCGGCTCAGCTGATGCTGAGCAATGACCTTTCACTGAAGTGCGATCAATTAACGCAATTAAAAGAGTGCCCCGTGGCAAGTAAAGCAAAAATCGCCAAGGCCCAACGAAAACCAAAATTTAGCTCACGTCTGGAGAACCGATGTAAGTTCTGTGGACGTCC
>JBGTAI010000092.1:0-9146 GCA_041749955.1 Pirellulaceae bacterium | reverse complement strand
GATCCCAAGTGATAATGGTGTGATCACAGATCCCATCGAAGCCTGGCTCTATTTCTTTCGTCGAGCTTCGGGAATGACGACCGAAGACATCCAGCAACGATTCCGATCATCCGCTTTCAATGAAGCAGCCGAGGTACTCGACATGATTCAACGCACACCACAACAGCGCAATCAGTACGAATTGCGTCTCAAGGCGCAGCGTGACGAGCGCGCAAGGCTGGAGCAAGCTCGTGCTGAGGGTGAAGCACGTGGTGAAGCACGTGGTGAAGCGTCCGGTCGAATCAAGACGCTTCGAGAACTACTTGGTGTCGAGTCCACCTCGCTAGACGGATTGTCTTTGGAACAGTTGGTGGTCATAGCCAACGAACTGCAGCGCCAACTTCGTGATCGTGGCGTCTAAGCTGAGTTTCATTCGGAGCTCTTCAGTTTTTCGTATCGATGAGTGAGGCGTACGTCCATATCCAACATGAGTTCCTATCGCTGCCACGAACTAGAGCCAGCATTCGTTTCCAACATGCCGAAGAACGTGAAAAACCTGAGGAGCGATGCCCTGGAAATCTGGACGGCTGGGGTCGATTCGGTGCGGGCTCAACCGCTTGTTGAGCGTGAATTACGTGTCGATGGTGACTGGCTCCACATCGGCGAAACATCGTACCACTGCGATGATTTCGACCGGATTGTTGTCGTGGGGGCTGGAAAGGCTGCGACGGCGATGGCGGCTGGGTTCGTTCGTGCTGTTGGTGCTTGGCTTCCAGTCACGGGTTGGGTGAATGTTCCTGCGGGGACGGAAAAGGAAATTGCGAACGTTCGCGTTCATGTCGCTCGGCCTGCTGGCAGTAACGAGCCGACTGAGGCTGGGATTGAAGGCAGTCGTGCGATGATGCAGCTGATGGAAAATGCTGGTTCACGGGATCTGTGCGTCGCGTTGGTCTCTGGCGGTGGAAGTGCCTTGTTGCCGCTTCCGACAGCCGGTATCAGCCTGGCAGATAAACTCGCGGTCACGAGATTTCTTAGTGGAGCGGGTGCGACGATCGAAGAATTGAATGTCGTGCGGAAGCACCTCAGTGACATCAAGGGCGGCGGTTTGCTCGCGGCTTGTCAAGCGCCAGAGTTGGTGACGTTGGTGCTTTCGGATGTGCTCGGTGATCCGCTGGATTTGATCGCGTCGGGACCGACGGTCATCGACTCGAGCAAACCCGAAGACGCACTCACGGTGCTCTCGAAGTTCGATCCGTCACGAACGCTTCCGACGAGTATCTATGCTTTGCTGGAAAAACAACAACCGCTCCGCAAAGTGCCGCAAGCACAGTCCACGGTGATCGTGCTTGGCAACAATGCTGTCGCCGTGGATTCTGCGGGGATTCGAGCGGAGTCGCTCGGTTACAACCATGTGATGCAAGTCGCTCGCCAATGCGAGGGTGCTGCGGAAGAAGTCGGCCGCCATCTTGCTGACATGACACTTTCGATGCTTCAAAGAGGCAACAACAATTGCCTGATCACTGGCGGCGAGCCGACAGTCTCACTGGTTGAGTCGTCGCGGCGCGGTCGCGGTGGTCGTAATCAACACCTGGTGCTGGCAGCCTACGTTCATCTTCTGCAAACGGTTGGCGATGATTGTCCATGGAGCCTATTCTCGCTGATGTCCGGTGGTACGGATGGAGAAGATGGGCCGACGGATGCTGCGGGCGCGATCCTTGATGCAGCCGTTCATGAGGCTGCAGTGAAGCAAGGTCTCGACCCCGCGGACTACCTCACGCGAAACGATGCTTATAGTTTCTTTGAGAAGACAAACGGGCTAGTGATCACAGGGCCAACAGGTACCAACGTTTGCGATGTACGAGTCGTTACTGTGGATCAAGGTTAGCCAAGCTAGCTTCCGATTAGACCGTTGCAACCTCAACGCTTTCGCCGACTTGCCACTTGGCGTAATTGTCGGGGTCGCGGTGGACGCGGCGGTACACGGTGTCTCGCTCGATAGGCTCGCGGCCGGCTTCGAGAATCAGATCGCGGATCGAGTCAACGGCTAGGCACTGGGGCGTTGTAGCGCCAGCGTCGTGGTAGATCAACTCATGTCGCACGGTGCCATCAATGTCGTCGGCGCCGTAAGCGAGTGCCGCTTGGGCGGTGGCGATGCCGAGCATGATCCAGTACGCCTTGATGTGCTGGACGTTGTCGAGCATCAGCCGGCTGATCGCGACCGTTCGCAAGTCCATTAGCGCCGACGGCTTCTTGATGTCGGACAGCTTCGTGTTCTCGGGATGGAACGCCAGTGGGATGAATACTTGGAAGCCGCCGGTCTCATCTTGCAATTCTCTCAGCCGGAGCAAGTGGTCGATTCGGTGGAAAGCGTTCTCGACGTGTCCGTAAAGCATCGTGCAATTCGTTTTCAGACCGATCTCATGAGCGGTGCGATGGATCTCGAGCCAAGCGTGTGTGTTCGCCTTGTGTTCGCAAAGTTGGTCACGAACTTCCGAGTGGAAAATCTCGGCGCCACCGCCAGGCATACTGCCCAGACCCGCGGCGCGTAGGTCTTCCAGAACCCAGCGAATCGATTTCTTTGTTTGGAACTCAAACCAATTGATCTCGACGGCAGTCCAGCCTTTGAGATGGATTTGTGGGTAGTTGTCGTGCAGCAATGAGATGATGTTGCGATACCATTCGTACGGGCGTTGGTGGTGCAGCCCGCCGACGATGTGCATTTCGGTGCATCCATTCTCAGTCGCTTCACGGCCTCGCTCAAGAATTTGCTCGTCGCTCATTGCGTAACCTTTGGGGTCACGCAAATCGCTGCGGAAGGCACAGAACCGGCATCGGTACACGCACACATTGGTGGGATTCAGGTGCGTGTTGATGTTGTAATAAGCGACGTTGCCGTTTTTCTGTTCACGGACCCAATTGGCGAGTTCACCGACGCTTTGCAGCGGGACTCGGGGGTCGTAAAGGAAAATTCCGTCGTCGAGTCGGAGTCGCTCGCCTGCTTCGACTTTGTCGCGAATTTCTCGGAATCGACTTTGAAGTTCTGGATTCATCGTAGCTGTCTTAAAAAAGGCTGGTTCTTGCACGAGAACGGTGGTGGAGGCGTGATGTCGTGAATGTCGATTGAACCGTGAATGGGGCTGCTTGGCAACGAGCTTACCACCAGCAATCCACGGTCCCGGCGACCAGTAAAAGTACGCTGATCGCCGCATTTGTATTGAAAAACGCGATATTCACTCGCGTCAGATCGTCTGGACGAACCAGCCAATGTTGGATCACCACCAAAATCGCTGTGATCAGGACGGCGCCAGCAAACACGCGTCCGAGTCCAGAAACGGTGCCAACATACGCCAACAAAGCGAGCAACCCGATCATGAACACGTGCGACATCGCCGCGATCCGGAGTGCGCCCGCGACGCCGAATTTCGCTGGGATACTGTGCAGCCCCACTTGCTTGTCAAAGTCGGCATCCTGGCACGCATAGATGATGTCAAAGCCCGTGACCCAGGCCGCGACGGAGGCAGCGAGTGTCAACGGGACGATCAGCTCGCTCAGAGATTCACTCGGATCAAACCCTCGAATGGCGACCCAGGCCGCTAGTGGCGATAGGCTGAGTGCGACTCCGAGCCATAAGTGAGCCGCTGAAGTGAATCGTTTGGCGAGACTGTACCCGAGCAGAAACGCGAGCACGGGAAGCGACGACACTAGCGGAAACTTGTTCGGAAAAAACAGCAGTGTCGATGCAACGAAGCCGAGACAAGTCACACCAGTGAATGTCCACACTCGACCGCGAGACAATCGTCCGGCTGGGAGATGACGGCTCGCCGTGCGCGGGTTCTCGGCATCAAAACGATGGTCGATCAATCGATTGAACGCCATCGCGGCACTGCGGGCAAACACCATGCACAGCAAGATGCCGACGAGATCTTGTGCTCGAACGCTTGGGTAGTCGCCTGATGCGAGCGGCGTTGCGAAGGCGAGTACGGTTGCCAGCGAGGCAAACGGTAACGCGAAAATCGTGTGGCTGAATCGGATCAGCCCGAGCCACTCATTCACGATGCACTCTCGCCCCATCGCTGCATCAGCGAATTGTCAATGTCGAGCTGGTCGAGAATGCGGCTGACCACAAAATCGACAATCGAATCGAGCGAGTCCACACCGTGATACCAGCCGGGCATCGCAGGTAAAATCACACCACCAGCAGTCGCGATGCGGTGCATGTTCTCCAGTTGCAAAACACTCAGCGGCGTCTCCCGTGGAACAAGCACAAGCTTGCGATGCTCCTTCAAGTGCACTTCGGCGGCGCGTTGGATCAGGTTACTTGCTGCTGCACGGGCGATCCCGCTGAGCGTGCTGCCGCTGCACGGACAGATCACCATCGCGGAAGTGCGAAACGACCCGCTCGCGATTGGTGTCATGAAATTGTCATGACGGTGATAGTGAACTCGATCAAGTGGTGCTGGGGTGTCGAGTGGTTCTGGTGTGCTTGTTGACGAGCTTGATTTCGACTGGGACCACGGGGGAATGAAGTTCACGAGCTCGGACAAGTTTGGCTCGCGCAAATCGATCGTGAACCCGAGTTCTTGAGCGATCACCGCGGCGCCGCTGGGGCTAATCGACAGGTGAATTTCGAACTCGCTGCGACAGAGAACTTGAAGCAACCGCACGGCATAGACGGCACCGCTCGCGCCTGTGATTCCCAATACGATTCGACGTGGCTGTTCGCTCATGACGGATTCTCGACCGGTTTGTTCTCGGCCACCGGTTTGGTGCCTTCGTAGAACGTCGCTACACCGAGCGTGAGCGGCGTGAATCGCACGTCCACCAAGCCTGCCGCTCGCATCTTTTCCGCGAGTGCCTCACCATACGGAAACTCTTTCACTGATTCTGGCAGATACTCGTAGGCGGCTTTATCGTTTCGTGCCAGCCACTGGCCGATTCGCGGCAGAATATTTCGGAAGTAGAACCCGTAGAGCTGCTTCAGGACGGGAAGTTCCGGCTGAGAGAATTCCAGCACCACGACTTGTCCGCCCGGGAGACACACGCGAGTCATCTCGGACAGCCCCAGATCCGTGTCGGTGACATTGCGGAGTCCGAATGCAACGGTGACACATTGAAACGTGTCCGGGGCAAACGGCAACATTTGCGAATCAGCTTCGATGAACTGAACTTTCTCTTTCAGCTCTTTGCGTTTGGTTTGCTTGTCTCTCGCGATCTCCAGCATCGCCAAACAGAAATCTGTGGCGACAACCAGACTCGTCGGATACTTTCGACGAGCCCGTTCTGCGATCGCGAGTGCGAGATCGCCGGTACCGGTGCAGGTATCGAGGATGGGCTCTCCATCGACCAGCCGCAATCGTCGCACGGTCCGCCACCGCCAGTAGCGATCGATGCTGAGCGAGAGTAGGTGGTTCATCGAGTCATAGCGGGGTGCGATTTGCCGAAACATCTCGCGCACCCGCGTGCCGCTCTTGTCGAGTTCCGCAGACGCGGCAGGTTCCGCGTGCTGAACGCGTTCATCGGGTTGGGCGCGTTCATCGGAATGGGCGCGTTCATCGGAATGGGCAGGCGCTTGCATACTGGACATTTTTGGGGGATTCGTCGTGATTGTGTGGGAGCCAAGGGTCTCGGCGACAACACTCCGCTTGACTAGCAGCGTAACGCGATGAAGTCGGATTGCCGAGTGTGTATAACGTGCGTATGAGGACTTTGCTTTTCGATATCGACGGGACCCTATTGCTCAGCGGCGGAGGCGGTCGAGACGCCATGCGGCGAGCGATCACGCTCGAATTTGGCGTCGCTGAGCCCTGGGCGGATCTGTGTTTCAGCGGGCGGACCGACCGGTTTTTGCTCGCACAACTGCTTCTGGGCAACCGTTTACCGGACACCGACGACACTCGCGAACGGCTTCGGCAGCGTTATGTTTCGTTGTTCCCCCAATTCGTCCAGGCGGCTGGCGGTCGGGTTTTGCCGGGTGTGACGCAATTGCTGAGCCGGTTGAGCCAAGACGATCGCGTTTGTGTCGCAGTAATGACCGGAAATTTGCCGGAAACCGCAACCAGTAAACTCGAACATTTCGGGCTATTCGAGTACACCCAATGGATTGTTGGCGGCGATTTGGACATCGAACGCGACGCGATGGCACGCCGAGCAGCCGACTTGATTCGTGATACCTACGGCGAGGAAGCCACCGAAGACGTTGTTGTGATCGGTGACACGCCGTTTGATGTCCAGTGCGGCCACGCGATCGGAGCTCATGTTGTGGCCGTTTGTACGGGGATGCACAAACGCGACGAATTAGTTGCCGCGTGCCCGGCGTGCGGTTTTGTTCCACAGGCCGTGTGGGATGATTTTTCAGATTGGCAAAGCGCCTATGAATGGCTGGTGAGCGATGATCCTGCACGTCGACATGGACGCATTTTATGCCGCAATTGAACAACGCGATCGACCTGAGTTGCGAGGTCGACCGGTCGTCGTCGGTGGCTCGAGCGGTCGCGGAGTCGTAGCCGCAGCCAGCTATGAAGCACGTCGTTTTGGTATCCACAGCGCGATGCCCGGCCGCCGCGCCGCACAGCTCTGTCCCGAAGCCGTCTTCGTCAAAGGACGTATCGACCACTACGCCGCCGTCGGTCGCCAAGTCCGCGAAATCTTCCACCGCTTCACTCCGCTCGTTCAACCGCTGTCGCTCGACGAAGCGTTTCTCGATGTCAGCGGAACACTTAGGCTGTTTGGCAGTGCGAGAGAAATCGGTGTTTCGATCAAGCAGCTCATTCGCAGCGAACTCCAACTGACGGCGAGCGTCGGCATCGCCCCATTGAAGTTCGTCGCAAAAATTGCCAGCGATATCGGCAAGCCAGACGGGCTCGTTGAAGTTACGGCGGAAGGCGTTCAAGCGTTCCTGGATCCACTCCGCATTGATCGTGTGTGGGGCGTAGGCCGTGTTGGCGGTGAGCGACTTCGCAAGCTCGGTATCACGCGGATTGAGCACTTACGACAAACCGACTTGGTCCAAATGCAAAAGCAATTTGGTCAATGGGGCGAGCACTTATGGAAACTCGCCAACGGCATCGATGCCCGCCGCGTCGTCCCGGATCACACCGCGAAACAAATCAGCCACGAACGCACGTTCAACGAAGACCTTACGGATGCGGAGATGCTCGGAGCCGTGGTCAGCTATCTCAGCGAACAGGTCGGCACGAGGCTGCGACACAGCGGCCGCGAAACCCGAGCGGTCACGTTGAAATATCGACGCGAAGACTTCCAAACCTTCAACCGCTCAAGAACATTACCACGTCCGACATCGTCCACCTCCGAGCTACTCGTGGTTGCGATGCAATTGCTCGACGAAATGCGAGCGTCTCAACCGAGGCCTGTTCGCTTAATCGGCGTCTCGGCCAGCTCACTCACGGACCGCGACGCGCCCAAGCAAATGAATTTATTCGACCTCGCACCGCATGAGAGCGAGAACCGCGTCCTCGACCAAACCATCGACGAGCTTCGAGCCAAAATCGGCGACAAAGCCGTCTACCGAGCCAGCAGCCACGCCTGGATGGACCGCAAACCAAAACCGTAACCCGCCATCGATTCATGAGCGGTAATGAAATAAAAAAACGACCGTGAGCTGAATTCCCAGCACACGGTCGTTGCGTTGACGCCGCACGTTTAACCGCACGGTTCAGGCCTTATCGTCTAATTAATTAGCTTTTCGAGCTATCTCGATTGGCATGCGAGTCATCGTCGATTTGCTTAGCAAGACTCTTGGCCTTGTCCAAATGCGTTTGAACCTTGGTCGCAGCTTGTGAAGCGAAGTCTCGGAGTTCTTGAGGACCTTGTTGCTCAATAGCACGCAGTTCAGCGAGCATCGCCGTGTGAGCCCCTATTTGTTGGCTCAAAAATGCCATTGGGAAATGCTCCTTTTCACACTTTCCGAGCATGTCCTTGGTCATCCGCAATTGGTTATCGCACGCGGTCGACACGAGCTGTGTCAACTCATCCGGCACGCGTACCGACATCGAACCTTGCTGGCTGCCAGCAACCTTTTGCTGAAGCTTTTCCAAGTCCTGTGACAATTGGCGATGGTCTGTTTGCAGCATTTGTGCATACTCCTTCACCTGAGCATTGCCAGTCGTTTGCTGGGCCATTTGCGCCAATTCGATTTCTGCCTGGTTGGCCTTTTGGCATTTTTGGATCAATGCCGTGGCAAGCGACGTACCTTGTTGATTCTGTTGGCCCTGGGTGTTCTGACCTTGAACGTTTTGGCCTTGGGCATACTCTCCTTGGTTGAATTGTCCTTGTTGCTGAATCGGTCGTCCTTGGCCTTGCATTTGGATCGGGCGACCATTGGCGTCGTACTGGACGAGCTGGCCGTTGATGACTTGCCGGCTGTTCGGTTGGCCGTTGGGCACTAGCTGGCCGTTGATCACTGGCTGGCCATTGGCCATCGCGCGGCCGTTGATAGCTTGCCCATTAACAGTTGCTTGACCGTTGATTGCTCCGGCTCCTGGGACGACAGCCCCGCCGTTTGCATTGCCGGTTGCGTTACCGTCCACTGCGCCTGCTGCATGGCGGAGTTGTTGCCCAACTTGGTTGCGAACCGCTTGGCCAGCTTGATTCGCGGCTTGTTCGGCGATCGTTCCGCCGACTCCTGCTTGTCCGCCTGCCGTAACTTGTGCTTGCGTCGGCGTCGTGAATCCAATCAGCGAAGCCGCTAATGCTGTCGTAATGAATGTGCGTTTCATCGTTAGTTCCTACTTTTTGTGTCATGTTCTGTTGTGGAGAGTCACTACCGGACTCATCTCATGTACTAGGGGACTTAACGCGATTCGCATGCCATTGTGGGGACGGTTGAGCAAGTAAAAACGATGGGCAATTTTTGTTCGAAGAAATTTTTGATTACCGCTTCGGAGGATGTTGATCGAAATTGGCCGCAACTAACACATTCAGACGCAAGTCGCGTGATGGTTATTCTTGGCGGCTCACTTGAAAACATTTCTCAATCACGTATTTGTGAATTTTGTGTTTGTAGGGATTGCTAGTGCGTCATCCAGCCTAAGAATTGGGGTTGGTTGATTTGCTTAAATTAGCGGAAACTTTCGTCAACACACGGAGGTTTCCAATGATCAAAAAGTATATCGTCCGACTCTCGGATGAAGAACGCCAAGTTTGTCAGG
>JBGTAI010000091.1:0-1545 GCA_041749955.1 Pirellulaceae bacterium | reverse complement strand
TATCCTCCACTTTCGGGAACAAGAGGCCCTTCGGCGAGTACGTCGAAGGGCTTTCTTATTGTGGGGCAAAGACTTGCGTCGACAAGGCGGCAGTTCAACCAGACGATTTCCAGGATCTTACGTTTTTCGGCATAGTCCGCCGTAAGCCACCGCTGCCTAAGTGTTTGCGAAAGTTCAAACACCCTCGACGCTAAATCGGCGTTTTCGTCTTGGGTTCGGTTGAGAACGTCCAATTGCAGCATGATTGACGCCAAGCGGTCGCGGAGTTCAGTCTGCTTGCTGTTGAACGTCTCCTCATCGATCTGGTCCGCCAAGCGAAGATTCAAGAGGCGATCTTTCTGACCAGCAATCAGCGTTTCCTGACGCTGCAATTCCGCTCGCTGTGCCCTCGTGTCGGCCTGGGCGTCCTTCGTTTTCGAAGCCAGCACCGCCCGGAACCAGTCGCGAACGTTGTCGTCTTCGATTCGAATCCGGTCGAACAGAGCAAGAACCTGTTGATCCAACTCCGCTTCCGTGACCCGCACTCGGGGATGATCCGGTTTGTTGTATTTCGTGCAGCGGTAGTAAAGGTAATCTCGTGGGCCGCTTTTCGTCTGTTTGATCTTCCACTCGCCGGTGATTTTGTGACCACATTGGCCGCATTCGATCAGGTCCGACGCGTAGGTCATCGTGTGGGTGACCTGCTGTCGATTGCCGAGCAACGCTTGGACTCGGTCCCAGGTTGAGCGGTCGACAATCGGCTCGTGCTTGCCGGGAAACCAATTCCCGCGATAGCGAATCTCGCCGATGTAGGCTCGGTCGGTCAGCATGTTGTGGACCGAAGTACGACTCCAGGCAGAATTCCCAGAACGGTATTCCAAGCCTTCGGCAGCCATTCTCTGGACGATGCCCTCCAGTGTGCAGTTCTCGAATGCGTACAGATGAAACAGCCTGCGAACCTTGGCTGCTTCCGTTTGGTCGAGCTGGATCACTCGTCGCCCATTTGCCCGTGTGTTCTTGTAGCCGTACGGTGCTTTTCCAGGGAACATCCCTTCCTGAACGCGGCGATTGATTCCCTGACTGATATCGACCGCCATCTGTTCCGTGAAGAAGCTCGCCATGTTGGCCAGAGTTCTCCGCATCATACGACCAGCGGGATTGTTGTCCGTTTGCTGGGAGATGGAAATGAACGGAACCTGATAATCCGACTCCAGTCGTTCCAATTCGACGTAGTCAAAGAGATTGCGTGCGGCTCGATCGACTTTGTAGAACAGCAAGCCATCCAACTCGAAGGCATGCTTTTTGGCGTACGCAATCATCTCTTTGAAGGTCTTGCGTTCGTCTCGCTTGCTGGCGGTCTCGGCGATTTTGAAGAGCTTGACGATCTTGCCGCCGTGAGTATCGGCGTATTTTTTCAGAGCGTCTTCCTGGACTTCAAGAGAGAAGCCTTCTCGCTCCTGTTCGCGACTACTGACTCTCGCCAGTGCGACGTATTGTTTCATTGTGGTGTCCCTTCGACAGCAAATCGAACATCCGATCGGCTCCCATGATGATCTCCAGAGCGTC
>JBGTAI010000090.1:0-3189 GCA_041749955.1 Pirellulaceae bacterium | reverse complement strand
TTCATGCAGGTTCCAAAGTCGACCAGCAATCTCGTTCACAGGTCCGATGGCGACTTCGGTCTTGTTGTTGGTAACGTCGTAGCGAATCACCCGCTTGAGCATGCCCGTCTGCGTATGTGGCGGGCTGCCAGGCTTGGATGATGTTTTTCGACGTCGAATACTGAACCGAGCAGTCTTGCCAATTGCGCCCCCGGCATGCCGAAGCGAAGTGAAGGTGGCAGTTTCCGCCTTCTTCTTGAGCTTCTGTTTGTCGAATTGGGTGCGAACAGTTAGCTTGATCATCGCGCCAGTTCAAAGGTTAAGGTCAACAAGCTTGTAAACTGACGCAGTTGCTCCCAGTGTTCGCTGGAGTACAACACGGCATGTTCGGCCTTCACACAGCGAGCCGCTTGAAATGACACGAGCCGCTTCAAGCGAAACTCGTCGGCGATCTTTTCCACAAGGTCCACCAGCGGGTCGATCTCCTCATTGGTTCCCTTCGAAAACTTCTTCTGAACGGCAACATCCACACGGCAGTGGTATCGGTTGTGAGCCCGATCATGGGGAAGTAACTCGACATCGCGAGGCACAACGCTCACGCGAAGTTCCTTCATGTCTTCGAGGTCGAAATTGGGAACATACAATCGTTCGGCCACGAACTCAAAATCGAACTCGGCGGCATTGAGCTGAGCGGTAACGCTGTCGGCAACTTGTAAAACGGTCGTCATGAGGGATGGGATTCGATCTGTTTGGTGTGGATGCGGAGTTTCAAACGGAATGGGTCGCTGTAGCGCCAAGGTGGGTCGCCACCAAGGGCCATCACTTCAAAGATAAAGGTGTGGTTGCCATCGATCTCGACGATGGTGTCACCGCGGCGTGGCAACGTTCCGATGATCGACTGGAGCAGAGATTGCGTGTCGATCAGGAAGTCGCGGACCTGGCTGCGAGTGACAATGCCCTCGCCATCGTCCTGGTCGTACATCGACTTGCCGATTGTTGCTTGGAGCGTGGCTCCAAGCTCTCCTCGGCGATATACGACCTGGCGAGACGCGTGCTGGGTGAGTTTGGAGGCAAGCCACTCCTGGCCCTGTTGAAGCATGTCTGTCATGACTCGGTTTTTGCCTTCGTGTTGCCCAGCAGCTTCGAAGCCTTCGTTCGAACTTCATCGAGCCAAACCGCATCGGCGCGGCGCTGGTACTCGGAAGCAACCGCATTGGCCTCTTCGTCAAGCTGTTGCTGACGAAGGGTTGTTTGACGGACCGGATGTGCCGGCTCTGGAGTCAGGAATGCAACGGGCGACGCTTGCTTGAGTTGCTCGGGTTCCCGTTTCTTCACAGGAAGCAGCGCAACTGCCAGCAGAACGACGACCACAATGATGGCGATGGCTAATAACATTTTTTTGGTTGAACCTCATCAAGGAGAATGGATTGGGTTAAAGCAACGCTCAGCGAATGCCGCGCTTGATCAGAATGAACACGAGCAACACGGCTGCGATTCCGATGAGCGCGACCGTGGCGATCTCGCCGGCTGATAGCCAAAGCAGTGCGTTGCGAGTGTCTTTCGCTCCGTCGAAGAGATCGCGCACTCGATCCAGTGGTCGACGGTCTTCAGAGGGTGGCGTTGGGCAATAGCCATCGGGACAATCCTCGGCCGACAGATACAGCGTCGGCGTGATCGCATCGTCCCAGGAGTAACCTTTGGTTTTCACTGCTCCAGTCTTCTGCGCTTCTTTGGCTTGCTTGTAGAGCGTGTAACCATGACGCAAATCCGAGTAGAGCTCGTCCGGCGTGCTTGGAATCATCGATCGACCAGCGGCGTGGATGTGCCCGCCAGTTGCATCTTGGAAGAGCACCACAGGGAACTGTTCCGCGGGCACAATGTCGGCATAGCGAGTCTTGTAGATCGCATTGGTTGCCGTGTAGACCTGGAATTCACAACTCTCCTTAAGCGCCGCTAGTTGCTTGTTCTGCGTGAACCATTCCTGCAGTCGCTGACTTGTCGCATCGGTGTTAACGAACAGCGCGATCTGGTAACTCTTCTTCGGTGGAGGAGCCGCAGGATTCGAGACGGGAGTTACAACCAACGGTTCTTGAGCGGGCTTTGGAACATCCACGAAGTTCGGCGTAACGGGGACCGGTTGGGCCACTGTTGGCGTCACGGTTGGCGTTACAACGGTCGGTTGCACAATTGTGGGTTGAACTACCACCGGCGCGGGATAGACGCGTTGGGGTAGGCAATTCGGCGGACAGTTGCGGATCTGTTGTTTGATCTCACCCTGGGCCTGCAAGTTCACCGACTGCGGTTCTTGCAACTTCTCGATCGTGCCCACACTTGGTGAAGTCGGTCGATAGTTGGGTACCGTCCAGCTCTGCTCGGGCTGTGGTTGCGCTGGCTTGTTATGCAAAGCAGTGAAGACAACACCCAGGAGAATCGCGTGGACGATTGCCACCACGATCAGGCCCAGACTTAAGCGAATTCGAATTGTATCGTTGATCATGGTGATTACAGAACCTCATAACTTTGGTAAGGCAGTGAACTGCTGGGATCGTTGAGAACGGTCAGGGCAAAGCCTCCATAGCCTGCCCACAAGCGGATGAACTGTTCGCGAGGCGTGAGTTCGAAGCGCCCCGGATAGTTGTTGTCGAGGATCGCTGCGTATTGCTTCCCATCACGCTCGATCCAGCCAACGAACGTGCAGCAGTGCGCTGGCTTCCACCAGAGGATTGCACCTCGCCTAGTTGCACTTGCCCAATCGAGGAATCGCGGATCGGCTTTGAGCGTGTAGCTGTAGTCAATGCCGGCAGCATCCAAGCGATCACGCAGACGTGAGTCCCACTCGCCGTCGGCATAGGTAGCTCGCCAGCGTTCGCCAAGCTCGAATCTATTGAGCCAACGCAGATGGTTCACGAGCGAGGCGTGAACGCAGCTCCCTTGGCCAAGCGAGCCTGTCCAATTGCGTTGATGCAATTGCACTGGCAGGTTCGCTGGTGGCTGCTCCGGTGCAGGCGTTGGTAAAGCACGGACATTGACCACGCCAGAATCGCAGCCAGCCAACACGAGCAGCATCAGTGCACAGGCTGAAATCAATTGTTTATGAATCATATTGAGCTCGTTGCTAGAACTATTGACGGTGACGACTAACGCTGGACCGCAAACGCAAGGATCGTTTGGAGAGCCGAGGCTCAACTCGTGCCCCTGGTGCGGGCCAGC
>JBGTAI010000089.1:0-44760 GCA_041749955.1 Pirellulaceae bacterium | reverse complement strand
CACGAATCCGGATACTGGGAACCATTCCAAGCCCAACGCCGAACTCGTGAATCCGCAGCGACTCATCCAAATCGAAGCCTACTCCGATCGTATACTCCTCTGAACTTGGCCTGCTAATCATGCGGAACGTCGGTTACACCCAAAATAGTTGTAGGTGTCCGCATTGTCCTGACGACGTGGCGTGGCAGTCATGCCGAGCTGAATTGCCGCCGAAAAATACTCCAGAATTTCCCGCCAATTACTATCGTCTCGCGCGCTGCCTCGATGGCACTCGTCGATTACGATCAAGTCAAAAAAGTCAGGATCGTATTCGCGGTAGAGACCATTCCGATTGGAATCCTCAGCAATTGACTGGTAGATCGCGAAGTACATTTCGCGACTATGAATAGCGCGACCTCCGGAAATTTTCCAGCGTGCATCGCCAAAGGGAGCGAATGTCTTGGCCATCGGATCGTCAACAAGAATGTTACGGTCGGCCAGGTAGAGAATTCGGGGGCGACGATGTTCACCCGTGCGGTTCCAACGCGAACTCCAGAGTTTCCAACATATTTGAAAGGCGACCACGGTTTTTCCAGTGCCGGTTGCCATCGTCAGCAGGATGCGTTCGTCGTTTTCCAAGATCGCTTGAACGGCTCGATTGATAGCTATTTCTTGATAGTAGTGCGGGGAGATTCCGCTCAGATGATAGGCCGGGGCCAGCAATTGGTCGGTTGCCTCAGCCGACAATTCATGATCACGATTGAGTCTTTCCCACAATTCGTCAGGCGTGGGAAAGGCATCAATTCGACGTTCGAGTCCAGTTATGTAATCGAACTCTATGATTTCGTGGCCGTTGGTGGCGTAAGCGAACATCAGCCCCAGAATCTCGGCGTAATCTTTGGCTTGCTGAAGTCCTTCTCCAGCCGTGGCGTAACTTGCTTTAGCTTCGACGACACCAATTGGAAAATCGGGTCGAAATCGAAGAATGTAGTCTGCCCGCTTTCCGGGCCGTCGCCTGGTGCGCCGGCCTGCGACAATAATTCGACCGTCGGTAAAGGTTACTTGTTCATTTATCCTGTGGGGTTCGCAATCCCAGCCCGCCGACTGCAGCCGTGGCACAACATATTGGCGGCAGGTATCCGCTTCGTTTGGCATGTCTAATGTTTACCAGTCGTTGGTGAGATCGTTGGTTGGTTGGTTTTTCCGGTCGTCCATGTTTACCGGACAGTTCACATAGAATAATAACCCTGTGGTCAGGCCTGGACAATCCGTAGTCAGGGATTTTTTCAGTTTTTTTTCATCCGCTGTTTGGTGAACATTCGCGGCTATCCGAAAGTGAAAGTACGCGCAATTTCCAAGTATTTGATTTTTCAAAAGTTGACCAAGCAATCTTTTGGAACGACGGTGATTTTTTCTGCATACATAACCGGGGGGAGTTTTTGATTTGAACTCTTCGCCCTTGATCCTGTTCCAACAAGGCCGGTTATGCTCTCTGAAATAGACGATTTCGCGGATCTTTCTCCCAAGGAACGTCGCAAATATTTGGCGGTGTTGCTCGCTCGCGCCGTGTTTCGGTGGCGCGATTCGCATTGCGAAACTAAATTCGAAAATTCTCCAAAGTCTTTACCCGCAGGCCTTGAACTTGTCTCGGATTCGAGGCTCACTGTGTGTCCGGAAAACCAAACCGATTGAAAAACCGTTTTTTCGGGTGGTAAATACACAACTGATTGGAGAAAGACATGAGCACGAATCTGGTTCAACAAATCGAATCGCTGCACGGTTTGAGCGTCACGCAACTGCGAGAACTGTATGAAGACTTGATGGGCGAGGTTTGCCGTAGCCGGCATCGGAAATACCTGATCCGCCGGATCGCTTGGCGAATGCAGGCGAATGAGGAAGGCGGACTTAGCGATCTGGTTCTGCGACGGGCCGAGGAATTGGCTGTCGACTCAGATATTCGGACGACCGCGCCACGCGATTACATCTTGGCCCACGCACAAATCGCGTCCCAATCCCCGAGCAGCTTTGTCGATTGGGATCCTCGACTACCACCGCCGGGAAATTGGATCGAGCGAGTTTACAAGAGGCGCAAACTTCGCGTGCTGGTGCTGGCCGATGGTTTCGAGTTAGAAGGAAAACGATTTCGCTCGCTGACATCGGTCGCCAAAGAAATCACAGGTTCGCATTGCAATGGGTTTCTGTTTTTTCGACTTGGGAATCAAGCGACTAAAACGCAGCCAAAACGCTAACGCAAATACTTGACCCGCGCGACGCGAACTAACGAAACCTACTTTCCGCACATCTATCAAAACCAAATGCCAGCTACACAAACACCGAATCAACCTACCAAGAATCAAGCAACAAATTCGCGTTTGAGACATTCTAAATCTCCGCGAAGCGACCGTCCGAACAAAATCCGCTGTGCCATCTACACGCGAAAATCCACCGAGGAAGGACTCGACAAAGAGTTTAATTCGCTTGATGCACAACGTGAATCGGCCGAAGCGTTTATCGCCAGCCAACATCACGAAGGCTGGAGATGTGTGCCGACGAAGTATGACGATGGCGGATTCTCGGGCAGTAATATCGAACGGCCAGCCATGCGACGACTGCTGGCCGACATCGAAGCTGGCAAAGTCGACTGTGTCGTCGTCTACAAAGTCGATCGGCTCAGTCGTTCATTGCTCGACTTTTCGCGGGTGATGGAAAAATTCGAGAAACACGATGTCTCGTTCGTTTCGGTGACGCAGCAGTTCAACACCACGCATTCGATGGGCCGGCTGACGCTGAACATTCTGCTTTCCTTCGCCCAGTTCGAACGAGAGATTATTGGTGAACGGATTCGAGACAAGTTGGCGGCTCAATGCCGCAAAGGTAAATGGACGGGCGGCATTCCGGTGCTTGGCTATGAGGTCGACCGATCAAACCCCAGCCCTAAATTGGTCGTTAACGCTGACGAAGCGGTTCAAGTTCGGCGAATTTTCAGCATGTATCTGGAATTGGAATCACTGACGCCGGTCTCGGAAAAACTGGCCGAAATGGGCTGGAACAACAAAGTTTGGACAACCAAGAGCGGCATCTCGAAAGGTGGTCGGGCGTTCGACAAATGCTCAGTACACAAGCTTCTGACCAACCCAATTTACATCGGACAAATCAAGCACAAGTCGGACGTCTTTCCCGGCGAACATGCAGCGATCGTTGACGAATCCGTATTCCTGGCTGTGCAACAAATGTTAAGCAATCACAACCGTGGCCGCGGGAATCACTTAAAAAACAAACATGGCGCGTTGTTGAAAGGCTTGATCTACTGTCCAGCTTGTAACCGGGCGATGGTTCACAACGTCACCAGTCGCGGCACAAGAAGTTACCGCTACTACACTTGCTTGAAAGCCATCAAGAGCGGCCGCAAAAATTGTCCGACGGGATCGCTGCCGGCGGGAGAGATCGAAGCCGCCGTTGTCGAGCAAATTCGTGGGGTCAGCAGCGATGTCGGTTTGAGACACGAGGTCTTGATGCAGTCTGAAGCAATTCGCGAGCCGGATCATTCGCCGTTGGAAGCAAACGAAATCGCCTTGGCATTTGCAAATTTTGACAACGTCTGGGATTCGCTGAACTCGCAAGAGCAAGCCAAAGCGTTAAAGCTGCTGGTTTCGCGAGTCGAATTTGACGTAGCGGACTGTTCGCTGGCGGTGACATTCTTTCCAACCGCGATGAAAGGTTTGACCGATTCGTCGGATTCAAACGCAAACGAGAAGGGACTTGAACATTCAATTACTTAACCGGAGCACATAACATGATTACGATCAAACGAAAACTGGAAATTAAGCGCGTTGCGAAAGGGCGCAAAGTTATTCGTGAGGCGAGCGAGACAACCGGCGCGAAGCAGATGCCCGAACCCATCGCGACTCCGGGAAAGATTCCGCGAATTTCCCGCTTGATGGCCTTGGCAATCCGCTTCGACCGCTTGCTCAAAACAGGAACGGTGACGAATTTATACGAGTTGGCCAACGCCGGTCATGTCAGCCAACCCCGTATGACTCAGATTCTGAACCTGACCTTGCTCGCTCCCGACATCCAAGAACAAATACTGCTCCTTCCCCGCGTGAAAAAAGGGAAACCGGATCTGAACGAAAAGGCCGTCCGTCCGATTTGCGCCGTTGTTTTGTGGGATGAACAACGAAGAATGTGGGACAAGCTCTTGCGGTCGAATTGCGAACCACTTGAATAGGCTCAACAAAACTCAGAATAAACGGGCAAAGCAGTCCAACAGAAAACATTTTCAACAATTTTGAATTTTTCTTGGGCGTTGTGACCTAAGGTGTCACGCCTCTAAGTTCTCATGTTGCGATTCAAAGCTAGCACGCTGGATACGCTGGCTGGACTATCGCGACAACACGGATGGTCGTCTGAACACGACAAGAGAATTTTCAAAACCATGGCAAGCTTCACTCTACGACATTTCTGCAATCCCAAATCAATCCAATCCATTCATCCCCGCACGCTGTTTGCTTTCCTCCGCCGGTTCGATTCTTATTTCTCGCACCATGACGTCGCGATCCCGGAAGGCGATCGGGTCAACGGCTTCGATTACGATCGACTGATTGAATTAGTATCAAACCCCTTTCGCGATACGCCCCGCGAATTGCTCGATGCATTATTTTTGATTGACGAACTTTCCAGCGACGAGGCGATGGATGAATTGTTGCTTTTGGCGGAGGAACACGAACTGGTTCTTGAGTACTCGGCGGAACAAACGCCGATCGACATCGCGATCCAAGTCTGGTTGTTAAAGCCAAGACTACTGGATGAAATCCATGCCGTTTTTCACGCCAAGCGTCCCAAGAATTTTGAATACTTCCAAACCGCCCGCGCCGCGCAACCGGTGTTCCAAATGCCGACGACCAAAAAGTTAAGAAAATTGGAACTCGAGTTGGGCGATTGGTTCGGCCAACGCCGTCGTGGTTCCGTCTGTCGCGTTTTTCTATTTCCCAGCCGAGACGAAATTCGCATGTTGATTCGGCATGGCGAAACCATCAAACGTGAAGAGACGATCGAGGAAGCCGACTTTGGCAAGTCGAACAACGAAGTTCGAGAATCAAAAGTGTCGCTGTCGAGCATCTGCTTTCGACCGCTACGTTACGACGTGGTGGTCTACGATATGTTGATCGGTGAATTGCGGATCAACGCCAAACTGAAAAGCGAAAAGAGAATCTATTGCCAGAAGATCGGTGAGCACATGTTTGACGATACTGACTGTTTTCCCGGTGTCGACAAATACACTCTGGAACCGCTGCGGGAGCTTGGTGAGGATGCGTTGTCGTGCGGGGACATCGAGGGTATCGAATGGATCAAGCTGGTTGAAGTCGCTTTCTACTGGGGTGGCAAATACCAGGAAATCGAAAATCGCAAAGCGGCCGATTTTTTCGCGGCCGCCGAGCTTCGCGACGCAAAGATTCCGGACGCTCCACGGCTGACGAAGGCGACATTCCGGATTAAGTTCGACTCACAAACTACGCCTCGCTCAATTCGAATTTCACCCTCCAATGTTGCTCAATTCGCTCGGGATGACGACGCCGTTTTGATTGAACGTTGGCTTCACCTTCGTGGATTCGTGAAAAACAGACGGACTCAACAACCCGATGCCAACCATGTCGAAAGCAACAACTCGAATCTGGCCCGCGCTTGAGTCGATCCCTGGGCACGCCGCGGTACTGGCGGAGTGGCGGTTGGCGCTGCGAGATGAATTTGATTCATTTCACAGGTTTCTAATCGTTACCCGCGACCTTGCCCAATGCTTGCCGACTCAAGATGGCAATCGGCAGCTGGAAGTCGTCCAGTTGGAAACATCGAGGTTCGTTGGATTTGATCACCAACGGCGGGAAAAATTCGAATTGGCGAAGGCCGAGATTCTAATTTATCGTTTCGATATGCGAAGGCTGTTGTCGGAACTCGCTGATTTGATCGACGTTCGTCCGGCAATCGAATCGATTTCGAAATCAAGTTGGCTAGTTGGGCGACTGCCATCCGGTTTTGGATCGCGTGTCGTTGTGTTTTCGTCTTCCGCAACGCCTGAACGATTGCAATCCGACGTTGCCGTAATTGCCAACCAGATCCGTGAACCATTCTTACTGCTGTTATCGACGCCTCGTCAACTGACGCTCAATACGGAAGCGCTGGCTAAACTCGTCGGGGGCGTCGTCCTACCGGTGGCCCAGCTGGTTGAGTTTCAAACTTCACACGGACGATTTGCATTGTGCAACGACGGTCTTAAGAAACTTCGGACATCGTGTGGAACTCTGAATGAAGCCGAACCGGAAAATCAGTTTTTGTTGTCCGGTGAGTTTCGAAAGATCACCTACGCCGGATTGACGATTCATCTCAAAGAATCCGCCGGACTGTGGTATCTCGCACTTCTTTTAGGCACACCGAATCGTGACCTTCCAGCAATCGAAATGGCATCTGCTCGTTCTGGTGTCAGTCCGCTGGCATCGACGGGTTCGTTGGGTGAGGTTGTCGATCGACAAGCATTAGCTGAATATAAGCGACGGCTGGATGAGCTGGACGTTGACCTGTTGGCAGCGACTGACCATCACGATCTCGGTCAAGTTGAGCGACTGCAGTTAGAAAAACAGCGATTGCTTGACTCCTTAAAAGCGGCCACCGGACTTGGCGGTCGCATCCGAAAAAAATCGGATGCCGACCGTTCTCGCAAATCTGTATCCGCCGCCCTCACTCGCGACCTTGATCGCATTGCCAAACACCATGCCGTTCTTGGTCAGCATCTGGCTAACACCATCTCGCAAGGCACACAGTTTCGCTACGCGCCGCAATCGCCAATTGAATGGCACGTGGCATAGCCTTTCCGTTTGCGTTTGCTTCTGTGGCCCAGGCTCAAGCCCGAGCCAAGTTCTTCTTCAAAATTCCGCCAGATCGTCCTCGCACCGGATAGCTCTATACATAGGCGAGAACGGTTTCTCGCGGATTCAACATCGAATCCTGAATTGCCACACCCTTTGTCGCATTGCCACACGACTTGTCGCGGCTTGTTCTCAGCCGTGAGGAAAAACTCTTCGGTCACCCAGTCCGCTCTGTTTTCTCGGTCAAATCTTTGACTCAACAAAGCCGACTCGATCTTGGTGAACCGCGAGCCCGTCGCCTCTGGCTGGAGGAACCACTTGAACAATAAAAGCCATTCCGTAGTCTGCAGCAATTTCACCCAATCTTTGATTCGCATCAAAGCCAAACAAGTCGCCCGCCGTGCCGATTTCTCGGTATCCGATCAAGACGACATCGAGCAGGAGTTGGCCTTACATCTGCTCACGCATATCGAGAAATTCGATCCCGAACGCGCTTCGTTGAACACGTTCATCACTCGGGTCGTCGATTGCGGCGTAAGCATGTTGTTGCGGAAACGTCAATCAAAGAAGCGGATGCCAGGCGATGAAGCAAGCGTTGTCTCGCTTGAGGTTCCAATTGACCAACCTTGCGGGCCTCCCGTCAGCCAAGGGGACGTTATCACTTCCGTCGACCTGGATCGTCGGACGCTGGGACGGTCACGCAACGAGAAGGAAGACTTCGATACGGAATCATCTTTGGGCACCGCTATCGAAAGTCTGCCCACCGAATTGCAACTGATTTGCCAAACATTGAAACTCCAGTCGCGATCTCACGCTGCACGAACGCTTGGCATTTCCCGTCGCCAGCTCTCAAAGCAAATCGAATTGATTCGCGAACACATGGAATTGGCCGGTTTCGAAAAGTTCGGGATTTCTGCGCAGCCTGCCAGTGAAACGCATAAGTAACCATGGGAGACAACCGGCGGCTTTTCAATGAGCCGCCTCTCTCCGCTTTTCCGTTCTCCGATGATCTCCACCTTTCCCTAAACCAATTAGTCAAACAATTAACCCAAATGCCAACCATGAACCCACTTGAAACGATCGAACGCGGACGTCAACCCAAACCGCCTCGCGTGTTGCTGTACGGAGTCGAAGGAATCGGCAAAAGCACGTTTGGAGCGCAAGCTCCGAAGCCAGTTTTCATCCAAACCGAAGATGGACTCGATGAAATCGACTGTGATAAGTTTCCGCTCGCGACAACATTTGATGCGGTGATCGAATCGCTGACCGCGCTGCGAACGAAGGATCACGATTACGAATCGATTGTCATTGATTCGCTGGATTGGTTGGAGCGGTTGATTTGGGACAAGTTGTGTGCCCAATACAACGTGGCTTCGATTGAAAAAGTCGATGGCGGTTACGCCAAAGGCTACACGCACGCGTTGACGATGTGGCGGGAGATTCTTGACAACTTGAACTCGCTGCGAAATGAACGGGGGATGGTAATCGTGTTGATCGCCCATTCCAAAGTCGAACGATTCGAAGACCCGGAATCGTCGCCTTACGACCGCTATTCGCCGCGACTGCACAAACACGCGGCCGCTTTGGTCAGCGAATGGTGCGACGCAGTGTTGTTTGCGACGCGAAAAATTCGTACTCAATCTGAAGAGTCGGGTTTTAATCGCAAACGAACAACCGCTCATGCCCTCGGCAAAGACGGGGGCGAGCGAATCATTCGGTCTTACGGCTCCCCCTCGTGCGTCGCGAAAAACCGCTACGGCATCAGCGAAGAACTATCGCTGTCATGGAAGTTGTTTGTCGACGCGATTTCAGCAGGTAAATGACGCCCGAAACTGCCCAGTCGAATAAATCCAATTTCAGAAAAAAACATTCAACCCTAAACCTTTCCAAAACCAGGAATCCATCATGGCCAATTTAGATTTCAACGCCAACGACGTCGAGCCAAGCAACGAGTTCGAACCGATCCACGCCGGCAAGTATCTCGCCGTCATAACTGACAGCGAAATGAAGCCGACCAAATCGGGCACCGGCAATTATCTGCAGCTCGCCTTTCAGATCATCGAAGGCGAATACGAAAACCGGATGTTGTGGGTGCGATTGAATCTCGACAATCCCAACGCGACCGCCGTTCAAATCGCTCGAAGTGAGTTGTCAGCGATCTGCCGAGCCGTCGACGTTCTCACCCCTGGCGATTCGACCGACTTGCACGATCTCCCCGTCGTGATTCATGTCCGAGTCAAACGCCGCAACGACACAGGCGAATTGCAAAACGAAATCAAGGGCTACTCGTCGAAGGACAACAGCAAACCGGAATCTCCCAAGCTATCTAACGCCGCCAACGCTTCAACGACTTCCGATAGCAAACCACCGTGGAAGCGTTAAGCAAAAATGGTGCCCCGCTCCGCGACCATGGATTCGGCCGCGGAGCGAATGGCGATTTTCCTCCGGCCTACTGTCTCCAGCCCTCAGCCTCAAGAAAATGCTCAAACTGACACTCCCATTCCCGCCGTCTATCAACCACTACTGGCGACGGGTCGGCAATCGAACCATCATTTCGAAAGCGGGCCGAGAATTTCGTGAACGGGTTGTTGCTCGGCTCAAACGAAAGAATCTCGATCCGATTGACGGTGAACTGGCGGTGGAGATTCAAATTTCGCCGCCCGACCGTCGCCGCCGCGATCTCGACAACTGCCTCAAGGCACTGCTCGATGCGATGCAACACGGCGGCGTCTACCACGACGATTTTCAAATCGCCTGCTTGATGATCGAACGCTTGCCGCCCGTTAAAAACGGCAACGCGATTGTTACGATTCGCGAACTGAAATTAAACGTTGAACCAACCAGTGAGCAAACGATCAAATCGGCGGTTCGAATCTGTCTGAAGTGCCAGAAAACATTTGATTCAATCGGCCCAGCCAATCGCATCTGCCCAATCTGTACTCGGATCAACCGCGAACTGGGCTCGATCCCTGAATGCGTGCTGGCGAAAGAACGCGGCGTCAAACGACTCAACGGCGAGGTGCTGGAATGAACCTCCGGCAATACCAGACCGATTCAGTAAGTGCCGTATACGACCATTTGCGGACGCGCGATGACAACCCCGTCGTTGTGCTTCCCACAGGTGCCGGCAAGTCGATTGTCATCGCCAAGATCGTTTCCGATGCCGTCGAGCAGTGGAACGGCCGAGTACTGGTATTGGCCCACGTTAAAGAACTGCTCGAACAAAACGCCGACAAGATTCGACAGCTCTGTCCGAATCTTAAAGTCGGCATCTATTCCGCCGGTCTCAAACGCCGTGACACGGAAACGTCGGTTCTCGTGGCTGGCATTCAAAGCATTTACAAACGTGCCACCGAACTTGATCCGTTTGATTTGATCTTGGTCGACGAGGCCCATCTTATCAGCAAAGACGGCGATGGAATGTATCGGCAGTTCCTGGCCGATTGCAAAGTCATCAATCCACACGTCCGCGTCATCGGCTTGACCGCAACTCCCTACCGTCTGGACTCAGGCGAGATTTGTTCGCCGGATCATTTCTTGAATCACGTTTGCCTTGAAGTCGGTATCAAACAGTTGATCCGCGATGGATTTTTGTGTTCGCTGATTTCCAAAGCCGGCGTGCATCGGGCCGAATTCGCCAACGTGAAGTTGCGAGGAGGCGAGTTCGCCAGCGATGAAGTCGAATCGCTCGTTGGCGATCCGGAATTGCTCCGATCGGCTTGTCAGGAAATTTTGGACTACACTTCCGATCGCCGGCGCGTGTTGATTTTCGCGACCAGTGTCGCGCACGGCCAAGCCGTTTCGAGAATGCTAACCGACATCGCCGGAGTCGAATGTGGTTTCGTGCATGGCCAAATGTCGGCGGCCGAAAGGGACGAACTGCTAAACCGGTTTCGCGACACACCGACCGCGACTAAAGCGGATTCACTTTTCCCGCAACCGCCGCTGAAATACCTGTGCAACGTCAATGTTCTGACGACAGGTTTCGACGCACCCGATATTGACTGCGTGGTTTTGCTCCGCCCCACAATGTCGCCGGGCTTGTTGGTGCAAATGGTCGGACGCGGTTTTCGACTGCATCCGAGCAAAACCGATTGCCTGATCTTGGATTTTGGCGGCAACATCGAGCGTCATGGGCCGATCGACCAAATCAAACCGCTCGACAAGACACCGCGTGAAGGGCAACCCGCGCCGGCGAAAGAGTGCTTGAAGTGCCATTCACTGGTCGCAACGGGCTACGCGAACTGCCCGAACTGCGGCGAACCGTTTCCGCCACCGGAACGTCAGCAACACGAGGCCGAAGCCACAAACCAAGGTGTTTTGTCTGGCCAGATCACTGACATTGAATACGAAGTCCGCGATATCGTTTACCGGATTCACCAAAAGCGTGGCGCTGCCGATGATGCCCCGCGCAGTTTGCGAGTCGAGTACATGCTCGGCATCGATCATTGGATCAGCGATTTCGTGTGCCTCGAACATGACGGTTACGCACGGCGGAAGGCCGAAGTTTGGTGGCGACAACGCTGCAATGATCCACCACCATCATCCGCCGAAGAAGCTCTCGACCTGGCGGAAGCCGGACTGCTCGCGTTCCCCGAGTCGATTGTGGTTCGTTCAATTGCCGGCGAACCGTACGACCGGATCATCAAGCACCAGCTTGGACGAATTCCCGTTTGTCGTGAAGAAGAAATTCCGTTCTAGCTCATGCCAGATTCCGCAAATCTTGACGTTCGCCAGCAAGTTGCCGTTTATCTGCAACGTGGCTGGCGGTGCGTCCCGCTGCGCCCATATTCCAAATCGCCGGTGCATTCCAACTGGCCGCAAACGGTTTTCGAAGAATCTGAAATCAAACAACACTTTTCGCCGAAAGATAATGTCGGAATCATTCTTGGTGCGATGTCCGGTGGATTGGTTGACGTCGATCTCGATTGCGCCGAAGCGATTGATTTAGCCGACCAGTATCTTCCGCCAACACCGGCAATCACCGGCCGTCCATCGGCGCCGCGCTCGCACCGTTGGTACATCGCCGAAAACGCAACCACGCAAAAACACACCGAGTCGATTGACGGTTCGATGATCGTCGAACTGCGTTCAACCGGCGCGCAAACCGTCGTCGGCCCCAGCGTTCATCCCTCTGGCGAAACCTACGAAACCCTCGCCGGCGAGCCCGCAATCGTTCCCGCGCCAATGTTGGCCGCTTGCGTCAACGCACTCGCCGACGCCGTCATCGAAAAACGCGGTACGACATCACCTCTCCCAACCGTGGCGTACGCTTCCAGCTTGCGACCTACCCAATCACTAACCGCAAATAATCTTAACGATCGCGCCATAGCTTACCTCGCCGCGATGCCACCCGCGATCGCCGGCGCTGGCGGACACTCGCAAACTTATGCCGCCGCCACCGCACTTGTCCACGGTTTCGGACTTGAACCGAAAACCGCACTTCAAATCCTTTCCGGCCATTACAACTCACGTTGCGATCCGCCCTGGTCAGAGCAAGAACTTCAACACAAAATCAACCAAGCTTCCACGAAGACGCATCAACGTCCTTTTGGTTGGCTTCGCGATGAAACTCGCAACGAGTCACTACCCGATGTTGACCTCAGCGTATTTGCAACTCAAACGCAGGTTACTCTGAAAGCAAAAACCAAGGAAGAAGCCGACATCCAAACCGATGATGCATCGGACGAGCCGACTCCAACCGAGATCGCGAATCCTGGTCACCTGCCCGAACGACTCCTTCGCATCCCAGGCTTCATCGAACGCGTGATGGATTTCACGATGGCGAATGCGCCTTATCCAAATCTCGGTTTAGCGTTCTGCGGAGCGATGGCGCTCCAATCGTTTCTCGCGGGTCGGCGTGTCAGCACCACCGGCGACCTGCGCACCAATCTGTACTTGCTCGCGCTCGCCTCGAGCGGCACAGGTAAAGAGTTTCCTCGCAAAGTGAACTCACAAGTGCTCTATCAGATCGGCATGTCGCATGCCCTCGGTGATAAATTCGCTTCCGGCGAAGGCATCCAAGACGCTTTGCTCCGTAGCGGCCGGATGCTGTTCCAAAACGACGAGATGGATGGCGTGCTCCGGCAAATCAATCTTGATCGCGATAACAGCCGTGAGTCCATTCCGAACATTTTATTGACGTTGTACACGTCCGCCGGTGACGTTTATCCGATTCGCGTCAAAGCGAATCAAAAAGAAGCGATGTACGTCGAGCAACCGCATCTAACTTTGTTCGGCACGGCAACGCCCCAGCATTTTTATGAATCGCTATCCAAACGGATGTTGACCAACGGATTTTTCGCGCGGCTGAACATCATCGACGTCGGCCGTCGTGGCAAGGGCCAAACGCCGGGCTCGGTGCGGGAGATGCCTCAATCCATCATCGACATCGCCGGGCATTGGGCCGATGCCAAAACCAAAGTCGGCAATCTGCAAACCATCAATCCCGATCCGCGCGTTGTTGAATTCACGTCCGATGCGGCGGCGGAGGTCAACGAACTCAGGCTGGCGACCGAATCCGAATACGAAATTGCGGAACAGGCCGGCGACGAAGCGGCCCGAGCGGCTTGGAGTCGGACTTGTGAACACGCGACGAAGTTAGCGTTGATCTACGCCTGCAGCGTCAATTATCGGAGCCCGGTGATCGACATCAAAGCGATGACGTGGGCCAGTGAATTCGCTTTGCATCAGACGCGCCGGCAGTTGTTTCTCGCGTCCGTTCATGTTGCAGAAAACCCCTTTCATGCCGAATGCCTTCGCTTCAAAAAACGTCTCGCGGATGCTCCCGACCGAATTGTAAATCGCCGGGCCATCATGCGTTCGATGACGGTGAAGCTAAAAGATTTTGAGCAGATCGTCCAAACGTTAATCCACCAAGAAGAAATCGAACCCATCATGATTCCATCAAAAACAAAACCTGCTCAGGCTTATCGACTTCTGTGACCGTTTGAGATGTGTCAGAGAACTGTCAGAAACCGTCAGTCAGATCTGTCATTTCCGGATGCAATTTCAAAATAGGCAATTTGAAAAAAACAGAACTATCAGAACTGTCAGTTCGATTACTGACAGATTTCTGACAGATTAAAAACAGCGAATTTCCCATGAATATAGAAAAATACTCTCTCTTTTTCCTTATGTGTCTATGTGTCTTCCTTACCCGCCCGCGATACGTATTCGCGCGCACATGAGGGGGACTCGCCAGATTCGAACTGACATTTCCTTTCACCAACCACGAATCGAATCAGAGGATCAATTTAATCCCAGCCCAACGAGCGCAACTGATTGCCCGTGTCGCGATCAAACCGTCAACGCCGATAGACGACGCACTTCGTTTTTGAACGCGAACGTGGGCCAACGTCGTGCGACGTGGCGCGAGTACAAAAATGATGCAGTACAAAAATCGTACTGCCCCGGTCGCTAGGAAAATTTAGGTACTCCCGGGCGATTCTGAAGAAATCAGGCCACCCGGAACAGCCGCAATAGATGCCTTAGTTTCTTTGTTTTGTCCGGATTTTGAAAAATGGAAAAATCAAACAATTCAGATTGGACTTCATGTGCGGCCATTCTTCGGGATCGCATCGGAGTCGACTATCGGAACCAGCTCAGGTATGCAGATCCGTGGCAAAAATCAGTGCAATGCATGGTTACCGGTTGGCGAAACATTACGAGCCAAGGCCGGCTGAAACGCCGGCCAATTCCAAAAAAGGAACCAAAAACATGGAAGGAAGCGGTAGGCCTAATCAAATCGCGAATACACAGTCGTCGTCAGTCTTTGTCGCTCGCCAAAACGACATGGAAATATTGGGCAAATCATTTGCCACAGTTCAAACTTCGATACATCAGGAAGGATCAGCGAAAAAAATGAAACCGACAGGAAAAATCACATCACCGAACGTTTTCGCCTTGTTGGAGTACCAAAACTACCGTTGTGCCTTGACTGGCAGATCACTTACTCCTCAAGAGGCCTCGCTCGACCATATTGTCCCCGTCCGAGACGGAGGCGAACACTTGATTGAAAACACGCAAGTTCTCCACCGAGACGTCAACCGAGCCAAATCGGTTTTTCCGAATGAGACATTTATCCAAATGTGCAAGGAAGTCGCGAGTTATTCCGCCTGATATTTTTAATGGAGTCGATATGAAAGTTACGCTACGCCCGATCACCGAGATCAAGCCTTACGAACGCAATCCGCGTCTCAACGATGATGCCGTTGATGCGGTCGCCGCATCGATCAAAGAATTCGGTTTTCGCCAACCGATCGTTGTGGATACCGACGATGTGATCATCTGCGGTCACACGCGTTTCAAAGCCGCGACACAATTGGGACTGGAAAAAGTCCCTGTTCATGTAGCCAAAGACCTCACGCCGGATCAAATCAAGGCCTACAGAATTGCCGACAACAAAACGGCTGAGCTGGCCGAATGGAATTTCGAATTGCTGCCGATTGAGATCGGCGAACTGCAATCGTGCAACTACGACCTCGGTTTGCTGGGTTTCGATTCCGAAGAGCTCGCCAAGCTGCTTGATCCAGGCATCGAAGAAGGCCTGACCGATCCCGACGACATACCGGCGCAACCGGATGCCGCTACGACGCAATCCGGCGACTTGTGGATTCTTGGCGACCATCGTCTATTGTGCGGAGACTCGTCCAGTCCGGCGGATCTGGATCGGCTACTCGCCGGCGCGGTAATCGACTTGGTCAACAGCGATCCGCCTTACAACGTGAAAGTCGAACCACGCAGCAACAACGCAATTGCCGCCGGCAATAGCTCTTTCGCCGCGCCAAAAACGCACCATCAAAAGTTTGACCTAGAGCGACATCCGGAGAAATCCAAGCCAACACAAAAGAAGCTGCGAGCGAAAGACCGCCCGCTGGCCAACGACTTCTTGACCGATGAAGCGTTCGATGAAATGCTGATCGCATGGTTTCAAAACATGTCGAACGCACTGAGACCCGGCGGCTCGTTCTACATCTGGGGCGGCTATGCCAATCTAGGCAACTATCCTGGCCCACTCAAAGCGGTCGGCTTTTACTTCAGCCAAGGAATTATCTGGGACAAATTACATCCCGTTTTGACCCGCAAAGATTTTATGGGTGCGTTCGAAATTTGCTTCTACGGCTGGAAAGAAGGCGCGGGTCACAAGTTCCACGGGCCGAATAACGCGACTGACCTTTGGCATCTGAAGAAGGTGAATCCGCAATCCATGGTTCACTTGACCGAAAAACCTGTCGAGTTAGCCGTCCGAGCGATTCAATACTCATCGCTAACCGGCGGCAACGTTCTCGATCTTTTCGGCGGCAGCGGTTCGACTTTGATCGCTTGCGAACAAACCGGCCGTCATGCGTTTTTGATGGAGCTCGACGAATTGTACTGCGACGTGATCGTCGAACGATGGGAGAAATTTACGGGCAAGAAAGCCGAGCGTGTCTCCGCTGCTGAAGTCGCTGCATGACGCTATTGATCATCGCGGCTGATGATCGCAAACCGATCCGGCGGCACGCTCAGCATCAACATTCGGTCGTTGTCCCAAGCAACATCGATCTGATGCCAAGCGTCGGAGCCACGGCCGATTTGATCGACTGAGATAACCGTGCCGACAGTTCCGGACGGAATCGGATTGGGATCGTCCGGCATGGCGATCAGCCGGATGCGATCGCCGCGTTCGGGGAGTTTATTCATTGTTGTTTTTCCTTCTTTAGCATTTCGTTATGCCAATTCCAAAGTTCAATTTCTTCGTTCGTCGCTTCGCGTACGGTGTGAATTCGGATCGGCAAGTCTTTACCGAGCCGCTCTCGCAAGTCGGCGTACAGTTCGTACAAAGCCGGCTGGCCAAGCTCGCGGGCTTGGGTTTCGTTTTCGGCGTTGACCAATACGTATCGGGCGATGGTTGCTACCAGAAATGTTGTCATCGTTTGTTTTTCCTGTTTGGTTTTTCGTTTGGTGCGTCGCATGTTTGCGTCGCGACAACCACACATGAGCCATGTTTTTTCAAACGCATCAACTCGATTTCAAGAAAAGCTGGCAGGATTCTGATAACTTTCTGCCGACTCGCGACGTTTGCCCACGTTGGCCTGTGTCGGCAATTCGAAACAACTCCGCCCTCGCGGCCAGACCAACCAAAACCGCCCCAACGTGGCGAACGTGGGGCGAAGTTTGGCGGGAGTCGGCCGTCACAGGCCCTTCGGCACCAACACGTGGGAACCTTGGCCGGTGACGGCGAAGCTGTAGCCTGTCGTCATGCGGGCGAACAATTTGTCGCCGTCGCGAAACACATGTTCGACCGTGCCGTCCTCGACAACCCGATTGTCAAACGTGCGCAACTCGTAGGTGATCTGCAATTCCGGCATCGCGATTTCGCTATCGGCCAGATCGCCGACCTCACGCAATTCATAAATGAACATGTTGGTCGTCTCCTATTTGTGAACCGTGAATTGCCCACGTTCTGTTTTGACGAAACGAGCTTCGTCGCCTTTGGAAAGGTCGCGAAGGATCGCGCTGTAAAGCGTCGCGTGCGGTGTCTTGCCACCGGGGCTTTGCCAATAGCCTTTGGTTTCCATCGCTTCGATCATCTCTTTCGCATTCATCGGCTCGGTCGATTCGCCGAGTACCATCAACGCGGCGGCGACACAGCTTATTTTGCCGTCTGGTTTCTCCGTTACCGACTCGGATCTGGTTTTTTTCTTCGGCTTCTTCAGCGCGCGTCGGTCGACCGGCGCGTTCTCAAACGTCTCGACAGTCGCCGGTTCCGTTTCGACCACGGTGACGTTGCCGGTTTTGGTGACCTTCGTGTTGCCGACGGGAATCGCGGTCAATCGCCCAGCCGTCTTGATCGTGATCTTCTTGCCGGTCGCCAGGTTCGTCGCCGCCCAACCACCGGATGGTTTCACCTCGTCGATGCGGACTTCAACTTTCTTGTTGGTCACGGTCGCTTTGTAAACGCCGCCGATTCGTACTTCGTTCTTCTTCATCTTGCGTTCTCCAAAAAATCAAATGGAATGTCTGGCGATCTCGCCTCGATTGGTTGCCATCGTCAGGCGGCGGGAACCACCCACCGCGACACCGGCCGCCTCCGTGCAGCCAGCGTTTCGGCTCTTGATTCAGTAAGCCGCGTCCCAAGCCCGTTTCGTTCCGTATCCGAGCTGTCCGCCTTCTACGATGTAGACGAATTCGCCATCATCCGGATCGTGTTCCTCGTCGGGATCGTCTTCGGCCAAGACAATTTCTTCGGTCGAAGCGAGTCCCTCGATCCGATTTTCGAAGGGCCAGTTCTGTTGGGTCATCAAGCGGATCTCAATGTGTCCGCCCAGCTCGTCGCGGTAGTCGGTCAGTCGTTCAATCATTTCGTCGATTGTCATGGTCGGGTTCCTTTCGGCTTTGGTTTTTGTCTCGAGTTCGGTTTAGTGATTAGTGCCGGTCATGAAAGCGATGACTTCCGACAGCCGGCGGTTGATTTCGTTGAGGTCGCCGACGTGGCACCAGTTGATCGGGTGTTCGTCGTTGTCCGGGGCGGGCATGTCGAAGAGCAGCTCGCCGATCCGTTCGACGAGGTCTTGCGAGACCAGGTGGGCGTTCTCGTAGGCCGCGTTGGCGTTGAGTTTTGGCTTGCGGCTGGTTTTGCTTTGCGTTTCGTTTTTGTTTGGCGTGGCCATGTTTGTTCTCCATTGCGTGTTGAATTTGTTTTTTTTTGGCGTTGCGAATCGTGTTGTCGTTCGCGATTAACACACATGAGCCATGATTTTTTGGCGTCATCAAGCGCAGTTCTGGAAAGTTCGAAAAGATTCTGGAAGATTCTTTTGAACCGGAAATTCGCGGCATTCCGTGGCTCAGCGCTAACGATTGGGCAGTCTCTTCGCGACATTCGCCACGTGTCGCCACACGTTGGCCCGTATCGCGATAAGTCAGGCAATGTCCCGCTACTACTTACCTATGCGATTGCGGCGAACGTTGGCGCAAACGCGCGAAACATTGTTGTGAAAAGAAAACGCCGAGTTTTTCTACCCAGCGTTGGTTTGAATTTCAGAAGGTCGCCGAATACGTTACGCGGCGTTGTCGTACTTGCGGGCCATCTCGATCAGTTTCGTTTTGATCGGTTTCCAATCGCATGTTTGTGCGTCGTTGGAAAGTTCGCCGAAGCGTTTGTTGCGAAGGTCGCCTTTGTACCAACCCTTTGTCCATCCGAGTCGATAGTACAGCCGGTTCAATTCCGTTTCGCCTTCGCCCGCGCCAGGTCGATCCCAGCAGCTTTTCGTGCCTTCGCGTTTGGCGTAGTCCCAATCGCTGCAGCGTTTCGTGTTCAAAGCCAGCTCTACCAATCCAAGGCACATTTGGATGTAGCCGATGGCCTTCGCTTTGTTGAGCGTGCCGGCGAAGGCCCGAAATTCGATGCGGTTTCGTCCGCGGGCGAGGTGCGTCAGGTTCAAAAGGTGATAGCGATCCGCTTCGCAGCGTTGTTTGGCGTGGTCTTTGTTGCCGTATTGTTTGATCTTCTTGCTGTAGATGTTTCGCTCGCGGCGTTTCGTTCCGGTGCTGGCGAAGATCGCTCGTTCGTGGTTTCAGACCAGCGAAATCAGTCGTGCGAGGGCGGCCGCGTCGCCGTCCCAAGAAACCGTTACATGAACTCCCGTAGTTTCGTTGACCCGTCCTCCGCGAGCGTTGATCGCGTCGAGTGCGTTTTCTACTTGTTGCAGCCCGTCGTAGCCGGTCAGCTTCGGCGATACGAATTCGCATCCCTTGCGGTTGCGGCCGCGGGTTCGAATGCTCGAATCCCGTTCGGCTTTCCAACCCGCGGGCAGCCAAGGAACCTGCGTTCCGTTGTGGTAGCCGCCGATCGGCGTGGTGTCGTTGGCGGGCATAGTCGTTTCGAATTCGATTCCAAAAGCGATGTTGTTGGCGTTCATTTTGAGGTTCCTTTTTTCGTTGGTTCGTGTTGTTTTGCGTCGCATGTTTGCGTCGCGATAACACACATGAGCCATGCGTTTCGAGGAACCTCAAGCCAGTTCTTGCATGTTTCTGGCAGTAATCTTCATGTTTTTTTTCAGGCCACACGTTCGCCAGTTTTGGCCCAACGTCGCGGCAAAACATGTCCCGAACATGGGGCGAACATTACAAAACCGGGCCACAGTCGGCGACGTGCGGCGAGTGTTGGCCAATGGGTAAACTACGGGGCGAGCGCATGAGCCAACCCGAATCCATCGACCCTTCCCGGCTGACCATCGAACAGGCTGCCAAGATTCTTTCCGCCGCCTACCGTGAGCGCATCGAAATCGAGAATCTTCGCGCCGACTTCGAGGCCGGTGCTCCGAGAAACGAAGACGGAACAATCAATCTCGTGAACTACACGGCGTGGCAAGCCAAGGAGATGGGCCGTGGCGACTGATCCAAGGAAGCTGAAGCCCAGTGAGCTGTGCCGGTTGTTGAACTCAACTCCGCTTGGCGAGGTGATTAGCGAGCGACAACTCTATCGCCATCGTCAACGCGCCGGTAATCGCGTTGGGGACGGAAAGCATATCGATTTGCTCCGTTACTGTGCCTGGATGCATTCGGTTCGCCATGCGCCGAAACCAGAAACCGGCGGCGATCCATACGAGCGGATGAAGGAATCAGCCCGCGCTCGAAATGCAGCGTTGGCTTTAGCAGGGCGTGATATCGGTGAGCTACCCGCTGTCGAAAACCCGGATCGCAAAGACAGGGCTTCAAGAGATTTTCGCTATTTCTGCGAATCGTATTTCTCGTTGACGTTTCATTTGAATTGGTCGCCCGATCACCTGAAGGTAATCGGGCGAATCGAAGAAGCGGTCGTTCGCGGGGGCCTCTTCTCGTTGGCGATGGCACGTGGGAGCGGCAAATCGTCGATCGCCGAAGTCGCCTGCATCTGGGCGGTGCTGTACGGGCATCGTGATTTCGTCTGTTTGATCGGCAGCGATGAAGGACACGCTTGTGACATGCTCGATTCAATCAAGACGGAACTCGACAGCAATGACCTCCTACTCGCTGATTTTCCTGAAGTCTGTTTTCCGATCCAAGCTCTCGATGGAATTTCCAATCGGGCGAACGGGCAACTGTACAAAGGCAAGCGAACCCAAATCGGGTGGACGGCAAAAGAGATCGTGTTGCCAACGATCGAAAACAGCACCGCCAGCGGCGCAATCATCAAGGTCGCGGGGCTCACCGGAAGAATTCGCGGGATGAAGTTCAAACGCCCAGACGGACGTACGGTTAGGCCTGAGCTCGTCATTTTAGATGACCCGCAAACAGACGAGTCAGCACGTTCGCTCTCCCAATGTGCCAATCGCGAGAGTATTCTCGCAGGTGCGGTACTTGGTCTTGCCGGCCCTGGCAAGAAAATTTCCGGGATCATGCCCTGTACCGTGATTCGTCCAGGCGACATGGCCGACAGCATTCTCGATCGCGACAAGCATCCCGAGTGGAACGGGCAGCGGACGCGGATGGTGTATTCGTTCCCAACAAATGAAACACTGTGGGCACGCTATGCCGAAATCCGCGCTGAGGGATTCCGCGCCGGTGACGGCGGGGAATCAGCGACAAAATTCTACGGGCAAAACCGTGAGGCAATGGACGAAGGCTCCGAAATTGCTTGGCCCGAGCGATTCAACTACGACGAGCTGTCGGCGATCCAACACGCCATGAACTTAAAACTGCAGGACGAAGCCGCTTTCTTTGCGGAGTACCAGAACGACCCGCTTCCTGCCGAAACCGTCGGCGAGGACATGCTGACGGCTGAAGCAATCGCAGCCAAGGTCAACAACCTCGATCGCCAGCTCGTACCGATCGCGGCCAACCACATCACCGCGTTTATCGACGTGCAGCAGAAGCTTTTGTTCTACATCGTCGTTGCATGGGAAGATGACTTCACCGGTTACGTGGTCGACTACGGAACCTTTCCAGATCAGCGACGAAGCTTTTTTACACTCCGCGATGCCCGACACACGCTGGCGACCGCCGCCGAAGGGACTGGACTTGAGGGCTCAATCTATGCTGGCCTTGAACAACTCACTTCAATTTTGCTTGACAGTGAATGGCAACGTGACGATGGCGCGGCGATGAAGATTAGTCGTTGCTTGATCGACGCCAACTGGGGTCATTCAACTGATGTCGTCTATCAATTCTGTCGTCAAAGCCCCAACAGCGCACTAATCACTCCCTCGCACGGTCGGTTCGTCGGCGCGTCGAGTAAACCGTTTAGCGACTACAAACGCCGCCCTGGGGATCGCGTTGGATTGAATTGGCGAATCCCCAGCATTCACGGAAAGCGGGCAATTCGCCACGTCATCTATGACACGAACTGGTGGAAGTCATTCACGCATGCACGACTCGCCGTTTCGATGGGCGATCGCGGTTGTCTATCGCTTTTCGGCGACAGCGCCAACGCGCATCGAATGATCGCCGCGCAAATCACAGCCGAGTACTTCATCAAAACCGAAGGACGCGGCCGCACAGTGGACGAATGGAAAGCCCGACCCGACCAACCCGACAACCACTGGCTCGATTGTCTGGTCGGTTCCGCCGTCGCGGCCTCAATGCAGGGCTGCATATTGTTCGGAACAGATGGAATCGAAAAGCGAAAAACGGGACGGGTCAGCTTCCAAGAAATGCAACGGAAAAAAGGCTAGTGAGAAGGCCAGCCTCCGTTAATCCCACGTGCGACATTGTTGAAATTTTTTGCGCCATTCAAAAAATCTTTGCGCACTCTTATCGCAAAACGCATAAGTAACATGAGCAACAAGCAAGTTTCGTTCTCAAAGTCCAGGCTTCATCGTTTTGACTAAAAATTTGTCTGAACAGATTCAAGAAAACGCATCCGGCCCAGCGAAAGCAGCGGGCGATGCGGGGTCAGTCGAGCAACACAAGCTGACCGAGCAAATTGCAGTGGATAAATATTTGGCTTCCAAGGACGCGACAAAAACCAAGCGTCGCGGTTTGCAGTTCAACAAACTTGTCCCACCCGGGGCAGCGTAAGTTGTCTTTGTTTGCTCCACAAACAAAACGCAAGTTGAAATCTTACTCTACGTTAATCTTCGGTTGTCGGAAACGAAATTTAGGATCAATTCACGGATGTTGAATTTACTGTCAAGGATGTTGAGCAAAAAAGCGGGGCGAACAGACCGTTCGTTGACCGCCGGACGCTCGATCCGACAGCCTTTCTCTTGGTCACGCTTGCTCGGTCGGTATGATGCCGCCACGACAACGACAGACAACATGCGTCATTGGGCGGCAGCCGATGGGCTCTCGGCTGCCGCAGCGAACAGTGCCGACGTCCGTCGCACACTTCGCAACCGTTCGCGCTACGAGATCGCCAACAACAGTTACGCTCGCGGGATTTCGTTGACGCTGGCGAACGATTGCGTTGGCACGGGGCCGCGTTTGCAAATGCTGACGCCGGACGCGAATGCAAATCGAATCGTGGAACAAGAATTTTTCGCTTGGGCGGATGAGATTTGTCTGGCGGAAAAGCTGCGAACCATGCGACTTTCTCGTGTAGCGGATGGTGAAGCGTTTGGTTTGCTTACCAGCAATGCGAAAGTACAATCGCCCGTCAAACTCGACCTGCGATTGGTCGAAGCCGAACAAATCGCATCGCCGCGATTGGAACTCGATCGCGGACGATACATCGACGGGATCCAGTTTGATGATTCCGGCAATCCAGTATCGTATGATTTGCTTCGCCAGCACCCCGGCGATTCTTCGTTTGCTATCGGCGAAGACCACGATACCGTTCCCGCCGATTCGATGGTGCATTTCTTCCGCTGCGACCGACCCGGACAAATTCGCGGCATTCCCGACATCACGCCCGCGTTGCCTCTCTTCGCCCAGCTTCGACGATTCACGCTGGCCGTACTCGCGGCGGCGGAAACCGCTGCCGACTTTGCCGGCATTTTGTACACGGACGCACCTGCCAACGGCGAAGCCGATTCCGCCGAACCGTTCGAAACAATCGAACTGGAAAAACGCATGCTGCTGACGATGCCTGGCGGCTGGAAAATGGCTCAGATGCATGCTGAGCAACCGGCGACAACTTATGGTGAATTCAAAAAAGAAATTCTCAATGAGATTTCACGATGTTTGAATATACCGTTCAACATCGCTGCTGGGAATTCGTCGGGTTACAACTACGCATCGGGACGCCTCGACCACCAGACATACTACAAATCAATCCGCGTTGAGCAATCACAAATGGCTCGCGTGATTCTTGATCGCGTGTTGCTTGCGTGGCTTCGCGAAGCCGTTTTGATTGAGGGCTACCTTCCCAACTCGCTGCGAATGATTGATGCCGACACCACGCATCAATGGTTTTGGGACGGGCACGAACACGTCGATCCCGCGAAAGAAGCCAACGCACAGAAAATCCGCCTCGCCAATCATACGACAACCTTGGCCCATGAATTTGCTCGGCAGGGTCGTGATTGGGAGGCGGAACTTAAACAGCGTGCCAAGGAAATCGCCTTAATGCGTGAGCTTGGGTTGTCTGTCGACCCTGAATCCGACTCGCCGTTTAACCACGAGGAAAAGAATGACAAAGTCACTGACGTCCCCCAAGCCGCTTGAAGCCGCCGCCGAATCTGTCCCTAGCAGTCTGCGCATCGTGTGCGACGATTCCTCGTCGATCATTCTGCAGGCCGCTGATGCAAACGCAAGTGACGACGGCAAGCCTGTCTTGCGTAAGTTTGCGATGACGGCCTACACCGGCGGCGCGATGCGATTGGGTGGATGGCCTTATCCGGTTGTTGTTGATCTGGCCGGGATGCAAGTGACTCGGAAATCCCGTCCGATTCTCAAAGACCACGATCGCGGCTGCATCGTCGGCCACACCGATGACATCACGATCAACGATTCGCACTTGGAAGTTGCCGGCGTAATTTCGGGAGTAGGTGCGACGGCTCAAGAAGTCATCGCCACCAGTGAAAATGGATTTCCTTGGCAAGCGTCACTCGGAGCGAGCGCTGACAAAGTCGTCTTCATCCCCGAAGGCAAGACAGCTCAAGCCAACGGTCGCGAGTTTACTGGCCCGGTTTACATCGCTCGTAAATCGACTCTCGGCGAGGTTAGTTTTGTCGCGCTTGGTGCGGATGACGATACCGAGGCGCGAGTCGCGGCCGGTCGCCAGTCCGACCAAACCGACGACGGCGAACCAAACGAAACCTCAATCGAGCCGGTAAACGCCAGTTTGAATTTATCCCGCGACACGAAAGCTCCCAAAATGAAACCGCAAACTCCCGTTCAACAGATGCGTGCCGAAGCGGCCAATGAATCAAAACGTATCGCCGGCATCCGCAAACTCTGTGCAGGTCGCCATGATGAGCTGGAAGCCAACGCGATCGAGAACGGATGGAGCCTAACCAAAACGGAGTTGGAAGTGCTGCGTAGTGAACGACCGAAAGCCCCGAGCCAATCGAGTTCGAAGCCAAACTGCACCCGCGAAGTCCTGGAAGCGGCATGTTGCTTGTCGGTCGGGCTGCCGGAAGCCAAGATTCTCGCGAGCTACGGCGAAAAGATCGTCAACCAAGCCGAGCCGATGCGGCACATTGGCTTGCGTGAACTGGTTGCCGAGTGTGCAATGCTGGAAGGTCATGACATCCCACGCGTGTTTGGTGATGGAGGGGCGACGATCAAAGCCGGTTTTTCCACGATGTCTTTGCCAGGCATTTTGGAAAACGTCATGAACAAGACGCTCCTGGCCGCTTACGAGAACACGCCAATTGCGGCGTTTGATTTGTGTAGCGTTGGCACCGTCAGCGATTTCAAGGAGATCTCGCGATATCGCTTGCTCGGAACCGGCGGTTTCGAAAAGGTCGCTCCTGATGGCGAATTGAAACACGGCAAACTGTCGGAGCAAAAGTATTCGAACAAGGCCGACACTTATGGTCAGATCCTGATGCTGACTCGGCACGACATCATCAACGATGACTTGTCGGCTTTCATGGACATCCCGCGACAGATGGGTCGCAGTGGAGCCGAGTCGATCGACGATCTGTTCTTCAGTTTGTTGCTCGGGAACTCGCCGGCGTTCTTCAGCACAGGTAACAGCAATCTGCTGTCTGGTGTCGATACGGCGTTTGGTGCCAACAGCTTGACGAAGGCCAAGACGACTTTCCGCAAGCAAAAGGCGGGCCCCGGCAACAAACCAAAAGACCAGAAACCGGTCAACATTCGGCCTGAATATCTGGTCGTCCCCGTTGAACTGGAAACTGACGCGGAGTTGTTGATGGGATCTTCGCAGTTGATGATCGACGCGAGCGGTTCGGCGACAAAGATTCCGGTCGACAACCCACACCGCAACAAATACCGCGTCGTTTCGACGCCGCATTTATCGGACAGCTACTACAACGGCGCGAGCGGCAAGGCTTGGTACTTGTTCGCGAACCCGAATGTGTTGCCGGCGTTCGAGATCGTGTTCCTCAACGGACGTCGCACGCCCGTGATCGAACGCGTCGAGATGCCACCGAACATGCTGGGCATGGGCTTTCGCTCGTACATCGACTTCGGTGTGAACAGCCAGGATCCTCGAGCGGCAGTCAAAGTAGCCGGTGAGTAAACGCAATCGTAGGGATGGCTTCTAGCCTTCGACTTGCATGCTTGATTCCTCAAATCATAGAGACTTCAGCCAAAGGACTAAAAAATGTCAGCAGAATTCGTTCAATGCGGGGACGCGATTGATTATACGCCGCCGGCAGATACCGGCGCCGGTTCGGTGATTGTTCTAGGCGAGTTGGTCGGAGTCACGAAGCACGACATCCGAGCTAACACGCTCGGCTCGATTGCCGTGGTGGGCGTGTTTGACATCGACAAAGATGCGGCCATTGCCATTGCTGCAGGCGACAAGGTGTATTGGAATCAAACCAACACCCAAGCCGTTACGACGGCGACCGGCAACAAGCTGCTTGGCAAAGCAGTCGCGGCAGCGGCCGTCAATGCTCCGACCGTCCGTGTTCGATTGAGCCAGTAAGCAAACATGGGTTCGATTCACCAAGTAACGGCCGACCGAGCCACACTGGTCGAGCGATTGAAACTCGACCAAGGCACGACCAGCCAATGGCTCAATGCGGCCAACTTTCGGAGTTGTTTTTGTGCTTCCACCCAGCCTACGAATTCGGCTTGGGTGATCGAAGGTCTGTTGCCTAGCAACGAGACAATTCAACTGGCCAATTACAACAATGGAGACCTGTTCGCATTCACCAACCCGCGTTACATCACCGTCAATGCAATGTGTGGGTTGCCAATTCGATTTGTCGCGACTGTCGCTCAACCAGTAATTCGAGATTGTTTCGTCGTCCTGAAAAGCTAAAGAGCTCTCTCGCTAACCGGCCAATCGCCGGCTAGCGAGAGGGTTCACCGCCATCTCCCTTCGGGGTTATGGCCGAACCCTCGTTTTTTTCACCAAATAAGGAACCCGTTTCAATGAATTTGAAATCTCTATCCCTGAGTTTCATCACCGTATTGTGTGTCGTCACCGCCGGTTTCAGCCAGCACATCGGAAACGCACCAGGATTTTCGCGACCGATTTTCTCATTACGCCAGCAGCAATCTATTTTTCCAAGCTGCCCGAATGGCCAATGTCAAATCCAAACACCTCCAATCCAGCTTGCGCCGGCTCCGATTCATTTGGTTCATCGTGTCTTTCCGTCTCCGCAGTCTATTAATCCGATTGTGGTTCAACCGCTGGAAATTTATCCGGTTGAAGTCCAACCGCCTGCGATGATGTATTCCGTGCTCCAGCAATCTGTCGACACCATCATCTTGAATCCGCTCCGAGAGGAAGTCAGCATTGATTCAACGCAACTGGAAGCGGTAGCCAATGTTCGCAACGAAGATCGCTTCGATCAGATCACGCGGGCCACCGTGCGCGTCACGGTCAGTGGAGTTTGCGGTAGTGGCACGGTAGTTGGCCGCGACAATGACGGAAACGCAATTGTGCTGACCAATGCCCACGTTGCCGGAACAACGCGCGGTCGAGTCGTAAATCTTGAACGCTGGAATACGGACGGCTCAGGCGAACGTGGCCAAGGGGCGATCATCGCTGCCGGATACGGTCGTGGGATGAGCGTCGACTTCGCGTTGCTTAAATGTAACGCCGAGTTCGCCATTGACGTAACGCCAATCCCATTAGCCGATCGCTATCCCGACGCTAACCGATCAGTAACCACATTCGGCTGTCCTCGCTGTGAATGGCCAAGCTTGCAAGTGTTGAAAATGAACCGAAGCGAGGGCCAGGTGCTAACCTGGAAACCAGAAGCGATCGGCGGCCGCAGCGGATCAAGTCTGGTCGAGCACACCGAGGCTGGCCCGCGCGTGGTTGGACTGTTGACGTGGGGCGGAGGCGGCGAAGGCTTGGGCCAATCGACTCCGTTTCTGTTGTCGGCAATGCGAGGCAAGCTGCCCAAATCACTGGAGACATTGCCAAAGGGAGTCCGAGAAGTAGCTTTCGAAGATCACGCCTCCAAGAAATCGCAGTCTATCCTTACTTACAGGGATGAAAGATACGCCACCTGCCCGTACCCAAGAACGAAAGACGACCGCAACGAACTCGCTGTCTTCCAAGTTCCAGCGACGACGGGTGGTGCAGAATTGAAGCTACCGATTGCGATGTCCATGACTTCGAAACAAACCGACGATGAGATCGTGGATTCCATCACCGAAGAAGGACTTCGGGATCGGCTTCGGCCGACTCCCGACATCGAGGACGATTGCACAGAGAACGGACTCCTCAATCGCGAACGGACTGGCCCGGTGCGCCGTGGTGCCCAATGGCTGGGCCAATGGATTCTGGTCATCGCGTTCGGTGCCGCTTGTCTGTTTATCGGATTTGTGATCGGAAAAAACAAACTTCGATGACGGATATTTTGCACAAAGGTCAAGCTTGGTTGTCAGAAAAACTGACTCGACACGCTTCAAGGTTGGTCACGTACCGTCGCGGCGAATTGGAAACGACGCTCACCGCGACGATTGGTAAAACCGTTGCGGAGCAGGACACGGGCGATGGTTTGATTTTGAAGGCGGAGATTCGCGATTACCTGATCGACACCAAAGATCTGGTTCTCGGTGGCGAACCGACGCTCCCTAAACGAGGCGATTACATTATCGAAACCGAGTCCGGCGTAAGCCACACCTACGAAGTCTTACCCATCGGCAATCAGCGTGCTTGGCGATACAGCGACCCGTTCCGCATCAAACTCCGCATCCATACCAAACGCATCGGTGAATAGTGTCACTTGTTCTCAACATCGCCGACTCTATCGTAGCCGACTTGAATGCGGCAACGCTTAGCCTTCCGGTTACTGCTCATCGCTTGTACGTTCCAAACTTCCAACTGGAAGACATGAACGAGTTGCGAGTCAGTGTCGTGCCGCGCGAACTGCAGATCAGTAGTCTTGATCGCGCCCGCAACCAGCACGACGTGGACATCGACGTCGCAATCCAGAAGAAATTCAAAACCGGAGACGCCGCCGAAATTGATCCGCTCGTGAGCCTTGCCGAAGAGATCGCGGACTTTTTTCGCCTGCAACGACTCGCGAGTTTTTCTGCCGCGATTTGGAGCCGCACCGAGCATCGCGTTTTGTATTCCCAGGAGCACTGGGATCAGATGAACCAATTCACCAGCCTGCTGACGCTGACGTTTCGAATCGCTCGGTAAAATGAAGATGATCCACCAAGATGATCCGAATTCGTGCCAAAACCAGTTTCAACAATCGTTCCATTCAAAGGCAAGTTCAACACGCATCATTCAGAAACCTGGGCCACGCAGGAGCCGCGATTCGCCTAACCGCTTCTCGCAGCATTCGCAAACGCAAGAAACCATCGCGACCAGGAGCAGCACCACACACGCCAACGGGTCACCTGCGGCGAGTCATCCGGTACTCCGTCGACAAAGGTAATGACAACGTCGCGATTGGCCCAACCAACGAGTACTCAAAATCAATTTGGAACCTACATGAGTTTGGTGGCAGCATCCGTCCCAAGCCACGACTGATTGAACCGAAAACGTTTCGCGTAGGCGACTTCGGCCCGGTTCGCAAACTTGGCCGGAAGCGATTCGCCAGAAGGCGGTTGACCACGCTCGCTCAAGCCGAACGAGCCGCCCGATTGATTGCCGAAGAAAACGACACACTTGTGGCGGATTCAAAAAAACGTCGTCGATATCCAAAACGCCCGTTCATGGGGCCTGCACTCGAAAAACTGAAAGACCGCTTGCCGAAGTTCTGGAAAGACTCGGTGCGAAGTTAACCCAAGGAAATCATAATGTCAGTCAGACTCGGCCTTGATGCCAAACTTTATTACGGTGCGGCTGGTTCATCGGCGAACACCGAGATCACCAACGTCAAAGACCTGACGCTCAATCTCGAGAAAGCCGAAGCCGACGTCACCACGCGCGGCAACAATGGCTGGCGCGCGACGGTCGGCACGCTCAAAGACGCTTCGATTGAGTTCCAAATGGTATGGGACACCAACGACAGCGGATTTGCCGCGATTCGACAATCGTTCTTCAGCAACACGCCTTTGACTTTCCGCATCATGTCCGGCCCGAGTTCCGATTCGAGCTCGGAGGGATTGCTCGCGACTTGTGCGGTGCTCTCGTTCACACGCAACGAAGCCCTCGAAGAGGCAATCACTGTCGACGTGACGATCAAACCGACCTATGCCGCGGAGGCACCGGCGTGGATTGACTCCATTCCAGAAGAGCCCCCGATATAAGTAGAAACCTCGCTGTTCATCTTTTCTTCAGACCTCAAACACAACCTATAAAATAGCCACTAATGCGAATGTTCACCGATAACGCCGGTCGAAAATGGACGCTGGCGATCAACGTCGATACCATCCGGCGAGTCCGAACGGTACTTAAAGTCGACTTGCTCGAAGCCGTCGAAGGCAAACTGATCGAGCGACTCGCTGGCGATCCGATTTTGTTGTGCGATGTGATCTACGTGATCTGCCAACCGGAAGCCGACTCGAAAGCAATCTCCGATGAAGAGTTCGGTCGCGCGATGGCAGGCGATGCCATCGATACGGCGACTACCAGCTTGTTGGAGGAGCTGGTCGATTTTTTCCCCAGGAACCGGCGCCAGCTACTCGCCAAGGCGCTGGAGAAGTTCCGGGATCTGGAAACGAAAGCGATCGCGTTGGTGAACCAACAGCTCGACGATCCAAATCTCGATCAGAAACTTATGAACCAACTATCGAAAAATCTATCGCAGCCGCCGAGATCTGGCGACTCATTTGGCAACTTGCCGGAATCGTCGGCGTCGCTCCCGGCCCACTGACACTAAGAGAACTCGTTTGGATGTCCCAATCCAAACGCCGAGAGGCTTGGCAGCACACATCCGCGATTCTTGCAACGCTCGCCAACATTCATCGCGACCCGAAAAAACGTTCACGCCCGTTCTCATCCAACGACTTCAATCCGCTGGTTCAACTGGCCGAACGAAAGCCAATCAAAGGCGACATCCAAATACTCAAACAAGTTTTCGTCGATCGCACTTACCAATAGGCCAACCAACGTATGACCACAGCACGACAAGTTCGCGCCGGATCGGCATACGTTGAACTGTCCACACGCGACGCGAAGCTTGTCCGTGGCTTGCAGCGAGCGTCGAAGCGACTGAAGTCCTTTGGAGCTAGTGCCCAAGCCGCCGGCATGAAACTGCTCGCGACCGGTGGACTTGCCGCTGTCCCTTTCGCACTCAGTGCTAAAGCGTTCGCGAACTTCGAACAACGCATGGCCCGCGTGAAAGCGTTGACGGGCGCTAGCGGTGATGAGTTTCTGAAACTTGAAACGCTCGCAAAGAAAATGGGCGCTTCGACGGTCTTCTCAGCCAGCCAAGCCGCCGAGGCGATGAGCTATTTCGCCCTCGCCGGTTTTGATACGCAGCAGATCATGGACGCACTCGGGCCGACGCTCAACCTGGCGGCTGCGGGTCAAATCGAAATCGCCGAAGCTGCCGACATAGCCGCCAAGATCATGTCGGGCATGGGAATCAGTGCCGACCAACTTGGCAACGCGATCGACGTGATGGCCAAAGCGATGACCACGGCTAACACCGATCTCACCATGCTCGGCGACGCGTTTAAGTTCGTCGGGCCAATGGCCAAAACAGCTGGTATCTCGCTCGAAGAAATCACAGCCTCGATTCAACTGCTATCCAACGCCGGCATCCAAGGCGAAATGGCAGGAACCACTTTGCGGGGCATGCTGCTTTCGTTAACGTCACCATCATCGGAGGCCGCAAAGGAACTCGATCGACTCGGCGTGAAAGTCAGCGATCAAAAAGGAAACGTACGTGGACTGGCCGATATCATTGGCGATCTGGAATCCTCGCTTGCGGGAGTTGGCTCCGGTGAACGACTGCGAGTCCTCGGCACGATCTTTCCGGCTCGACAAGCCGCCGGTGCTGCGGAACTGATCTCGCAGGGTGCCCAAAGACTTCGCGATGCAACGGCAGCACTCGGACAAGCATCAGGAACTGCTTCGAGTATCGCAGGCACGCAACTCGACACGCTACAAGGCGACTTCACCATTTTGCTGTCAGCACTTGAGGGAGTCGCGATCGCGATTGGCGAAGCATTGGGCGAATCGCTCCGTGTAGCCATTCGTGGTGTGTCTGGCCTGCTTTCAATTTTCGGAGCTTGGGTTTCAGAAAACCGGATGCTGGTCATCACGGCGGCAGCAATCGTTGGCACAATTGCCATTCTAGGAGGGGCACTCGTTGGACTGGGCATCGCACTTCAAATTACGGCATTCGGTTTCGCTGGATTGGCGTCCGCGATTGGTTTGATCGGATCGTTGATCGGGGCCATCTTGTCACCGCTCGGTTTGCTGGTCGTCGCCGCAATTGCACTCGGAACCTATCTGCTTTACTCGTCCGACATCGGCAGCCAAGCACTTGAATGGCTGGCCAGCAAATTCGCCGTCCTGAAAAACGACGCGCTCAAATCCTGGAACGCGATCGGAGCCGCACTCGCTTCGGGCAACATCGCTTTGGCGGCAAAGATTCTCTGGCTGACTTTGAAAATGGAATGGCAGCGGGGCGTGAATTTTCTCACCGGCCTGTGGCTGGCGTTCAAGAAATCGTTTCTTGCCATCAGCACGGCAGCTACGTTTGCAGCGGCAAGTCTACTGAACGACGCCACCGCCGGTCTCGAAGTCGGTTGGGTCGAAACGATCGGGTTTCTTTCCGACGCCTGGTCGCTGTTCGTCAACATGTTGACACAAACATGGAACACAACCGTCGGCTTCATTCGCAAAGCCTGGGTGCGATTGAAATCGCTGTTCGATGAGGACATCAACGTCGAAGCCGAAACGAAAGCAATCGACGACGAGACCCGATCCAAGAACGCCGCCAGCGAACAGTCGATGTTGGACGCGGTCGGCGAGCGTGACACGAAACGACGGCAGCGACGCGAGCAAATCGAAACCGATCGAGCCGGCACGCAATCGGCACTCGATCAAATGCAAGCCGCCGAGCAAAACCGAATTGACCAGCAATTCGATTCGGACATGGCAGCCAGTCAAACCGCCGTCGACGATGCCCGTCGTGCTTGGGAGGCCTCCATCGCAGAAGCCCAACAACCCGCGACGCCACCTGAAGCCGACCCCACCGATCCAAACAGCAAGGGCAAACCGACGATGTCGCTGCCCGATATCGAATCGGCACTCGAATCAAGCGGGACAACACTGGCCAACGAGCAAAAACAAATCGAGAGCAAAGGTGGCTTCAATGCGTTCGGATTGGCCGGCCTCGGTGCCGACAGCCTTTCACAGCGAACTGCCAAAGCCACCGAACAAGTCGCCGTCAACACGAAAGCCCTCGTCGATCAATCCAAACGCGGTCGTTTAGTTTTCACCGAATAGAAGAATCTCGCAATGCCGATCACGATCGACGAAACTTACCGCAGCCGCGAAGGCACCGAAGGCGATTCGCCTGAGGCCGAGTTGCGTTTCGTTATTCAAGGCACCGAAGACGACACGGTTGTGCGGGCGTTGCTGTATGCGACCGCGCCCTATCTCTATGCCGGTCTGCGTCGTGGCGATGTTAGTTTTGATCCGATCGGCGGAGGGATCTGGGAATGTGCGGTCCGCTATTCGAGAAAAAACGAACCGCAATTCAGTTTCGATACCGGCGGCGGGACGCAACACGTCGCCCAAAGCCGCAACACGGTGGGCAGCTACGCGGCCCCCAACGAAACCGCGCCCAACTTCTACGGAGCGATCGCCGTCAATGATGACCAGGTCGGTGGCACGGATATCACCGTTCCGGTCTACAACTTCACCGAGACGCACTTTATTAATAGTGCGTTCGTGACGGGAGCGTACAAAAACGCTCTGTTTCTCCTGACGGGCAAAGTCAACAACGACCTATTCAAAGGCTTTGCCAAAGGCGAATTGCTGTTTCTTGGCGCGAGCGGTTCGAAACGCGGCACGGAGGATTGGGAGATCACTTTTCGTTTCGCCGGCAGCCCCAACGTCAGTGGTCTGTCGCTCGGTTCGATCTCTGGTATCGCCAAAGAGGGCTGGCATTATTTGTGGGTTCGCTTCACCGACGACGAAGACACCGGCTCCAACACGCTGATCAAAAAACCGGTCGCTGCCTATGTCGAACAGGTTTACGAATACGGTAACTTCAACCAACTGGGGATCTGACGCATGCCCGGTGACAAGTTCGCAAAAACGCAAGCCGGTCGTCCGCTCGAAATATCGGCAACGACCTGGAATGCCATGGTCGATGCGGCTCGCGCCCATGTCGCGAACCAGCACAATGAAAACTCGCCGTCGGAGAACCCATTCCGCCAAGGCGACATTGTCAAAATCAAAAACCAAACCGGCGGCTCGCTGGAACGGTTCTCGATTGTCGGCCTTGATACTCCAATCATTGAGCCGCAAACCAACGAACGCGAATTCAAAAACCAAATTGCTTTAGTCGGCAAGCAACCAACTGCGGCACATCTCGGACGGTTCGCGATCTTACTCGAACCCCTGTCGAACGAACGTATCGGACGTGCGTGGGTCAGTGGTGTCTGTCCGGTCAGAATCAACATCAACGAGACGTGGCACAACTACGCAGATGTCCGCGCCGACGATCCGAGCTCGCTCGATAGCAATCCCAACGGCTCGGCTCAAATTCTTTGGCGCGAAGAAGGCACCGGAGTCAAATGGGCAGTCGTACGGCTGTCGAATTTCCATCAATCGACTTATCTCATCAAAGTCCCGCAAAATGGCATTCCCGGTCGCGACGGCGGTGCAACCGGCTCGGCCAATTGCGAATTGCACACCGTTGACGCAGATGGCAACATCCAACCCGTCACCGATGTGGACGATGATGTGATCAAGATCGACGTCGCTCACACCAGCGCCCAGCCGATCCGTGGCCCGATCAACGTCAGCCAACCGCAATACCTCGGCGTCACATTCGACGGACGCGGGACTTGGTTCCTCGATCCGCCGAAACAGACGCTGTTGTGCAAACCAACTCATCGAATCAAATCGAAATCCTGGGGCGCGGCCAGAGAGCTGCGTTTCAAAGCTGGTAAGTGGCGACCTATCGGTGCGAGCGTATCGGTCTATAACGTCTGCGACTACGCTTTGCTGACGACGCAGCAGATCGTTTGCCATTTTCACGAGGACACTTCTTCCTACCTTTCGATCGGATGCCGCTGTTGCGATGGCAGCAGTTCCAGTTCTAGTTCGTCCAGCAGCAGCTCATCTTCCGATTCCAGCAGCTCATCATCCTCGGACTCGTCGAGCAGTAGTAGCAGCTCATTGAGTTCGAGCTCCAGCAGCAGTCCATCGTCAAGCAGTTCGTCGTCGATCAGTTCCTCGTCCGAATCGTCGAGCAGCGAAAGCAGTAGTCCAAGCAGTTCCAGTTACTCGCTTAGCAAGCCGAGCAGTAGTTCCAGCTCATCAAGCGGTTCGAGCTCCAGTTCATCCAGCCCATCGTCGAGCAGTTCGTCGGATAGCTCCTCGTCGGAAAGTTCGTCTTCGGAGTCATCCGAATCGTCAGACTCTTCCCACTCCAGTATCTCCGAACCTTCGGTGAGTATCTCCAGTTCATCGAGTTCCGGCAGTTCATCCGATTCCAGCTCCGACAGTTCGTCTTCCGAATCCAGCAGCGACTCATCCGAGTCATCTGAATCCAGCGAATCGTCTGATTCTGAATCAAGCGAGTCCGAAAGTTTCTCGTTTAGCATATCAACTTCATCCGGTTCGTCTGGATCATCTGGCTCAAGCGAGTCCAGCCAATCGAGTGACTCCAGCGAATCATCGGACTCCAGCGATAGTGAATCCAGCGACAGCGAATCAAGCGAAAGCGAAAGTCAATCCAGCGAATCTTCGGAACCTTCCAGCAGCGAACGCTCAAGCGGCAGTTACAGCGAAAGCGAAAGTTACAGCGACAGTGATTCAGGAAGCTCGGGCGATTCGAGCGGATCAAGCGACAGTTCCGGCTCCAGCGACAGCTCCGACGATTCTAGCAATTCCAACAGCGGATCGGGCAGCAGCGAATCTTACTACGCCAGTTCGTCGGGCGGTTCGGAATGCACGACGACTTGGGTGTGGACTTGCGGGTGGGAACTCGTCTCGACGACTTGTGATGATCCCGGCGATCCACCCGCCGGAAGCGGATCTTTCGACGGACATGTCCAGGAGGTCGCCGCTTAATGAACGGTGAAACAACCATGCAATGCCCGTACCTGAAACCCGACAACCGCTGCCGCGTCGCCAGCGAATTGGCCGAATTCGAAGTGAAGACTTCGGCCAACGCCTGCGACGCCTGTCAACGGAACAGCAACCCGCAAGCGATCAACGTCGTCACGATCGGCATGGCTCTGGTCAATCGTCGTCGCCGCCGCAAACCAGTGTCCGAGCTGAAAAAACTGCTTGCCAACTATATGCCGGAGAACACCGATCCCGGAATCATCAAGTTCGCTGCCTTTCAGCCTGGCCCCGGCAGCGAGCTGAAAAAAATGTTGACTTGGTTCGCCCGTCCCAGCGAATCGTGTAGTTGCGAGACCCGAGCCGCCACGATGAACGATTGGGGAGTCGCTGGCTGCCGTGAAAATCTCGACACGATTATTGAGTGGTTAATCGAAGAAGCCCAAATCCGAGGACTCCCGCATGGAAAATTCACCCGCGTTGTCGCCCGTCAACTTGTCCTTACCGCGATCCGAAAACATGAACGCCAACTTGAAAACAATCCAGTCGCCACAAGCAACGACGCTTCTGCAGCCGAATAATAACATCGTTCAGCGTTGCTTCTTGATCAATCTCGATCGGCGCGAAGACCGTTTGCGCGAATGGCTGGAGCAGCTTCCGCAACCGTGGCCGTTTCCGGCTCCCGAACGCTTCGCCGCGATCGACGGCCGCCGTCTTGCAACGCCGCCTCAATGGAAAGCCGGCCAAGGCGCGTGGGGGTGTTACCGTTCGCATCTGTTGATCTTGGAGAAATGCCTGAGTGAGGGGATCGACTCGTATGTCGTTTTCGAAGACGACGCGGGATTTATTGAAGGGTTTGCTGAACGCGTGCAGGCCTACATTTCCGAATTGCCAGCCGATTGGGGACTGGCCTATCTCGGTGGCCAGCACCTTTACGCTGCCAAGCATCCGCCTCAAAAAATCGCCGAACACGTTTACAGACCGTACAACGTTAATCGCACACACGCTTTCATGGTGCGCGGCCGCGGGGCGATGAAAGCGATCTATCGGCATTTGACCTGGAACAACTGGCATCGCAAACATCACATCGACCATCATCTCGGTCGTTTCGTTCAGCGTCGCTATCAAGCGGTCGTGCAAGGCAAACAAGTCTCGCAAGAATCAATCGCCGTTTACGTTCCCGACCGCTGGCTGGCCGGACAACTGCCCACCAAATCAAACATCTGCGGCCGCAAGTGGAAAGAAACGCGGTTTTTCAACGATGCGAAGAACGCTGATCACAGTGACGCACCGTTCTTCGCCGTCCTCGGCCCGCATCGCAGCGGCACCAGTTGTGTCGCGATGGTGATGCATCATCTTGGCGTTCACATGGGCAACGAACTTGGCGGCTACGAATCAACCGGCGGAGGTGAAGCCAAGGGGCTTTCGAAACTGTGCGAACACGCGATGCGTTTTCCCGCCACCGATCCAACCATGCTCGACGACGAACTAGCACGACAACTGAAAGCCTGGATTATTCCGCGCAAAGCTGAAGCCAAACGCGACCACACCGTTGCTGGCGGCAAATATCCGCATCTTTGCCGGTTCACCAACCATCTCCATGCCGCTCTCGGCGGCTCACTCCGGATTGTCGCCGTCGATCGGGATATCGAAGCGAGCATCCGATCGCTGCAAGACCGCAGTCGCAAACACGCCGGGAAATGGTACTCCGGAACCGATGAACAATGCGAATCTCTTCAGCGTTCGCTGATGAAACATCGCGAGCAATTCATAGATGCCCATTCTGAAATCCCAGTTCATCGCATTGATTTTGCCGAACTGACAAGTGATCCCGTAGCGGCCATCGAACAATTGATCAAGTTCGTCTGCATTGAGCCCACGCGTGATGAAATCGAAAACGCAATCGCCCACGTGAATCCAAAACTGCGAAAGTTCGGTTAATGCATCCGTATGACATTCTCGAAAACTTGCCGCACCGATTCTTGATCATCGGCTCGACGGCGCTACGTCTGCACGGTTTCGATATCGTCGCCCATGATGTCGACATCTGGATGGATCCTACGCTTTCACTGGCCGAGTGGGATGCCGCGATCGAAACGGCCGCCAATGGCCAACGCCTCAAATGGCGGCGCGGCGAACTCCGGGAGAAAGACTCACCAATGCTTGGCACACGAATCGCCTGCAAACCGGTGCTCGACATCATGCACGACGTCGAAGCCTTCAAGCCCGAGGAATTTGATGAACTGTTCGATTCATCGTTCCCAACCGCGATCGGCAACGTTCCCACGATCCGAACCATTCTCAGGCTAAAGCGACGAGCCGGTCGGCACAAAGACTATCTCGACACCATGAAACTGGCCACTCAAATTTTGAACATGGTGTAACAATGCTGGATCAACTTACCGTCATCATCAAAACCATCCATCGCCCCTGGTCATGCGCTCGATTGATCCAATCCCTCGATCAACATGCACCGGGCGTGCGGATTCACGTTCTCGACGACAGTCATCCCGACAAACGATTCTCGACTGCTTATCCAGTCGAAGCCAAACGAGTCGATCGTCTAATCGAAACCAAATTCGACATCGGCATTTCGGCTGGTCGAAACCGTTTATTGGCAACGGTCGAGACGCCGTACTTCTTATTGATAGACGACGATCATGTTGCCACCGCGAGAACCGACCTCGCCGGGTTGGTCGAGAAACTTCATTTGCGCGGCGAGCAATGTGATTTACTGGCCGCCGCGCCACCCAGCCAAGCCGTTCCTCGTTGTTTCGAAGTCCTCGACAAACAACGAATCCTTCGAGCCGCAGAAAGCTCGCACAAACAAGACGGAAACATTTTCTACTGCGACATGGTTCCGAATTGTTTCGTCGCCAAAACCGACGCGATCAAAGAGATCGGCTGGGACGAGAACCTGAAAGTCCACGAGCACTGGGAGTTCTTTTACCGAGGCTGGCTTCAAGGACTACGTGTCGCGATCACCGCCGATCACAGTTTCGATCATCGTCACATCAGCAATCCCGCTTACACCCATCTCCGCAATCGAAGCTGGTACCTGCGTCGCGGCTTGAAAAAACACGGTTTAAGAAAACTCGAATGGACATCGCCCCGATGATTATCGCCATTATGAAATCACCAAGATGAAATCGCCATGATTCAATTCCGTAGCCTCGAATTCCATGCGGCTCACGCCTGCAATCTCTATTGCGCGCAATGTTCGCACTACAGCAACCACCACACCGGCGGGATCGTCAGTGTCGAGGAAGCCCAAGAAAACTTCGACGCATGGACGAACCGCTTGCGACCCAAAAAGTTCGCGATCCTCGGCGGCGAGCCCACACTCAACCCAGACCTTTGCGAAATCCTCGCCCTCGGTCGCCACGCGTTCCCCGGAGCCCGAAAACTGTTGGTCACCAACGGCTTCTTCCTCGACCGTCACCCCGACCTACCCAAAGTCCTCTGCGACAATTTCTACAAACTGGAAATCTCGCAACACGGAACCGCACCCGCCTATCTCGAACGCTTCCAATCCGTCCACGATACAGTCGCCCGCTACCGCCGTGACTTCCCACGCTTGAACATCGGCATCCGCCAATCGCACATCGGCTGGCGACGCCAATACGAAACTCCAAACGGCTCCGCGCTACCCATCATCAGCAACCCGCGCGAAGCATGGAACGCCTGCATCCAAAAACGCTGCACCCAGCTTTATCGGAAACGCCTTTGGAAATGTCCTGCACTCGCGTATTTCGGTTTGATGGAAAAAAAACTGCGTCTCGAAAACATTCCAACTTGGCAACTTTTCCGCGACTACCAAGCAATTCCCCCAACCGCCACCGACGCAGAACTCAAACAATTTTTCGCGCTTGAGCAAATCCCCCAATGCAGCCTCTGCCCCAGCCAGAAAATCCCTTTGCGTCATGGTGACCCGACAATAGCGCAACGCAAAACAATTGCGGATCGCTCACATCGCCTGAATTGAAAATGACTTCATTGCTTAAACACCAAGTACCGCATAAAAACCGAAGGCCTCGGCCGCACCGTCGACGAATGAAAGATCCGACCCGAGCGCGCCGAAAACCATGGCGTGACGGAATACTCGTCGGCACTGGCGAAAAATATGTTGCACCTTCGTTAAAGCAGTTTGAGGTATTTGAATCGCGTGGCTTCAATTTCTCTCCGCAACGATCCGACCTGCTCCTGATGGAATATTCTTGTTTAATAAAAGTTCAACCAAGCCAAGTAACAGCGGTATCTGGGAATCTTCATATCCTGGGCATGCAATACGAAATGAATTGGATTTAAAGTCACTTTCATTTTTTTCGAGTGATTCCAGCAGAGTTTCAGCAGCATGCCCGATCGGCGCAGAGAGCCTTCCGTAAATGGGATAAAATTCCTCCCTATTTCCAAGTGAATCCAAGAGCTGTGTAATCATCGCGTCTCGGCGAACAAGATCTGGTGGATGATCGGAATAGTCAAGGACTGTTTGGCCTCGACGACATGCATCAACAAGTCGATACAAAAAAACCAACTCGAAAAACAATAGAGGTGCCGTACAAGTAAGTGATTCAAAGAGATCCGTCTCTTCCAGATTTTCGTAACGTCGCATTAGATAGGAGAGCGCGTGAGCATCGGCACGAAATTCCAAATGATGCGAACCCTTTTTTTCATCGGATTCTTCTTGTGTCAAGTGAGCTATTTCATGTGCTAAAACAAATCGTGTCGTACCTTCTAACATCCCTACAGCTATCGAAATATATTCAAGCGATGGCAAGGGCAATTCTGGGCAACTTCTAGGGTCTCCCAAAGATAAATGTGTAGCAAGCTGGATCAAATAATTTCCGCATTCTTGTGGCGAAAACAAAGGTTCGATTGGTGGATCTCCGATTGACGCACTACAAGCAATCGCCTTATAGGCTTGATACGCATAGTCAGCTAATCCAACCGAATAGGAAATAATCGCCCCCTCGCCGAACAGTGGCATCACCTCAGCGCGGATTGCCCCGTCATTTAGAATCCCTACGAATGATTCGGGCACCTCAAATCCTTCACTTTTGAATACTAAAGCGATTTCTTCCAACAAGTTACAATGGTATTCAGATACGTTTGGGTGGGAAGGCTTGAAGTCGTAATCGTCGGCAGAGATACCTGCATCTGCGAGCTTTTTCTTTATTTTCGCAATTCGGTTTTCATCAATTTCGGTTGGGAATTGAAACGATCCCGATTGTGTAATCTGAAGAAAAATATCCTGAAGTTGTTTTTGATCCATGAGCCTTCTAGTATGAGTGTAAGTGACACTCGCGAGGTGTCTTTTTGTGGGTCAACGAATTTCAGCGACTCGGAAAGAACCAAGCAAAGTCGCCAAACGAATCCGGTTTGCACGCTCTCAAATCCGCAGTCTCGATCCGAACTCAGGCATTCTTTCTTGCCTTGGTCTCGCGAGTTGTCTTGTTCAGTGCTGACGCAAAGAATCTGCTGGCTACTATGAAAAACGAAAACTAGGCCTAACCCCAGCGAAACCCTCTAAGCCAATTTTGTAAGTAAGCGCACGAGGAACTACGCTTTTGCTTGTCGTTCGTTTTTTCGAGTTTCGGCGATTTCCCAGCGGTGGTTGGGGTTTGCTGCCAGCCAGATTTCAGGGAGGAGTTCGGCAAGTTCATCTTCGTTTGGCTGGTAAGCCAAGCGAGTGAGCACATCTTTCAAGTATGCCCAGGGTTCGACGAAGTTGTTTTTGCAACTGGCGATCAACGATGTGAGAACGGCGGCCCGTTGCCCCGCCCGCTCGCTGCCGACGAATAGCCAGTTCTTTCTCCCGATAGCGATCGGACGCATCGCTCGCTCAGCGAAGTTGTTGTCGATCGACAAGTCACCGTCTTCAATGTAGCGATTGAGTGCTGTCCATTGATTACGGGTGTATGTCGCCGCTTTGCCGATCAGACTTTTGGGCAAGAACGATTCGTCCGCAAGCCACTTGCCGAATTCAGCTAACAACGGTGCAGCGTACTCGCCACGCTTGGCTTGACGCGTGCTCGCATCGCAATCGCGAGTCGCGCGTTCGACTTCGTACAACTGAACAATGTAAGCCAATGCATGATGGGCACGCGCAGCGTCTTGCTCCTTCGCCTTGTGCCAATAGCGACGACAGTGCGTCCAGCAAGCGACTTCGACGATACCTCCCGAAGCGATGCTGCTCGGAGCACTCGAATAAATCCCGTCATAGCCACCGTAAGCATCGGCTTGCAAATAACCTTGGAAGTCTTTCAGAAACGACTCGGGCCCGGCGCGACTCCGGTCGGTCGTGAAGTCGTACACTGCATAAGGATGATTCGCATCACCCAGGTAACCCCAGAACCGAGCCAATCGTGTGCCACCGATCGAATGATCGATCAGTTTGACCTGCGTGTCGTCGGTGTGAATCACTTTCGATTGCAAAACGCGAGCACACATCGACGCGTAGAGTGGCAGGCAAAGATCGGCCACCTGCGCCAGCCAGCTATAGATCGTGCTGCGGCGGATGTTGATGCCGTGCCGCGAGAAGATGTCTTCCTGCCGGTAGCCGGGCAAATGATCACCGAACTTACTGACCACCACTTGCGAAAGTAAACCGGCGGTCGCCAAACTTTTTTCAATCGGCTGCGGTGGCTTGGGGGCCGTGACCAGCTTGGCTTCATCGTGTTTCGCCGGACAAGCGTAGACGGCTCGCCGGTGCACGATGGCTTTGATTTGAGCGGGAATGTAGTCCAGTTGCTTGCTCTCTTCCCAGCGAATCAGCTCCAGCGGTTTGCCATCAACCGGGCAGAGACGATCCGCTGCGGGCAGCGTGTATTCGATGGTTTCCGTGGGGACATGATCCGGAATCAAGCGACCACCCCGTTTGCGTTTCTTACGAGGTCGCGACTCTTCTTGATCGGCTGCGACTTGTTCTTCGATCAATTTTTCCAGCTCACCGATTTCAAACAGCAACAGTTGATCCGGATCGATGCGTTCCCGCTGTTTGCCGCGTAGGGCTTTGAGAAGTTCAAGGATCTGTTGTTCCTTGGCCGCCAGCTTGGCTTGTTGCTCGGTGACCGTCGCGGACAGCTGACTTGCTTTTTGCTCAGCGAGCGCCGCCTGCCGCTGGGCTTGAGTCGCCTGCCGCTGGGCCTTGGTGAGCTCTTTTTCTTTGACAGCCAACGTCGAAATGAATAGCGCTTTTAGCTGTTCGATATCCGTTGGTAGTTCGTTGGCATCCATGCCTGATTAAACAACACGCGAGCTAAAAAGTTTCCAGACAACAGCTAACTATTTTGGATTTTTGGGATGCTGATATCGTTTGCGTTTTCGCGCCGATCGCAGATCGATGCCGCCCAGCAACAAGGACAAGTCGCTGCTGGAAATCTCAACACCAACTGCGAGATCTTCTTTCCGCTTGCCGTCGGTTGGAAATTGAAACGTGCCTTGTTCCAATCGCTTGTACCAGATCGCCAAGCCGTCTTGATCCCAGTACAGAATCTTCAGCTTGTCTCGATTGCGATTGCGAAACACAAACAAGTGCCCCGAGAGCGGATCCTGGTTCAGTAACGATTCCGCCATCCCGCTGAGGCCATCGAAGCCACGTCGCATGTCCGTAGGTGTTGTGCAGAGATAAACATTCACTCCGTGAGCAAGCCCGATCATGGTTTGGCTCCGAGTTCCAACAGGACTTGCAAGACGGGTCGAAGCGATTCAACATCGTTCGCCACGCTCGCTTTCGCCCCACAGGGAAGTTCAATCTCAAGCGTCGGGCGGGAAAGCACGACAGACACGAATTGGGGTGTCGTTTCACGGTGTCCTTCGGCCACCTGCAACTTGCGCCGCCATTTGTAATACGACGGAACAGAGACTCCGATCGCGTCACAAAACTGCGCCACCGTGATGTCCTGCTGCTCAAACTTGGAAAACCACGCTCGCCACTGGGCCTCACCAAAATGCTTCGCCATTCGCCGCTCCAAAATCTTGAAGCTTAGCAATCACGTCAACATGCACTTCAATGAGCGCTTACTTTTGTAACGAATACTACCCAACAAAAAAATTGCCCGCAGCCCAAAAGCTACGGGTAATTTTTGGTTTACGAGTAACGTTTGTCAGTTACTCAGCCTTGACTTTTTCTTCGATGCTCAATGAGCCATCCGAATCAACTTTGAGCCAAGTCGTGGTCTCGTGAAGTGAATTGAGCAACGCTAGTACGTCGTCGGTTACTTCGAAGAACATGGGGCCCCCAACAAGAGGCTGCTTGGGCTGAAC